>NZ_ATXC01000001.1:0-718887 GCF_000421485.1 Desulfurobacterium sp. TC5-1 | reverse complement strand
CTGTGAAATTAAAGGATACGGAGAAGTTGCCATCTGTGAGGCTTAAGGTTCTTTCATCGGGGAAAATTAAGGAAATTAATGTGACTTCAGACAAATTTCTATGTGTAGAGAGAGAAAAAGCAAGGCTTTTAGCGGCTTTACTTCAAAATAACGGATATGATGTGTGTGGTGTTTGTGTATCCCATCTTTATCACTTGGATGGTGAAGAATGAATGAGTTTATATCAGTTAAGATTGTTTTGGATCTTTTTAAGGTTCCTAAAAAGCACGTAAAGGAACTTGTTACTCTCCTTGATCCAATTACAACAGGAAGAGATAAGAGGAACATTTATTTCCATTATCAGAATAATAGGAAGTGGAGAGAAAAGTACTGGAAGATTCTTAGAAAACTCCACATTGTTTATGGGCAACTTTCGGGAGATACTTTCCTTTACTGTGCCTGTTCTTTTCCAGAAAAAAGAGTTCCCTTGATCATAGCTAAATCTGGGAAGTTATTCTATATCAAGAGTTTTCCAGAGAAGACCTCAGAGCATGACAGGATTTGTCCTTTTTACGGTGAGTCTGTTGATACTCAAGCTCTCTGGAAAAAATGGAGTAAAAAAGAAATTAAAGTTACTTTACTGGACTTTCCAAATGAATCAAATAGCAATTCTACTGAAGAAAGAGAGGAAAGACTTCGACCTCTTACAAATTCAAACAAGCCAAGGTTAACGTTCACAAGGATCATGCTGAGTTACATTGATGATGCTTATGGTCTTGCTTTTAATTCCGTTAACAAAGGAATTAATAGGCTTAAGGAAAGCAAAAATTTATCTCTACCAACCGTTGGGAAAGTTCTTACGGTTTTGGGAGGTAAGTTAAATGAGAAGACCCCTAAAGGTTTTAGACTATTTGTAAATCTGATTTCTCATAATTCTATGGAAATTTCGGGAGAGAGTCTGATACTGACTTACAATGACAGGAAAAAGATAGTTCATAAAAGACAGATTTTTGGCTGGGACTTGTGGGAAAATGGGTTTGCAGGGTCAACCGGGAAGTTTCTTAATATTAACGTTGTCAAGGGAAAGCTAATAACGAGAGCTTTCTTTATGCCTCTACTCTATCTTGAGAGGAGCAGGCCGTTCATTCCAATTGAAAGTAGAAACGAAGCAGGGAAAATTGAAAGCTTACTTAAACAGGGAAATAGGTTCTTTAAGGTGGTTACTGGTTCTATTTCGAAGAATTATGCGAAACTCTCCCTTCCGTCCTGTGCAACTTCGGTTTTGATGAGACTCTCTTACTATCCGGATCTGGTGATTTTTGGTGAACCTCTTCAGGTTGCAGAATTAATGGGATTCAGGGACACAAGGTACAAGAAGGTTAAGGAAAGAGTTGAAAAGGATTTCTGTCGACTTCGTCCTCCAGGATGTCCGATGGAGTACATTAGAATAGGTTGAAACTTGGAGGCAGGTTCCAGCAAAGGAGATTTCGATAAACAAGAAATGCTACCAGTTCAGCAATAATCTAAACACTTCTAACTGACTCAGACTTACAAGAGTTTTTACTATATTGGAGATAAAAGTTTCACTTGCAGGACAAAAATATCAATCCCGCTCCTCTTTCACTCTCTTTTTTCTTTTGTTTTCTTTTTGCAGAGTTTCTGTCAGTTTTCTTTTCGGTTTTTCCTTGAGAAAAGCTGCAGGAAGTCATTCAAAAAATCTTTCAGAATTTTTGGAAGAAAAAGGCCCTTTCTTCCATCTGGTATTTTTGTCCTGCCAGTGATATATTTATCTATACACCTTATATTCTATTCAGGGAAGGAGTGATGAACGAAAAGAAAAGGATCTGGCAGATAGATGCGTGTTTCAAAATGGCAATAAGAAAAAAGTTTGAGGGGATAAAGATCAGACATTTTATGTTGAAGGAGGGGTTTTCAGAGAAGGAATACAGAAGGTTCATGAAATGGCTGAACGGGGATATAAGAAAGATTGAATACGGCTTTGTTATGAAAGTTCTTGAAGCAGCCAACATAGATGTTAAAGAGGTAGAGAAAGAAGCTCAAAGAATGATGGAACGGTTTTTAATTTGTTGACAAAATAGAATATACAAGGTATAATTTCGTAAAGCTTTCGGAGACGAGGGATGGAAACGGAAAAAGTAGAGGAGTATATCTTTCAGCTTGAGCGGATTCTGAAAATGATTTATTCAGAGATTAAAGAAGTGCCCGAAAGCAGGGAGCTTATCTTTATAGGGTACTTGTTGTGTGAGTCTTTAAGGACAATAGTTCGGGAGGTGGAAAATGGAATTTAGAGCGTGCGAAGCATTGAAAAGGTATGACGGCGAGCTTGCAGAGTGGATTTGTTCTTTAAGCGCGCCGGTTGTGGATGATATTGAGGAGAAGAACGGAACTGTCCAGCTGCCGGTGTTAAAACTGAACACGGAACTTTCGAGGCAAAAGTATTGCTATTATGAACATGATGAGCTTCATGAACTTCCTTATCCTCTGATTGCAATTCCAATTAAAGTTTTTTCAACGTATGTGATATGGGATAGAACCAATAAAAGGGTTTTCAGAAATTTCTTTGATGAATATGTGGCAAGAAAATTTCCCAGACCTGAGAACAGTACGGTATTTTCGGTGATTAACATTGCTTTTTATCTTCCTGATGTGCACAAGATCGGTTTCATGATTGGGATTAAATCGGTTGCTGAGTTTGCGAGAGAGTTTAAAGACGCCTTGAAAAACATTGTTATTGAGAAAAAACGTTCCGGAGAAGATCCGAGAATTTCTGCCCACAGCGTGATGCTGACTTCCAGAAAGCGGGTGATAGAGAAAGACGGCAGGAAGATTACCTATTACGTTCCGGATTTTTCCATCAATGTGGGTAAAGGGATTGATGCAGAGTTTGCAAAGGAACTGAAGTCATTTATTGAAGAGTACAGGGAATACAGGAAGAGGCTCAACATGGAATCCCTGAAGGTGGCTGAAGGCCATGAATCCGGTGAAGACATTGATGATATTGATATTTAGCATCTACCTCCCCCTTTCCCCCTCCTTTTCCGCCTCTATGGTGTGCTTCGGGAAGGCTGCAGAGTACTATGGCCTTCCCGCGTCTCTACTGGTGGCCATTGCAGAGGTGGAATCGGGACTTAATCCGGGGGCTGTAAGGCTTAACAGGAATGGCTCGAAGGACATAGGGATAATGCAGATAAATTCTTCCTGGATTCCGGTGTTGAAAAAGTACGGAATTGGTGAGATGGATTTATACGATCCGTGTACGAATGTTTTTGTCGGTGCATGGATTTTGAAGCAGTGTTTTGTCCGGTACGGATGGACGTGGAAGGCTGTCGGGTGTTATCACTCGGGGGATCCCGACAGGCAGCTTAAATATGCAAGGAAAGTCTATAAACAAATCTATAAGGAGAAGAAAAGGTGAAGAAAATCCTTACGGCATTTCTTGTTACAACTACTTTTGCTTTTGCGGGTTCTATTCCGCCGGTGGTAAGGAAAACGATTCCATCTACGAGGATAGACGCGGTTAAGAAGATTGGAAAACACCTATATGAGGTAAAGACCGGAAATAATATAGTCTATGTAACAGAAGACGGTTATCTGATTTTAGGAGTTGTTTATAAAAATGGAAAAAACATCACAGAGCAGGAACTAAATCAGCTTGTAAGAGATCAAATACAAAAGCTGGATCTGGCTAAAGCTATACACTTAAAGCACGGCAATTTAAGGGTTGTCGCTTTTCTTGATCCCGAATGTCCCTACAGCAGAGAGGTGTGGAAGCAGTATATAGAACCGAATCTTTCAAAACTTGACCTTTACGTTTTTCTCTATCCTCTTCCGTTTCACAAAAAGGCAAAAGGTAAAAGTTGCTTCGTTCTGGACAGTAAAGATAAAGAAAAGGCCCTGAAAGAGGTTATGGAAGGAAAGAGTGTTAATTTGAAGGAATGCGATGTAAAGCCTCTTCTTGATGAAGCTAAAAAGGTTAATTTAACAGGTGTTCCACTTCTGTTTGTATATGGAAAATCCGGTATTGAAAGGATAGAGGGGCTTAATAGAAACAAACTTTCTTCGTATTTTCCGAGAAAAATTTCCTTTAAGGATTTTAATCTTGAATATGCCGTTCAGGTTGGGAGCGGTAAGGGAAAAAAGATTGTGGTAATAACCGATCCGCTATGTCCTTTTTGCCGTAAGGCCTGTAGTGAACTGCGAAAGTATGCGATGAGCGGAAAGGCAACCTTTTATGTCTATTTCGTTCCAACACACGGCAGGAAGAGTGAAGAAGCTATCGTTTATATTCTTTCCCAACCTAAAATACAGCAGGCACGGGCTCTTGCGGAGATATTTGGAGGGAAAAAGGATTATACGGTTAAAACGCTTTCCGATAAGCAAAAGAAAAATATTGTTGAAAATGTAAAAGAAGCTTTAAATTCCGGTATTACGGCAACGCCGACCTTCATTTTTGAGAACGGAAAGGTGATAAAAGGTGCAAAGATTAAAGAGATTGAAAAGGAAATAGAAAGATGATTCTTGTTTCCTTTATCAGGAAGGGAAGTTCAGTTTTCGTTCTTTCCATATTGCTGTTTTTCACGATAGGAATGAGTACCTGTTTTGTTGATATGCTTCGGGATGACTGGAAAGGTCTTGACCGGAAGGCTAAGGAATCTCTATTTTTCGGTGTTCTGTTCATCACCACGGTGTGGATTTACATGGCAGTTAAGTATTATGTAAGCGGTTACGTTCAATACAGTTCTTTGATTCCCGACATAGAAAGAAGTTTGTTTATAAGAGTTAAAACTATCTTCTCCTTTTTACCGGCCGGCTTTCTGTCATACGTGTATGAAAACATCTGGGGCAAGCTTCACCTTTTGCCACCAGTTCTTATAGCTCTTTCTGTTAAGAATAGAAAAAAGTTCTTTTTTGCTTTTTCGTTTATGTATTTTGCAGCTGCAATCTGCCATATTTTGCTGCCGACAAGATCACCCGTCTTCTGCTATCCGGACCTGTTTAAGAATCTTCCAGATGTTACTGCAAAGATTCATGCAGAATCGGCGGTTGATACGCTGTTTATCATTAAACATAAAACTCTTCCAGGATTTCCGACTCTTGCAGACATTGCCTTTCCCTCCCTCCACGTGGGTTACGCTTTCCTGTTGTTTCTTGTTTCCGGGAAGAGAATCAAACCGATAGCTTTTGTTTTCTACACACTTATAGTGGCTGGAAGTATTATATTGGGTTTTCACTATGTATCCGACTGCGTAGTTGGGACGCTTCTGGCATATACAGGCTGGAAGTTGGCAGAAATCCTATCGGGAAAAAGAATTGAAAGTTCTTTTATGGAAAGATGGAAAGGTTTTCGGAAAGTTTCTGATTGAAAGCAGGTGGGACGTCAGGCTCTCTTCTTCTATCCAGGAAATCCTTGAAAGATTGATAGATGCAAGAGAACAAGGTTCTAACGTTTATGCTACTTGTGGATGTAAACTTCCCGGAGGTGAGCCTTTAAAACTTTACTTAAAGAGAAATAAAAGATTCATTAATCTGGTTTCTTTTCCCGGTCACGGAAGGTTTCACTCATCCTTTTGTCTTTTTAAAAAGCAGGATGAAGAGTTTATAGTGGAAACCGATGAAGGCCTTGACGTTTCTGCAAGTGTGTTTTTGAGCAAAAGAAAAAGAGCCAGCAGAACTTTTGATGAATTGATGATTAGAATACTTGGAGAAACTGAAATATTAGCGTTTAACTATCAAAATTCCGGTATCAGCAGATTTTCAAAGAGATTGAAAAATGTAAATGCAAGAGAAGCTATTCCTATTTTTGTGAGACTGATTAGAAAAGAGATAAAAGTTAGGGGAATTTCTTTTACGGATTTTCTTGAGAAGCATAAATTAAATATGAGCTGTGGAATCATATATGAGTGGAGGGAGCTTGATAGGGCGGTAAAAGTTTGTGGTCTCGTAATGTATCCCGATGAGAAAAAGGCAAAGTATAGGGAGATTTATCTTCCGAAAATGTTTATTTATAAGGCAAGGGAAATGTTTCCGCCGCTATTTTTTGTTTCCTTTTTCGTTCCGGAAAAGAGCAAGCTATTAAGACTTTTTCTGTACAGGATAGAAAGATTTGTGCCTGTTAGAACTGAAGCTCAAAGGCAAACTGTGAAAACTTTTATAAAAAGTGCTGTTGTCTTTGTTCCTCTTAATAGAGGATTTGACAGAATATTAACAAAGGAGGTGACCAGAAAGATTGATGTTAATAGTCTTGAAACGCCTGATCTGGTTATTTTTGACGGAAAAGTCACGTTTTTGATTGGAGATAACAAGATAGTTGTTGAAAATAGGTAAGAGGGGCACAGCCCCTCAGATTATTTTTCTTCTTTTCTCTTCCTTTCCATTTTTGTAAACTGATCATTAAGCCAGAGAATCCCTCCGGCAAATATAACAAGATTCATTATCAACAATATCCATGCCGTCATCTGGTTCATATTCCACCTCCTTGATTTTTAAAGTATCACTTTTTATCTGATTTGTCTATACTCTTCCCGATAATGTATCCTGTAATTATGAGTATAACGGCGCTGACATCAGAAAATATTGCCGCGGTTATAGGATTTATTTTATCCATTTTGTACACTATCGAGGTACTTGCAGCTATCAGCAGTAAAACTCCGTTCATGATAATTCTCAAGAGTTCTTCTTTAAACTTCATTCTTTATCAACCTCCACATCGTAAGTTTTTTTGGGAACGAACATCGGCCATATAACTTTTCCCACTATTTTTTTATTTCTGAGCAGAAGAATTTCTCTGCCCAGTTTTACAAATGAATATCCCTTCTTATTCAGATATCTCTTTACAAAATCGTAGTTATTTGGGGATATAAGGAGTTTTCCTTTGCCGTTTGTCATTACAATCATTGTTCACCTCCCGAAGTTTTTTAATTGAGATTTAGTGTGATTTCTCTGATGTTGTTTTCTGAATCCAGAAAGATTATTTTGAATTCTGAATCCATTACAAAACTGATTGAATTTTCCGTGACAGAAACATCAGTAATTAGTTCTACAATTTCTTCTTGTTTTTCCATTTTCCACCTCCCGAGGTTTTTAGCCGGGAGCCGGAGGCCCCCGAATTGGCTATTTTTCTTGTAAGCCGATCAGATTCTCAATGAGCTATAGTTGTAGCTTCTTGTGTTTCTTGCTTTTTGTTCTGCTTGAAGTATTTGATGGCTGCAATGAGATGATGGCAGGGATACCTGCCTTTCATGCCTCCACAGCTGCACTTCCAGAGAATTTTTCCATTCTTAACTTTAAACACGACTTTGGCGGTTGTATTTAGATAATCTTCCACAAGAGCACCGTAGAGAGTTCCTTCTTTTTTTGCCTTCAGTACCTTTGCTGTTACTGAAGGACATTCTTTAAGAAACATTGACACTTTTTTGAGTTCTTGCGGTGTTGTTACCATCTTTCACCTCCCGAAGTGTTTTGAAGTTTTTCGTTGAAATACTGACTAACTCCTGTAAAAAGTTTTCAATTTCGCGGAGAGATAATCCGTAAAACAACGGCAGTTTTCCTGTTCCGATGTAGAGCGGGATACCGGAACAGGTTCCGAAAGCGTAATAAATGTCTCTGTAGTAATTTTCCTGAATACTCAGAACAAAAGTTTTTATTTCCGTTTCTATTGTCCAGGCCATCGCAGAGAAAATCGGATCAAGATCTTCCTGATACCAAACATCTTCTTTTGTTAGATCTCTTAGAGCTTCTTTGACTGTTTTTTCTGTTAGATCGCAGTACTCTTTCAAAAATGTCTTGAGTAGTTTGTACTTCATCCGGTTCCACCTCCCGAATTGTTTTAATGATTTCTCTTGCATAGAGAAAACCATTGTAAATTGCTTTCTCTATTTCTTTGTTCTCTTCGGAAGCCCATGCGGATAGATAGTCGAGAGAGTATTCTGAGGAGTCCAGACCGATGGCGGAACAGATAACCATAGCAGCGGTCTCGGCCTCAAGCTCTTTTATCGAGGTTTTTTCGTGTTTTCTGTTACCGAAATGGTATCTCAAGTGAACAAGTTCGTGAAAAAGGGTTTTTGTTTTGTGAGCTTCAGAGAGCTTCTTTTCTATAAAGATCGTGAATCCGTCTGTAGTCCCTTTTGGGCCGTAAAGTCTGTCTTCCTGGACGGGAACACCGAAGATTTTCAGATACTTTTTGTAGTTCCAGTTTCCTGTTAAAGGTTCAGCGAATCTGAGTTCTTTAATTTCTCTTCCTTCTGTCTGAGAAATGTCCCAGACGTAAACTGCTTTGAATCCTACTACTTTTTCTTCTTTTACTATTTCACTCTCCACCTCCTTTTCTATAAGTTTTACGATTGGAGCAAGGATTGCAATTCCCCGCTCCCCTTTCCTGATTTTTCTTCCGAGTCGGTTCCATTCTTTCATTCCTGCAACAAACGTTGCATCCGGCTTCTGCGAGTAGATAAGCCAGATGTTCGTTGCCGAATATCTGGAAAGAGAAAATTTTCC
Source organism: Desulfurobacterium sp. TC5-1 (assembly GCF_000421485.1). NCBI lineage: Bacteria > Pseudomonadati > Aquificota > Aquificia > Desulfurobacteriales > Desulfurobacteriaceae > Desulfurobacterium > Desulfurobacterium sp. TC5-1. The sequence continues at coordinate 710,394 of NZ_ATXC01000001.1, read as the reverse complement.
TGCAAACCGCAGGAATTCTGTGAATTTTTCCTCTCTCCTCTCCTTGATGAGTCGAACGAGTTTTTTTACCTGCATATGCAGGTCCTTAGCCTTCGTGGCCATTTTCCACCTCCCGATTTTTTAAAAAGATTCCTTCACTTGAAATAAGTGTTTAACTGACTTAATTATATAATACCTAAATAGAATATACAAGACATACGGGGCAACGATGAGATATGTGGTTTTTTTATTGTTGATTTTGATACCTTTCAGAGCTTTTGGATTTGATGTTACAGATAATCCGCAGGTACGCAGAATGATAACCGAATTGGAAAAAGTAATTAAAAAAATTGAAAATAGTACTGCCGTAAAAAGGGAAAAAGAGGCTTTGAAAGAGCAAGTCAAGGAGGTTAAGAAAGCAGTAAAGAAAAATGGCAACTATAAATCTGAAAAGATGAAAGATAAAATTCTTCCGGAAGACGAAAAGATATATGTTCTAATCTCTTCTTCCGTCCCGCTTGAAACTTTGAAGGCTTATGTCGGGGAAGCAGAGCGGTTCAACAGAGATTTTGTTTTTGTGTTGCGGGGAACAATAGGAACCGTTTCAAAAATAAGGCCCACCCTTCTTTTTATCAGAAGGGTTATTTCTAAAGGTGATAGAGAAGCATACAGAGTTGAGTTTAACCTTGATCCCCGGCCTTTTCGGCTTATTAATGCAGAATCTGTTCCGGCCTTTCTTCTTCTAAAAGATGGGAAACCGGAAGCAGTTGTATATGGTGACGTTTCTCTCGGATATGCTGTTAAAAAGCTTTATGAAAATACCTGTAATCCATATCTTGAAAAGCTTGCAGAAGCTCTCGGAGAATCGCCAGGACTTTGTTCTGTTAGATTCACCGAAAAGATAGGAACGATTTACCCAATTAAAGAAAAGGATCTTATATCAGAAATAGAAAAGAGGGCTAATAGAATAGATAAGAATGCACTTATAAAGAAAATGCAAAAAAAGATCTACTCATGGCAGCCGACAGATCTTCCGGTTTTGCCTGCAGCACGGAAAAAGAGAGTATATACGTTTGTTCCCGTATATACTTTGAAACGCTCTATTCCCAGGGTGAAGAACGGCCGCGTTATCGGAGTTTTGTATCCAGCAGGATATACATTTAATCCTTTGCGTTATATTAGCTCTTTACCGACAGTGGTATTTTTTAACGGCAACAGAAAGGAAGAAGTTGAATGGGTAAAGAAACATCTGAATGATTTTAATTCCGATACGCTTTTCTGCACGACGTCGGGATTAGCCTGGAAACTTGGACAAAAGCTGGGATGTAGGGTTTACTATGCTACAAAAGATATGGTTGAGAAATTTCATGTTAAAGAGACTGTCTCTGTTTGCAGGAAAAAGGGAGAGACGATAGAGGTTACGGTTGTTCCTGTTGAGTGACTTTTCCCTTATTTTCGCAAATCTCTATAAACATCTTTTCGTTTTCCTATTCTCAATATTAAAATAATAAGTTCATCATCTTTCACTTCAAAAATAGCTCTTATTTTTCTGGCAATAACAAACCTGTAAAACTTACTGCTCCCTTTTAGTTTTCTTATTTTTTTTGTTCTCTTAAGAAGATCAAAGTTAGCCGCAAGATACTTTAACTTTTCAGCAATAAAAATTCTCTCGTCAACGGTAAATTTTCCTAAATCCTCTTTAGCAACTTCAGAAAACAGGAGTTTATACATTTATGCCGAGCTCCTTGAAAACTTCCTCAGCATCGTAAACTTTCACTCTGCCTTCTTCTATATCTTTACTTATCTTCTCAGCAATAGCTACATCCAGATAGTCGAAATAGAAATCAAGAGCCTTTTCTACTATTTCTTTCTGAGAAACTCCAAGAAGCTTTGATACAGTAGAAAGCTCATTGGCAAGTGCTTTGTCCATGCTGATCAGTTTCTTGGCAACAGCCATAGTTCCTCCGTTTTCATGATTACTGTATATCCAAATATATATCCTTAACGATATTCTGACAACTCTTTGTACGAGTTCAATACATGGTGGATACCCTGACATCTTCCAGGTGTAATTCTCAAACCTCTCAGCGGGAGTTCTTTTCCTTATTTCTTTTAACCTGTTCACATCTTTGTCTATATTGTTTGAGTACACAAAATGTCCTAAATGGAATATAATAACCATAAAAGCTTTATAGAGGGAAGTTGTGAAAAGGTTCTTGATTTTTCTGGTTATGCTTCTCTTTCCGTTTACCGGGTATTCCATGTCAGGGTTCTGTCCTGTGGATTCTGCAGGACAGATAATGAGTGTTGAGTTTTCAACAATTTCAAATATGCTTCCGGTTCGTATAGGTTATGTGACAATTGCCGGAGGAACGGCACTTCAGGCTGATATGAGAACAGATTATCCACCGTTGTCACCGCTTTGCTTTTGCATAAGAAATATTGCTGGTGTTCCCGTTCCCACAATGGGCATCATTATAGGCTATTATTCACCACTTGCTACCATTGAGACAGTGAAAATACCGGGATGTTTTCCTACGTTCGGACTTTCAATACCGCTTAAAGGGAATATGGGAACTGATGGAAGTGAAGACAGCTTTGGCGGCGTTTCGTTTTTTGAAGTTCACTATGTAAGCTTTAACGTTTTAAAGCTGCTTTCGATATTCACAGACCTGTCGTGCACTTTTTCACCTTCGGCGTCAGGGATGGATATTGGATGGATTTCAGAATTTGATCCCACCTGGCACAATGAGCAGCTTGCTGCTTACATGTCACCGGAAAGTCTTCTGTTTGCAAATCCAATTGCACAGATGGCCTGCATGGCTGACGGTGCTGCTACGACCGCAGGGATTGATATAGATGTTCTTTACTGGTGTAGCGGGGGAGCTTCAATATTCCCGCTTTCCGGGTTTGTAGATACGACAAGTTTTATAAGGGCGGCTTCTCTTGACTCTGCAAAAATGATATTCAAGCTGACCCGTCAGGGAATGCTCTGGGATACAACTGGACTTCACATGGTAGAGGGAAGATGCGCCGCTCTTCCGGCTCCTATCTGGGAGAAATCAAACTATTCTCAATATCCGATATTTCCAGGAGTATTCCCCCATAGGTTTCCTCTCGGGATGACAGATCTTGTGTGGGGAAAACTTATTAATCTTCCGTTTCCTGAAAAAGAAGGTTTTATAGTCTTTCAAATCTATCAGAAGAGGGATTGCTGTGCGTTATAGGTATTTGACAGTTGCTCTGTTGTTTTTGAAAGTAGCCTACGGAGCTGATTTTAATTTTCAGCTTCCGTCGTCAAAGCTTTCAGAGATAAAAAGCAATTCCACTTATCGTTCTGTAACGTCGAAGGACGGAATATCTTCTCTTACCGGCAGGGTAAACGCTACCGTTTCCTGTCCTGTGGTTGATTTCTTGAAAGTAAAGCTGAAAGAGGTTTCCGGTAATAAAGAGATTTATGTTTATGTGGATACGAATTTTGACGGTTCATACGATAAAGTACAGGTATTTAGAGGCGTTTCCGCAATTTGCGATGACGGTTTTATCAAGTGTGCGGGGGCTTTTCCCGTTGATTCCTGTTCCTTTTATCCCGTTTCGTTTGTGAATGGAACTTTTGTTGTAGGCAGTGCTGAAGAATATAAGAGAGGATGTTACTGCATACAGTCATCCTGCGGGATTTCCCTTGATTCAATTCTGCAAACAGCTGGAGGATTTTTTGCAGGAACTTACTCAAAGGCCGGAATAGAGGTGTCAAACGGAACGATAGATTCTGCAAATGCGACAATATATTACAGAGCGGCTAATCCAGTATGTGAAGGTAATGTAGATGAGCTGAAGTCTTATTATTCTGATCCTTCAGGACTTGATGAGGCTGCGGAGGATATTCGATCCGGGAACAGAACCGTCGAAGAAAGTGGAACGGATCTATGGGAAAAAGTTGCACGGCCGGCCGAAAGTTCCGTTCCCGATGAGTACAGGTGTGATATAAGCGTGAATGTGTCTAAAAAAGTTGTAACAAAGACCGACACGTGTCCTTCCGGGATTACAAAAGATATAGGAGGGATGCTTTACTGTTTCCTGGGAAAAAGTCCAACATATACAACGGAAAGAGATGGGCCTGCCACGTTCAATCTTGGTGTGGTTGAGTTGAAGGGGTATCAAAACCTTTATGCGGTACTGGTAAGGGATGATTATGATTGGTACAGAAATAATTATAAGTTTATAGAAGCTTATAAAGACGGTGTTCTTTTAGGAAGATTTGTTAACCGAGATGAGATTTGGTCGAACAACTGGGTCTGGGGGACAATCGTATATACGAATGAGAATTTTAAGGATGAGACAGGAAGTTTCAGTTTCAGGTTTTACTGTCAGGATGATGGAAAAACAGGTGTCTGGAGCGGCCATCTTGAAGTCTGGAAAAGCATGAATTATCAGACAGATGAGCTTACGTACACGGTTTCAAATACGTGCCATCCACCTGCAAATTGCACACTGAAAGATGAAACTTACTGTGATTGGAATAACGAAAACTGTTTTAAAACTGTTAATAATACGATTGAGTATTCAATTTCTGTTCCTGCATCCTGTCGGACAATAGATCTATCAAACGAAAGCTGGAAACTTTGTGCAGTTGGAACAGAAATAACGGGATTGTCAGATACCGGTGAAAGACTTGATATAGATGCTCCCTGGTGGAATATTCACAGGGTTTACACGTGTCCTTCAGATAGTTCAGGAACTTCTATAGATACTTCGTTTCTTGACAGTATGACTTATGACAATGGAACAGGTGTACTAACGGCAGGCTGGGGAAATTTCACGTCCGAAATGGGAAATGAGACGTGTAATCAATACTGCAAGGTTAAGACCGTTCAGGAGGAAGCGCAGGGAACATCCGATACGGTAAAGGAAAATGAAGTAACGGAAATAAGACTGTGTGCTGACGGAAGATGTCCCGTTAAGCCGGGAGAGACGGTTGTTGAAAACTGTACGTGTAACCTGTCTCCGGATCTTGACACGCTCATAACCATACAGGCTCTTGATGCAGCACGTAAAGATGTAATCTGTTCAAAAGAGGCGCCATGAGGAAGGTTATCTGTTTGCTGTTAATGTTTTCAGTTAGGGCCTATGCTCTAACAAATACGTACATTGAAAACGGTGTGGAGTATGGCCTTAGTGATAATAGCTATACAATCAGTGATTACAATAGCAATGTTCCGCAGGATTGTCAGCTTGTAAGTTGTGAAGCTGCACCGGACATAGTTTCAAAGCTTGGGATAAGAACGGATTACGTGTTTTGCGATACCGGGCTTTACAGTCCTCTTACGGGAACTATGTGTACGATATATTCAGGATATGCAGAATGTTCCGGAACACCTATTCCCCTTGATACAAAAGCCCCTTTACTTCTTCAATGCTCTATAGAGGAAAGTTCTGAAACGGCGGAAGCTGACAGCACCTATACCTATCCCGAAGACGGAGAAAACTACTGCTATAAGGATATGAACGGAAATGATATTTATGACGATCCCGATGAAATGCAGAAGTGTATATCAACGGATAACGGTTCATTATGTCCGATAGATAAGACGGAATGCAATCCTGTATGCCCGGCGGGATCAACTTACGATTCGCAGCTTCAAAAGTGTGTTGTGCCACCGGTTACAGGATATTGCCAGAGATACTGTGCAAGAAGAATTATTTTCGGAATCTGCATAGACTATGATTACAGATGTTCCATTAACGGTGTATCTTACGGCACTGCCGATGCATGTTCAAGCAACTGTTATTCCTGTCCGTCCGGGTTTATATATCAGGACGGTAGATGTATAGCTTCGTCTTCCTTTTCATGTCCTCTCGGGGACTATCCCTGCTGGCCTGTTGACGGAAAATACTATTGTTCTGATGTAGCCTGCTTTCAGTATTCTTCCTCTGCTGCAGTTTCGGAAGATACACCGGAAGGTATTAACGATAAACAGGACGACGGAACAGTTGACTCTTCCGGAATATGCACCGGTTTCGTTTACATCTTCAACGGCAAAGACTATCGATGCCGTCCGCCGGGTACTCAAACTGGATTTTCAAACTGTTGCCTTGATTCTGACATGTGGTTTGGAGTTCTTCCGTGTAAAGATACCGAGAAAACCCTTGCAGTACTGAAGCATGACGGGAAATGTCATTATGTGGGCGAATACTGTGCTTCTAAATTAGAAGCTTTCGGTCACTTTATAGCATGCCTTCAGGAGAAAAGGACATACTGCTGTTTTACCTCAAAGCTTGCCCGTATAGTTCAGGAACAGGGAAGGCCACAGATAGGTCTTTCCTGGGGAACGCCGGAAAGCCCGGTATGCCGGGGATTTACAGTTGATGAGTTTCAAAAGCTTGATTTCGGAAAAATGGATTTATCGGAACTCTACGAGGATATGCAGGAGAAGGTTAAGGAAGGGTTTAAAGCATTCTATAATGCTACATTGACAAAATAGAATATATAAGATATATTTACACGTGGAGGTGGAAAGTGGAAGTTATAGGCGGTGAAATTGAATTTAGAAACGGAAAGATTGACATAAAAGGAATAAGAGGCAGGAAGGATTATTCGCCTTTTGTCGGTGAAGTAGAAATACCGATAGGTTTACGAACGAGTTTCTTTTCTTTTTGCTTCAAGGCCTTAAAAGCGGGTGAAGACAATCTGGATATAAAACCTGCCGAGTACAGGGGAAATGTCAGAGTCAGGATGTTTATTAATGAAAATCCCAGAAATGGGTACATTGCCGGAATGCTTGTAACAGATACAAAGCAGAACATGTCAACGAAGTTCCTTTTTCGCAAGTATCATCTTCTGGAGTTTATGGTTTTTTTTGCAGAATTGCCTAAAGTCACAACCGTTGCCGATCTTTTTTTGCTTGAAAGGACAAAAGACGGAAATGTAAGGATAAATCAGGAACCGATTCCTGAAGATTGCGTAAAGAGAGTAAGGGCGGCACTTTCAACGGATTCCTATTATGCCGGAACGGTTAATGATAAACCTATCAGAGTCGGGAAAATTTTCGGATACGGAGAGCTGAAAGCTCCCCTTGACGAAGAGGGAAGAATCAGAATGAGGAGTGTGTTCGGAATATGATTTTGGATGCCGAAACCCTGTACAGTGAAATTACTTCTTCTTTTTCATCCGAAGCGGCGTATAACCTTTTGATGCTCATGGAAAACGGCAGAGGAAGGATAAGATTCGGGAACGGCTTCATAATACTTACAAAAGGTGTGAACAAGTATTTCCTTACCTTTGCAAAGGGTGAAGAACGACTTAAGATGGAATTCTTCTTCCCGGAATTTGAAGCTGCAAAAAGAAAAGTAGCTCTTGCACTTTTTGAGAAATCATTTGTTATCAGTTCCCATCCTTTTTACCTGAAGAAAGAGAGAGAAAGATTTGAAGTTTCCGTTTTTACCGTTAACGGTCTTGAGAGTGAGTCTTTCTATGCTTATGAAGATAGTGATACGATGCTGGCCCTTTCCGTTGCTTTGAAAGAGCGTTATTACTACCAGAACAGAGGATTTTTTATTACCGAGTCAAAAATCACTTTTATGATGAAAGAGATTACCGATCCTTTACCTTTCGTAGTGTTTTTTAAAGTAGGGAGTGTGAAGTGAAAGACAGCATACTGGATGGAATAACGAATGAGCTTGAGGGAAGAAAGCTTGACCTGAAAAACCTTGTAGGCTTTCTATCTTCTCTTGACTGGTTGAGATTTCTGCTTCTTGAAGGAGCACTTGAGCAGAACCGATCTTCCAGGGAGATGTTTTTGACTTCTGAAAAAACATCAATCTCAAACTTTGCAGTAAAACAGGCATTTCTCTTTCAAATTGCAATTACAGCTGCAACACTTTCCTTTGTTTTTATTTTACACTTCAGCCTGTTCACGGCGAGGGCCACCATTTTTTCCATATTTTTGCTATTTTGTTACTACATAGTAAACAGATACGTTCTTGAAACAGAAAGCCTTTTATACGCGATATTTAAAAAGTTTTATTTGAATTTCCTCTTTATGCTTACCTTTACTTTTATTGCGGAAGAACTTTTGATAGAACTGCTTTTAATCAATCTTCCAAAGGTTATTAACTGGTATCCTCCGCAAACTTCAGAACCTCTTTCAAAGATTATGCTAAAGGTTCTTTTTGTGGTTAAAGAAATGTTTAAGCCGGTTCTTTTAAAGTTCGGAGCAGAGCCGCTTTCGGCCATTTCGGTACCGATGTTAAAGCTTGCTTGTATTGTTATAGCTTTCGGTTTTTTTGTCATCAGAAGGATCAGAGTGAGAGGGAGAAAAGTCCATGAGACGTTTATTGATTTTTATCCTCCTGATGATCTTATCAGGAAAGGTTAATGCTAAGAGTTTCTTTGAACAAAAACCAGGTGAGGGCTGGTTTCACTACAACTGGCATACCGAAAATAAGACAAGCGATACGGAGAAAAAGAAAACTTATAGTGAAAAGGAATTTGAAGTAGTTCTTTACCCTGACAAGCTTGACAATATGACCGCAGAACAGATCAGGAAATTAGAAGAAAAACTCAGGGGATTTGCCGTTATGAAACCGACCTTGCGCAATGTATATCTTTATTTAAAGTTAACTCAGTACATAAAAAGTAAAGCCGAAAAATTTGTGAACGTAAGTTCGGAAGTTGCGCACCTTTATCCGGATGTTTCCGAGACGCCTCCGACTTCGACGGTTGCAAGAAGGATATATCTTAAAGAAGAAAAGAGGAAGATTGAGAACACCATAAAAGAGAATGCCGACAGGATAGCACTTACGGTTTTTGAAAAGCCCGGATGTTCCTACTGCAGGGCACAAAACAACATTCTGAGATTCCTGAAGGATAAATACGGGATTTATATAAAGGTATTAAATGTCTATGAGTATCCGCAGATGGCGGAAAGATTTCAGGTGAAAACTACTCCAACAACGTGGCTGGTGTATGAAGATTCCGAAAACGAGTATAAATGGGTTTTGATTTCTGCGGGTTTGGTCAGTCTTGATCAGCTTGAAGAATCAATTTATAAAGCGCTCATAATCCTTCAGGAAGGGAAGTATTATGGGAAAAACGGATAATCTTTACAGGACGGGATTCTGGATTCTGTTGATGTTTGTTATCTTTTCATATCTGCCTTTTCGGTTAATAGTTTCGGAAGACGTGTCATTAAATGGTAAAGTTTGGATAAAAACACCTTTCAGACCGGAAAAAGGTGATTACGTAGCGTTTCCGGTTTTTAAAGAAAATAGATACTACAGACTTTTTACAGACTGGCTGCTGAAAAGAGATGTCTGTGACGAAGGTGAAAGGCTTACCGTAACAGGAGGAAATTATTTTTGTAACGGTAAATTTTTAGGTAAAGCGGTTGAAACGGATAGAGAGGGCAGAAAAGTTTCACATTTTGTTTTCAACGGCACCGTCCCTTCGGGGTATTTTTTTGCAATGGGAACGCATCCGAGATCCTACGACAGCAGGTATTTCGGGTTTGTTCCCAAATATATAGCCAAAAAAGTTTTGAGGGTTTTCTGATGGATGGGTGGATGTCAACGTCAGAAGCCTCAAGATATTTGAAGCTATCAACAAAGACTGTTAGAAAATTAGCTGCAAGTGGTAGTATAAGAGCTTATAAAGTTTGCGGAAGATGGCGTTTCAGGAGAGAAGATCTTGATGCTTTTGTTTTAGAAATACAAAGTAAAAGAGTTGTAGAACTTGTAAACAGAGCTTTAGGAGGTGGAAAATGGAAATGAGAGCAGCCGGTGGAATTGTTGAAGTAAAGGAAAACGGCCTTCTTGTAAGGGCGAATAAGCCTTTTAAGTTTAAGCAACCTTTTAACGGTCTTATTCCTTATAGAACCGTTAAACTGCCGAGACTACATAAGATACTTGCCCGAAGTTGCTATGAAGAATTCAGGGAAAAACTTGAAGAAACCTTTCCCGGGAATCCGGCGGCAAAACTCTATACAAACACGGAGAAAAAAGTTCTATACATGAGAGTTCTTGCCGGGGATAAGGATGCAGGGGTTGCATTCAACAATCTTGGTACATATACCTTTATGAAAGCCGTAAGACCTCATATAAGAAAGGTAAAATTTGTGGATCCCGATGGTGTGGAGTGGGTATTTGAAAAGGAAAAAGATGATTTAATTCTCCATATTAGAGATTTAGTCGGAACTATTTGGAAAGAAGTTCTTTTATGTGAGAAGCAGGCGGCCATTGAAATTGCAGCTGAGACTTTTTTAAGGGGAGAGGTTGAAAATCGTGAAACATTTTATATGTCCCGGGAATTTGGTGTTACCGTAACAAAAGACAGACTTAAAATAACCTGTCCGGGAGGTTCTATTTTCCTTTCTAAAGATCAAACGGCGGAGTTATTGGGTATTGTTTGTGGCAATGCGAAAGACAATGTATTTGTCGGAATCGGCGGAAAGGTTGAAATAAACAACAAGACGGTAAAAATCGTAACAAAGGAAGAGATATATGAGTTTGATGTGGGTTTAGTAGCACTTTTTGAAATAGTTTCTTCTTTAAGGAGAAATTTGTACAGAAATAAACAACTTTTGAAGGTAGCTCTACTTTCTTCCCTACCGAAGGATGTAGTAGATAAGCTTTTAAACGGTGAAAATCTTGAACTGGAAAGTCCATTTATTGCCGGATACTATTCCCTTAAAAGAGAAAAATTAGAAAAAAACGGTCTTTTGCTTAACATTCACACGTTCGGACGTGGAGCTGCTTTTGATGTGGAAAAAGGCGGGAAAGTTATTGCATCCTTGAAATTCAGGCGGGGAAGTCTTTATGCCATGGAAAAATACATTCAGGCTCGGGATAAGGAAGTTATTGTCGGGGAAGAAAACGGGAAAACTATTGTTTTAAAAAAGCAATCGGATAAGTTATTTATGAAGATTAAAGACAAAGAGATAGGTATTGAAGGAGAAGTGAAATACTTTTTACAGATGGCTCTTGAACAGTTTTTAAGGAAAGGAGATGTTAGACCTTTTAAAAGAACCATCAATGGAATTGAAATAAGAACCTTTAATATTTTTGATAAAGAAAGTGGTTATCCGATTGCTGGATTGGGCGTCAGAATAGAAAACGAGGACTTCCATTTTCATATTGGTATAAAGAGAGCATTGAGAATCCTATCCGCATTATAGAATCTTCACTTCAGGATTCCCACTTAACCTTTCGGGGCGTTTTGCCCCGGCCTTTTCCCCGTAAAAGTCATGGTTCAGGTTCTTTATAATCTTCCTCAACTTCAAGAGAATCTCTCGGGTCCTCTTTCATTTTTTCGTAGAATGTCATCAATCTCGTTACGCTTTTTAAAAGGTCTGAATCAGTCAATATGTCGTCCTCTGTGAAAATTTCGGCATACATCGGGATGAGGTCGTATATTTCATCTTTAGAAGAAAAAACGTTAAACAAGGATTTTTTTAATCCTGGAAGAAGGAAATCATAATACTTTTCAACAATAAAACCAATATCGTAAAGGTCTCGGGCTGTATGCCTTCCTACAAAGGCGTTAATCTTTTGCTGAAAGAGGTCGTTAATATCGTAAACACGAAGAGAAGCACCTATTTCTTTAGAAGACAAAATCGGCTTATAGTTCCGTAAAGATATTTCCACCTTGACTTTAAAATTTTCTCTGTGGGGGGAAACCATCATTCTTTTAACAGTTTCTGTGTCTTTTTTGAGATTAACGTTTCCTATAGCTTGTAAACTTTTAATAATACTGCTCGCCGAAAGCTTATAATTGCAGTCAAAATCAAGATCTTCAGAAAATCTGTCAAGTCCGTAGAAAAACATCAACGCACTACCACCTTTAAAGATTAAAGGCTTTTCTGACAGCTTCTTTAAAATCTCTGACATTACGTTGAGCTTTTTTCGTTCTTCTTTTCCAAGCTTCTCTTTCAAGAAGTCTGATACGCGCAAGTTCATAGTGTTCACCTCTGTTATACCGTTCCCACTTTTTCAAAAGTTCCAGTTCCTCTTCTTTGAGGGCAGGCTCGAGAAGTTCTCTTAATTTTTGTTTTATTTCTTTTTCTTCTTTGTCCGAAAAGTTAAGATCGCTTATTCTCTTAACAGGAACTCTTTTCCTGAACCTGATATTGTAGAAAAGGTAATCAAGAAAAGCCCTTACAGGGTTTGCCACCTCCCTGTTTTCTTCTTTGATGATTCCGTAATCTTCTGCCCACGTTCTAACCTCTTCGGGATATCTGCGGTTAAAATCGTAAGCAAAAGAATGCCAGTCTGCCCCATGATAGTTGAGGGCTTCTATGCCTGTTAAATAGTGAACAGTCATCCTTTCCTCTTTTGATTGTCTTCATTAAAATTAGGTTCTGATTTCTTTAGTTTCAACACGGTTCACGCTGTGTGCTGTACACTATTTTGAAAAGGAGAGGATCAGCGGAAAAATTATCATCTGCGTGAGGAGTCGTGAAAATAAGGGGGGAGGGTTAAACCCTCCTGAAAAAGAACCATAGGGATGCCGGGACTACTGCCCATGCAATCCCGTAAAGTTTTAGCAGTATAACTGCTGCTTCCATTTTCCACCTCCCGAATTGTTTTGATAAAAACTTACTTCACTATAAATAAGTATTTCTTACTACTTATGATAATTTGTATATTCCATATTGTCAAGATTACTGGGAAGTCTTTTAACTGCCTCAAATAATGTCTGTTCAGCTATGTGAGCATATATTTCAGTTGTTTTATAGTCAGAGTGTCCGAGGAGTTCTTTAACTATTTTTAGAGATACTCCTTCCATTGCCAAAAGAGAAGCAAACGTATGTCTCAAATCGTGCACCCGAAATTCTGGAATTCCAGCTTTACGAAAGTATCTCTTTAGCCCTTTTGTCACAAAATCAGCCTTTACTGGAAAAACTCTCTCTCTGGGATCAGGATCTTCTTCTAATTTTTCCAAAAGGATTCTTTTCAGGAATGGATGTATGGGTATTATTCGTACTTTTTTGTTCTTTGTTTTATCAAGTATGATTATGCCGTTTTTAAGGTCTATTTGTTTCCAGGTAAGAGATACCAGCTCTCCTCTTCGCATTCCTGTGTAAACTAAAAAATAAAAAATTTCTCTCAATATTTTATTATCTATAATAGAAGCTACTTTATGAATCTGTTCAGGCATCATGAATCTCGGGAGTTTTTCCTGAATTTTCAGAAGTTTGTATGACGCTATAGGATTTTTATCTATGTAATTCCAATTAACAGCTTTATTAAAAGCAGCCTTAAGGTGTCTTATGTGACCGTTTATCGTTTGAAAGCTGAGTTTTTTCTTTCGTAAATGAATGATGTACCTGTCAAATAATTTTACGTCCAGGGCGTCAATAGGAATGTTACCGCAAAATTCCAGGAATTGTTTTGTAATAGTGAGTATTTTCTTATAAGTTCCCTGACTTCTACTTTCAGATACCCATTCTATGTATTCATTTAGGAAATCTGATAGTGTAATGCTTTTTCTTATTATTCCGGCTTTTCTTTGATAGTAAAGAGCCTGGAATTCTTTGAAAAGCTTAATAGCTTTCTGTTTGTTTTTTGTTTTTAGGCTGACGCGTTTATTCCTTTCATATTCTATGTACCAGTAGCCATTTTCCCTTTTAAAGAGTCTCATTTTATGCCTCCCTCTATATGGGTGCAAAATTGGTCGCAAATTGATCGCACACTGCGATCAATTTTTCCGTTTCGTTCCTTTATATTCCCTATATTCTTTTTTGTCCAGAGGGTAAGTAATATTATAATTAAGGTCGAAAAACGCTTTTTTTTAAAAGGTTTTAATTGGTGCCCGGGGCGGGAATCGAACCCGCACGCCCGCAAGGGCAAGGGATTTTGAGTCCCTCGCGTCTGCCAGTTCCGCCACCCGGGCTTTTTTGGTATTCTTAAGATTACTATGTGTAAACATAAAATAGGCGGAGGAGTTATGAATGCAAGGGTAGGATTTATTGGTGGTGGCAGGATGGCAGAGGCTTTGATTGAGTCAATTATTGCTTCACGTAAAATTAAGCCCTGCGATATAAATGTTTCTGATGTTAGTGAAAAGAGACTTTGTTATTTAAAGCAAACATTTGGGATTAATACTTTTATTTTGAACACGGAAGTCGTTGCTCTTTCGGATATTATTGTGCTTGCCGTCAAACCTCAAGTTATGACGGCCGTTTTGAATGAGATTAAAAATGCGGTTATTCCCCAACAGTTGATTGTTAGTATAGCTGCCGGTTATCCTATTGAAAACATTGAGAATATTCTCGGTAAAGATAAAAAGATTATCAGGGTTATGCCTAATATACTTGTTAAAGTTAGTGAGGGTACAATAGCTTTTAGCAGGAATATTAATGTTTCTGATGAGGAAATAAATCTTTTTAAAGGGCTATTCAGTACAGCAGGGGAAGTTATAGAAGTGGAAGAAAAGTTGATGGATGCTGTTACTGGTCTTTCAGGTAGTGGTCCTGCTTTTATATTCCTTATGATTGAGGCTCTTGCAGATGGTGGCGTTAGAGCAGGACTTCCAAGGGATACAGCTTTAAAATTAGCAGCTCAGACAGTTAAAGGTTCTGCGGAGATGGTTTTAAAGGGTGAACATCCAGAGGTTTTGAAGGATAGTGTTATTTCACCTGCCGGTACGACAGCTGAGGGGATAGCAAAGCTTGAAGAGAAAGGTGTTCGTTCTGCCTTTATAGAGGCGGTATTTGCTGCTTTTAAGCGTTCAAAGGAAATATCAGAACTTATAAAGAAGTGGTGATGAAGAAGGTAAGGCCGGAGAAGAGATTTTACAGACAATTTGTTGGAAGGAAAGGTGTATCTTTTGAAGTAAGTGCAGGTGAAAGTGACTTGTGGATATATCTGCCCGGGATTTTCTCTTTTTCTGAAAATCTTAAAAAGGTGATTTTAGAATATCTTATTTTGCTGAGAAAGCAACTTGAAGCTTATATAAAAGAAAATCCTGACTTTTATTCCAGCCTTGTGCCTGTAAAGGTTGATGATCTGTTGTTGCCGGAAATCGTAAAAACTATGTTGAATGCTTCTCAGAAAGTTGGTGTTGGACCAATGGCGGGCGTTGCTGGTGCGATAAACTATTTTGTAGGAAAAAAGTTGGAAGGGCTGGGCTTTAGCCAGTACATAATTGAAAATGGCGGGGATGTTTTAGTTTTTTCAAAAGAGAGAAGAGTTTTAAAGCTTTACACGGGAAATTCTAAAATAGATGAAACTATTGGATTGAGGATTCCTGAAGGAAAATGGGGCGTTTGTAGTTCTTCGAGCAAAATCGGACACTCTTTGAGTTTTGGAAATACTACAATAGCTACGGTTGTTGCTGAGGATGTAGTTGTTGCCGATTGTGCGGCAACTTTTCTTGCCAATAGCAGGACTTTTGAGGAGTCGGTCGAAAAAGCAAAAAGATTAATCGGAGAAAAAAAGATAGCAGGTGTTTTTTGTGTCATTGGAGACAAAATTGTTGTTAATGGAAATTTGGAAATGGTAAGAATAGTTTAAGTGATATAATTATATTTAACTAATGCTTGGGAGCTTAGTTTGAGGAAGTTTTTAGCCTCATTTCTTTTTTTTATGTTTTCCCTTTTTCTCACTTTTATTATCTATTTTTTTAAGGTTCCTCCTTTTTATTCATTTTCTTTAAGAGTTATGGATATGTTTTATGCTTTCAACTTATCAAGGCCTTCAAATGAAGTAACACTCATCTTGGTAGATGAGAAAAGTGTTAATAGATTTGGAAGGTGGCCTTGGGATAGAAGGCTGATTGCCAGGGGTTTAGAAAATCTCAAAGACGCTCGAGTTGTAGCATTAGATATGGTTTTCTCTGAGAAGACTTCAGATATAAAAGATGAAGTGCTTGCAAATACTATAGCTAAGCTTAATAATGTTGTTTGTGGTTTTTTTCTTAGAGGAAAGGCAACAGAAAATCCTTCAGATGATATTTTAGATGTTCTTTCAGATTCTGCTTTATTAAAAGTTCCGCAGGAATTGGCTGTTCCTATGTATTCTTTTGCTGAAGCGAATATTGAGTTTATTACAAATAGTTGCTATTTATCCGGTACGTTAAATGTTGAGGGAGATGAAGATGGAATAATAAGACACTATCCTCTTTTGTCTGTCTTTTTAGGAGATGTTTATCCTTCTTTAGGACTCCAGGCTTTAAGGTTATACTTGCGAAAAGATTTTAATGTTACTGATAAATATATATGGATAGATGGAGAAAAACTGCCTGTAAAAGATGTTCTTTTAAATTTTTACCATATTGCTGACTATTATAAACATGTGTATTCATTTTCTGATCTTTATGATAAAAAAATTCCTGAGAATGCAATTAAAAATAAAATAGTTGTTTTGGGTATTTCGGAAGCAGGAATTACTGATATAAAGCCATCATCTATAGGATATATTCCTGGACCTTTCTTTCATTATACGTTTTTATCCAACTTTTTGAATCGTGATTTTGTGTTTCCTTCTGTAGGCTTCGATCTTATTTTTATGATTTTTTCTGGTATTATGATAATTTTTATTTTTCATTTTACGGAGAGCGTTTATTTGCGTGCCTTGGAATATTTATGTTTGATTTTTCTTTTAGTGATAGCTTCAATTTTGTGTTATGTATTAAAGCTGTATTTTCCAAACATATTTCAAATACTGCTATTTGTTGTCTTCTTTATAATTTTAAATGAAGTGTTTTTTATAGCCAAAAAGAGCAGAGAAGCAAGATTTATAAAAAGCATGTTTGATACATACGTTTCACCTGCCCTTCTGAAAATTATGGTTCAGCATCCTGAAAAGCTCAAACTTGGTGGTGAGAAAAGGGAAATTTCTGTTCTATTTGCGGATATTAGAGGGTTTACTACCATTTCCGAGAAATTAAGACCTGAGAAATTGGTTGAGTTGTTAAATCTTATTCTTACACCTCTTACAGATGTAGTGTTAAAAAACAGTGGAACTCTCGATAAATATATAGGTGATGCAATTATGGCCATCTGGAACGCGCCACTTAATGTGGATAAACATCCTGAAAAAGCAGTTGTATCTGGTTGGGAAATGATAGAGACTCTAAAGAATTTAAATAAAGAACTTAGAAACAAAGGATTTCCCGAAATTAAAATAGGAATTGGCATTAATACGGGTAGTGCTGTTGTAGGGAATATGGGTTCAAGCCAGCGTTTTGATTATACTGCAATTGGTGATACTGTTAACCTTGCATCAAGAATAGAAGGACTTAACAAGGTTTATGGAACGTGTATTTTGGCTTCTGAGAACAGTGTGAAACAAGTTGATTTTTCTAACCATTCTTTCTTTCCTGTAGAGATTGACAGTGTTACAGTTAAAGGTAAAGAGCAGCCGGTGAGAATTTATACATTTTTAAAAAGAACAGCTGAAAATTTTAGATTAAAAGAGAAGTATGAAAAAGCTCTGGAACTTTATCGGAGAGGTGAATTTAAAAGGGCTTTAAAGCGATTTGATGAGATTAGCCATTTTCCTCCAGCGGTAGAAATGGTAAGAAGATGTAGAATACTAATTGAACATCCACCGCAGAACTGGAATGGTGTATTCCACATGAAAACTAAATAGCAGGGGATTATATGGAAATTTTGTATGCTCTTGCCTTTTATTTTAAGAAAGGTATAGGTCTAAAAACAATAAAGAAGCTTATAGATAGATATGGAAGTTTTGAAATAGCTTTCAGGTCTGGAGAGTTTGATTTAAGGGAGGAACTTTTAAGGGCAGAGAAAGAAATTAAAAAAGCACAAACATCGGGTGTAAAAATAGTTTCTTTTACAGAAAAGGCTTATCCTTCCATCTTGAAAAAAATATCAGCTCCGCCGCCCGTACTTTACATTAAAGGGGAGATAAAAGATGGTTTCTCCATTTCTATTGTGGGTTCAAGGAAGTGTTCTTCTTACGGTAGGAAGATTGCCTATCAGCTTGCATCATTTCTTGTTTCACATGGTGTGTCGGTAGTTAGTGGGCTTGCTTACGGGATAGATACGGCAGCTCATAAAGGGGCAGTGGAATCTAAAGGTGTTACCTACGCTGTGCTTGGTTGTGGTATAGATATAAATTATCCTTCCGGGAATAGGAATTTGAGAGAGAGGATTCTTGAAGAGGGTGGTGCTTTGATTTCAGAGTTTCCATTTGGTACACCACCTTCAAAAGAAAATTTTCCAAGGAGGAATAGGATAATAAGTGGCCTTTCTGTTGCTACGGTTGTTGTTGAAGCTAATGAAAATAGTGGCGCGCTTATAACAGCTGGTTTTGCCCTTGAGCAGGGTAGAGATGTATTTGTTGTACCCGGCAATATTGATTCTGTTTTCAGTAGGGGAAGTAATAGACTTTTAAAGGAAGGAGCAACGCCTATTGTTGATTTTGAGGATATATTTGAAGAACTTCCTTACCTTAAAACTGAGGAAAACCATCATTGCGGAATAGATGATAAATTTCAGCCAATTATTGATGTTCTTTTGAAGGGGGATGCTCATATTGATAAAATAGTTGCAGAAAGTGGACTTCCTTACTGTGAAGTTATTACGCTACTTTTTGAGCTTGAGTCAGAGGGTGTTATTAGATCTGATGGAAATAGATATTTTTTAGTTAAAGGAGGTAATTTTGCGAAAGGCGGAAGTTAGAAGGAAGACGGAGGAAACGGACATAAAAATAAGAATAGACCTTGATGGTGTGGGAAAATACAAGATTAATACGGACATTCCTTTCCTTTCTCATATGCTTGAGCTTTTTTCTAAACATGGAGGTTTTGATTTAGAAATAACTGCAGCTGGGGATGTTGAAGTTGATCATCACCATCTCATAGAGGATGTGGGAATCGTGATGGGTGAAGCTTTTAGTGAGGCTTTGGGAGATAAAAGAGGGATTAAAAGGTACGGTAGTTTTATCCTTCCTATGGATGAAACGCTTGTGATGGTTGCGGTTGACCTTTCAGGAAGGCCGTACTTTATTTACAACAACTTTCCTGAGATGAAAGTGCTTAACGGAATTGAGTTTGACTTGTGGAGAGAGTTCTGGAAATCTTTTGCATTTTCATTAAAGTGCAATCTTCATATGAATTTATTTTATGGATTGAATCTTCATCACATTGCGGAAGCTTCTTTTAAGGCTGTTGCAAGGAGCTTAAAGGAAGCTGTTTCTATTGATGAACGTTTTAAGAATAGCATACCTTCAACCAAAGGGATAATTTGAAATGGAAAAAAGATATGAATTGGGACTGATAGCCACGGGACTTTTAACGATAATAGCAAAATACCTGCCGATAAAAATTCCTGCTCAGGCTGAAGAGAAGATAGAGCGATTAGAGAAATCTTCTGCAAGTCCAGAGCTTGTAGATTGTTATAAAAAGCAGTTAGAGCTTGAAAAAAAGAGAAAGAAAGGGATGAAGCTTACGCAAGTCTTGTTCAATCTTTTTGCTTATTATTCATCTTAAATGCAGGAATTCAACTCTATTTGCTCTATAAAGTTAAAAAGGTTTAATTTCTGTAGAATACCTTTCCTAAGGATGCTGGAGGATTTGCTTTTAGTATCTTCGAAAGAATTCTTAATACGGGGTTTGTTAAAGCTTTTTCCTGAATTTCTTTTCTGTTAAAGTAGTTGATGAACAGGAGAGTGAAGATCATAAGAGGAAACGGTGCAACTTGAAAAACCTGAGCAGGTACAGAAGGAAACTTATCCTGGAGCAGAATACCGGCAACCTGGAGAAAACTGAAGAGGTAAGCCCCCAGGGCTACCTTTATAGGTTCCCATCCGCCGAAAATGACAATTGCCAGAGCAATCCATCCTATGCCTTCAGCACCTTGAGGTCTTCCCCATCCTGGCTTTACAGATAAGGAATATAAAGCGCCGGAAATTCCGACCAAGAAACCTCCAAGAACGGTGAACCAGAACTTTAGCTTTTCGACTGGAATACCCCTAATATAAGCTGCTTCAGGATTTTCGCCTGCACATCTTAACATTAATCCCCATCGTGTTTTGTATAGGAAAAACCAGACGGCGAATATTAGAATATAACTGGCATAAACCATTATGTTCTGCTGGAAGAAGATTTTTCCTATTACGGGAATTTTTTCAAGAAGGGGAATGGGCATGTAAGAAAGTTGAGGACCTTGGATTCTGCTGTAAGGATTTCCAAGGAAGTATGCGAGATCTCTACACATTAGGGCAAGGACAAATCCTACTGCTACTTGAGAAACTCTCAGGAAGAGTGTTGAAGAAGCTACAATTCCGGCAATTAGGGCGCCTACTATTCCTGCAACAACAAATCCCCATAGTACGCTTCCCGTCTTGTAAGCTATGGCAAATCCGGTCATTGCCGATAAGAGTATTGATCCGTCAAGAGAAAGATTTATTATGCCGCCTCTTTCCGTTATAGTTTCGCCAAGAGCGGCAAAGACTAAGGGTGCAGCACCGCCTACGACCGTTGCAGCTATGACTGGAAACTCTGTGCTCATTCTAATGAATTCTCCTTCAATTTTTGAAAATTATAGACGCATAGGAAGACAAGGACGGAAAGTCCCTGAATAATTCCGCTTAGTGAGGAATCAATGTTTAAAACCATTGGGAGCTGAATGCTACCCACGTTTAAGCATGCAAAGAAGAATGCGATAAAAGGAACTGGCCAGTAGCTGAAGTTGGCAAGCATTACTACAAGAAGTGCAAGGTAACCGTAGTTACTGGATATGGCCGGAATAAGTCTGTGGTACACGCCGGCAGTCTGGAAAAATCCTGCCATTCCTGCACACGCACCGGCGAGAAACATTGCAAATAGACTGTATTTATTGACGGATATGCCAAAAAGTGTTCCAGCTGTTGGATTATCACCGATGGCTTTAAAGAATAGTCCCCATCTTGTGTATTTGAAAATAATGACTGTTGCAATAAAGACAAAAACTGAAATGCTGAGGGCAACTGGCGAAACTCTAAATCCTTTTATTACAGAAAGCCATAGGTGTCTGTCAAAAGGTTCCGTTCCGCTCATTGATGCAATTCCAGGACGCTTCCAGGGGCCAAAAATGAGCCACAGAATTAATCCCTGAGCAACAAAGTTAAGACCAAGTCCTGCAAAAATTTCGTTAACACCGCCTTTAGTTTTCAAAATACCTGCGAACAGTGCCCACAATCCACCAGCAATAATGGCTAAGAGAAGTCCCAAAAACATAACGTAGATGGCTGGGAGAGATGGATAGAACCATTTGAAAGCGGCGGTAGTTCCTATCGCTCCAAGCATTATTTGTCCTTCTATACCGATGTTCCAGAGTCCTAAAGAGAATGTGTAAAGAAGGCCGCAAGAACAGAGCACGAGAGGAATCCATACATTTAATACTCTTGCTATTCTATATTTTGAACCAAGGGAACCTTCTATCAGAAGCTTATACACTTCGAAGGGGTTTACTCTAATAGCGTAAAGAAGCAGGGTTATTATCAAAAACACTGATCCAACAACGATGATCCATCTTATTAAGGGTTTCAAAATTTTATCCTTCAAATCTCTCACTCCCTTTGATGTTTCCTGCAATTGCTGCAGCTACCTCTTCAGGTGTTGTTTCTTCTCTCTTCTTTTCAAGTACGACTTTTCCATTAAAGAAAACCAGAATTTTTGTTGCTACGGAGAATATTTCATCAAGGTCTGGAGAGCTAAAAATAATAGTAGCTCCTTTGTTTGTAAATTCCTTGAAATGTTCCCATACCCATATTGCTGATTCAGTGTCAAGACCTCTTGTTGGTTGTTCAAGGAGTAGCAATTTTGTTTCCGGATCGATAAGGGATATTAAAAGTCTTTGTTGGTTTCCACCGGATAAAGAAGCAGCTCTGTCAAACAGTCTTCCCTTGATTCGGAATTTTTTGATAAGTTCTTTTCCTTTTTTACTAACTTCATTCCAGGGAATTATGAAATATTTTTTAAAGAAGGCTATACCGTAATGTTCTAACAGAGATAGAGAAGGAAACAATCCTTCTTCCAACCTTGAAGCCGGTAAAAATATTGTTTTGTGGAACTTTCTTTTGAAGAATTTTTTGTTCCTTTTAACTTTTCCTCTGTACGGTCTTGTTAATCCTGCAGCAACTCTTAGAAAAACTTCTTGTCCACTGCCTTCAAGACCGGCAAGTCCTATTATTTCTTTTTCTCTTGCTTCGAATGAGCAGCTTTTAAGACCTGCCCTGCCTCCATGGGCATATACATTGTCGAAACTTAAAAGAACCTCTCCAGGCGTAAGTTTTTCCGTTTTTATTTCTGGTGGTTTACTTCCAAACATCATTGTTAATAAACGTTCTCTGTTAAAAGGTGCATCCATTTCACCAACGACTTTTCCATTTCTTAAGACGGTAACCCGGTTACAGATGGCTTCGATGTCTTTTAATTTATGGGAAATGATAATTATCGATTTTCCTTCGGCAGCCAGTTTTTTAAGGGCTTCAAACAAAATCTTCTTCTGTTCTTTTGATATACCAGTTGTGGGTTCGTCAAGGATTAGGGTTTTTACTCCGATAGCTAAAAGTCTAACAATTTCAAGCTGCTGTCTTTCGCCAACAGTTAATAAACCTACAGGTTTATCGGGATCTATGGAAAATCCAAGGATTTTGCTCTTTTCTTCTAAAAGTTTTCTGTACCTGTCTTCATCAAGTTTCCATTCCTTGCTGACGCCGGCTATAAAGTTATCAAGAACGGTCATTCCAGGAAAGTCACAAGGTTCCTGATAGAGCATCCCTATGCCAGCTTCAGTTGCTTCAGCTGGCGATTGAAAGTTTACCTCTTTCCCGTCAACAAATATCTTTCCTGAAGATTTGGAGATGAAGCCGGCAAGCATCTTCATCAGAGTGCTTTTGCCGGCTCCGTTCTCTCCAACTATACCGTGAATCGTGCCAGATTTTACGGTTAACGATATTCCCTTGTTTGCGTGGACAGAACCAAAATATTTATGAACGTTCTCAAAGCGGATTTCCACTTCTACACCTTATCCTGCTTATTTTGCTGCACTCTGTCCTTCCATACCTTTAAGGAGCTGTTTCATATACCATATTTGCTTTTCTGAAGCAACCTGTCCAGATTTAAGGAACACACTACCATCCTGATAGTAAAGTGGTCCTTTGAAGAGTTGTATTTTACCTGAAGCCAGTCCTTTTATAAAGTCATTAAGAGCTTTTTTGACTTCAGGCTTCAGTGCAGGTCCTGGAATAAATCCTACAGCACTTTTTTCAGTATCGTTTATGTTCTTCCAGTACGGACCCATCCAGAGCCATTCCTGTTTCCAGTGACCACTTTTAGCCATTTCTATAAAGTGTTTATATCCAGGTTTCCAGTTAAAGTAAGGAACGCCAAGGCAGGCATCTGGTGCTATTGAACATGCTCCTTTATAATCGTAAGGTATAGCCCATACTTTTTTACCCTGTTTTCTCAATTGACCTGCAACAACGAGAGCTTCTGTTGTATCTATACCGGAGATAACTACATCATATCCGTTATCGTAGAAATTCTGGCTTACCTGTGTTGGATCTGCAGTAACGCCAGGAATGTTAAACCAGAAACCTATCCAGTTAACCTTAAAGTGGAGTTTGGAAGGATCTCTATGAAGAACATTTACCCATGCATATCTTGCACCAAGGTATGCAGATACGGCGAGTCTTCTTGTTTCGTCGTTGATAAGGGGACCAAGGTAGCCAATTTTTCCTGTTCTTGTTGTCATGGCGGCTACAAAACCTGCCATCATCTTTCCGTATATCATCTTACCCATGAGGTTTGAAAGGTTTTTAGGAGCTTTTCCTGTTAACGCATCATCGCCGGAAATATGAACAAAGTAGATGTCAGGGTGTTCCAGGGCTGCTTCTCTTATCCCATCTTTCATGTCGTCAGAGTTGGCAATGATAAGCTTGGCTCCTTTGTCAACAAGGTCATCCACAAGTTCGGGAATTGTGACGCCCGGACGGTCTGCAGGATTGACTTTGTCAATGTAGATCATTTTTACACCTTTGAGCTCTTTTTCTACCTCTTTCGCAGCTTCATAATGTGCCTGACTCCATCCGTGGTCATTGTAAGGCCCTACTAAGAGAACACCAAATATGAAGTCTTTTGCCTGTGCTGAAACCGCGAAGAAGAGGGAAAAGAGACAAAGAAAAAAGGCATTTAGAAATTTTTTCATCACCTCTCCTCCTGATAAAGTTAGAGTTTCATTGGAAAGGAGATTTTAACATATTAAGGATTGCAATATTAGAAAAAGAAGGGGCTCTTGCCCCTGAAATGTTAAAAGTGGATAAAAGTCTTATTTTTGTGTGGAAATAGCCTTTGTTATTTTTTCTTTTGCTTTTTGAAGAAGGTTTAGTTCTTTGACTAATTTCCTTATGTAGTTTTTATCGGGAAACGAAATAGCATCTACAGGGCAAAGTGTTTTACATGTTGTACAACCAACCATACAGTTGTAAGGTCTTGAGACTATAGGTCTGTTTTTCTCAATGTCCCAATCAAATACCTTTTTGCCGGCACATGTGATGAAGCAGATGCCACAGCCTATGCACTTCTGATAATCTATTTCAGGATACCATTCGATCTCTTTTCTTTTCACACCCCACCATAGTTCTTCAGATAGGTCTTTTATCTCTCTGCCAAGTAGATCTTTCATGTTCTCCTCCGTTTAGGTTTAATTATAATTTAGACAATAATCAAATAAATTTCAAGGGTTTAAAACGAGAATTTTAAAAGCCGGAAAAACTGCAGTTTGGTCGGTCTAAAGATTATCAGTCCAATTTTTTGATAAAATAACTTTAAATTATAAAATTCTCATAGGGGGCTATTATGAGAAAGCTTCTTGCCTTGTCGCTTTTTGTAAGTATTTTTGCTCTTTCAGGTTGTAATGGTTTTGAAACATTAAGCAATAAAGACAGCACGGAAGCATGTGAGTACAAAGTAACGAAAGCACTGGATAAGCAGGATTACGATGAGGCGATAGCTCTGCTTAACGGTGAATGTAAAAATGCATTTGATCCTGCAGAGAAAAATATTAACCTTGGCGCCGCGTACCTTGGTAAAGCCGGATACGACATTCCAGGCCTTATAACAGATATTCTCAATAGTGATGATGATAGTGATCCTTTTTCATCGTTTCTTAAGAGTGTAGCCGAAAGTCAGGGAGGAAAAAATCTTATCTATCTTGCAAAGTCAAGAGATTACTACTTTAGAGCTCTTTCCTTTCTTGGTAGTGTTAACTGCAGCAGTCCTAATCTTACACTTGTGGAACAGGACGCATGTTTCTTTAAAGGAATTGCCGATTTTGCTCAGGCTACGACTTCGTTTGTTTCTCTTTTTGAATCCACCCTTGGTGAAGATGTGGCTGATGCTATAGAGACCTGGGCAGATAATACCACTCTTACATGTGAACAGGATACAGATGAAAATGACTTTTTAGATAGTGCACAGTTTAGTGCCTGTGCTTTAGAGTATGCAGCAACAGGTAACGTGACAAACTGTGACAATTATTCATCTTTAGGTAACTTTACTTTTGGTTACAGCAATAAGACATTTGAAGTTGTTAAATTTACCATTAATGCTACTGCAAACTGTACATCTGAAGGAAATCATTTTGATTACAAGGTTATTGATAGAACAGGAACAACTTCTGTTGTTGCTTTAACGAGCGGACTCTGTTATGCGAACAACGGAACAGTTTGTGATGCTGCAAATGAAACAGCACAATGCTTCCCCTGTCCTGTGGTTTCCAATAATGAAACGTTTACTGTTACTGACAGTCTTGTAGAACTTCTTAACAATGGAACATCTACGGTGGCTGCTGTTACCGGCGATACGGATGTAGAGGAGAGTCTCTTAGATATTAAAAGGGATATTTGTGAGCCAGATCCATCTGCATGCCAGTGTGAAGTAAATGGCACGTGGACACCATGTACAAATAGTACGCTTGATACGGCTACAGATATTCAAATAAGTGCCAACGACACTGTGGCTCAACAGCTAATTGCTGATTATCTTTCACAATAAAAGAGGGAGGAGGAATTAGAGATGAAAAAGCTTTTAACAATTTTATCTATAGCGGTTGTTACGGCCGGTTCTGCTTTTGCTGCTAACTTTGAGTATCCGTATATCTACAAAGACCCTGCCGTTATGGGAATGGGTGGTGCGTATACCGCCGTTGGTGGGACGGTAAATTCCCTGTTTTACAACCCGGCTGGTCTGTCGGATGTTAAGCAGAGTGCAGGTTTTGAGGTAACACTTTTGAAACTTGGTGTTGCTACTTCTTCTAAAACTAAAGACTTTTATAACGATCTTCAGGATGTTTTAGATATAGATAATGATACTGAACAGCTTACAGCACTTAACGACTTGATTCTTGAGTATCTTGGCGAAAATTTCCATTTTGATGTGGAGACTATGGCCCTTGGGATTGTGAAGGGCGGTGAAACATCCAGCTTTGGATTTACACTTGTGGGAAATGTTCAGGCGAATTTTGCGACTCATGAAGGTGCAGGTACAGATGGTTTAATAGAGGTTCATCAGCACGCCTATGGTGGTATCATAGGAGGATATTCGAGAAAGTTCATGGATAGCAGGTTAAAAGTTGGTGTAGGTGCTAAGTTCTTCTACGCTCAAAGTGTTGATCATACGTTTACAACCTCTGAAATTGTTGCTAACAGTGATGATTTGAGTGATTACATTAAAGATAATTATCTTGAAACTGGGAATGGTTTTTCTTTTGATTTTGGTTTGGAATATGCACCGATGCCTGATAACGTACTCCATCCTCAAATAGGACTTTCTGTATTGAATATTGGTGATCTTGACTTTGGAGATGCAGGGAAGATTCCAATGAGTGTAAACCTTGGTTTCGCACTCAAGCCGGAGTTTAATGGATTTGGGGGATTTTTTAAAGAGCCTGTATTTGCTCTTGATATTGTTGATGTGACCCATAACAATGGCGTTGATGATGATTGGGGAAAGAGGATAAGGGTAGGTGCAGAGATAAAGGTCTGGGATAATAGGTTTACATCTTGGGTAGTAAGGGGTGGATTGTACGAAGGGTATCCTACCTTTGGTACAGATTTCAGATTAGGAGTATTTAACCTTCAATTTGCCACTTATGCTGAGGAAGTTGGAGCTTATGCAGGTCAGGATGCTGATAGGCGGTATACCGGTGCATTGTCTATAGAATGGTAATTGGGGGAATTTTTCCCCCTTATTTTAAATCAGTTCTTTGTGGTAGCTTTTTATCATGCCAGGGTAGAGTTTTTCTATAAATCCAACAACCTTTTCAAGTGTTTCATCAACTTTTTTTGATGATGTCGAGACCGATACAATGGCGATTACGGCAGTTTGCCATTTGTCATGTGCTTCTGCTTCGCAGATGGCAACGTTAAACTTATTTTTAACTCTTTCTTTGATTCGTTTGACTACCATTCTTTTCTCTTTTAAAGAGTGGCTGTGGGGTATGTAAAGTTCTACTTCAAGATAGCCTATGGAGACCATTTTACACCTCACACAGAGAGGAGTGCTCTCAAAAGAATTGTAGCGTAGCTTCCCGGTGGTAAGATAAATTGTATGGTAACATCCTTTTTTGTTTTTGAAACTATTTTGAAATTTTCCGGAATAACAACAGCTTTTCTTTGACCATCAGTCATTACTTTCATTCCGGCAATTTCCATGTCAAATACAGAAGAGTTAACTTTTTCTTCTTTAAATACTTTTTTCATTACTTTTTTAAGGAGAGAATCTTCCGGCGGTAAATCCTTTCCGGTATAAGGTATCTGCAGGTTTTTGAAATATTCAAAGTCGGTAACTTCTAAGTAAAAGTAAAGTTTCCAATTGTTTATGAAGGGAACTTGTCTGTATGGATATTTATTCAATATGTATTCGCCAAGAATGCGGTTAAAAAGGTAGCTTTGAAAAGCGAAGTTAAACATAATTCTTATATTTTTTGGAAGGATTCGGAAAGCTTTTTCTGCAGGAAGCCCTTTTAGTAGTCCTCTTAGTAGATCTTTTTCATACTCTTCAAGTGTTGGCTTTAGTACTTTATATATGTCCTGCCAATCTGTGAGCATATCTATTTTTTCTCTTCCTAAGAAATAAACCTTTAAAGCCTTCACAAAGTCACCCTTTAAAATGTACCTTAGAACGAAGTCGTCTCTGCTTTTAACGCTTCCAAACCTTTGTTCTCCAAAATAATTTGGGAATCCGTACAGTTTAACTGTTTGAAGGTTTCTGTAAAATTTTTCCCTCATTGATTTTTCAAAATTTCTAATTTTTATTGTAAATTTGTTGCCGTAGATATTTCCAATAGTCAGGGGTTTTTTAGATTTTCCAATAAACTTGATTTCAAAGGAAGAATTAGATTGCCTTTTGCCGACCCTCCATCTGCCGTCGTTGTAAAAAGATAGTTTTTCTTCGGTGATTT
This sequence comes from Desulfurobacterium sp. TC5-1, assembly GCF_000421485.1. Lineage (NCBI taxonomy): Bacteria > Pseudomonadati > Aquificota > Aquificia > Desulfurobacteriales > Desulfurobacteriaceae > Desulfurobacterium > Desulfurobacterium sp. TC5-1. The sequence goes on along the minus strand of NZ_ATXC01000001.1, from coordinate 682,006 downwards.
TCCCTGAAGGCACCGTTATGTACTGTGACGTTACGGCATATTTATCCTTTAATCCTGCAAATCCTATGGATTTAAGTGAAAGTTTTAAGAGTTTTGATATTATCCTGACTGCTTCCAAAGTAGATACATTCCTCTTTTTAAGAATAAAAACATCAAAGGCACCTTCACTTCCAACTTTTAAGGCCGGAACTTCTTCAACGACAAAGTCCTCAGGAATCTTTTTTATGTGGGAGTACAGTTTCATCGTTTAAATTTGTTTAGTAAAGTTTTCTATGATTTTCAGGCCATCTTCTGTAAGAATGGATTCAGGATGAAATTGAACGCCAAATAAGGGGAACTGTTTGTGCCTTATGCCCATAATTTCTCCGTCATCTTCACTTTCTGCCGTTACTATAAAATCTTCAGGGAGAGTTCCCCTATCGATTACAAGGGAGTGATATCTAATGGCAGAAAAGGGATTTTTCATTCCTTCAAAAAGATATTTTTCATCATGTTTTATCAGGGAAGCTTTGCCGTGCATAAGTTTCTTCGCTCTTATTATTTTTGCACCGAATGCATAACCTATTGATTGATGACCAAGGCAGATACCTAAAATCGGCAGTTTACCAGAAAACCTTTTTATCACCTCTACAGAAATACCCGCTTCTTTAGGTGTACAGGGACCTGGAGAAATTACAATGGCTTCAGGTTTAAACGTTTCAATTTCATCGATCGTTATTTTGTCGTTTCTTTTAACGGTAATATCTGCACCGAGCGTCCCGAAGTATTGAACAATGTTGTAAGTGAAAGAATCGTAGTTATCTATCATAAGAATCATTGTTCGTTTACCTCCTTCAAAGCGGTGCATATTTTATTGCACCAGTTACTTAAAGCTATAACATAATCTTTGTCAGGAATTGGGTTTAGCACGATAACTTTTGCACCTATTTCAGAGGCTATTTCATTTACAAGAGTTTGAGGTTCACCCTTTTCGGCTATTACAATTTTGACATTTTCCTCTTTTCCTTTTTTGATAAGTTCTTTTATGATTTCCGGTTTAGGTTCTTCTTCAGGATTGTTAACTATATAGCCTATGCATTTGATGTTTATAGTTTCAAAGAGAGGTTCCCATACGGGGTGAAATGCAATAACTTTTCTATTTTTCAATTTTGCCGTGCATTCATTAACTCTTGAAATTAACTGTTGTATCATAGCACTATAGTCGTCAGCCCTTTTTTCATAATATGTTTTTTTTCCGGGGTAGAACTTGCTGAGTTTATTAGCCATTTCGAAATACACGTCTTCCATTAAAATTGGATTTGTCCATATGTGATACCCGGCTTTTTTTATAAAAGGGTACTTTTTTGAGAGGAGTTTTCCTATGTTAAATACCTTTTCCCTGTTATCGATTCCTTTAAGTATCCAATTGTCAAGGCCCAGCCCATGAATTACTATTAGTTTTGCCTTTTTTAACTTGGCGATGTCTGAAGGTTTCATTTCGTATCCGTGGGGGGATTCACCTCCCTTTAAAATGGAATAGTATTTGAAATCTCCGCCAGCTAAATATTCTGCAACATTTTTCCATATCGGAAGACTTGAAACTATAAGAGGTTTGTTGGATTCTATATTACAGCCGTAAACTGCCAGTCCTGTTAAAAGTGCAACTATGAGCAGTAGTTTCTTCATCGTTCCTCCGTAAATTTTGGTAAACTAACTGTGACAATTATAATCTATGCTGCGGAGAGAGATTATGTTAGACAGAAAGAAGACAATTCTTGCTCTTGAAGATGGGACATACTTTGAGGGAGTTAATTTTGGTGCAGAAGGTGAGGTGTCTGGTGAAGTAGTATTTACGACCAGTATGACAGGTTATCAGGAAATAGTGACGGATCCTTCTTTTAAGGGTCAGATAGTAACAATGACCTGTCCTTTGATAGGAAACGTCGGTGCTAACAGTGAAGACATTGAGTCTGATAAGCCACAGGCAGAAGGTTTTGTAGTAAAAGAAATTTCTGAGATTTATTCTAACTGGCGGGCAGAGTTTTCATTTGAAGATTATCTCAGGAAATATGGTGTTGTTGGAATTGCAGAGATAGATACGAGAGCCCTGGTTAAAAGATTGAGAGATGTTGGTACGATGAGGGGTGTAATTTCTACGGTTGATCTAAATCCTGAATCCCTTGTAGAAAAGGCCAAAAGTATTCCTCCTATGGAAGGTCAAAACCTTGTTGATGTTGTAACTTGTAAAGAGCCTTATGAGTGGAGTCAGGGAACGTGGAAGTTAGAGAAGAAAGGTTATTCAGAAGTTAAAAACTTTAAATACAGCGTTGTAGTTCTTGATTTTGGTATAAGAAAGAACATTCTTAGAAATTTGGTGGATGTGGGTATTAAACCTGTGGTTGTTCCGGCGAGTACGCCTCCTGAAGAGATTCTTAAGTATAATCCTGATGGCATATTCTTATCGTGTGGTCCTGGTGATCCGGCGGCTGTTGATTATGCGATAGAGACCATTCGTTACCTCATTGCAACGTTTAAAAAACCAATTTTTGGTATCTGTCTTGGCCACCAGCTTACAGCTCTTGCTTTGGGTGCTAAGACTTACAAATTAAAGTTTGGACATAGAGGTGCCAACCAGCCTGTTAAAAATCTTAAAAATGGAAAAGTAGAGATAACGGCCCAGAACCATGGTTTTGCTGTTGATGATAGAACGCTTCCTGACGAACTTGAGGTAACCCATTACAGTCTTAACGATAAAACGGTAGAAGGCTTGAAACATAAGTCAAAGCCACTTTTTACTGTTCAGTATCACCCTGAGAGTTCGCCTGGTCCTCACGATTCCAGGTACCTTTTCCGTGAATTTGCTAAATTGATATCAGACTATAGGGGAATTTGATAGAGGGGAGGAAAAATTAACGATTCCTACGACGTTGCTATTGTAGGGCTTGGTGTAGCAGGCTGCTGTGCTGCTAAAGTTTTGGAGGGCAGTGGCCTGAAAGTTATTGCTTTTGATACGTTTAATTTTCCCAGGAAAAAGTTGTGCGGTGGTGGGTTAACATTAAAATGTTACCACCTTATTACAGATATTTTCGGTGAAGTTGCTCCTATAATCAGGAAAAAAGCAACGAAAATCTATCTTGTTAACAAAGAGTCAGTTCTTGAAGCGGTGTCTGATGTTCCTTTTGTTCTGTTTGTAGATAGAGAAGAGTTTGACAACTTTTTGTTTTCTAAGATTTCTCGTATTGCAGTTCATGACGGTGAGAAGGTAGTGGCTATAACAGAAGAGAAGGGTGGCTATAGAATAGAAACATCTAAGGGTTTTTATAGAGCACGTTTCATTATAGGTTGTGACGGTGTGAACGGATTAACGCCAAGAATTTGTGGCATAAATTTAAAGAAAGCTTTAACGTTTGAAATGGATATTGAATCTGATACAAAGGAATCAGCGATTATAGATTTTTCTGACTTTAATTCAGGATACTACTGGATATTTCCGAAAGGAAATTTTTACACGACGGGATTTGGTGATTTTTCTACTGTTAAAATGAAAAACCCGGAAGTGGTTAATAAGAAGTTTAATGAAAAGTATAGGATTAAAGGGAAAGTGATTTCCAGGGGTGGGGCGTTTGTTCCAGTTTTTGATGGACAATTGTATCCTGGAAAAGGCAGGATATTTCTCACGGGAGACGCGGCGTCTCTTGTTGACCCATTTACCGGTGAAGGTATATATTTTGCCGCGTTGAGCGGCAAAAGGGCTGCTGAAAGTATTTTAAAATATTACGACAATCCACAAGAGGCGTTAGTTGTCTATGCACGTTTTCTTGATAAATTTGCTGCGGATTTTAAATGGGCACTTTTTCTAAGACGTTTGTTTTTTAGATTCAAAGGTGCAATGTTCAAAATTATGGAAACGAGTGATGAAATTCGTACTGTAGCAACTGATATAATTTCAGGTAACATAAGTTACCATGAAGCCTTTAAAAGGTTTGTTGCAAAATCCATCAAGTTACCAATGAGGTTTGTTTATGTTACAGGTTTCAATAAAAAGAGGCAGAGAAAAGAGGATAAAGGGCTTTCATCCCTGGATATATAAGAAAGATATTCTCTCTTTTTCAAGGAGACCAAAACCCGGTGAAATATGCATTGTAAGGGATTATAAGGGTGCATTTCTCGCCAAAGGATATATAAATCCGGATTCTTACATAGCTATAAGAGTTTTGACTTACAGGAAAGATGAGGAAATAGACCTTGAGTTCTTTGTCAGGAGAATTCGGGAGGCTTTTGCCTACAGAAAAAAACTGCTTTCGGATACTAATGAAACTACGGCGTTTCGTTTAATACATTCTGAGGCTGATTACCTTCCAGGCTTAGTTGTGGATAGTTATGATGGCTATCTTGTAGCTCAGTTTACAACACTTGGAATGGAAATTTTAAAGCCTCTGGTAGTGAAAGCTTTAGTTGAAGTTGTACAACCGAAGGGTATTTACGAAAAGTCAACCGTTCAGACGAGGGAGTTAGAGGGACTTCCGCTGTGTGAGCAAAAACTTTATGGTGAAATTCCTGAAAAGGTAACGGTACTCGAAAACGGGATAAAGTTTCGCGTTCAGATAATAGGCGGTCAGAAAACTGGATATTTTCTTGATCAGAGAGAAAATAAACTACTTTTTGCCAGGGAATTTGTCGATGAAGGTGATCGGGTTCTTGATGCATTCTGCCACTTGGGAGGATTCGGCATTCATGCAGCTGTAATAGGTAAGGCAGGAAGTGTTGTTGCCGTTGATAGTTCTGAGATGGCACTTGAGCTTGCGAAAGAAAATGCGGAGATAAACGGTGTAGTCAATAGATTCACTTTTGTGAAGGGTGACTGTTTTAAAGTCTTAAAGAAGATGCAGAAAGATGGTGAAATGTTCGATTCTATTGTCATAGATCCCCCTGCCTTTGCTAAGAGCAGAACTGTGGTAGAACAGGCAAAGAGAGGTTACAAGGAATTGTTCCTTAGAGGATTAAAAATGCTTAAACCTGGTGGAAAGATCGTTGTCTGTTCCTGTTCTCACCACATTACTCCACCTATACTTGAGGAAATTTTGCTATCGGCAGCTCTTGACACGAGAACGCCCCTCAGGGTTCTTTACACAACTTATCAGGCTAAAGACCATCCGTTTGTTCTTCAAATACCGGAGTCAAGATATTTAAAATGTATATTCGCCAGACGGTTTGAGTGGGAGGTAAAATGACAGCGATAAGGAAGGCAGTTATCCCTGTTGCAGGTCTTGGGACGAGGTTTCTTCCAGCTACAAAGGCACAGCCGAAGGAGATGCTTCCTCTGGTTGACAAACCAGTTATTCAATACATTGTTGAAGAAGCTGTAAAGGCCGGTATCAATCAGATTGTTTTTGTAACGGGTAAACATAAGAGAGCTATAGAGGATCATTTTGATAGTAATTTTGAGCTTGAAACGGCCCTTGAAAAAAAAGGAAAGACGGAACTTCTTAAAATAGTGAGAGAAATAACTAACCTTGCAGAGATAATTTACGTGAGACAGAAAGAGCCTCTTGGACTTGGACATGCCATTTTGACGGCAGAGCCAGCGGTTGGAAATGAACCGTTCGCCGTGCTTCTTGGTGATGACATAATGGTTTCTGAAACGCCTGCCATAAAACAGTTAATGGAAACTTATGACCGTTATAGGTGTTCGGTTCTTGGTGTTCAACATGTTCCAGAAGAGGAGGTTTCAAATTACGGTATCGTTTCCGGGCATGAAGTTGAGGAAAATGTAATTAAGATTGACAAGCTTGTTGAAAAACCAGCAGTTTCAGAAGCACCCTCAAACCTTGCTATTACAGGAAGATACATACTGACGCCAACTATCTTTGATATGCTCAGGTATACTCCGCCAGGAAAGGGAAACGAGATACAGCTAACCGACGCTATAGTGAGACTTTCCATGAGAGAGGCTGTTTATGCGAAGGTAATGAAAGGTAATAGATACGATACAGGTTCAAAACTTGGATTTTTGAAAGCAACGATAGATTTTGCTCTCATGAGAGATGACCTTAGAGATTCCATCATAAATTATATGGAAGAAAAACTGAAAGAGAGAGGTGAAAAGAATGGCTGAAGGAATTATGCCGGTTAATGAGCCAAAGCTTCCTGACAGGCTTCCGGTGCTTCCTCTCAGGGATGTTGTAGTTTTTCCCATGATGATAGCACCTCTCTTTGTTGGAAGACCTTTTTCATTGAGGGCTGTGGAGGAGTCTTTAAAAGAGCATAAGCTTATTTTTCTTGCAACGCAGAAAGATAAAGATATCGAAGAGCCAAAGAGAGAAGATCTTTATGATATAGGTACTGTTGCCGTTATCCTGAAAGCGATGAAGATGACTGACGGCAGAGTAAAGATTCTGGTTCAGGGCCTTGGTAGAGCCAGACTTAAAGAGCTTGAGGTGGTAGATGACCACTTTGAAGCGGAAGTAGAACACATAGAAGAACCAGAATTTGTTGCGGAAAAATTAGAAGATGAAGCACTTATAAAGCTTGTAAAGGATCAGATAGAAAGGATTGTCGCCCTTGGAAAGCAGATACCACCAGATATGGTGGCGATTTTAAGGAGTATTGAAGACCCGGGCAGACTTGCAGATCTCATTGCTGGACAGATAGAGCTTAATACCGCGGAGGCTGCAGACCTTCTTTCTACTACTGATCCGGTTGAGAGACTCAAGAAGATAAGCAAGAAGCTTGAACACGAAATGAGAGTCCTTGAGATTCAAGAACTGATAAGGACAAAAGCCCGGGAATCTATGGAAAAAGAGCAGAGGGAATACTTCCTCAGGCAACAGCTTAGAGCTATAAGGAAGGAGCTTGGTGAAGAAGAAGAGAAGAGTAAGGAGATAGAAGAGTACAGAAAAAAGATTAAAAAGGCAAAGATGCCTGAAGAGGTTGAGGAAGCTGTTTTAAAAGAGCTTTCAAGACTTGAAAAAATGCATCCGGAATCTGCTGAAGCAGCCGTTCTGAGAACTTATATAGAGTGGATGATTGAGCTTCCGTGGTCAAAACGTTCAAGAGATAAACTTGATATTGAAAGGGCAAAGAAGATTCTTGATGAGGATCACTACGACCTTGAGAAGGTTAAGAATAGAATTCTTGAATTTCTTGCTGTAAAAGCTCTTATGAAGAAGAGGAAGAAGAAGTCTTACTCTATGAAGCAGCCAACCATTTGTTTTGTTGGACCGCCAGGTGTTGGTAAAACATCTCTTGCCCGTTCCATTGCAAGAGCTATGGGAAGGAAGTTTGTGAGGATATCTCTTGGTGGTGTGAGAGATGAGGCGGAAATCCGTGGTCACAGGAGAACCTATGTAGGTGCTATGCCCGGTAAGATTGTTCAGGCATTGAGGAAAGCAGGAACAAAAAATCCGGTAATTCTCCTTGATGAGATAGATAAGATGTCTTCTGATTTCAGGGGTGATCCAGCGGCGGCACTTCTTGAAGTTCTTGACCCTGAGCAGAACAAAGAGTTTGTTGATAACTATATAAACCAGCCTTTTGACCTTTCAGAGGTACTTTTTATAGCTACTGCAAATACACCGTATACCATTCCGGAACCTCTCTACGACAGACTTGAGGTTATAAATATTCCAGGGTACACGGAAGAAGAAAAACTTAACATAGCCAAAAAGTACATAATTCCAAAGCAGATAAAAAACCACGCTTTGACGACAAAGGATATTCAGTTTAGAGACGATGCTGTTATTCACATAATAAGACATTACACGAAAGAAGCTGGTGTGAGGAACCTTGATAGGAAGATAGCAGCGGTCTGTAGAAAAGTTGCCCTCTGGATAAGTGAGGGAAAAGAGAAAAAGTATGTTATTACAAAGAAGCGTGTGGAGGAGATTTTAGGCGCTCCGAAATTTATTCCTGAAATGGAACTTGGTGAGGATGAAGTGGGAGTTGTTACGGGTCTTGCCTGGACGGCCGCCGGTGGAGACGTTCTTTTTGTAGAGGCGATAGTAACGCCGGGAACTGGTAAGCTTATCCTGACGGGACGTCTCGGTGATGTAATGAAAGAGTCCGCGCAGGCTGCTCTTGGATTTATTAGGGCACATGCACAGGACTACGGTATAGATAAGGATTTTTCGAAGATAGATATCCATGTTCATGTGCCTGCAGGTGCCATTCCAAAAGACGGTCCTTCTGCCGGTATAACGATAGCTACTGCAATGCTTTCAGCCTTAACAGGTAGAAAGGTAAGAAAAGATGTTGCAATGACAGGTGAGATAACACTTGGTGGTAAAGTTCTTCCAGTTGGTGGTTTAAAAGAGAAAATTCTTGCTGCTTTAAGGTACGGTGTAAAAACCGTTATCATTCCCGCCAAGAACAGGGCGGAAGTTATGGAAGAGTTGCCGGAAGATGCGAAGAAACAGCTTAAGCTTCTCTTTGTTGATAGAGTTGAGAAGGTCTTTGAAACTGCCATTCACAAATCTAAAACGAAGAAGCACAGAAAAACAGCTACTGTGAAATGATAAAAAAGATAATAACCGCTGACGGCTCTCCTACTTTTTTTTCGGAAGAGTATGGAGAGCCTTATCATTCTATAACAGCAGGTGCTTTCAGGGAAGCAGAGGAAAAGTTTATAAAGCCCTGTAGGGTAAGGGAAACCTTAAGAGAAAGAGATTTAAAAATTCTTGATGTTTGCTTTGGCCTCGGTTTTAATTCCGTATCTGCCGTTAAAGTTGCTTCTGAAGCTGGAAGGCGCCTTCTGATTATCGGTTTTGAAAAAGATATAGAAGTTATAAAGGCTTCCCTCCGGCTTGACTGGGGAGATATGTCAGGTTTTAAAGTGGTGTTGAAAGAACTTTTGAGAAATCGTTCTTTTGAAGACGGTTTCCTGACTCTCAACTATTGTGACAAAGAACTTGGTGTTAGAGTTTTTATCGGTGAAGGAAGAGGTGTTGTAAAAAGAATTTCTGACAGTTATAGAGATTTTTTTGACGTTGTTTTTCACGATCCCTTTTCTCCAAAAGTCAATCCAGAACTCTGGAGTTTTGATTTCTTTAAGAAAATTTCTGAAATGGTTAGAAAAGGGGGGATACTTGCCACATATTCTTCATCTTTACCTGTTAGAAAGGCTTTGCAGATGGCTGGTTTTGGTGTTAGGGAAGGAATAGCCGTCGGTAGAAAAAGTAAAAGTACAGTGGCGGTTAAAGGTGCTGAAACTGTTTTGCCTGATAAGTTGAAAAGAAAACTTGAAAGTTCAATTTTTGCCGTTCCTTACAGGGATCCTTATTTGAATGATCCGCCGGCCCTAATAAAAAACCGGCGGAACGGCTGTATCTATCTTTTAAACAGAGTGTATCCCCTTGAATGTATCTATTAACTTTCAACAGGTGCGTAGTAACATCTTTTTGGTGAGTTAACAAGCCCTTTTTCTCTCAAAGATTTGATGATTTTAGAAACCTCTTTGCTTTCCATACCAATCGCTTTTGCAACGTCACCGGGACGAACTGGCTTGCCTTTCTCTTTCATGAATTCAAAAACGGCCTTTTCCTTTTCGTTTAACTCTGCCATACTTACCTCCTTTAACTATTTTATCTTAAAAAGATAATCATTCTCAATTGTATTTCAAGAGGTTATAATTAAAAGCACAACCGATTGTGGCATTTAGAATGACGCTTATAAAGAGAGCTATTACTCTTTTAATTTTTGTCATTACACTAGTCACCGTTTTTGCTATTTACATAGATGAAAGACACTATTTAAAGTTTTACGTTGCAAATGTTGAAAGTGCTGATGAAATAGTAGAAATAATAGAGTCTGCGTGTGAATGAAGAAGCCCCCGAGGGGGGCATAATTTTATCTTTCAATCCAATAGTTTGGAGCTTCTTTTGTGATGATTACATCGTGAACGTGAGACTCCTTAAGTCCTGAAGCTGTTATCTTAACAAATCTTGCTTTCTTTCTCATCTCTTCTATGTTAGCGGCACCGCAGTATCCCATTCCCGCTTTTAGTCCGCCGACAAGCTGATGGATCGTGTCAGCAAGAGGTCCTCTGTATGGAACCATACCTTCAATACCTTCTGGAACAAGCTTTTTCTCTTCAACTTCAGACTGGAAGTATCTGTCTTTGCTTCCCTTTTTCATTGCACCGAGAGACCCCATGCCTCTATAAACCTTGTAACTTCTTCCCTGATAGAGGATAAGTTCGCCCGGGCTCTCTTTTGTTCCGGCAAAGAGGCTTCCTATCATTACAACTCTTGCTCCGGCTCCTATGGCTTTTGCAACGTCACCGGAGAATTTTATACCACCATCGGCAATGATGCTTATGCCGTATTTATCGGCAACTTTAACACACTCGGCAACGGCCGTAAGTTGCGGGACACCAACGCCTGCAACAATTCTTGTAGTACATATTGAACCGGGTCCGATTCCCACTTTTACCGCGTCGGCACCTGCCTTAATGAGTGCTTCTGTTGCTTCTGCTGTGGCAACGTTTCCAGCGATTACGTCAAGTTCAGGAAATTCTGCTTTTACCCTTTCTACTGTTTCGAGAACCTTTTTAGAGTGACCGTGGGCGGTATCAATTACGATAATGTCAACACCGGCTTCAACGAGTGCTGTTACCCTTTCCAGTGCGTCAGGACCAACACCAACAGCTGCTCCAACCATTAATCTTCCGAGTTCGTCCTTGCTGGCAAGAGGATACTTTTCTTTCTTTTCAATGTCTTTGATAGTAATTAAGCCTTTGAGATATCCATTTTCATCAACTACAGGGAGCTTTTCAATTTTGTACTTGTGAAGAATCTCTTTTGCCTGCTCAAGAGTTGTTCCAACGGGAACGGTTTTTAAATCTTCCTTTGTCATAACTTCTGATATTTTTATGGTGAAATTTTTGACAAACCTTATGTCTCTGTTTGTGATGATACCGAGTAGTTTTCCATTTTGATCTGTAACGGGAAGGCCTGATATTTTATACTTTCTCATAAGGGCTTCAGCATCTGCTATTGTCTGTTCAGGAGAGACGGTGACAGGCTTAACGATCATTCCACTTTCAGACCTCTTTACTCTATCTACTTCTTCCGCCTGCTCTTCTATTGTCATGTTTTTGTGAATAATACCTATACCGCCCTGTCTTGCGATTGCGATGGCAAGGTCTGCTTCGGTAACGGTATCCATGGCGGCACTCATTATAGGAATGTTCAACCTGATTCTTTTTGTTAACTGTGTTGAAACGTCAACCTGCGTAGGTAAAACTTCTGAGTAGTTAGGAACAAGTAGAACATCATCAAAAGTCAGGGCCTCTTTTACGTGTTCATCAAGCATTTTATCCTCCTTTTTGCTTTTTTGAATTATAATTACAACCAACCGAATAAACAAGGAGGTTTAATGGCTGAAAGCGAAAAAAAGTTGTGGGGTGGCAGATTTAAGGAGTCTACAGACGCTCTTGTAGAAAAGTACACGGAATCGGTATCTTACGATAGAAGGCTTGCGCCATTTGACATTGCAGGTAGTATCGCTCACGTTACGATGCTCGCAAAACAGGGAATACTCAAAGAGGAAGAAGCAAAAAAAATAGTTGATGGTCTTAACGAGATTTTAAGAGAGATAGAAGAGGGAAAGTTTGAATGGAAGCAGGAACTTGAAGACGTTCATATGAACATAGAAAAGAGGCTTATTGAAAAGATAGGTCCTGTTGGTGGTAAGCTGCATACAGGAAGATCAAGAAACGACCAGGTTGCCACAGATGTGAGACTTTACGTAAGGCATGAAATAAACGAGATTATTTCCCTTTTAAAAAAGTTAAGGAAAGCCTTTTATCTTCAGGCAAAGAAATATATTGATGTAATTATGCCCGGTTATACGCACCTTCAGATAGCCCAACCTGTCCTATATGCTCACCACATGCTTGCTTACTATCAGATGTTTAAACGGGATGAGGAGCGTTTTAAAGACACATTAAAAAGAGTAAATGTTATGCCTCTTGGTTCTGCGGCTTTAGCAGGAACAAGTTATCCCCTTGATAGAGAGTTTACTGCTTCCCTTTTAGGGTTTGATTCTGTATCAAGAAACAGCATGGATGCGGTAAGTGATAGAGACTTTGTTGCTGAAACGATTTTTAACTGTGCTCTTGTAATGGCCCACCTTTCAAGACTTTCAGAAGAGTTGATTCTCTGGTCAACGGAAGAGTTTGGATTTATAGATTTACCGGATGCTTTCTGTACGGGAAGTTCCATAATGCCTCAAAAGAAAAATCCTGATGTTTCAGAGCTTACAAGGGGAAAAACAGGTAGAGTTTACGGTGATCTTGTGGCTATTCTTACCATCATTAAAGGGCTTCCGATGACCTACAACAGAGATTTGCAGGAGGATAAAGAACCTCTATTTGATGCAATAGATACAGTTAAGCTTGCCCTTGCCGTAAACTCAAGGGTCGTAAAGGGAATGAAGCCCAAAAAAGATAGAATGAAGGTTCAGGCCTCAAAAGGTTTTTCCCTTGCTACCGATGTTGCGGACTATCTTGCAAAGAAAGGCGTTCCATTTAGGGATGCCCACAGGATTGTTGGTGAAATCGTTGCTTACTGTCTTGATAACAAAAAAACGCTTGAATCAATGACGATAGAAGAATTTAAACAGTTTTCGGACGCATTTGACGGAGATGTTTTAAATTTAATGAGTGTAGAAGGTTCCACTTCAAGTAGAAACATCATAGGTGGAACTGCTAAAGAACAGGTGTTAAAAGAGCTTGAGAAAATAGAAACAGAAGAAGGTTTTAAGGAGGAAAAATGATAAGGTTTGAGCCTCAGTTTTTTATGGAAAGGAACAGGGATATAGATAACAGTACATTAAGAGTAATTGCAAGGGAGGTCAGGAAGGATATTCTAAAAATGACAACAAATGCAAATTCAGGCCATCCAGGCGGTTCAATGTCTGTTACAGATATCTTGGTTACACTCTATTACTACAAGATGAGACACAATCCTGATAATCCCCGCTGGGAAGAGAGAGACAGATTTGTTCTTTCTAAAGGTCATGTCAGTCCAGCTCTTTATTCTGTTCTTGCAAGGTGTGGATACTTTCCTGTTGAAAATTTAATGACGTTTAGAAAGATTGATGGCAGCCTTCAGGGACATCCGGATATGTTGAAAACACCAGGTATAGAGATTTCTACCGGTTCGCTTGGTCTTGGAATAGGTGCTGCCGTTGGAATGGCCTTAGGTTCAAAACTTTCAGGTCTTGATTCAAAAATTTATTGTGTTATCGGTGATGGTGAAGCCCAGGAGGGAAGCGTCTGGGAAGCGTCAATGGCAGCATTTCACTACAACCTTGATAACTTATGTGTGATTCTTGATAACAACAACCTTCAGATAGATGGTCCTGTTGATGAGGTTATGTCTATATATCCGGCAATGGAAAAGTGGAAGGCTTTTGGCTGGCATGTTATGGAGATAGACGGACACGATTTTGATGAAATAAGAGCGGCTCTTGATGAAGCTGACAGGGTAAAGTACAAGCCTACGATGATTGTTGCAAAGACTGTGAAAGGAAAAGGTGTCTCTTTCATGGAGAACCGTGCTGAATGGCATGGAAAGGCACTTTCACCAGATTTACTCAAGGAAGCTTTAAAAGAACTTGGAGAGATTGTATAACCTTGGAGGAATGAGTAGTGTTTCTTGTCTATACAGATGAAAGTGGAAAGGAGCTTAAAAAAAATGAAGAAGGTTTTTACCGTGATGGTCCTTGTTTTCTTTATGGAGGACTTGCTGTAGAAGTGGAAAAACACCATTTAATCGAGAATGCTTTTAAATCTATGTGTAAGGAAATTTTGGGGATTAATAATATATATGAGACAGAAATCCATACTGGAGATATTTTTTATGGAAGAAAACAGTTTAAAGATTTAGATTTTGAAAAGAAAAAAGATTTTTTTAAAGAAGTTTTGCAGCTTCTGGCAAAATTTAATGTTCCTTTAATTTTAGGATTAGTCTACAAGGATACTAATCTGTTTAGGTCTGATTTGGAAAAGATATCTTCTGCTATTTACGCATTTTTTTATGCTCTTGATAGTTTTTTATTGCAACGAGGTAAATATGGACTTGTAATAGCTGATGAGCTGGAAAAGGATATTAAGAGCATAAAGGAACTTTTAAATAGAAATAGCCTTACTGGAAGGAAGGGAGGGATTAAGCTTTCCTTTTTGATAAGAAGGGTTTACTTTGAAAAGCTTAATAGGTTTGGTGAGTATAGTTTTGAACCTATAATATCTCTTAAATATAAATTTGAAAGTCAAATTTATGCAGTAATTGACAATATTCATTATGTTAATTCAAGCTTTTCTATATTTAACCAACTTTCTGATATTGTTCTATTTTTGTTTAATATTGCTTTAGAGTTTCAGGAAACTGAAGGTTTTTTTGTTGACAAAGGAAAGTTGTTTGAAGCAATTGCAGAAGATTTTTTGTTCTTCCTTTCCAAGACAAAAAGTATTGTAACTTTTCTGTGTTATAGAAAAAAAGCTTTTGATGTTATGTTTGGTGATTTTTATTTATCCGGCTTTAGAGCCATGATGGAAACATTGAAGAAAGAGCAGGCAAACGGCACATAGGGCCCGGGGTACATGGGACCCCTTGCCTGCTGGTAGGTAATTTATATAAGATTACTTTCAATGTCAAGGAGGAAAAATGCAGAAAGTAAGCCTTAGGGATGCATACGGTGATACCTTGGTAGAACTTGGCAAGAAGGACGACAGGATTGTTGTTCTTGATGCTGATCTTTCCGGTTCGACTAAATCGGGAAAGTTTGGAAAGGTTTTTCCGGAGAGGTTTTTCAACATGGGTATTGCTGAGATTAATATGATAAATACAGCAGCTGGACTTGCAACGACAGGGAAGATCGTTTTTGTTAGCACATTTGCTATATTTGCTACCGGAAGGGCATGGGAAGCGGTACGACAGATGGTCTGTTATCCTGAGCTTAATGTTAAGATTGTGTGTACTCACGGTGGAATAACCGTTGGAGAGGATGGTGCAACTCATCAGGCTTTGGAAGATGTGGCAAATATGAGAAATATTCCAAATATGAGGGTGGTAGTTCCTGCCGATGATATAGAGACAAAGCAGGTAATAGAAAAGGTTGCATACACGGCTGGTCCTTTTTATGTCAGGTTGACAAGAGAGAAGTTTCCAAGAATTTTTGACGAAAACTACAAGTTTGAAATAGGAAAAGGATATGTGTTAAGAAGGGGTGAAGATGTAACCGTCGTTGCAAACGGTTTAGAAACATCATTTGCACTTGAAGCGGCTGAGGTTCTTGAGAAGGAAGGTATATCTGTTGAAGTTATCCACATGCCAACAGTTAAACCTATAGATAGAGAACTTCTTGCTGAATCGGCTGCAAAAACAGGTGCGGTAGTTACTGCCGAAGAACATTCAATCATTGGTGGTCTTGGGTCTGCAGTTGCTGAAGCCCTTGTGGAGACGGTACCGGTTCCTATGGAGAGAGTTGGGACACCTGACATTTTTGGCCGTTCTGGAAAAGCCTGGGAACTTGTAAAATATTATAATTTGGATGCAAGCGGTATAATTGAGAAAATTAGAAAGGTTCTTGAGAGGAAGAAAAGATGAAAAAATCTGTGAAAAAGGGACTGTTCGTTTTAGCTTTTGTGCTTTTTTCATTTGCCATTGTAACTTCAGGCTTTGCCTCAAAAAATGATAATGGTGGAGAGCTTTCTTACATCTCTCTCTTTACAGAAGTTTATCACCTTGTTAAAGAAAAGTACGTTGACCCTGTAAGTCCTAAAAAGCTTTTTGAAGGTGCGATTCAGGGGATGCTTTCAAAGCTTGACCCCCATTCCGTTCTCTTTACGCCGGAAGATTTTAAAGAGTTTGAAGTTGAAACGAGGGGAGAGTTTGGTGGTTTGGGCATTCAAATAACAAAGACTAAAGACGGTAAGCTGTTGATAATAACCCCAATAGAAGACACACCGGCCTATAGGGCTGGCCTTAAACCTGGCGATATCATAGTTGAAATAGACGGTAAGCCGTTTACGCCGGAGATGAGCCTCATGGATGCTGTAAAGATGATGAGAGGTAAGCCGGGAACGAAAGTTACGATAAAGGTGATGAGAAAAGGCTGGGATAAGCCAAAAACTTTTACCATTACAAGGGCTATAATCAAGATAAAAAGTGTCAAATACAAAAAGCTCAAGGGAGATATTGGATATATTAGGTTTACAATGTTTCAGGCAAATTCACCTGATGAGTTCAGGAAAGCACTTAAAAGTCTTTTGAAGGATAAGCATCTTGAAGGCATAATTGTTGACGTGAGGAACAATCCAGGTGGATTGCTTGATTCGGCAGTTGAAATAAGTGATTACTTCCTTCCTGAAGGGGATTTAATTGTTTACACAAAAGGTAGAATCCCGGACAGCAATCAGAAATTCTACTCAGAAAATCCACCGATAGTTCCTGAAGACATTCCTGTTGTGATGCTTGTTAACGGTGGAACGGCAAGTGCTGCAGAGATTCTTACAGGCGCTTTAAGGTATAACGATAGGGCGATAGTTGTTGGTGAAAAGACTTTCGGAAAAGGTTCTGTTCAGACACTTTTCCCTCTTGAAATGGGATATGGTGTTAAGATAACGACTGCGAGATATTACATGCCTAACCATAAATGTATTGACGGTAAAGGCATAACACCCGATATAGAGGTTAAACTTTCTCAGGAAGATATCGATTTTCTCAAGAAAGAAGCTAAGGAGATGGAAGAGCATCCTGAAAAAACAGAGGAGCTGAGGAAAGAGAAAGAGAAAAGAATAGACAATCAGCTTAAGAGGGCTATTGAAGTTATAAAAGAGTTTAAGCTCTTTCAAAAAATGGAAAATCAGGAAGTTAAAAAGGCAGCCTGATAACTTTTTGGGGAGGGTTTTTCCTTCCCCATTATTTAAATTTAATCAAATCCATCACCTTTTTTAGTCTTTCTCCCCAGGTTTTTCCTGCAAGGTTGAAATTTTTGTCTTCTATTCTGTGAACGGAAACAACATCATACCTTGTGCTTGTTATTAACACTTCGTCAGCTTTTAGAATTTTCTCTTTTGTGAAGAATCCTTCGAAAACGGGAACGTTCATTTCTTTTAAAATTTCTAAAACTATAGCTCTTCTTGTTCCCGGAAGGCATCCCGTTTCAAGTGAAGGTGTGAAAAAGACACCATTTTTTACAAAAAAGATGTTGGCGAAGGCAGTTTCGGAGATAAAGCCTTTAGTGTCTGAAAGTATTACCTCTGTGAATCCTTTTTCTCTGGCAGCTTGAACGGCGATAATTGACTCGTATATGGACGACGTTTTGTGCCTTGAGAGGAAATCGTTTTTTCTTTTTATCCTGTCGGAAAACATGAGAGAAATTTCTCCAGGAATTTGACATTCCCTAAAAGATATAGAGGTTTTTCCGCTGTAAGACAGTGTGAATTTAACAAGGTAATTGCCAGATTCGGGGGCTGCGTCTTCTATCAATGTTTTGAAATCCTCTTTTGGCAAGTTAAACGGAATCTTTAGAATAATAGCGCTTCTTTGTATTCTTTCGTAGTGTCTGTCAATGAAGATTGCCTTTCTGTTTTCAACCCTTACCGTTTCGAAAAGTTCAAATTCCACGGAAAAATTACCCCCTATTTCGGAAAAATTTCCGACTGTAAAGCCGGGAAAATTCTACAAAATCTTTGATAGAACTGGAAACAAGGAGATACAGCCGTTAAGGAAATTTTGGCACGGTACTTGCTCATATAAGCAGCAGAGTTAGAAAACAATCTAAAGGAGGAAGCTATGAGAAAGTTAATAACGGTTCTACTGTCTGGAGTAGTTCTTGCGGGAAATCTATTTTCATGTGCAACAGTTAGCGCTGCAACAAATGCGACTGTTTTACCGGGGATAGGCCCTGCCTACGTGGCATCACTTCCAAAACAGCCTCTCAGTAAGCAGGAGATTAAAGACCTTCTTCATATGAGAGAGGAGGAAAAATTAGCAAGGGACGTTTACACAGCTCTTTATGAAATGTGGCAGATGCCGGTTTTCAGAAACATTGCCCGTTCAGAGCAGAGACACATGGATATGCTTAAGTTTTTGATTGATAGGTACAACCTTGAGGATCCTGTTGCAAGGACGGGAGATAAACTTGGGAAATTTGAGAATAAGAAACTTCAGAGACTTTATACAAAACTTGTGAAACAGGGTAGTAAGTCCCTTATAGATGCCCTTGAAGTTGGTGCGACTATAGAAGACCTTGATATAAAAGATCTTCAGGATGCTCTAAAAAGGACTGATAACAGGGACATTGCGACTGTTTATGAAAATCTTATGAAAGGTTCGAGAAATCACATGAGGGCTTTTACGGCCATACTGAGAAGGTACGGTATAGAATATAAACCTAAGTTTATAACGCCTGCTGAATACAGAGCTATTGTCGGTTCAAAGCACGAGGCAGGCGTTGTTTATGGAGATAACGGAAGAAGTGTTGCTGCTTATCAAACAATAACCGTAAGTGGAAGGGTTACGAAAGTTTACCAGCGTCCAGGTTATGGTAACAAAAGGGTTATATGGTGGGTAGTTGAAGTGAAAACACCAAATGGTAAGGAAGAGATAGCGGTTGCACCTATATGGCTTTACCCTTCCCTTGATATTGTTCCCGGTGATACGATAGAGGTTGCCGGCTACGTGCCTCCGTTCTGGAGGTTTAGAAACATAAAAGGTCTAATGGCCTGCACTATCAAAAATCCAAAAAGAGGAGTAACATATAAGATAAGGAATTGTAACAGGCTTAACAGAAAATTTAAATTGCAGAACCGATAATTTTCTGGCGGACAGAAAGTCCGCCTTCCTTTAAAATTTTAGCGGAGGGCTAAATGAAAAAGAAGTCCGCTAAATCTTGCAATTCACGTGTTTTTGTAAGTCTCTTTCTTTTTTACACTTTGGTGGTTCTGATAATAAGTAGCGTCGTTCTTTACATAATGCCCTACGGGAGGGTTGCTTACTGGAGTGGATGGAGACTTTTAGGACTTTCAAAAGATCAGTGGGAAGCAGTTCATGTTATATCTGGAATCGGCATAGTTATTCTTGCCGTATGGCACACAATTTTAAACTGGAAACCTCTTAAAAACTACCTGGTTAAAAGGGAAAGTCTCGTTTCTGCCATGGTGGTCGTTATCTGCACCGCTGCTACAATTGCCGGACTTCCACCATTTTCAACCATTATCAATATTGAGCAAGGGATAAAGAAAAGTTGGGAAAGACGTCTTCCTGCGGCACCTCTACCCCATGCTGAACTTATGACTTTGAAAGAGCTATGCCTGAAAGATGACATTCCGCTTCAGACTGTTCTTTCTGTACTTCATCAAAACGGAATTTCAGCTTCGCCAGACGAAACTTTAAAAGAGATAGCGGAAAATAACCATCTTACACCTGCAATGGTTTATAATCTTATAAAGAGGGCAGTTAGAAGGACATATACAACGGGAATGAGAGTGGGTTTTGGCAGGATGACGCTTAAAGAAGCCTGTTTAATGAATGGACTCACTGTGGATGAGTGTATGGAAAAGCTGCAGAAAAAAGGAATAGTGGCATTACCTGATGAGACGTTAAGATCTATAGCGGCTAAAAACGGTGTTTTACCGAGAGATATAGCTGCGATGATATCTCAGTAATTGCGGAGGAGTTATGAATAAACTGAATAGACTGGCTATAAGCGAGGAGGGTTTCATCTTTGACCCAGAAACGGGGAACAGTTTCACAGTTAATAAAACGGGATTGTTTATTCTCAACTTGCTTAAAGAGGGTAAAGATGTTGAGGATATTGTTGAGGCTCTGACTGAGGAATTTGAAGTTGACAGGGAAGAGGCGACGAGAGATGTTACTGATTTTATTGAGCAATTGAGACTTTTAGGACTTGCAGGTCGAGAGGGAGAAGAAAATGTGTAAAGTTGCCGTCTCCGGAATAAACGCTGTTGACAATCCAGGTCCAGGTATTGGGGTTATAAAAGGCATTAAAGAGAAATATAAAGAAACAGCGATAGTTGGATTGGCATACGATGCGATGGAACCGGGCGTTTACATGGATTGGTTGATTAACAGGGTTTACATAATGCCGTATCCTTCGGAAGGTGAGGAACCGTTTATCAACAGACTTCTCTACATAAAAGAAACTGCTGGGCTTGATGCAGTCATACCCACGCTTGATGCAGAACTTCCCCTGTTTATCGCAAACAGTGAAAAACTTAATAGCTATGGAATATCGACTTTCCTTCCTACGAAGGAGCAGTTTAAACTTCGTTCAAAAGATAGGGTATCGGAGTTAGCAAAAGATATTGGTTTAAAAGTGCCAGAGAGTTTTATAGTCGTTTCCTACGAGGATTTAACCGCAGCCATTAACGAAATTGGTTTTCCCGTTATGATAAAGGGGATTTTCTACAAAGCTTACAAAGCCTTTAACTATCAGGAAGCCACTTCCTATTTCAACAAAATAGCCTCCGAGTGGGGATATCCGATAATCGTTCAAAAGGTTATTTCCGGTGAAGAGATGAATGTTGTGGGTGTTGGTGATGGTGAAGGTGGTCATTTCGGGATGGTAGGAATAAAGAAACTCTGGATAACCTCACTCGGGAAAATATGGACAGGTGTTACCGTTAAACATGAAAAAATGCTTAAAGCGGCAGAGAATTTTGTTGAAAAGTACAGGTGGCGAGGTGCCTTTGAACTTGAGTGTATCGTCTCAGGTGATGATATTTATCTTATAGAGATAAATCCTCGTTTTCCAGCCTGGGTCTATTTTTCTGTTGGTGTTGGAATTAATCTTCCTGCAAGGCTTCTTGATGCTGCCCTTGGCAGAGAACCTGAGAGGAGATCCGATTACGAAGCTGGAAAGCTTTATATAAGGTTTACGGACGATTTTGTAACCGATATGGATACGTTCCAGAAAATAGTCACGAGAGGTGAAAGATGAAAAAGACTTACGAGAAACCGGCGATATTTAAACTTCACACTGGTATGATGAATAAATTTGGAAGTTTTGCCTCACCGCTTTCCCGAAAAGTAAGAAAAGAGATTGACGGTGTAAAAATAGCGGATCTTGTAGAAAAGTTTGGCACGCCGCTGTTTGTTTTCTCAGAAAAAACCCTCCGTTCAAAGTTTAGAGAGATAAAAAGAGCTTTCACCACACGTTATCCCAACGTTGAATTTTCATGGTCCTACAAGACAAACTATCTTGACGCAATTTGTGCTGTTCTGCACGGTGAAGGTGAAACGGCAGAAGTTGTTTCAGAATTTGAATACAGCAAGGCAAGAAGACTTGGAGTCAAAGGTAGCGAAATAGTTTTCAATGGTCCTTATAAACCTATTGAGGCTCTTAAAGTCGCTGTATCTGAGGGAGCAAGGATAAACATAGACACTTTTGAAGAGATTGCAGACCTTGAGGAAGTTGCAGTAGAGCTTGGTGTGAAGCCAAAAGTTGCAATAAGGTTGAATATGGATACGGGTATCCATCCTCAGTGGAGCAGGTTTGGGTTTAATTTAGAGTCAGGTCAGGCTTTTGATGCCGTTAAGCGTATTGCCTTTGGCGGAAAGCTTGAATTGGTCGGTCTTCACTGTCACATAGGAACATTCATACTTGAACCAAAAGCCTATGAAACAGAAGTTAGAAAGATGGTTGATTTTGCTTATAAAGTTGAAGATGAATTTGGATTTAAGATTGAGTACATTGATATTGGTGGCGGTTTTCCATCAAGGAACAGACTTAAAGGTGTCTATTTACCGCCGGAAGTTGCAGTTCCGTCGATTGACGAGATTGCCGATAGAGTATGCAACGCCCTTCTTTCTTCTTTGAGACCGGGAGATTTTCCAAAGCTGATAATAGAAAGTGGCAGAGCAATTGTTGACGAGGCTGGCTATCTGATAACACAGGTTCACGCTACCAAAAGGCTTCCTGACGGTAGAAAAGGTTACATCCTTGATGCAGGCGTCAACATTCTCTTTACCGCATTTTGGTACCACTTTAACATTGAAGTTGATAGAGAAGTTCAGGGACCTTCAGAGCCTTGCGTCCTTTACGGTCCTCTCTGTATGAACATTGATGTTGTTGATGACCTTGCATATCTACCGCCCCTTCCGAGAGGGACAAATCTGATACTTTCACCTGTCGGAGCCTACAATGTAACGCAGTGGATGCAGTTTATCCGCTATAGACCGAATGTTGTTCTCATAGGTCAAAATGGTGAAATTGATTTGATAAGGGAAGCAGAAACTCTTGAAGACATTGTTAGAAGGGAGAGACTTCCAGAGAGGTTAAGGTTAAATGAAAGTTGAAGAACTGCTTGGAGTGGCTAAAGAAAATATAAAAAACTGCTACGCGCCGTATTCAAACTTTCGTGTTGTAGCAGCGATAGAAACAAAGGAAGGTAAGGTCTATACAGGTGTAAATGTAGAAAATGCGTCCTACGGACTTACGATGTGCGCCGAGAGGGTTGCACTGTTTAAAGCTGTTTCTGAAGGGGTAAGGGATTTTTTGAAGATTTTAATCTATTCACCTGACGGAATGCCCTATCCGTGTGGTGCATGCAGGCAGGTTCTTTCAGAATTTTGCAATAGGGACTTTTTGGTTGTCGTTGCTTCTGATGAAAGGATAGAAAAATTTACCCTTGGTGGTTTGCTTCCTCATTCATTTTCTCTCTGATGCTCTTTTCTTTGGTGAATGGCTGTTCATCTGTGGTATAATTGGTTAACCGTCTGAAACTCTGTACTTAAGAGGCTCACATGAGGATACTGTTTGTCGAAGATGACGAAGACCTTGGAGAAATAGTCAAATACAATCTTGAAAAAGAAAATTTTGAAGTTGATTGGGTGCTTGATGGTAAAGAAGCGTTAGATAAAGGACTTTTTGGTAATTACGACCTTATCATTTTAGACATAATGCTTCCAGGTATGGATGGTAAAGAGATATGTAAACTTTTGAGAGAAAATGAGAGAACAAAAGATGTTCCAATAATAATGTTGACTGCCCTTTGCGATGAAGATACGAAAGTTGAAAGTTTTAATTACGGTGCTGATGACTACGTTACAAAGCCTTTCAGCATAAAAGAGTTAATAGCCAGAATAGGAGCCATAAATAGGCGACTTAAAATATCTGAAAATGAAAAACTCTCATTTAAAGGGATAACGCTTGACAGAGTTTCAAAAGAGATAACGGTTGACGGTCAGCCTGTTCAGTTAACTAAAACGGAGTACCAGCTTATGGAACTCTTTCTTTCCAATCCCAATAAAGTCTTTTCAAGGGAAGAGCTTTTAGAAAAGATTTGGGGAAAGGAACATAGTGAAAATACGAGGACGCTTGACGTTTATATAAGCAGATTAAGGAAGAAACTTGGAAGTTACGGTAAGTATTTGAAGACACTTCCACGTCTTGGTTACAAGCTAACAGCGGAGGAGAAATGAGAATAGTAGATTTACGTAAAGAGAACTGGCAGGAGGATGCAGAACTTAGCAGGATAAAGACCCGCGGTCAGGGTCTTGAGAGCAAGTATGCCACATCTGTTCTTGAAATAATTGAAAATGTTAGAAAGTACGGCGATACAGCCGTTTTTGGCTACGCAAAAAAGTTTGATAGAGTGGAACTGACACCAGAAAATGTTAAGGTTTCAGAGGAAGAGATAGAAGAGGCTTTTGAAAAAGTAAAACCTGAAGTTATAGATGCAATTAAGCTTGCCGTTGATAGAGTTAGAAAGTTTCACGAACATCAGAAAGAGAATTCATACTTTGTTACAGAACCGGGAATGGTATTGGGACAGAAAGTGATTCCTCTTGAAAGTGCGGGGATATACGTTCCTGGTGGTAAGGCTTCTTATCCGTCTTCCGTTATTATGAACGCAGTTCCTGCAAAGGTTGCAGGTGTTGAGAAAGTTGTAATGGTAACGCCTGCGATAGGGAGCTTAGAGGTAAATCCTTACTCTCTTGTAGCAGCGAAACTTTCTGGTGTTGATGAGATATACCGTGTGGGTGGTGCCCACGGTGTTGCGGCAATAGCTTTTGGAACTGCTTCAATACCGAAGGTTGATAAAATAGTCGGTCCCGGTAACATCTATGTTGCCCTTGCCAAGAAGTTTCTCTTTGGTCAGGTTGATATTGACATGGTTGCGGGTCCGAGTGAAATATTGGTTATAGCCGATGAAACGGCAAATCCTGAGTGGGTGGCTATAGACCTTCTCTCTCAGGCAGAACACGATGAACTTGCCGGTGCCTTTTTGGTAACTCACGATGACAGAATTGCTCAGGCTGTAATTGAAGAGGTAAACAGAAAATTAAAGACACTTAAGAGAAAAGAAATAGCTCAAAAATCGATAGAGAATTTTGGAACAGTATTTCTCACGGAAAACGTTTACCATTCATGTGAAGTGGCAAACATTGTTGCACCAGAACACCTTGAAGTTGCAACGGCAGAGCCTTTTGCCCTGCTTGACTTTATTAAAAATGCAGGTGCTATATTCCTTGGACATTACACCTGTGAATCTTTAGGAGATTACGTTCTTGGGCCAAATCATGTTCTACCAACGGGTGGAAGCGCTAAGTTCTTCTCTCCTCTTGGAGTTTATGACTTTGTAAAGAGAAGTTCAGTCCTTTACGTTAGCAGAGATGGTTTTGAAAGAGTTTCTTCGGCCACTGCGCTCCTTGCAGACGTTGAAGGACTTGAAGCTCACAGCCTTGCTGCAAGGGTGAGGGCGGGAAGCCGTATAAAAGTTTCTACAAAAGAGGAAGAAAACGTTAAAGGTTAAAGAGGTTTTCAATGGAACATCTTTTGAGCTGTGAAGAGCTTGAAAAAGAAGATATTGATAATCTAATGTCCCTTGCTTTCAAGATTAGGGAGACACTTAGAAAAGGAAAGAAAAAGTTCTCAGCTTTAAGGGGACAATGTGTCGTTAATCTCTTTTTTGAAGCAAGTACAAGGACAAGAACATCTTTTGAGAAGGCTGGAAAGTTTCTCTCTGCTGACGTGATAAACATATCGGCTTCAACCAGCAGTGTAAAGAAAGGAGAAACGCTCATAGATACGGTGAAAAACCTTGATATGATGCATCCGGATATAATTGTTTTAAGGCATCCCTGTGAAGGTGCTGGAGAAACGATAAAACAACACATAAAAGCTTCAATAGTGAATGCAGGAGACGGATGTCACGAGCACCCTTCTCAGGCACTCCTTGACGCTATGACAATTATTGACGTCAAAGGGAGTTTAAAAGGTCTAAACGTTGTTATAGCTGGAGATATTGTTCATAGCCGTGTGGCAAGGTCGGACATAATTCTTTTTAAAAAGTTAGGTGCTAACCTTTTTATATTCGGCCCTTCCACGATGATGCCAAGGTATCCGGAAGCTTTAGGCGTTACGGTTTTGAAAACTTTTGAAGAAGTGGCTGAGGTGGCAGACGTACTGATACTGCTGCGGATTCAACTTGAAAGGCTTAATGCAAAAAAAGTCTTTCCATCTTTAAGGGAGTACAGCCGTTTCTTTGGTCTTAACAGGAAACGGCTTGGGATGATGAAAAAAGATGTTCTTGTAATGCATCCAGGGCCTGTTAACAGAGGTGTTGAAATTAATAATGATGTGATAACCTCTGACAGAACCTTTATATTTAATCAGGTTGAGAACGGGCTTGCCGTGAGAATGGCAATTCTTACGACACTTTGTAGCAGAGAGAAAAAACTTCTGGAGGAGATAGATGCGTAAAGCACTTTTGATTTTACCTTTCGTATTTGTTGTTGGATGCGGGCAAAGTGGCGTTTTAAACAAGGATTTGGTTTTTAAAGCAAAAGATAAAGGTGCACCTGGTGACGTTGTTTTCAGCCACGTCTATCATTGCAAGGTGAAAAAAGAACACTGTTCTGCCTGCCATCCAGGAGTATTTAAGAAAAAGTTCGGTTACGACAAAATTACAATGAAAGATATATGGGCAGGAAAATACTGCGGAACGTGCCACAACGGACAGAAGGCTTTCAGTGCCAAGGATAAAACTCAGTGTACAAGATGCCACAGTGTTAAGTGAGGAAATGTAGATGGATAGCTGTCTTCTAAAAGGTGCTCTTGTTGTTGACCCTTCTCAGGGGATAGAAAAACAGGTAGACGTTTTAATTGATAATGGCAGAATTGTTAAGATTGAAGAGAACATAGAAGCTTCTTCAGCGAAAGATATTATTGACGTTTCCGGACTTGTTTTGATGCCTGGAATTGTTGACATACACACTCACCTGAGAGATCCCGGCTACGAATGGAAAGAAGATATTGAGTCTGGAAGTCTTTGTGCAGTTGCTGGAGGTATTACCTCTGTTTGCTGTATGGCCAACACTGATCCTGTTAACGATAACCCTTCTGTTACAAGATACATTATAGAAAAGGCAAAGAGGGTAAACCTGTGTGATGTTTTCCCTGTAGGTGCTTTGACTAAAGGACTTAAAGGTGAAGAGATAGCAGAAATCGGTCAGATGGTTGAAGCGGGAATTGTTGCAGTTTCAGATGACGGAGAAACGCCAAGAGATTCAAAACTGTTGAGGAACGCCTTCGATTACGCAAAAAGTTTCGGAATACCAATTTTCTGTCACAGTGAAGACAAAACTCTTTCAGCGGGCGGGCACATGAACGAAGGCCGGCTTTCTACCTACCTTGGTAT
Source organism: Desulfurobacterium sp. TC5-1 (assembly GCF_000421485.1). Lineage (NCBI taxonomy): Bacteria > Pseudomonadati > Aquificota > Aquificia > Desulfurobacteriales > Desulfurobacteriaceae > Desulfurobacterium > Desulfurobacterium sp. TC5-1. The sequence goes on along the minus strand of NZ_ATXC01000001.1, from coordinate 655,356 downwards.
TCCGGGTATTCCGCCCGAAGCAGAAGAGATTGGAACTATCAGAGATATAATGGTTGCGAAGCTTACAGGAGCAAAGATTCATATCTGTCACGTTTCAACGAAAGGAGCTTTAAAGATAATAGAGGAGGCAAAGAAGGAGGGTGTTAACGTTACGTGTGAGATAACACCTCACCACTTTACACTAACAGAGGAAGCGGTCAGAACATTTGATACAAACGCTAAAATGGCACCACCACTTAGGACTGAAGAGGATGTTAGAGCTTGTAGAGAAGCTTTAAAAACGGGAGTTGCAGACATAATAGCTACCGATCACGCCCCCCATTCTGTTGATGAGAAGATGGTTGAGTTTAACTATGCACCGTTTGGAATAATTGGTTTTCCGACTCTTCTTCCGCTCTCTCTTGACCTTGTGAGAAAAGGTTATCTAACACTTTCACAGATGGTAGAAAAATTATCTAAAAACCCGGCAGAAATTATTAACAGGAAAGATATAGGAACACTTAAACCGGGGAGCCGTGCAAATATAACCGTATTTGATCCTGACGAAGAGTACATCCTTACGCAGGAGATGATTAAGTCCAAGAGTAGAAATACCCCCTTTCTTAACAGGCCTTTAAAGGGAAAGGTAAAGCTTACAATCAGAAATGGTAAAATAGTTTATAAGGATTTTTAAAAGGGAGGCAGGATGCAGGGAGGTTCATTTTTTGATATTTTCTGGATGTTAATAATCATTTTTTCTCTCTGGCCACTTATTCAACAAAAAAATATTGAATGGGCAAGGTTGAGGCTTATAAGAAAAATAGAAGAGAAACGAAAGTCCCGCGTAATAACGATGATACACAGACAGGAAAGATTGGCTTTTATGGGCTTTCCTATTATGCGCTACATTACGATAGAAGATTCTGAAAGAATTTTAAGAGCTATAAGGATGACTCCCGATGATATGCCGATAGATTTAATACTTCATACGCCAGGAGGACTTGCCCTTGCAGCAACACAGATCGCTTCAGCCCTTATTAAACATAAAAGCCCTGTAAGGGTAATAGTTCCCCACTACGCTATGTCTGGAGGGACACTGATAGCCCTTGCTGCCGATGAAGTTATAATGGATCCCAACGCCGTTCTCGGTCCTCTTGATCCGCAGTTGGGGCAGTTTCCAGCTCCTTCAGTTATAAAAGCTTATAAAATGAAAAATGTGAACTTAAAGGATGAAACTTTAATTCTTGCAGATGTTGCAGAGAAAGCTTTAAATCAAATGAAAAACACAATAAAAAGAATTTTAATAGCTAAGGGAAAAAAGGAAAAACAGGCAGAAGAAATTGCCGAGCTTTTAACCTGCGGTTACTGGACCCACGACTATCCTCTAACGGTTGATGTTTTAAAAGATATAGGAATAAACGTTAAGACTGATGTTCCGGATGAGGTTTATGACCTTATGGAACTTTACTATCAACCTACTGCAACAAGTTCCGTTCAATACATTCCGGTTCCATACGGAGAGCCTAAAAAGGAAAACATTCCGATAAAGAAACCTCATTAGGAGAGACCATTGATTAAAATAGGAGATAAGGTTGCCTATCCGCCTCACGGTGTAGGAATTGTGGAAGGAGAGGAAAAAAGAACCGTGGGGGAAAGGGAGATTCTCTTCTTCCGCATTAAACTTTTAGGTAAAAACATGTCTGTGCTTGTTCCTGAAAATATTATTGAAAGTTCGGGCATCCGTCCTGTACTTGACGAAAAGGAAATAGATGAAATCTTTCAGTTTCTGTCGGAAGTTCCTGAAAATATAAGTAGCAAGTGGACTGTAAGGCACAGGCTAAACGTTGATAGAATAAAGACAGGTGATGTAAAAGAGCTTGCGGTTGTTGTGAGAAATCTATCTTATAGAACGAAGGAGAAAGAACTTTCTTACTCGGAAAAGCGTATGTTTGAAGAAGCCTTTGAAAAGCTTTCGGAAGAGATAGCTCTTTCCTTGGGAAAAGACATAAAAGAAGTAAAAAAGAAAATAAGGAAGATTTTGAAAGAGGTTAAAAAGCGATGAACATACAGAGGCTCATAGGTGTTTTCTTTATCTTTCTGCTTTTGGTATCTACGCTTATTTTCCGAAACTACGGTTTCGCCGCTACTCAATCCATGTTTATAGGCATTCTTATAACTGCTGCTGCTGTTTTGCTCTACACTTTTGTCTTTCACCAGAAGAAGTTTAAAATCAGGGGACTTTTAGTATTTTCTGCAGGTTTCTTTTTAGGTCTGTACCTTGCAAAGGGAATAACCATATCCCTGTATGCTGTTTTTACCAATTTTCCCTATCTTCAGGAAATTCTCTACCTGACACTTCCCTACCTGTTTGGTTTTGCTTTTCTTGAAATGATAGGTGATAAGCCCCTTTCCGAGATATGGAAAGGAGAAACGGGTCTTTACGCAACAATTAAGGTTCTTGACACAAGCGCTTTGATAGATGGAAGGATTGTTGAAGTTATAAAATTGGGGTTCGTTGAAGGAAAGATAGTAATTCCGAGATTTGTTCTTGAAGAACTTCAATACCTGTCCGATTCAACTGACCCGAATGTCAGAACCAAAGGTAAGAAAGGACTTGAGCAGGTTTCTCTGCTTAAGGGGATCAAAAATCCGCCGGTTGAAATATACGAAAGGGATTTTCCAAGGATAAAAGAGGTTGACGCAAAGCTCGTGGAACTGTGCAGGCTTTTAAAGGCAAAGCTTATAACTACAGACTACAACCTGAACAAGGTTGCTTCTATAAAGGGTGTTGAGATTTTGAACGTTAATGATCTTGCGAACGCCCTTAAACCTGTTGTGGCAGTTGGTGAAGAATTGGTCGTTTTTGTTATGAAAGAAGGAAAAGAGAAGGAACAGGGAGTGGGATATCTTGATGACGGGACGATGGTGGTTGTTGACGGAGGTAAAGCCTACATAGGACACAGGATAAGGGCTGTGGTAAACAACGTTCTTCAAACATCTTCGGGAAAGATAATCTTTGTTAAGCCAAAAGAGGTTGTGAAGTGAGATACGCAATTATTCCTGCTGCCGGGCGAGGGAAAAGGTTTGGAGGAAAAAAACAGTTTATAGAAGTGAGTGGAAAGGCTATTATAGAGTTTACTCTAAAACCTTTTGAAGAGAGTCCATTTATAGATAAAATTGTTGTTGTTGCGCCTGAAGAGTCCATTCCGGAAATGGAGCTCAGAGTAAAGGACTTTTCAAAGGTTGAAGCAATTATTCCCGGAGGGTGCGAAAGGCAGGAGTCTGTTTTCAACGGTTTGAAGTACATAGACGGTAGATGTTCAGAGGTGGTCATTCATGATGGCGTGAGGCCCCTTGTAACAAAAAGGATGATAGATGAACTTGTGTCGGCATATCAGGAGTACGGAGTGGAGGGAGTAATAACTGCAGTAAAACCAAAGGACACGGTAAAGGCTGTGGGAGCTTCCCTTGAAGGAAGCGATTTTCTTGTTAAAGAGACCCTCAACAGGGAGAAGTTGATCCTTGTTCAAACACCGCAGCTTTTTAATTTTGAAGTTTTAATGGAGTGTCATAGAAAAGCAGCCGAAGAGGGCTTCTGGGGAACAGACGATGCTTCTCTGCTTGAGCGTTACGGTTATACGGTTGTTGCAATAAAGGGGGATTACAGAAATATAAAAATTACAACGCCAGAGGATATTGATATTTTTAGAGTTTTCCTTAATCAGATGGAAAGGTAAAAGTTTCAATTTCTTCTTCCCATTAATTCGGGTATAATCTCACAACAAAAAATATGGAGGTTCAGGATGGCAGTTGAAAGAACACTTGTTATCGTAAAGCCGGATGCTGTTAAGAAAAACGCTGTCGGTGACATTATCAGAATCTTACAGGAAAATGACCTGAAACTGATAGCTCTCAAAATGATTCACATGTCAAAAGAAGAGGCAAAGGGATTCTATATCGTTCACAAGGATAGACCTTTCTACGATGAACTTACAGACTTCATGTCTTCCGGTCCCTGTGTTCCTATGGTTTTTGAAGGTGAAAATGCCATTGCAAAGGTTAGAGAAATTATCGGTGCAACAGATCCGGCAAAAGCTGCTGAAGGAACAATTAGAAGTAAATACGGGACTGATGTAGGAAGAAATGCCGTTCACGCATCAGACTCACCGGAATCAGCGGCCTACGAGATTCCTTATTTCTTCAGTGCTCTTGAAATTCATTCTGTTTAAATAAAGGGGGCTTGCCCCCTTTTTCCGGGGAAATTTATGAAATCTAATTTTCTCATTGCTTCCGAAATAAAAAACAGGTTCTGTTATAAGGCAAAAGAAAAAGGTATCAGGAAAGAGGTCAAATATTTTATATTTGAAGATCTACTTGATACGGGAGAGTTGCTAATCGGCAAAAAGTTTGAAGTTGATGAGTTCTCTTTTATTACTTACTTTCTATTAAAAAAAAGTCGTAACATTTTTAGAAAGTGGGATGAAAATTATCTCGGATGCTTTGCAGGGTTTAAAAGCGGTACGGAGATGTTGTTTGAAGATTTCTCGTTTAAAATCAAGGATTTTTCGGATTTTACACTTTTAGCGGAAGCGGTGGAAGTGGAATCGGGTAATATCTATTCATTTACACTTGCCAATATCTGTGACCTGCCAAAAGCATTGAAATGGGAGGTTCCTGTAAAAGTAGCAATATTTGCGGACGGCGTGGCTGAAAAGGTTGAAGAACCGTCGTCGCCAATAGAGGACAGCCGTGTTATTCGTCTTTTGAAACTTGCGCTAAAGGGACACGGAAAGGCGATAGATAGACTTGAAAAGGTTTTAAACATTGATAACGCATCGTTGCTTTTAAAGAAAGTTCGCAGAAATCCGGAAGAGTTTTTTAGGAGTGCGATTTTGCATATATCAAAAGATAGATACACCGTAATCGGAAGGGCAGTATCTTCGGCTGCTGTCAATTTGGATAATCAGGAACTGTTCAGTACAGTTTTAGAAACGGAAGGCGTAAATCTCGCCGTTCTTTTAAAGGATAAAGTTTCTGAAGGTGAAAGGATAAAAATAACTGGCCGGATGGTCGGATACTACTGCGGTTAAAGGTTTCTTTGTATCCTTAAAAAGATATCATGGTATTCTTACGCCGCTGCCTTACCGAAAATCCAGCCTTGAAGACCTGCTTTTATGGTTATTTTCTTAACTTTCTTTAGATGCTTTAGATGCTCGTTTTTACTTTTTAAAATAAGTGAAATTGGGATATAAAATAAATAATAATAAGAAATGCATAAAAGAATAAACAACTAATTACCAGCCGTTTTTGGCCAGCTTTGTAAACTTTGTATAAGTATAAAACCGAAAAAAATGCTATGATGAGGTGAGAAGATATGAGAAGTGTGAATCTGTATCTATAATGTGTGGCGTGAAGACAGAGGTCATATTGTTCCGGCGTAATGTATTCATGTTTATACAGATAGATACATGGAAATTCAAAAAAAATGATATAAACGGTAAATCCCGAAACCAGTAATGTAACTAGTTTTTCTTCAATGTTGCCTAATTTTTCACTCTTTGTTTTCAACTTTTTCTCCGGGTCCGAAGCAATTTTAAAATATTTTATCATTCCTTACAAAGATTATGGAAGACTTTTGCATGGTTTTGTGATTTGTAAGGGAGAAATTTCATGATAAAGAAATTCCCACCTCTTTTCCTGCTTTTTTCTGAAGTTTGTCTTCTAACTCTATAAGTTCAGATATTTTTTTAGGCGATGGTGTTATATGAATAATCATAAACTTTTCGTAAGTTGGTGCGAAAGGTGAAATGCCCATTTTAACTTTTTCTATCTTATACCTTTCACTTTCTAAAAACTTTAAGGCAAGTTCATAGGCTTTTTTAAGGTCTCTATCTTCTACCGTGGCAGGATTTTTGATAATTTTCATTTTCCGCTCCGGCATAGGATTTCCACCTTTCTTAAATAATTATAGTGAGTATAATTTTAATTTCTTCGAGGTAGATTAAAATGTTTTAGCAGGCCATTTTTGTGAGAGTTTAGCTTCGTAATACCTCTTCACTGCTTCAAGAACTTCTTTGAAAGTGGCGTTTTCTACGCCGAGTTCTGGAACGGTGTAACGACCTTTGATTTGGTTTTCAAAAAGTGTAGTATCTTTTACCAAGTTTTCCAGCTCTTTAAAGATGTTACCCTCTCCATTGAGAGAGCGAAAAGCATAGTTGTAAAAACAAATTACTCCATTGTTGTCGTAGATGTTATCTCCAAACTCCCCAGAAAAATCAACCCCTTCACCTTCCATTCCTGAATCAAGAGCAAAAGCAAGTTCCCTATCTTCAAAGTGAAGAACAGTTACCATCCCTCTACCTCGCTATAAAGCACTTTATAACGTTTCACATTTTGGAATTTAGTCCTTCTCACCAAGATTGTCTCTATTCTACCACTATCCAAACCTGCTACAGGCAACATAACGAATTGGTCTGAAGGTGACTTTCTTCCGAAAAGAATTGCATTTTCTTCAGTATCGTGAATTATCACTTGCGGTTCCTTGAAGGTCTTTCTAATGAAAAATTTCTAATGAAAAATATGACTGCTTTTTCCGTTGTGATGCCAGTTTTTTTGAGTTTGTTCAAATTATCGCGAAGCAAGTGTCTCCTGAGATGAAATTCCGAAAGATAATACTTATTACCAAGCTCATCCTCAAACACCTCAACAACCTTACTCCTTACCCATTCCTGGCCCTTTTTTGACATCAGCAATCCGGCCGTCTATAAGCCTGACCTTTGGAGTGCGTTCTTCTCCAATAAGTTTCTTCAAAACTTCTCGTCTTCTGTTGTATTTCTCAATCAACCTCTTAACCTCTTCCCACTCTGGGCACTCATCGGCAAAGTTTTTCTGGCAGAGCTTCTTAGCCTTTTCCAGAACCTCATCTTTCGCTCCGTATTCTACGATTCTCCTGGCCATAGAGTCCGTTAACTTCCACCAGCTTTCCAATGGACTTGCGTCAAATCTTTCAGGAACCGGCGAAATGTCTTTTGGTTTCCTTTTCCTAATCTTTTTCGCCTCATTGGAACCTTTAAAAATCGCTCTTACTGTTGAATGGTGGTTAAATTGGTTGGGGGAGAATGGGTCATCAGGTGGCAGTTTTGCTCCCAGCTTATGTGGTTACTCTTTAAGTTTTTTTCTATCGCCCCGGCAAGTTTTTCTTTTACTTTTTTCTGCGGCGTCAAACCCTGTGAAATTCACAACAATTTTCCGTTCTTTAGAGGTATGCTTTAAATTTTTGTCAGGAAATTTTTTTCATACCAGGGTAACCCCAACTTTCTTACCTATTCTTTTTTGTAGGTCTTGCTTTAGATGAACAAGATCAACAATGTGTTTGGGAGCCGGCGAAATTTCGACTATCATTGATTTTTTATGAGTAGGGGCAAAAGGAGAAATACCCATCCTTACTTTTTTTACCTTAAAACCCCTTTCTGCAAAGAACTTTAAAGCTATCTTGTAAGCCCTTGCCAAATCCCTATCTTCTACCGTGGCAGGATTTTTGATAATTTTCATTTTCCACTCCGGTATAAGATTTCCACCTTTCTCTGGGTTTATAGAAATCCTAAATCTAAAATATCCCCGTTAATTGAAATGTAAATTAAACTAAGTTAGGCGGTGGTGGGAGGACGCCCACCCCCTCCATAGAACGAATCCTCCACTCAGGAGGACCCGCCCAGCCAGCCAGGGCGACTTTCTGGCTTTCACCACCGCTTACTAATAAAATTTAACCTGAGTCTAGCATGATTCAACTATTAGTATAAACTAACAAATTTCTCATCTTTTTCTTTACCAGTTTAAAACGAAAAGTAATTTCAATTCCTTAGAGGTACGCTTAAAACTATAGAGGAACAGCTGAAAGAATACCCTGACTTTCGTTTCAATTCCTTAGAGGTACGCTTAAAACGAGATGTTCCAAAACGCTTTGCAAGCCTAATACAGCAGGAGTTTCAATTCCTTAGAGGTACGCTTAAAACTCTAAAGCTTCCTGGCGCTTTTCCGCCGAAAGTTGATTGTTTCAATTCCTTAGAGGTACGCTTAAAACGAAACTTCCGGAAGATGTAACGCCGGACTTTAAAGAAAGTTTCAATTCCTTAGAGGTACGCTTAAAACATGAAAGGTGCCGACTCGCTTGTGGAGATTTCTGCAGTTTCAATTCCTTAGAGGTACGCTTAAAACGAAATTGTAAAACGTTATTATGAGTTTCCGCCTAATTTTCTGTTTCAATTCCTTAGAGGTACGCTTAAAACTGAACTTAGTGCAAATAGAGATAATCCTCCAGAAAGTTGTTTCAATTCCTTAGAGGTACGCTTAAAACTCTCTAACGATAGGCTGAAAGATAGAAAGCCTGCTTGTTTCAATTCCTTAGAGGTACGCTTAAAACTCTCTAACGATAGGCTGAAAGATAGAAAGCCTGCTTGTTTCAATTCCTTAGAGGTACGCTTAAAACTCAACATCCTGAGGATTAGGATCGTAGAAAATCTGAGTTTCAATTCCTTAGAGGTACGCTTAAAACGCCGTTTCCGATGGTTCCGGTCTGTGTGCACTCGGCGTTTCAATTCCTTAGAGGTACGCTTAAAACACTCATCGTTGTAGGTGGAACCGTTACAGAAGATGACCTGTTTCAATTCCTTAGAGGTACGCTTAAAACGCAATGATTTCCAAGGCCGAAAACCTTTCGGGCTTCTTGTTTCAATTCCTTAGAGGTACGCTTAAAACCCTTCAGCGGCGATACAAAGAGATAGCCATGACTCAGTAGTTTCAATTCCTTAGAGGTACGCTTAAAACTCCCTCGTGCCTTCGGGTGGCTTTTCGGCATCAGAGGTTTCAATTCCTTAGAGGTACGCTTAAAACACTGGCTTGGCATACTCGGTTTCCCTTTGAGGAGCTGTTTCAATTCCTTAGAGGTACGCTTAAAACTGTCTATATCGATTAAAAACGCCGGTTGTGTTGAATTTCGTTTCAATTCCTTAGAGGTACGCTTAAAACAGAAATTAAAAAGAAAAATGAACGTGGTGAAATGTAGTTTCAATTCCTTAGAGGTACGCTTAAAACCTCAAACTCTTTCACCTTTTCAGCTTTATCTTTAGCAGTGTTTCAATTCCTTAGAGGTACGCTTAAAACTGGGGTGTCCGGTATTTTGACGTTGAATTTCTTCTCTAGTTTCAATTCCTTAGAGGTACGCTTAAAACCTGCCATTGTTGACATAGTTGGATATATGCGGGTTCTGTTTCAATTCCTTAGAGGTACGCTTAAAACACACCCGTGTATTTTTGTGAAATGGTATCTACTACTTGTTTCAATTCCTTAGAGGTACGCTTAAAACGTGTATATACGGTTTTGTCCCGTCGCCTTTGTCCGAGTTTCAATTCCTTAGAGGTACGCTTAAAACCGTTCACAGCGTATTTCACAGACCAAAGCACATGAAGTTTCAATTCCTTAGAGGTACGCTTAAAACAGGATTTCATCAAACAGCTTTTCAGGAACCTCAACAGTTTCAATTCCTTAGAGGTACGCTTAAAACTCTCAGCCATATCCAGAATCTTAGTTCCAATAGCTAGTTTCAATTCCTTAGAGGTACGCTTAAAACTTCTCCTTTAAAAGAAAGAACTTTGCAAGCAGGTCAGTTTCAATTCCTTAGAGGTACGCTTAAAACGTTTTTAGGTAATCAAGCTCTTGCTGTCTTTGCTCGTTTCAATTCCTTAGAGGTACGCTTAAAACCAGGATTCATACCGGCCGCCCGTGCAGATAGCGCCTTATGTTTCAATTCCTTAGAGGTACGCTTAAAACAAAACAACCTTTGCCCTGATAACATCTTACAGGCTTGGTTTCAATTCCTTAGAGGTACGCTTAAAACACGCTTCTTTATCGCTCTTGACACTGGAAGCGCAAGTTTCAATTCCTTAGAGGTACGCTTAAAACCGCTATGATTTAGAGCAAGTAGCCTGTATGAATCTAAAGTTTCAATTCCTTAGTGGTACGCTTAAACGATCCAGACGGGGATGAAAACAAAACAAGGAGGTGGTTTCAATCCTTGAGTACGCTTAAACAATCAGACCAAGCGATACTTGAAGTAAGTAGTATAAGTTTCAATTCTTAGAGGTACGTTAAACGAGTATAAGCGAAGCTCTTCGGCAGAAGCTCATCAAGGTTCAATTCTGAGGTACGCTTAAACTTAAAGGCGCGAGAAGAGTCTTTGATCAAAAGTTCAATCCTTAGAGGTACGCTTAAACAGAGCTCTCGCGACGAGGCAACTCCGCAGTTTATTCCTTAGAGTACGTTAAACACTTCCGAAGTGTATTATAGGCTGTTCCTCCTTTATGTTTCAATTCCTTAGAGGTACGCTTAAAACAGCATTTTCTTTTTCGGAACAAAAAGTTTTTTTATTCCTTAGAGTACGCTTAAACTCAAGATTCGTGATTTCATTTCTCAGCAAGTTGGTTTCAATCTTGAGGTACGCTTAAAACTGATACGCCACCGCCGTATGTTCCTTGTCACTAGTTTCATTCCTTAGAGGTACGCTTAAAACCTTCTCCCGGAAAGTATGCAGGCAAACCTGCTTACAATGGGTTTCAATTCCTTAGAGTACGCTTAAAACCCGGAAGCTCCAACCTCACGATTGCAGTTGCGTTTCAATCCTTAGAGGTACGCTAAAACTGTTGACCTATCGTAGTGTGAAGGTGTAGAAAAAGTTCAATCCTAGAGGTACGCTTAAACTTTCCTTTTGATCTTTCCTCATCGTTTGAAAATGCGGTTCAATTCCTTAGAGGTACGCTTTAAACACAAAAAAAGCGGATTCCCGTTCGCAATGCAACGTGTTCAATTCCTTAGAGTACGTTAAAACGACTGGCATGATTCTAAATCGTTGCTTATACAGTTTAATTCCTTAGAGTAGCTTAAAAACAGAGCTGGGATTTCTGAAGCAGACATGGAAAATGTTTCAATTCCTTAGAGGTCGCTTAAAACAATTGAAAAGTGATTTTCGGGGATGTTGCGGAGTTCATTCTTGAGGTACGCTAAAAACAAGGCGACAGGAAGAAGAATGAAAGAACGTGAGAAAGTTTCAATTCTTAGAGGTACGCTTAAAACCAGAATGTTAGAAGTCTCAGAATGTTCCTTATATTTGTTCAATTCCTTAGAGGTACGCTTAAAACTCGAAATCGCCATACTGGCAGAAATTCATATCTAGTTTCATTCTTAGAGTACGTTACCTTTTCATCAGTCAAAAACTGTTTTGGCGTTGAATAGTTTCAATTCCTTAGAGGTACGCTTAAAAACGGGGTTCTTGCCCTTGCCTTTTTTCATTTGGTTCAATTCCTTAGAGGTACGCTTAAAACATGTTTTTGGTCTTCCTGCAGATGGTTTTCTCTGTTTCAATTCCTTAGAGGTACGCTTAAACCCTATCAGAGAAAGTTTTTGCAGATACTCATGGCAGTTTCAATTCTTAGAGGTACGCTTAAAACTGAGCGTTTGGGTGCTGACTGGGCAAAGACAGTTTCAATTCCTTAGAGTACGCTTAAAACAGTATCTGCTGTCGAAACTTCTTTTTATCGTCCCGTTTCAATCCTTAGAGGTACGCTTAAACATTCCCTTGTTCAATCCCTTACTAATGCTGAGTTTCAATTCCTTAGAGGTACGCTTAAAAATTCCATTACCACTACAGAGAAATCAAATAACGGCGTTTCAATTCCTTAGAGGTACGCTTAAAAACCTCATAAATCTGGGATATTAGAGATCAGAGTAGTTTCAATTCCTTAGAGGACGCTTAAACTTTTTTCATTTGGATGACCTCATTAAAAATGTTTCAATTCCTTAGAGGTACGCTTAAACTATAATCCCTGCAATTTACTCACAGCCTATAGTTTCATTCTTAGAGGTACGCTTAAAACTCTAAATAACAAAATTGTATAATTACTTTTTTATTAGTTCATTCCTTGAGTCGCTTAAAACTCTAATGTATAAATTATTTCTATACCTATTCATGTTTCAATTCCTTAGAGGTACGCTTAAAACAAAAAAGATGTCAGAACTTGCTTAACACCTTCTATTAGTTTCAATTCCTTAGAGGTACGCTTAAAACTCTCTTCTTTATTCTTACCTTCCTTATCCTTCCACTACCGTTTCAATTCCTTAGAGGTACGCTTAAAACTTGTAAGAGCTATTATATCCGATACTTCTATCTATGGTTTCAATTCCTTAGAGGTACGCTTAAAACCTATTTTAAAACTTATTCTTTTTTCAAAGAACGTCAAGATTTATATTCATATTAGCATCGGTTAATGTGTGGTGTCAAGTGTCGGTGATGTTGATTAAAATAATTATTAACTTCTAATATATGGTTTTGAAACCATTGAGACTATGGTGTTTAAACCATTTCGGTCTAAAAATTGATTCCCGACACATGCTTAAAACATGAAACTTTCGTGGGACGGTTTCTCTATTCCTATGCTTATTCTTTCGTAATATTTTTTTGTCCGAAATTTGTAGATTAGAACGGAGTCTTCTTCATCATTCATTATCGTTTTAAGTTCTTCCGTAAGCATTCTCAGTGTTGCTTCTGTTAGTTCTCCTTCAAATACAGAGTTTTGGACGTGAACAAGGTATTTGCGGCATATTTTTAAAAATTTTTGCACCCTTTTTTCACCGGCATCATAGACTAAAATTACGAACATCACCACCTCGTTATAAAAGGTTCATAGACTTCATCTTCTATAAGATGTTTAATCAGTTTGTAGCATTCCAATCTTATGAGTCTTTGCAGGGAAACTTTTCTGTTTAACTTTCTGTGCTTTATCGTGTTTTTGAGGCGTTCTTCAAAGGCTTTTACGAATATTCTTTTACCTTCTTCGTTTAAAAAGCAAGTTCCGGCTTCAATTTCAAAATGTTTTTTGTTTATTACTTTTTTGTTTACAAGGGAAAAAATAACTCTGTCAACAATGATGGGTTTGAAGATTTCAGCAATATCAAGATTTAAAGTGAAACTCCGGTTGTTTGTCTGGTGAAGGTACCCTATGCGGGGATCAAGATGGGTAAAATAGATTTCCGATAGGACTTTTGTATAAAGGAGTGTGTTGCCAAAACTAATCAAGGCATTGATTTCATTATCGGGAGGTCTTTTCTGCCTCTTATTAAAATTGAATTGCTTTAGAATATTATTAAAGTTTTTATAGTAGGTTTCTCTTATGTTACCTTCAATAGCCATTAGTTCTTGTATGTTCTTTGTGTCTTCTATTTTGTCTGCGAAAGCATCTATTTCTTCTACACTTTTGTCACGGTCGTAGTTTTTGAGATTTTGTCTTATGTTTCTGTAGGCTCCATAAACGAACATTTTTGCGAGGAAAAGTCTGAGGTCGGGGTCAAGATGGTGTTCCGCCTGCTTTAGGATTACATATCCCGAGTTCAGGTGTTCTCTCGGATAGTATGTCCCGACGTAATATCCGTAGTAGTTGTAAAAGTGAATTGGTATTTTGGCTTTTGAGAAAAATTCCAGAGCCCTTTTGTTAAGGGTGACTTCACCGAAAATTTCAATTTCGGATATGGCTTCAACGGGTATTACATGCTTTCTACCTTCGTATTCAATAAAAAATATTGTGTTTTGTTCCCTTTTTATTGTTCCGCTTTTGAATATTATTAAGGGCTGTTTCATCTTCAACTCCAGCAAAATTCTCTATATCCGCAGTTTCTGCAAAATCTGATTTTTTTAGCCGGCGGAGGATGGGGAAGATCAATTATCCTTTCTATTTCCTTTATGGTCTTTTTGATTTCTTCTTCAAGCTTTTTGCTCAGTTTAACCTGTATTCTTTTTCTCTCTTCGGGAATGAAAAGCTCTCCCGTTAAAAGTTCTCCTTTCTGTTCTTTTATGTAATACAGATAAAATGCAAGCTGCATCTTTGCACTTTTTAAAAACCTTGAACTTTTCTTAATTTCACCGATCACTTTTCTGTTTTCAAGAAGGTCTATTTTTATTTTATTGTCTATCAACAGCTCTTTTGCTTTGTTCTTATATCTTTTTTCGTGAATCAGCCTTCCGACGGCGATGAAATCGTTATCCTGCTCTGCTTCTATTCCGTGAGCAATAAGCCATACCTCCCTTTTGCAAATGTAGTAATACCAGATGAGTGTTCCGTTTACAAAAATTTTCTCTAATTCCATATTACCAGATTAGATTAGGTTCTTTAAGTCCTGTTTTATCATAATAATTGTCTAATTCTTCTATTGGAATGAAGTAAAAACCAAGCTCTTTTGATATCGGTATTGGTATTTTTTTGTTTAAATTCACCTTTATTACGAAATCGTAGAACTTATGCTTAATTCGCAGGTAATCTTTAAATGCTTCACGGTTTCCTTTTTTTAACTTTGTGACAATTTCTATCATTTTATTCCATATTTCAACCGCTTCTTCATTAAGTTGAACAAAAATTTCCTCTCCACAGTCTTCTTCAATAAGGTTCATGTCGCAAATAAATTTTTCATTTTCCTTGCATCTATAATTTTCCATGGGTTGAAATCGTAGATACTTAACAGCTTCGAAAAAAGGTTTTACAGTTTTTGCTTCGTCTGTGGCTCTGTCTTTAACAAGATTGAAATACTTTTCAGTCAATTTTATAAATTCTTCTTCTGTTAGACGGTGTTTATCTTTTAGGATTTCCATAGTGGCTGAAGAAAGGATGGGATCGTATATGTAGCTCCAGTATGGACGTTGATTATTTTCATCAATTAATTTTATGATTTTAAACAGTCCTGCTTTTTCTCCGTTTCTGTTGCACCTTCCTGCTGATTGATTAAGGGAATCAAAAGGAGCAAAATCTCTTATAACTACATCAAAATCTATGTCAACTCCTGCTTCTACAATTTGAGTGGAAATTAGATATTTGACTTTTCCCTCTCTAATTTTTTTGAGCCTTTCCCTCCTCTCAAATGGTGTAATTGCTCTTGACAGGTATTCAATTTCTCCGTTGATTGTTTCACTTAACTTTTTATAAACTTCCTGGGAGGACTTTACTGTGTTAAGGATAAACAAATGACTTTTCTCAATGTTAATGTCAATTTTTTCTAAAAATTCTTCTATGGTACGTTCTTTCAGATCTATTTCTATTTCGTATCGGTTGAGTCCTGTAAAAAATTTTCCACCTGCAAGTTCTGTATGGTTGGTAAATATTGCTGGCTTTGTTGCTGTCATAAATATTATGTAGAAATCAAGTTTTTTTGATAAATCCTCAATGATTTCATTAAAAATTTTCCAATATTTAACAGGTATAGTTTGAATTTCATCAAGAATAATTATGGTATTCTGAAGTCTGGAAAAGCGAAGTGCCTGGCTTCGGTTTTTTGGAAAGATTGCATTAAATATTTGCACTATTGTGGTAATAGTAATTTCACTTTCCCAACCTTCTGTTAATACTTTTGCGATGTCAAAAGGAAGGATTTCAGAATTGTTAGTTAAATATTCAAAGTTGCTGAGGTGGTGGTGTTTTAAAATCAGTCTGGAATCTGTGCTGTCTATAATTTGTTCAAGTTTTTCTTTTAGTACTTCGAAGTTTTGGTCAATAATGGAAATAAAGGGTAATGCGTATATTATCCTGAAACTTTTGCCCGTTTTTTCCTTTAGAATTTTTTTCATTTTGAGTGCTTGTAAAAATCCTGTGTAAGTTTTTCCTAAACCCGTTGGGAGGTTTATTGAGTAGATTCGCTGTTTCAGATTGAATTCTTTAGAAAGCACAAATTCTTTTGCTTCCTGTCTTTTTTCATCTATTGGCCGTTTTAAAGGAATGGAATCAATCAAATTTTTAAACTTTTCATAAGGAATGTCCGGGAAACTTACTTCAGGAGCATCAACAGCATCTTTTCTATCGGAGAAAAGAAGAGAGGAATATATTGATAAAAAAGTTGTATATATTGAAAAGTTCTCTATTTCTCCAAAATTTCTTTTAAATCTCCTTAGACTTCTGAAATATTTTAATTCTTTGATTATGTCATTGATGGATTCTTTTAGTTCTTGAACAGTAACAGGAATTCCAAGTTCTTTGATATTATCTTTTGAAATAGCATTAAGTTGTTTTTTTATCAGTTCTGTGTCATTGATTATACCGCCGTTTTCAAACGTGTCTTCCGGAAATGAATGGTGTTTTTTTACTGCGAGAAAAGAAAGAAATGCCTGTAAAGGACTTATACCTCTAATTTTTCTCAAATAGTAATAAAGAATAACAGCAGAGAGGAGTGAATGGTTCTTTTCTTTTGACCATTTTCCGTTTCCTTTTATGTATTCCTGGAAAAACGATGTTGCTTTACCTGCGTCGTGGAACCTTGCAGCGTAAGCGGCAAGTTCTTTAGCCGTGTTGTCGTTATAAGGAAAGTATTTTTCAACCAGATTTTGCGTCTTTTTCAAATGATCTTTTAGACATTTGTTGGGATGGGACAGTAAACAGGTGAACGTTTTCTCCGGTCTCTTTAATGTGGAAGACATTTTTAAAAGCTCCCTTAATTGGTTTACCGCTGGTTTCAAATACAATATTGTCATATTCCTGAACAATTCTTTCTGCGTTCATATATATGGGAATTCTCTCTTTAGCCAGTTTAATCTGGTTGCTTAAGCTGATGTTTTTTATTTTTCTTGTTGGTATTGCTGAATGTATTTCGCTCGTTTCTTCTACTTCTTCAGCGGTAAATTCACCTGCAAATTTAAAATCGGCAAGGCATTCAGAAAGACCAAGGGAAACAGTGTATTCTGTCTTGTGGTACGGCAGATAGTTCAAAAGGGAATCAAGAAGTTTTTCGTCACCGGCTACGAAAATCCTGTAACCAGGATCTTTCAGGAATTCTACTTGAATTTGCGTTCTAACGGTTTTTTTAACATCTCCCTTTTTATCTTTAAAAAGCGTTGGTTCAAATTTCCCACCGCTTCCCTTGGTGAAAATTATGTTTAGCCCGGTTCTTAGCTTCCTGATAGGGGAAGTGATATATATTCCGATACTTAACCGATTTGTAATTTCTATGTATTCATTTTTTTGAAGTCCTAAAATGGCTCCGATTATTCCCCTAACGGTTGTTGGCGGCGGAAAAGAGAAAGTGAGGGGAGAAGAAGTGGTAAAAAACCGCCTGAAGTGTGCCAGTTCTCCCCATATATCAAAAGCAATTATTCTGCAAGCCATGGAAACTTCTCCAGAGTGATGTTTTCAAAAACTTCGTTCAGTGTGGAACCTTCGGTGAGTTTAACTCTTTCATCTATACAGTAGTAAACTTTTTCTATTTTGTCTTTGTGCTTCTGTACTGCTTCTTTGAGTTTTGAAAGGTCAAGTTCAAACTCTTCAATATCTCTTATTGCAAGATCATCAAGGGCTTCCGGCTTATTTATAGAAACTCTTTTGTTAAGTTCTCCAATGTGGAACTTTTCACCTTCTTTGTAGATAATCTCTATTAAGAGTCTCGGCATGTGTCCAAATTTGGAACGGGAAATTACATCTGTTGACTCTTTTATTCCTTTCCATAGTGCTTCTGTCATTTTTTCCAGATCTTCGTCGGTCAGCTGTGTATCATTTGATGCTTTTTCATTGGCTATTCCGTAGAAACAGAAAAGTCCATAGGGAATTATGTAAAAATCTGTCATTGTCCCCTGTCCTCTTTGTTCTCCTGACGGCATAACAGTGGTTCCTTTGATAAGTTTTACATCTACTTTATGAAGACTTCTTCCGAATTTAAATTGGACAGGTCCTGTAAAGCTTTTAGCATTGTCTCCGATAGCAAACGTTCCGCCGAAAAGTCTTATATCTATGCATCTTTTAAGAATTTCGTTGTAATCTCCTTTGTTGTAACTTTTTAACAGCTCCTCTTTTGTTTTTAATTTTCCGTCTTCTTTTCTTTCTTCCCTTATAAAGATTTCTTCACCCATGTCTGCCAGTTCGTCCCTGATTATCCTCTTCAGTCTGCTGTCTGTTACGAGGCAGATTTTTGTTTCTTCATCAATTCTCGGCTTGTTTTCATCCATTGGGTCGCCGTTGGGATTCGCATCGGTTACATCGTAGAAAAAAAGATACTCACGGCGGTTTCTAATCATGATTTACCTCCATCAGTTTTGTTCTCAAATTTTTTATTGTAGATTTTGTCCTTCATTCCCATGCCGACTGCAAATACAAAGTTCATCTTTTCAACATTAAGTTTCCAGGGCTGGTTGGCTTTAGCAAAACATTCTGAAGCCAGGTCAAACAGTTCCCTTTCAAATTTTCCAAAAATTTCGTAGGCTTCCATTTTGTCTCTCAGTTCAGGCATCAATTTTTCAAAGCCTCTCTGGTCCAGTTTAAAGCTGGAAAGTTTTTTAAGGAAAGGTTTGTTGCCTTTTCTGGTTCCAGCCTGCTTGTCAATCAGGCGCTGTGTCAGGACTCCGAGGACAAATAATCCTTTTGCTTCCGGTGTATTTAGCAGAGGTAGAGTTTCTAATAAATTCCTGACGTCGTCGGTTTTGATAGTTTCCATTATTCCCTCCGTAGTTGCTTTAACAAACAGGAACGATGCTAAAGCATTGAGTGCTGTTAATTTATCGTATTCTTCGTCAAGGTAAGCTCGTCTTATTCCATTAAGCAAGAACTTTATGAGCAGGGCTTCTGAGAAAGGGACTTCCCGAAATATCCGGTCAATGAGATCAAGGAAATATTTCTGCAGGTCTTTCCTTTTAGAGTGCTTATCCCATTTCCAGAAAAACTGACCTAAAGTGCCGAAAGTGAATTCTCTTTTAAGTTCCAGGTTCTTTTCAACGTGGGTTTTGGCTTCGAAAAGCTTTTTTATTCTTGAAGGATAGATGTCCTGGATATGCAGTTTAATGATTTCCTGAGATTGGTTCTTTTCAATAAAAATAAAGTGGAATGTGAGATAGTCCTCAAGCTCTTTCAGTATGTCCAGAATATCTTCTTCTGTATCTGCAAGTTTTTGATGTTCCGTTTCTGTTAAATGAAGATACTTTTTCATGTATTCCAGGTCGTAAATGTTTTCAATGAGTTCTTTGAGTGAGTTACTGTCAGAAGTTTCTGTGTCAAAAATAACACCTGGGACGAGCCAGTATCTGGGAGCGTTTTTGGTTAAAATAAAACTTCTGCTTGATATGTACTGTTTGGCTTTTTCCAGCTTTTTGAAACATTCAAAACATATCGGGAATCCTTTCCCGTGATTTTTAGTTGAAAAGCCTGAAATGTAGCCCACTTTATCAAGTGTGTAAAAGGCAAAGGGGGATTTTTTCCCTGTAATTCTGGTAGTGCTGCCGCACAGAGAACATGTTCCGATTTCGTTAAATCCAAGTTCTTGAACATAGCCGGTTTCAAATGCGCTAACTATCTCCGGAATTTCTGAGGGGAAATTCCCGTCCACGGTAACGGTAAGAAGAATCTTTTCTCTGCTTTGCGGAGGAAAGTCTTTCAGGTAACTTTTCAGTGCTTTGAGAATTGCTTCATAGTCTTCTGGTTCTTTAACCGAACTGTTATAGTTTTTCATCCAGTTAAAGATGGACTTTAAGCAGGTTATGCTTTTTTGCGGTTCTTTTATGTTCAGAAAGAATGTGGGAGTGCAGGAATTGCATCGTCTGGAGGCTCTTACTCTTTTATAAAGTAGTTTTTTTTCGTATTCGGATACATTTTTTGTATCTGTAACGTTAATAAGCTTTCCATCCTTATCAAGGTTTATGATTATTAATCTGTCTGCGCTGACCGGCTCTGGCGTTACTTTGCCGGAATTGCCGTCATCCTGCATTAAAATTTTTCCAAGGTTATAAATTGCTTCTATCATTTAAGACTCCAGAATAAATTTCCCTTTTTTTAAAATTAAATCATGAGGGGGATTGTTTTCCAGCATACTTCCTATTGCTATGTAAAATTTTGCATTTTTTACGGAAGAAGTGTTTTGAGAAAAATCCATTTCGGGAATAAGTTTGATATCCCCTTTGAACTTTATGCCGCTGCTAAATTCTAAAAAATTTTTTAAAGGTGTTTTGCTATCATGATTGAACTTTCCATCGTCATTTAAGTTCCATTTTTGTAATTCTTTTTCTTCTGCCTCTTTATATTTCTTTAGTTTCATCAAGCCGTAGCCGTATCTTGCATCTCCGCCTACAAAGATTTCAAAGTTTCCTCTTTCGAATACTTCTTTTATGTCGTCTTCTTTTAATTTTATTAAACCTATCCAGTAGAGATTTTCTTTGAAACCCAATTGCTTTGCATCTTCTAAAAATTCTCTTTTCGGCTTCGGCAAAATGTATTCAATTTCATACAGCTGCTCTTCTTTAGCCGTTACAGTAAATGGATTTATAGATGTTTTGAAGTCGGCACTTACAAAGTAAATCCTGAATTTTTCTTCTGTTATTAAGCTTTTTTTTGTTTTGTATGCAAATTCTCCGTCCTTATAGGCAGGTTCTAAAATATTTTCTTCATCAAAAGATGGAAAGAAATTTGTTATAGTTTCAAAGTTCTCCTGGACGGTCTTTATTTCAGAATGCTTATTTTTACATAAATACGCGTTGACAACGGCACCCCACATGGTTTGTCCGGGAATAAATATTTCTGTTTCAGATACCACTCCCCAGTTGAGTTTTCCAACGTGAATCGGCTGTACCTGTTCAAAAATCAGCTTATACCACTTCATTTTTTATCTCCTGATGCTTTTGCATGGTATCTTGCATAAGTTAGTGTTTTTTCCAGAAGTTGTTTCAGAAGTAAAAGCTGGGGAAGGTTCT
The DNA here is from genome assembly GCF_000421485.1 of Desulfurobacterium sp. TC5-1. Taxonomy (NCBI): domain Bacteria; kingdom Pseudomonadati; phylum Aquificota; class Aquificia; order Desulfurobacteriales; family Desulfurobacteriaceae; genus Desulfurobacterium; species Desulfurobacterium sp. TC5-1. The sequence continues at coordinate 634,634 of NZ_ATXC01000001.1, read as the reverse complement.
CGGATATTTCTCTAAGGTTATTGTTTACACGCTCGATTCTTTTACTCTCTTTAGGCGTTCCTTCGTCTTTTGAAAAGTCGCTAAGCGGAGGAATTTCTTCAATTCTTCTTGCGAACTCACTGATTTTTTCATTTTTAAAATTTGCCTGAGCGTACACCCACATTGCATAGACACCGTTGTTTGTTAAAACTCCAAGCAGTTTATTTATCTCGCTTTCGTTTAAAATTCCTTTACTGACTATTTCGTAGGCTATTGTGCTTGTTAAGGCTTCTATGTTTTTGCCTTTATTATTTGCGGTTTCCACTGCTTTCACCTCCTTCAAATTCGTTAGAGTTTATGATTAATCTCCCGAAACCCCTTGTAGTCATGCCACCTATTCCAAGAGTTTCGTAGAAATGTCTGCTTTCTTTTAAAGCCTCGATTAAATATTTTGTTTCCGGAAGAGTTTCCGAATTACTTTCATCATTTTTCTTCCCTTCAAATGCTTTTTTATTAAAGATTCTTATCGTGCCGTGTAATATCGTTCCTCTCGGGATAGCTTCAGATGTAAATAGTGCTCCCTCTTTTGCTGCTCCGGTGATGGGGTCTATGGCCACAGAAGTTCTCACTTCTAAATTTGAGTTCACTATGTGGGCGAATAAACTTTCAGGCACGACGATTACATCTTCAGGTTTTAAGTTAAACTTTCCAAATTTCGGTATCTTAAATTTGTTTTTGTCTATGTTGTGTGGTCCTTCAACCTCTAAGTACAGCCAGCCTAAGTTCAGGTATTTTTCATCTCCGGTTTCCGTTTTTATTTTATCCTCAGATTGTTTATCTTCAATCTCGGGTGCTATGCCTGTTTCTTTTAGTTTTGAAGCTGTGGTTATCCACTTTGTTCCTTTTATCGTAAATACGGGGAAGAACAAAATTTGTAAGTCGCTGAAAAATATCATTCCCTGCCAGCGCATGTTTTTTTTAGAAAATCCAAAACCTTTACAGACTATGCAGTGTCCGCAATGTCCGGTATCTGTGTTTTTAGATTCTTCTAAGGTTTTTTGTGGTTCTTCATCCTGTCCTGCACATTTAATTTTTGCGAATCTATTGCCGTTAAAATTTTTCATCCAATCTTTTGGATTGTTAAAAAGCTTGGAAATATCGTCTTGATGTTCTTCCCTTTTTTTCAGGTCTGCTTTATATTCTTCTTTAAAATGACTTTGTAATTCCAAAGTTACATAATATCTCCATGTGCCTGCCAGAGTACTTCCCGGAATCTTAGGTACATTGGTGATAGGGTCTCTTACTATGGTGTTGTCAACCATTCCTATGGAATAACCACCGGTTCCTACATGAACGGGATCCATTGCCATGGCAAAAATTGATATCTCTTCAACCATACTGTTTTTGTTTTCAATGTCTTGATTACTCATCCTTTACCTCCTTTAATGCAGTATGCCAGAAATTGAACATATCTAAAAAGAGCAGTATGTTTTCTTTGATTTCTAATTTTTCTTTGAGTTCCCTTTTAAAGTCTTCGGATAAAGTTTTGCAGTCCGCGTCCAGCTCAAAAATTTCTTTTATTAATTTTCTTCTGTCTTCATTTTTACCGAGTTCAAGCCAATTTATAAATGAGGAGGCGAGAAACGCTCCACAATCTGCAAACTCTTCATATTGAACTTTAGAGTAAAGGATTCCTATCAGTTTATGCAGTCTGCTTGTCTGAAGATTGGTGTCTTTAGACAGAGTTCTAAAAGCTTTAAATTTTTCCCAGTAAACTTCAATTTCGTAAGGCCTGTTGCTTTTGAGCGCTAACATTCTTTTTCCGCTTTCATCGTAGGTAATTTCACTTCTCCTGATGTTGTGATCCAGGTATTCGTAGTCGAAAGTATTGGGAATTATTTGAACTTTTTCATCTGCGTTGAATTCACAAATAGTGCTGATCCATTTTTTCCGGCCGTTTTCTGGGTTTATGTAAAAGTTGTAGCCTTTCCCTTCCGGATTGTCCCAGTATAATGAATAGTATGCTTCAGCTGCCTTTTCTTCCGGCGTTGCATAGGTAAATTTTTGTTTTTGCAAAGTATAAAACCTCCCTGCATTTACTGGTCTATATAATTTGTCTGTGTCTTTGACATTTCTTCTTATTTTCCTGAGTGCTTTCAGGTTTACATAAACCGGCTTTTTGTAGTCGGAAATGACTATTCCTATGTGAATAGGGAGTTTTCCGTAAACGTACTTGAATTCTTTGTTGTATTTCTCTATCGTCCTGTCTATAAGTTCAGGTAAGTATTCTGCCGGAATAATTACCTGATAGTTTACAGGGGATGGATTTGTTATTAGGGCAAAGGGTTTGTAAGAAATAATTTCTTTGAGATTTTCTTTAATGTCTAATTCTATTTTATGTTCCTTAGTTTTATATTCTTTGAGAAGAAGTTTCTTGTTTTTCAGTCCATATCCGCCTTTTAAACTATCTATTATTTCAGTATTATCTTTACTGTTCAGGATTTCTCTGATTTTTTCTTTTCCGTATTTTTCCAGGAAGCTTTCTATAGAGCTTATTAAATAAATCTTTGCTTTACTGCCTTCCTTTTCAGCCCAAAATAGAAGTCTATCTCCTTCCAGTTCCGTTGATTTATCAAGTCTATTATTTTCATCAAGGGTTACTTCCCAGACTAACCTTTTCTTCCTCCATTCAGGAATTTTTAAAATTTCTTCCAATTCCTGATGCATTTCTTCAAAAAATTCTTTTGTCGTTTCCCAGATTCTCCTGAGCCTTGCAGGAGATGGATTTTTTCGGAGAAGGAATTGCAGAATCAAATAGGCAAGGAATTCAATATCTTGATTGTTTAATTTGCTCCAGTCTATTGTTTCGTTTTCCCACTTAATCTTATTATTAATAGTCGATTTTTTTATGAAATTTTCCCACTGATTTCCTCTAATAGAGCCAAAGAAAATCTGTTTTATAAAATCGTCAAAACTTTCGTTGTTTTTCTTGCATCCATTATAGGCATCTTTGCTAAGATTATTAAAAATAGAAAAATCATATAGTTTTATAAACTTTTTGAAAATTTCATTATTGAGTAGATTTTTTAGGGGTTGAAGTTTTCCTCTTTTATCTTTTAGTTCGACACTATTAGAATCAACATGTAATGTTAATTTTCCTAATTTACGATTAAAAGAAATATCTGAAACTTTCTTTATCAGGTTTTCTAACTTAATTAAAAGACATTCATTAAAGTTACCTGATGAATCTAATAAAAATGAGTTTACATCAAAAGCATTGTTTTTGTATAAATTACTGACACATTCTAATGTGTCTTTCATGTTTTGATAGCATAATTGGAAATCAGCTGTATTTTGTAATAAACTATTCAGCATATTCCCATTCAACCATTCGTCTAATTCAAATTTTAAGGATACATAAGCTACTCTGTCGTTTTTGTCTTTGATTTCTTCTATCCAGATGGTTTCTTTCTCAGCATTTGTTAACCAATCGTTAACCCTTCCCTGCTGTCTTTTGAAGCAAACGTTGCATATCAAGTTTTCTTTATTACCTTTATGGGCAAGTCTCATATTACAAATCTGGCAGATACCGTTTGGATTGGAATCGTGTTTAAGTTTTGTTTTAAAATCAGAAGGGTATTCAGCTTTTAAAAAATTCTCTTTTGCCTTTTCAACAAGGTGTCCAAGATTCATCAATCCCCTTGAAGGTTCTGTTAATAAAATTGCAGGATAAATTTCTCCTTCAAAATTACGGGTAAAAATATCCTGAATTTTTGTTTTAATTACAGACAAGGCATTATTCAATTTGTAAAACTCACTATCTTTATCACCTTTTATGTTTTCTCCAACCACAAAGTAGATCCCTGTTTCATCCCTGTAAACCTCGTTGCCAAGCGGGTATTCTATCTCAATGAGTTTCTTTAATTGATTGTCAACCTTGTTTACCGTTTCTCTGTACCACTTGATGGATGCAACTTTCAGTCCTTTTTCTGCCAGAGCTAATTTGTCATATTGAATACCAAGAACTGACCATTTAATCAATTGAGGATTTTTAATAAAATTTTGATAGTTTGAATTATCAAGATATAAAGACGCCAGCACGGCTTTAAACATAGAAGCAGTCATGTAAGCCTGATCAAACAGGGTAACATCATTTACAGGAAAACGGGAATCACTTAAAAGACGGGAGTACCATGGTTTAACGTGTTCAAACACCCAATTTCTTATTTCTTTCCAGTCGGGGGAACGGTAATAATACTTGTCTTCAAGAAATCTGTGAAAATCCCTGAAAAAACACAGACGGGAACTGTCAAAATCATTTTCGTCGTTTATTTCTTTTTTTAAACTTCCAAAAGCGTTTGAAATCCATAAATTTTCTAATTGATTTGCATCTTGCGGTGAGCCTTTGTCTATGCCGGAATTTACATTCTCACAGCCACGGAAAAAGATTTTTTGAATTATATTTTCACCTGATGCATCACCTTTAAAAAATTCCAGCCAGTTTAAATTTGTATTATTTGTATTATCAGGCAATTTTACCATTTCGTTGAAAATAAAGTCTTTAAGTTTTATATCCGTGTCCCGAAGTTCGTTTTCAAAAATATGCTTAGAGTAATATTTTTTGTATTTATCAAATTTTGAATTAACAGTTGGAAAATATTTTTTCCAGTTATTAATTCCTGCGTGTGTTTTTCCAAGATTAAAAAGCAATGCTCCGATTTCTGCTTTTAAAACTTCATTTCTGTTTTGTTTTAACCTGTTTAAGTCTAATTCTGCCATTTTCCCCACCCTTCAGGAATTTTTAAACTTGAATTATCAAAAACTTTTCTATCTGAAATTTTAAACCTTCCCCAGCCTAATTTTGTTTTTGCTCCGATGCCTGTGTCGGCTAACTTTTCTAAAGCTTGAATTAAGTTGTTTAGATCCTTCTCTGCTTTGGTTTTTAGAGTATCGTCTTTTTCCACGATTCCGTCAAATGGAATGTAGGTAAGTTGGAAAATCCCTTCTGTGCCTTCTGGAACTACTTCATAGTGAATCGGTTTTGTTCCTGCTCTTTTCCTTCTGTCATGTGGATTTATTATCTCTAAAGACAGTTTGTTGAAATAGGTTGGGTAAAAAATGGCTCTTCCTTTATGGGTTTGAAATTCTAAAGGTAGGAAGCCTGAATTTTTGATTTCTTTATATTTTTTCCATACGTATTCGGCTATCTTATTGCTTATATCTTTATAACTATCTGCTTCCTTTATCTGTATTAATGAATCTTTATTAATCTCTAAACCCAATTCAAAAAGGATGAACGCTAAAAAATTCTCTTTAAACTCTTTAAGATTTGCTGTTTTGTTTTTTAGATATTTTTCTAAAGTTTTAATGCTTTCAGAGCCTGCACCAAAGATTCGCAGGAAACTCTCTATTTTACTTTTTTTCTCTTCCCATTTGCTCTCGTTTATTAATTCTCTAAATGCGTGTGCTAAAGCTCCCTTCCAGCCTGAACCTCTAATCATTGGAGTCTTGAAGTTTGTTTCTTTGAGGATAGGATTCTGGATAATGTAGATTTCGTCATTATCTTTTGAAAAATAGGGTGCTTTCAGTTTGAATCTGAACCAGATAATGAATGAATGTTTTGGAAGCTTATTAATGTGCTTCCGTAATTTTTCTTGAGGATTTATATAAATTCCAGATATCTGTTGTGTTTTTTGAATATTTCCAATGATGTATGTTTCACTCTCTTTATTATTTATTTTATTTTGTGTAGACTTTTTGCGTTGTTCTAACTCCTTACTTTTGTTTTTGATGTATTCAAACTTGAATCTTATAAAACTTTCGAACAATTTTTCTGTATTTTCGAGAAGATTTTTACTATCTTCTGTGTATTCTGCGCAAATATCAAATTTAGGCTTTCTTTTTGTACTCATCTTTATCTCCAGTTAAAGATTCTAAAATTTTCCTGTAATATACGTCGTTTAGAATTTTTCCATCCCGAGAAAACGGGTTGTTTAATAATAGTAGATAAATTGAATTATTTTTTTCTTCTAATAAATTAGAAATGTATATTTTGGAAGCCACTTTTTGTTTTCCAAAAATTTTTTCTCTATGCTTTTTATTTTCTAATTTTCGTAAATAGTATTTGAAATTAAATCCTAAGACTTTTTTTCTTCCACTGTATGGGATATTTTCTATTTTTTTCACTATTACGTTATTCTTAATGGAAGAATATTTATCAATAGTTGTGCTATCTTTAATACTTAAATTTACAAATCCAAATCCGAAGGAGTTTTTGCCACCAACAAGAATTAATTTATCTTTGGAAAATTCGAAGAAATCCCTCAAATATTTATTCCACCAATAATTAGTAGTAACAAGCTTGACTTTTATATTTTTGAACAACTTTAATTTTTTTATATCCTTGTTGAATAGAGTCTTCTTTATCCAAAATCTGCTGTTTAACGACAATCTGTCTAGTGGAAATCTAAACTCTATACCGTTAAAATCAATTTCAGTTACTGAGTAACTTTCGATTAATATTTTTACTCTACTTTTCCAACCTGTGCAACCAAAAATTCTTGAAGGGACAGATAAATCTAATTCATCTAATGTTTTATCAATAGCTTCGTCTAAAGAATTAGTTTCAGTTAGTTTTCTTTTTAAAATATCTTGAAAGTTTTTCACTTTTCCTTTATCTTTTAATTCAGTCAAACTTTCTTGAGGTATCCCGTCAATTAGTTTTTCAGTTTTTCCATTTTTGATTATCTCCCAATAAAAAGCAAACCAGAACCGCAGACTTCCTATGAGTGAAGATGGTCTAATCTCTTTACATTCTCCCCACGCATCCCCCGTCCATAAAGGGGTTATTGTCTTAAATGTTACTGTTATCTCCTTTTTGCCGCTTTCCATTTTTCCTCCGGGATTGCAACCATACCGAAGCCCTGAGAGTTGCGGGCGCCGAGGCCGGCACGCAGGGCTATTTTTATCACTTCCGGCGGTGCCTCTATTTCGAATTTTCCGTCCCAGGCTTCTATCACGAAGTTATTCTTGTAGTAGGTTATTATTTTCTTGTATTTAACGTCTTCCACAGGTTTTATCGATATTTCATCGTTTTCGTTACCTGTGATTACGGCTACTTTTTTTCTGAGGTTTTCTTCAAGTAGCTTGTAAAATTTTTCCTGGTAAGGATTGTAGTACATTGTTTTCCGATTTAGCGATTCGTGAACGGTTATGGGTGATATGGTTTTTACAACGGTTTTAGGTGAAGAGACAGGCTGTTCTATTGCTTCTACACTTTTCAGATTTATTAAGTTTTTATGCAGACGTAGATTTTCTTTCTGTATGAGTTCCAATGCTATGCTTTGTAGGATGTGGGTATCTATAGCAGAGACGTATATATGAAAAGAAGGACCGAAAACTATTTTCTTTTCCCTTTTGAATATTCTCTTTCTGCCGTATATTTTTGAGAAAGTTATGAGTTTAAAAATCTGATTTCCGTATCTATAACCTTGATTATGGATGAAGTCTGCGAATGGTTTTGCAAGATTGTTATAAATGAAACCCTGGAGGATATAATTGTAATGAATTGGAAGCTCTATCTCTTTTTCTGCCTCAAAAGTTAGTTTTAATTTCACCGTACCCCCTGTGTTTAGCGCTACTTATCAAAAATGATTTTATCTGAAATTTTTTAAAAAATCAATAGATTGGTCAGAACAAAATTTTTTAATTGTTGAGAGGCTTAAAAATGTTAGCTATAAGTCGTTTATATTGTTGGTTTTGCTTCTTTTCTTCTGAATATCCGTATTTTCCGCTGCTTACCGTAGTAAAGAATTTCTGCTGTAAAACAGCCGATGAGAATTAAGATAGAGGTTACAAAAGTTTTTGGGCTGTTTTTAAGCTGAAATATAAGTATCTCTATCGCCACGAATGTAATGACAATTAGGTTAAAAAATACAATGCCTTTTCTTCCTTCTGCTTTTTTTGTTTCAATCAGCTTGATGTGGGAAAAGAGAACAAAAATGTAGAGAATTGTTGTTACAAGGCTGATTATTGAAGCTACAGATGTTATGTTGAACAGGAGTGCAAACAGGAGGGCGAGGGTGCAGGTTAGATATAGGCCGAAGTGTTCGCTCATCCATTCTCTTTTGAGCTGTTTTCGGGGGTGGGGGATGTATCCTTCTTTCATAAGTGCGTACGCTGCGTTTGCACCGCTGTAGAGGGTTGCGTTTAAGGCAGAAGATATGCTTATGAGTGCTCCGATACTTAAAAGTACAAATCCGAATTTACCCAGTGCCGGCTCTGCTGCAACTGCAAGTGCATTTTCCTGATATTTAGCTAGTTTCCATACAGGGACAGCACCGAGGGCTGATAGCGATACTAAAACGTAGATAACGATGACCGTTATGATGCTTATGTATATTGCTTTTGGGACTGTCCTTTGGGGATTTTCAATGTTTTCGCTTGCGTTTGTTATAAGTCCAAATCCCATGTAAGAGAGAAAAAAGATAACGGATGCATTTAAGATTCCCCTTATTCCTTCCGGTGAGAAATTCGGTTTAACGTAGGATGGGTTAAAGGATGCAAGTCCTGCAACAATGAACAGCAGAAGTATAAGCAGTTTCGTAAGCACTATCCAGAATTCGAGCTTTCCCACTGCGCTGCTTCCACCGAAGTAGTTAAGCGCACCAAATACCGCTATTATTATTACTACGACGAAGGTGTTAAGGGCATAATTGTTCAGGTGAATGAGAGGGAGAAAATAGCCTGCAAAGCTTATGGCAAAAAGGGATATGGAAACAACATAGCTTGTCCACATTAAAATGCTTAGCGTTCCGGTAATAGGATTATTTCCGAAAGCCTTTTCGACAAAGGCAACAGGTCCTGCGTTTGAGACGATTTTTGTTCCAAGTTTTGCGTAAGAATAACCCACCATCAGGGCATAAAGGCCGCTCAAGAGGAAGGCGAAGGGAAGGTCAGTTCCTGCCGTTTCCACGCCCACGCCGAAAATGGAAAAGATACTTGCTCCTATCATAGTTCCTACAGCCAGCGATACTGCCTGCAGGAGTGTTAGTTTTTTTTCTTCCACTTTTACCCTCCTACCCTGGTTATTTTAGCACTGTTCTTAACAGATTCTTTAAACAAATGATGGTACTTTTTCCACAAGTAAAACACTTTAGATAGGAGGTTTAGATGAGGGGTATGAAAACAGTTACAAGGAGAAGGTTCATACAGTTTATTATTGCCTTCTTGCCGTTTTTTTACCGCATTCGTTGGTGCTTATCTGCTTAAAAATCGGAAAGGTGACTGAATATGGATTCCCCGGCCTTTGTCAGAACATCTAAATTGTATCCTCCCTCAAGGGTCAGGATGATGGGGATTTTTAAACTTTTTGCGATGGAAAAGACTGATTCCACTATTCTTTCCATTCCTGAATAGGAAACGTTAAGTCCTGTTAGAGGGTCATCTCTGTGGAAATCAAAACCTGCCGATACGAGAAGAATGTCAGGTGAGAAGTTCTGAACAATTTTTGGAAGCTTTCTTTCGTAAATAGGGATGAAAACTTCATCGCCGGTTCCTGAAGGAAGGGGTATGTTGAGTATGTGGTTATTGTTTTCTTCTTCACTTCCTGTTCCCGGGTAGAAAGGGTATTGGTGGGTTGAGAAGTAAAAGATGTTCTCATCGTCTCTTATTAGATGCTCTGTTCCGTTTCCGTGATGAGCATCAAAATCGACTATAAACACCTTTTTAAATCCCGATTTGAGGGCCTTTTTTGCGGCTATTACTATATTGTTGAAAATGCAGAATCCCATCGCTCTGTCTTTTTCTGCGTGGTGGCCGGGAGGCCTTACAGCGCAGAAGACGGCACGGTATTTGTCGTTTGCAACGAGATTTACTGCTTCTTCGCAGGCACCTGCTGCCATTATTGCAGCGTCAAAACTATAATTATTCACGTAGGTATCCGGGTTAAGGTATTCAAATCCGGTTAACGATGCACTTTTTACGGCACTTATGTACCTTTTATCGTGGATGGATTCTATGAGTTCTTTGCTGATTCTTACAGGTTTTTCAACAGGGATGTTAAATTTTGGCAGGGAAGACATTATGCTTATCAATCTATTTCTGTTTTCCGGATGTCCTTCGAGGTTGTGCTTTAGAAAGATTTCGTCATAAATTACACATCCGCCCATGTCTCTTCTCCGTTAGATGGTTCTATAATTTTAATTTATAACTTTTCGGGAGATAGTTGATGATTTTTAGCGCTTATAGGATTAGAAATCGCTCCGGAAAACTTGAACCTGTAATTTCAGAAACTCTTGAAATTTCAAAGCGCAAAGTTAGAAAGATTCTTGACGAAGGTCTTGTTTCTGTTAACAGTGTAAAAGTTTTAAAGAGACAGTTACTGCTGAGGAAAGATAGTGTTGTGGAGTTTTCTGTTTCTGATTATCTTTTTTCTCATCCCGAATTGGAGATTATTTATGAGGATGACTTTATTCTTGCTGTCAACAAGCCGCCTTTTTTAAATTCAAACCGGAATTTTCCCGATGTTGAATCGATTCTTAAAAAGAGGTTTAAAAAAATCAGGGCTATTCACAGGTTAGATAAACAAACAACGGGCGTTTTGCTGTTTGCTAAAAGTGATCAGATTTTTGAAGAGATGGTTAAGTTATTCAGAGAAAAAAGAATAAAGAAAATTTACAGGGCGCTTGTATCCGGAAGTTTTAGAGAGGAAAAGCGCATTTGTCTTCCTCTTGATGGGAGGGAAGCGTTAAGTCATATAAGAGCAACTAAGCAGTTTGATAGGGCTACGGAAGTTCTAATTTTAATAGAGACCGGTAGGAAGCATCAGATAAGGCGGCACCTTGCCTTTTTGAACCATCCTGTTGTAGGTGAGTTTAGGTACTTCAGGGGGAGTTTCCCGTTTCTCTTGAGATTTGCACCGAGGATAATGCTCCACGCTCAGGAAGTTGCCTTTAAGTCACCTTTTACCGGTAAAAGTGTAAGGATAACTGCACCTGTTTTTGATGATTTTTCTGCATTTATTGGTATATTAGAGAGAGGCAGGGAAGCCCTACCTCTCAAGGAATATGCTTAAGTCAATATCAAGACCGTGATTTCTAAGTTTTTTAAGAGCTTTTGACTCTATCTGTCTTATTCTTTCCCTTGTAACTCTGAAAGCCTTTCCTACCTGTTCAAGGGTGTGTTCCGGATAGCCATCAAGACCAAAGCGAAGTTTTAAAACATCTGCTTCTCTTTCGTTCAGGACCGATAGAAGCTCTGATACTTTTTCCTTCAGGTCATTCTTGATGATTACCTCTTCGGGTATAGGGCTTTTTGCATCTTCTATGAAACTTCCCAGTGTGCTGTCCTCATCATCTCCGATAGGTGTTTCAAGGGATACAGGTTCTTGAGATATTTGCATGATAGCTCTTACCTTGCTTACGGGCATTTTTAATCTTTCTGCTATCTCTTCCGGTTTCGGGTCTCTGCCCATTTCCAGGAACATCTGCCTTGAGACTTTTATGAGCTTGTTTATTGTCTCTATCATGTGAACGGGAATTCTTATCGTTCTTGCCTGGTCGGCTATTGCCCTTGTTATTGCCTGTCTTATCCACCAGGTTGCGTATGTGCTGAACTTGTAGCCCCTTCTGTATTCGAACTTGTCAACGGCTTTCATAAGTCCGATGTTTCCTTCCTGAATAAGATCCAGGAAGTGAAGTCCCCTGTTTATGTATTTCTTGGCTATGCTAACGACAAGCCTCAGGTTTGACCGGACAAGTATCTGTTTTGCTTCCTGTGAATCTTTCTTATAGAAGTAAACTTTTTCTGTTGTTTCATAGAAGACTTTTTTGGGCATGTTAATTTCAGATAGTATCTTTGCGTATCTCTCTTTATATTCAAGATACTTTTTTACAAACTTTTTCACTTCTCTTGTCGTGTACTTTGAGCGGTCTATCTTTTCCTGGATTTCCGGGTCATCAAACATGAGAGGTAGCTGCTCTATCGGCGTGCCCAAGAATGAGAGTTTTCCACTGAGCTTCTGTATATTCTTTTCACACTTTTTAAGTTCTCTCATTTTTTGGTAGAGGTTGTCTGCCATGTTCTCGTATATGGAAAATGATATTGGAAGTTTCCTTAAAAGTGTGTTGATCTGAGCCCACACTTTTATGAGTTCCCTCTTTGCTTTCTTGCTCCTCGGTCTTTTTCTGTACGTTTCGTACTTTGCTTCAAACTCCGGCAGGAGTTCTCTGATTTTTCCGGTTATAGCGAAAAACTTTTTTCGTCTTTCTGATTCACCACCCTCAGCGAAGTCATCAGGTGACCGGAGAATGTCTCTTACCTTTAATCTCTCAGCTCTTATTTCTTCTTCTGCTTTAAGAACAAAGTCTAAAACTTCTCTCGTTTTCAGAAGGTACCTGACAAGTGCTTTTCTTCCAAGTTCAACCCTTTTTGCTAAGACTATCTCTTCATGCCTTTTAAGGAGGGGGATGCCGCCCATTTCTCTAAGATAAAGCCTTATGGGGTCATCAGAACGGGGGAGCGTATCAGGTGATATCGTTATCTGGAGCTTTGACAGATCTATGGCTTCGGCACCTTCTTTTGGTATAATGTCTATATCGTACTCGTCAAGTTGCGTCATCAGCTCTTCTAAGAGTTCCGGGGTGAGAGCTTCTTCGTCGATGTGCTCTATAAGTTCGTCAAATGTTACATAGCCCTTCTCTCGCCCCAGGGCTATCAGCTCTTCAAAGCTGTTCTTCTCCAACGCTGCACCTCCTTGATTTAATGGATGCAAGAAATAATTTCCTCAATTCCCCCAACCTCAGGTGTTAGATTGACACACAGTTCTTTCAGCCTTTTCCTGTCAATGAAGCCTTTTGTGTTTTTCAATCTTCTGTCTAACTCTTTCTTGACAATTCTGCACAGAGAAGCCTTTATTTCCTCTTCGGTAAATTCGGTAAGTGCTATTTCTGCGATTGTTCCACCAAGTTCAGGGTATTCCTGTTCTATCTCTATCGATGAAGGTATGTTTCCTTTCATCTTGAAAAGAACAAAAAGTTTTCTGCAATCGTCTGATACGAAGACGTTTGGTGATATGTCGAGGTTTACGGGTATTTTTCCCTCTATCATGCCTTTGATGAAAGCTTTTTCATACTCAGGTATTATGGGTTTTTCGATTTTTTCTGCATCTTTTCTGTTTCTATACTGCGGCACCTGCTTTTTAAGCCACTTTATATCTGCACCTGTAACGGCAGATAGTTCTGAGAGGAATTTTTTAAATTTGAAGGGATTTTTGTCTTTCATAGGTGAGAATACGTCGATGACCTTTCTTATCTCTTCTGCCTGCATTTCAAGTGGTGCCTTTTCAACTTTTTCTATGAGGTACCGGATGAGCGGAATTGGTTCTGACAGAAGTTTTTTAAGCTTTTCAGGTGATTTCTTTGCGAGGGAATCAGGATCTTCACCTTCCGGTGGACGGACGATAAAAGGTTCAACTTCTAACTCTGTGAAAATTTTTGAAGAACGCAGTGTGGCTTTTTCGCCAGCTTCATCGCCGTCAAAAAATAGAATTATCCGATTTGCGTATCTTTTCAACGTTTTAGCATGGTTTTCTGTTAAGGAAGTTCCCATGGGAGCTACCGCTTTTTCTATTCCTGCCTGGAACAGGGATATGACGTCAAAGTAACCTTCTACTACAACAGCTTCCTTTTCTTTTAAAATCCGTTCTTTTGCCTGGAAAAATCCGTAAAGGATGCTGTTTTTGTGGAATATCTCGCTTTCTGGACTGTTGATGTACTTTGGTTTCTGAGTTGCTTTGAGTGCTCTTCCGCCAAACGCTACAATTTTGCCACTGTGGTTGAATATGGGAATGATGAGTCTCTCTTTAAAGAATGGGTAACCTTTTTCAGTTATAAGATTTAGCTTTTTGAGTATTTCTCTATTTATTTTGAGGTGGTTGTGGTAATCGGCGGGTGCGTATCCTATTAGAAATCTCTCAGCGCTTGTTTTATCTATTGAACGGGCTTTCAAATATTCCTTTATTCTGTCTATTTTTGAGTGGAAAAATTTTGCTGCTTTGTTGGCGCTTTCAAATACTGTATCGGCTTCAGAATCTTCCTCTGAAAATTCTGATGGAAATTCAATGCCTGAAAGTTCACAGAGCCTCTTTACCGCTTCGTAAAACGATAGATTCTCGTACTTCTCTATGAAGGTGATTGCGTTACCACCAACGCCGCAGCCGAAGCATTTAAATATTTGCTTTTCCGGGCTTACGACAAATGAGGGAGTTTTTTCTGGATGGAAGGGGCAGAGGGCTGAAAAGTTGCGGCCTACCTGTCTGAGAGAGACATACCTTGACACTATGTCAACGATGTCAACTCTTGATAGCAAGTCTTCTACAAAAGAGTGGGGGATTTTTTTTCTCCCCAATTATATCACCTCTTTTAAAAGTAGTAAAGAGAACGCACCATTAAAATTATTCTTATCTGTGGATAAGTCAAGAGAAATGGAGGGGGAACTTTCCCCCCTCAACGGTTATTTGTTCATGAAAAGGAAGTAATCGGTTGCTGTTTTTGGAACGTCTTCAGCTCTAACAGGGCCGACTTTTATAACTTTTGCACCTGGAGGTGGAGGGGTTCTTAGAGCCTGTCTCCTTGCGTCTATCACTTCTTCGGCTGTTATATTTCTCGGTATAGTGAACACCTGTTTAGGGAAAATAAGGTGAGGATTTTTTATTTTGTTCCTGTTTGCCCTGTATATTAGAGGCCATTGCCAGGGGTCGTTATAAATGTAGCTTTTTGAAGCAATTCCCCATAGAGTATCACCTCTTACGACGCGGTAGCTTTTAGGAAGTGCCATGAACTTTCTTCGGAGCATTTCTACTTTGTTGCCGGCTTTTGCGAGTTTTGCTTTAAGCTCTGCAATCTTTGCTTCAAGCTGCTTTCTGTATTCTATTTCCTGTTTCAGAGCTTCAACGTCTGAGGAAAGAGCGTTATACCTCTGTTCAAGTTCAGCTTCTTGAGCTTTAAGCATGGCAAGCTCTTTTTCTTCTTTTTCAAGTTCAGCCTTTAAACTGTTGTATTCTGCAAGAGCTTTTTTGTACTGGGCCATTAATTCTTCATACGAAGTAGCCTCAGTTGGTTTTTGAATTGCTGCATTTTCTGTTGTATTTCCTGTTGCATTTTCAGTTGAATTTGTTGCTGTGCATGTTTCATAATTTGAGATGTTTGATGAACATGTTCCAGCTGCAAATGCTGGAGAAATCGCACAAGAGATAAGCATTGCTGTGACTATTGCGGTTAACTTTCTCATTGCTCACCCCCTAACTGAGCCTGAAGAGCCTGAAGTTCCTGTTCAAGGCTCTCCTTTGAAGGCATGGTTGAAAGTTCTTTTTGAAGAGATGCCTTTTCAGCTTCAAGAGCTGCAATCTGGTTTTCAAGGTAAGTTATTCTCTCTTGTGTAGCAGCCTTCTCTTCTTTAGTTTTAGTGAGTTTATCTTTCATAGTGTCAATTTCGTCTAACAGTTTCTGATACTTTTCTTTGAGCTCTACCTGTTCCTTCTGCTGCTCGGGTGTAACTTTAACTTCTTTCTTGGCAGTTCCGCAGGAGGCTGTTATAGCCAGTGGAACCAGTATAAGTCCCAACAGTAATTTCTTTCTCATCATACCCTCCGTTAGTTAGATACATACAATCTCCTGACTTTTATCATATCTCTGTTTAATTAATCTGTCAAGTAAATTCTCAGGATTTTAAAAATAAACGTTTTAATTTGCCTTTAGATTAATATATTCAGGGAAGCTTAAAAAGTGTTAAGTGGTGGATAGATGCTTTTTCAGGTTATAAGTTAGCCCCAGAGCTTTTTGTTAATACGTTTAAACATTTTTTGCACTTTTTCTCTGTAAATATTTAGCTGCTTTTGGGTTAAAGTGTGGGTATAGGGGCACATATTTGATTCTCTAAAGCTGAAAAGTTTTTCTTTATTTTTTGGACTTGGTTTATAAGGGTTAATGCCAAGGGGTGCAAAAAACCCTTTTTCTATCATTCTATATCCTGTTACTACCCACGTAATGGATGACATGATTTCTTTTCTTATTCTCTTTCCTTCAAAATATTTCAGCCAGTTTTTCTCTTCACTTTTTTTGTTGAATTTGGGAATGCTTATAAATGCAAAGTTTATCTGTTTGTGTTTCCAGTTTTTCACAGCTTTAACGACATCCTTTTCTCTTGCAAGGGAGAGTCCATATAAAATTATCTGAAATGATTTTTTCTTTCCCGGATCATACTCGTCTGTACTTACGTTTCCTCTTTTAAAATCTATGACTTCTATGTGTTTATCTTTTTTTTCGACCCAGTCTATTCTCCCAGATAGAGTTATGTCATCTATTTTTACCTCTACATCTATTTCCTGCTTGTAAACATTACTTTTTGGTTGCCAGTCGGCTATAAATTTTAAAATGTTATATTTGATAAAAGGCTTGTGGAGAAAGATCCGCTCTTCATCCACACTTTGAGTGAATTCTTTGAAAACTTTTTCAAACAGTTCTTCCGGATTTCCACCTTCTGAAAAATACCGCCTTATGAATTCATGGTATATCTGTCCTTCAAGGGCTTCTACGGTTGTGGTCTTTTTGTAACCAACGATCTTTGTGAAAAAAAGCTCTGTTGGACAATCAAAGTAAGATATAACGTCAGTTACAGAAAGGTTTTTGGGCAGGTATTTGCCTATGAAGTTGGAGTCAAAAATGAAGTTCATTTCTTTAGCGCCTTCTATTTTTTCTTTCCATCTGACAATTCCCCATTCTATAGGTGTGTGAGCGTTGGTTTTGTCTTTGTATATAGAGAGGAGCCTTTTTGCTTTTGCGGAAACAAATTTTCTACTTTCTTTTTTCAGATTTGTGTAGGTTTTTAGTATGGAAAGGAACGTGGAACTGCCTTTATCTATATGGTATGTAAATATCATCTCTTGAGGATCTGTGGCAAGGACATTGTAGAATGTTTGGAACTCATACATTATCAGTTTTTCTCGCCCCGGTAGAGCTTCTAAAATCGGATTGTTGAGGTTTAAAATCCGGTTTATTTCTTCCCTTTCCTGGTAGCTGAAATCTGGATCGAACGGGAATGAGCGGGGATAGGTACCCGATGAGAAATCGAAAAACAGTATGTGGGTTGGAAGTGCTGATGGTACATTTTCCGGTGTACCTGCAAACACGCCGAAGGGTTCTTCTTCTGATATAAGAAAGGTTCTGTTTTTCATTATAATTTTTAAAAGTTCAAGAAATTCCTTACCGTTGATTTTGTTATTCTCTATGATATTGGATTCGGTTAGGGCGACGATTTCTCGGTTTAGTGTTTCAAGTTCTTTTACGAGTTCTTCTTCTATGTTTTCTTTTTCAGCTGATTCTTTGAGTGCCTTACACCAATCCTTTATGGTTTTTTCTTCGTCGTTTTTTACGCTGGATAAAAATTTTTTGACGGCCGGATGTAAACTAACAGGAATACCTTTGTACTGGGAAAAGAAGGGAATTTTTTCTTCTCTGAATGCCTCGTAAAACAGCAGTTCTTTTCCTTCGAGATTCCTTCCTGCAATGGCTATTTTTTCTGGAGGAACGCCTTCGTATAAGAGTTTCTTAACAAAAGAGACAACAATTTTAATGCCTTCGCTCTCCGTGGTATAGGAAATTTCCGTTAACTTTACTTTGTCAATTTTCCCCTCTGGTTTAAAAGAGAAGTTTTTCGCAATATCTGCCGGTTCAACCTCAATAATTTTCCAGTTTTGAACTAATTTTAGGTTTTCTTTACTTAACTTACTGAAAAATGAGCCGTTGTCTTTAAAAGTTATTACAGTGATAGGTGTGTTTATTGAGTTCAGAAAATCCACTTCAAGAGGAAGTATTTGTGGAAGGAAAAAGAGTATAATTTCGCTATATTCCGGTTTTTTCCCTTTTGCTGATTCAAACAGTGAAAAAATGTCGTACTTCTTGTATTTTCCTATAAGTGAGTTGTAATTATCGAGGATTTTAGCGGTTAGCTTCAACTTTTTAGAAAGATTTCCGTTGACTTTTTCTGCGCATTTCCGCAGGGTTTCTGTTTCAATGTTATGTTCTTTTAGTTCTCTTATCCTGTTATCAACTATTTCTACATAAGAAGGGCTTCTCCAGTGGGGAATTCCCGTTTTTCTTATGGCATCTCTGACTATGAAGAGTCGTTCCTGTTCTGTCATTATTCCGGGATTCAGGAAGTCTTTTTGAATCAGTTGCAGAGCAAGTTCCTGCAGTGTGCCTGCAACTTTTCCTATTATAGGTTTTTTACGGATTTTACATATTTCAAGGAGAAGTCTTGAAGAAAGTTCTCTTACGGCTATGTACGGTTTGCCGCTTTCTATTTTGTCCGCTATAAATTCGGGGATATCCTTAAATGTCATTATTTAATTCCAAGATAATGTTTTGCGACCGTGTTTTCGGGGTCAAGAATAAGAACGTCGCTGAATGTAGCGTACGCTTCCTTTTTCTTTCCCTGGGCAAATAGATCAAGCCCTAACTCTGTAAGGAATGCAACGTTTGATGGGTAGAGTGCGAGCATTTTTCTTGCTATCTGCTCTGCGAGTTTGGCTTTTCCTTCGTTTCTAAGAGCTACGGCAAGTCTTAAGTTTCCATAAAAGTTGTAGTAATCCGTCTTTATCACTTTATACATTAATGATTCCACGTCTGCCCATCTTTTTTCTGCCATAAGTGGAAGGGAAAGACCGAGTTTTGCTTCAACCGAAGAAGGAATGGCTTCCATCGCCTTTCTGTAGTGAACCTCTGAATTTTTGTACTTCCCCATCAGGTAGTAAAGCCATCCAAGTCTCAGATTGACCGTGTATCCTTTGGGGTAAGTTTCGTAAACGGGCATGAGGGCTTTTATGGCGTCCTTATAGTCTCTGGCTTTCTCATATGTGAAAGATTTGTGATAGGCAATTTTTATCTCATTGTAGTTCATGGCGTATGAAGTTGTAAATATGCCAAGTAAAGCAACTGTCGTGATCACTCTTTTTATCAGTTTCATTCCGTGCCTCCGTAGCGGTATGATTATTTAAATTATAAATTTATTCTCCGAAGTTTAAAAAGGTCTTTTTGTTTTCCGGAGGTTTTATGAGGATATGGTGTTTCCTTCTTTCTGTCTTTCTCATCTCATCGTGCGGCGTAAGGGTTGAAAAAGCACCGGAGCATAAAATCCTGATACCTGCATACTTTTACCCGGATTTGACTGATTCCAATTGGGAAAAGATTCTTTCGCTTCCTGCTGAACTTTCTCCGATAATTGTTCTAAATCCTGCCTTTGAAGGAGGACCGGGCAGTGTTGAAGATCCAAATTACACAGAAATGATAAAAAGTTTAAATGATAGGGGTTTTCTTCCTGTAGGTTATGTTTACACAACATACGCTCAGAGACCGTTGTCTGAAGTAGAAGCTGACATTGATACCTGGTTAAGCCTTTACCCGGGGATAAAAGGTTTCTTCCTTGATGAAGTAACAAGTGATAACGATACCGGCAATATTGATTATTACAAAACGCTGTATGGTTATATAAAATCTAAGGGAAACTATTTTGTTGTTTTAAATCCGGGAACAAGACCTCCGGAGGGGTATTTTTCCTTTGCCGATAATGTTGTTGTTTTTGAAAACAGTTACGATGTGTTTGAGACTTACGGTTGCTATTCCGATTTTCCCGAAAAAAGCAGCTGTATAATATACGGTGCTTCTGAAGGTGAAATGTCAAATGTTCTTTTATCCACTGACGTTTCTTACCTTTATGTGACTGATGATAATGACACTTTACCTTTTGATAGGGTTCCGATTTACTGGAATAAGGAGGTTGAACTTTTAAAGGAGGGATACAATGAATAGGATAGATGCAAATCAACTGAAAGAGTGGGATAAAACTTTTGTCTGGCATCCTTTTACTCAGATGGCCGAGTACGTTAAGAATGAACCAATCGTGATAGAGAAAGGTGAAGGATGCTGGCTTTATGATGTTGATGGCAACAGGTATCTTGATGCTGTCGGTTCAATCTGGTGTAACGTTCATGGTCACAACGTTAGAAGGTTAAATGATGCCCTTTATGCTCAGGCAAACAAAATTGCCCATTCGACTTTATTAGGTTTAACAAACGTTCCTGCCGTTCAGCTTGCAAAGGAGATAGTGGATATTGCCCCGCCAGGTTTAAAACACGTTTTTTATTCGGATGACGGTTCTACGGCGATGGAAGTTGCACTTAAAATGGCTTATCAGTACTGGCAACTAAAGGGAGAAAAACAGAGAACCAAGTTTATAAAGCTTGAAGAGGCTTACCACGGTGATACGATAGGTTCTGTCAGTATAGGTGGAATAGATCTTTTTCATTCAATGTTCAGGGAACTCATGTTTGAAACGTTCAAGGTCCCTTCCCCTCATCCATACAGGTTTGACGGAACAGAAGATGAATGTAAAGAATATTCTCTTTCTATTATGGAATCTATCCTGAGAGAAAGGGGTGATGAGATAGCGGCTGTTGTTATGGAACCTCTCGTTCAAGCGGCCGCCGGTATTATCGTTCATCCTGAAGGATTTTTAAAGGGAGTAAGAGAGCTCTGTGATAAATACGGTGTTTTGCTCATACTTGATGAAGTTGCTACCGGTTTTGGGAAAACCGGTAAAATGTTTGCTTGTCAGTGGGAAGATGTTGTTCCTGACATTATGGCTGTTTCTAAAGGGTTAACAGCCGGATATATGCCTTTGGCTATAACTCTTGCTACGGATGATGTTTACGAAGCTTTCTGGGGCGGAGATTACGGGAGTGGAAAAACGTTCTTCCACGGACACACTTTTACGGGAAATCAGCTCGGTTGTGCAGTTGCACTTGAGAACTTAAAGCTTTTTAGAGAGAAGGGATGGCCTGAAGCTCTTTTGCCCAAGATAGAGTTTCTCTACGAACAGTTGAATTTTCACCTGTCTGACTTGAAGCATGTGGGTGATATTCGTGGTAGAGGCTTTATGGTTGGCATAGAACTGGTAAAAAACAAGGAGACTAAAGAAGGATTTTCCTGGAAGGACGATGTTGGAAGGCGTGTTTCAAGACGGATAATAGAAAAGGGCGTTTTCACAAGACCTTTAGGTCCTACGCTTGTAATGATGCCTCCGCTCGCCATATCAGAGGAAGAGATAGAACTGATGGTTAAGACTTACAAAGATGCAATTGTTGAGGTTCTGGGTGGTTAATCCACCCCTTCCCTTCCTGTTCTAAAATGGATTGACAGGACAGATATTATCTTTTCCATCGTATGGTTGTCTATTTTTACGGAGTCGTGGGCTAATTTTAGAGGGTAGGGATAGTTTCTTACTATCGTACCTTTTAATGCTCCCATTACCTTTTCAGGTTGAAGGTTTGTTTCTATTTTGTACACGTCTGTGGTAAATTTTGCAAAGAAAACGTTTATTTTGCGCTTTCTGAAAGAATCTTCAAATATTTCAGGAAACCTGTACTTTTTTTCAGGTGATATTTCTACCTCAACGGGGTTGCTGTATCCGGAAGGTACATCAGCCATTTGAAAGATGAATATATCAGGCATGATAGAGTTGAAGTTGTAAATTTTTGAAGAGGATCTCTTTGATATGGCTACTATTCTGTCTTCCGCAACATTGAGCAATTTTTCTATCGATAATAAATATTCAAGATATTCAAGGTAACCTGCAATAACAGGATATTTTTCAGGTTTTACGTCTTTTACAATTTTTTCGTGAAAAGCCCTGGAGTTTATAGAATTTAGAGAGAAGGTTTCTTTTAGTTCGGGGAAAAGGCAGTTTTCAACGTATTCTCTTTCTTCGTCTTCAATCTGGAAGGTGAACGATACTGGCCTTATTATGTCTCCTACAATGGAACCGTCGATAAGCATAATGTCGGGATTTTCTTCCTTATATAGTTTAAGGAGTTCTTTTATTTCAAGAATACCCATAAAAAGCCTGATTCTTGAGTCAGAGTATTCTGAGGGTTTTAGAACATCTATGTCTATGTTATAGCTTTCTCTTTCCTCATTTTTTCCTGATTCGTTGAAGAAAACAGACGATGCAGCTACGGCAAAAACAACAAATCCGAGGAACTCTTTCTTGTTTAAGCTTCCGTCAACGGCTCCTATTGTGGCTTTTATTTCCTCACCTTCAAACTCTTTCCACAGTTCGCTGGCCTTTCCGAGGGCTTCTAAAGAAATGGTTTCAAAGTCGGTAGTTATGGAGTTTTTCTTTTTTTCTGCAAGTTCTATCAGATATCCTTTGATGCTCATTTAGCCTTCCATACGATAAGTAGTTGGAATATATTTTAAACCAGCATTTTCATAAATGGAATCGGGAGAAGGTGATTTAATGGCTGATTTTAAGAGGAAGGAGTTAAGATACTGGCTTTTTGCTTTTGCGATAATTTTTGCCATTGTAATTTATCCCTATATTATTAATTCAATGGCAAATATAGGTGGCAAAACAGAAATAGAGAGACCAGAGAAACCGTACGAAGTTTTTCTTGATAAATTAAACGGGAATTTTACGTTACAATTCACCCTTTTTAAAAAAGCTCATGTAGAGGATGGTAGATATGTTTATAGAGATTTAAATGGTACAGAGGTGATTTTTACTGTAAATCCTGAAATTCAGAAGGATATAAAAAGAGAATTTAAGCGATATAAATTAGAATACGGTGCTTTTGTTGCTATAGAACCTTCCACCGGTAAGGTGATTGCAGCCGTTAGCAGCTTAAATTATCCTGATTTGACAATCAGGAACACGTTTGTTACGGCATCTACTTTTAAAATAATTACGGCAGCTGCAGCTCTTGAGTTTGGCATAGATCCGAAAGAGAGATTAATAACACGAGGTCACGATGATTCCTGTTCTCCCGAAGTCTGGTTTAAAAGTAACTATATAATTCCGAGAAACATGTTCCACTCCTTTGCCTATTCTTCTAATCCTTACTTTGGTGTTATCGGTAGGCTTATAGGGGAAAAGAGACTTCTTAATTATGCTTACAGGTTTGGATTTAACAGGAAAGATTACGGTTTTCCGTGGGGTATTATCAGGAAACCTCTTGACGATTATGACCTTGCTTTAATTGCAGCCGGTTTGGGAGAAACGAGGACAAGTCCTTTACACGAGGCTCTCATTTCGGCTACTATAGAAAATGGCGGTGTTATGGTGCTGCCTTCCATGATTGAAGAGGTAAGGTATAAGGGGAAAGTCATTTATAAGAATCGTCCTCACGTTTTGGGGCGTGTTATAAAAAAAGAGACGGCAGAAACAATAAAAAAAATGATGCTTGACACTGTCAGATTTGGAACAGCCTCTGACAAGAAGTTTTTCCGTCGCCTCAGGAGATATTCTTACCTCACTATTGGTGGTAAAACAGGAACGCTCTCTCAACTTAACTATCCTGAAGGCAGGTGTGAGTGGTTTACCGGTTTTGTCGAGGACGGTGATAAAAAGTTGGCCGTTGCCTCGGTGGCTGTTAACGAAGCGAGATATTACATCACCGGTTACGATATTTCCGCTCTTGCTATACTATCTATGATACACAGCAATTTTCTTATTGCAGAGCGTCAGAAGTGAAAATTTAGATACCTGTTTAATTTCTTGACTTATTTGCAAAAATAATACATTATTATAAATAGGATTCCTTATAAGCATATAGGGTTTACAAATGAATATAAGAAAAGCTGACTTTAAGATAAATTTCTTGAGTTTAACAGTTTTTATAATTATAATCTTTGCTGTTGCCGGCTATTTTTTTATAAAGGCTCAAATGCATTTTGAAATTTCCTTGAGGAAAAGGTTTTTTAACCACAAAAGAAAGTATGTTGTTCAAATGATAGAGACAACAAAAAAGTGGTTGTTATCAGAAGCTTTAATGATTTCAAAAGATTCTTCTGTTAGAAAGTCTTATGAATTGGGTAATCCTCTTATACTGAAATCAGAATTTACACCTTTGTGGCAGAAGCTCCATAGCGATTTTCATATTGAGGAGATGCATTTTTTTAAATATCCTAAGATGAACTGGTTTTCTTTTGCCAAAATGACCTCAGAACCACGGGAAGCAAAAGTAAGAGAGGATATTCTCTGGATACAGACCGCTTTTAAGCCTGCTGCTTATTTTTACATATGTAAACGTTTTCCGGGCTTGAGAGCTTCTTATCCAATATCTGTCAAGGGTAGGGTCGTAGGTGCTCTGTCTTTTGGGATTCATATTGAAACGTTGAGGCAGATTCTTCAGGATCCCATTAATGCAAATGTTTTTTACCTTTTAAAAGATAGTGTTTTAAGACGGAATCTTGATAGGAACGTTTATAAAAAACTTGTTCAGAAAGCTTCTTTAAAGAAGGGTAATTACCTTTATTTTCACATAAAAGAGGCATTTAAGGAATCTATTCTTAAAAAAGGCACGTGGGCACACGGAAAATATTCGTACGTTTTTTATCCTCTTAAAGATGAATTAGGAAATGTTCTCGGTTATGTAGGTATTAAGAAAGGTTTTGGGGAGATATTTGTGCACATTAGAAATATGAGTCTGATGGTTATGTTCTCTTTTGCATCAGTGTTTTTATTGATACTATTCGCATCTTTAGTAGATATATATAATCTGAAACGCCAGAGAAGAGAAGTTCTATATTTGCTGAGACTGTTAAGAAATCGCAATTTCGATGATATAGAAAGGTATTATTTCTCGTCTAAATCTTCCGGTGACGTTAATGACGAGATAAAGAGAAATATTTACGAGATAAGCGGTACACTAAAAAAATACATAGATTTACTTTCTCAAAAGCTGAAAGAGGCCTCTGAAAAAGCTTTTGTAGATGCTCTAACAAGTACTAATAACAGGTATATTCTTGAAAAAATAGACGAGATGCTTGAAAAAATGGGACAGGAATCTCGCTTTTCAGTCGTTATGATAGATATAGACCACTTTAAAAAGATAAACGATACCTATGGTCATGAAACCGGAGATATGGTTTTAAAAACATTGGTTGAAAAAATAAAAAGACTTATAAGATCAAGTGATATTCTTATACGTTATGGTGGAGAAGAATTTGTAATATATCTGCCTCATGCGGATGTTAAGGATGCTCTTAAGCTTGCAGAGAGGATAAGAAAAGCTGTTGAGAACATGTTGATAAAAACAAGTGATGGCAGGGAAGTGAGAATCACTGTAAGTCTCGGTGTTGCTGAAAGAAAACCAGGTGAATCTCTTGAAGAAGTTATTAAAAAGGCGGATGAGGCACTTTACAGGGCAAAGAAAGGTGGCAGAAACAGAGTATCAGATTAGTGTTTTTAGTGCGTCCGATAGGTTTTTTATATCTTTTACCGTGTGTCCTGCAGCAACAGTAATCCTGAGCCTTGCCGTACCTTCAGGTACTGTTGGTGGACGTATTGCGGGTATTATGAAACCTTTTTCAAGAAGTTTTTCTGATAACTGCAGCGTCCTGCCGGAATCGCCGACGATAAGGGGAAATATGGCTGTTTGACTTTTTATACCTGTAAGCTTTGAAAGTAATTCTATATTTTCCTGTAACTTATTCATTCTACTTTTAATCTCTTGCAGGTTTTTTATGGTCATACATGCTATGTGGGGCGGAATGGCGGTTGTGAAAATGAAGGTTCTTGCCCTGTTTACAAAAAATTCTTTCATTCTGCTTGTTGAGGCAACAAAGGCACCAAAAGTGCCTATGGCTTTTCCCAGAGTTCCCATTATGATTGTTCTTTCGGTGGGTTTTATATCAAAAAAATCAAAGGATGAGTTTCCAATAACACCGGTTGCATGGGCATCATCAACGATTAGATAGGTGTTGTAATCTTCTGCAAGTTTTAGCAGTTTGTCGAGCGGTGCTATGTCACCGTCCATGCTGAAAACGGAATCTGTAACGATAGCGGCCGTTTTAAACTCAGATCTGTTTGTTTTTAGTAATTCTTCAAGATGGTCAACATCTCTATGTTTGTATATGAAAACTTTCGCCTTTGAAAGTCTGCAACCATCAATGAGACTTGCATGATTTAGCTCATCGCTGAAAATAGCATCTCCGTTGCCAAGGAGGGATGAGAGTATCCCTAAGTTTGCCATGTAGCCGCATGTAAAAAGGAGTGCCGCTTCCGTTTTTTTCATTTTTGCCAACTTTTTTTCTAACTCTTCGTGTACGGTGAAATTTCCCGTAACAAGCCTTGCAGCACCTGAACCTGAACCCCATCTTTCTAAGCACTTTTTATGGTTTTCTGCAAGGCGTTTGTCAAATGCAAGGCTGAGGTAGTCGTTTGATGAGAAGTTAACAAACCGTTTTCCGTTTATGTAAACATAAACACCTTCTGCTCTTTCAATAGTTTTTAGCTTTCTGTAAAGATTGTGTTTTTTTAGCTCTTCCAGTGTTCTGTCAACTTCCATCTAAAACCTCGGAAGATGCCAGTTTTTGAAAATTGCTAAAAGTCTGAAACTTAAAGTAAAAATGAGTGTTGTGAACGTGGCTATCTGGAGGGGAATAGATACTCTGGTCAGGACAAAGAGCAGAAGACCACCAAACATTGCACAGGTTGCGTAAACATCTTCCCTTAAGATGGAAGGGACTTCCCCTATCAGGATGTCACTGGTCATTCCTCCACCCGTTCCCGTGAGAACCGCAACAATAATTACACCGACAACGTTTAATCCCGCTTTTATTCCCACAAGTGCACCGGTAACGGTAAAAGCTGCAAGCCCTATGGCATCAAAGATTTTAACTATTGTTTTTGAAGATATATCTATTTTGAAAACTCTGTAGAGGAATATCCCAAGGGCAATGCCTCCTATGGCAAACGATACATCACCGTAACCTGTAAGCGCCACAGGAATTCTATTTACAATAACGTCTCTCATTATGCCGCCGCCAAGGGCTGTTAAAAATCCCAATACTGATACGCCGAGAATGTCAAGTTCCTTTCCTGCACCCTTATATACGCCTGAGACTGCAAATGCCAAAAGCCCGGTTATGTTAAAGAAATCAAACAGTGTCACTGTTTATCCCGTATTTGTTCACTTTCCTGTAAAGATTTGAAAGGTCAATCTGCATTTTTTCAGCGGCTTTTTTCATGTCACCGCCGGTCTCTTTAAGTATAGACACGATGTACTCTTTTTCAAATTCTTCTCTTGCTTCCTTTAACGGTAAGACAGTAAACCTATTCACAGAGAATCCTTTTCTACTGAACATGTTATCTGGAAGATCTTCCGGTTCGATCTTTTCTTTCCTTACAAGTATTACGAGCCGTTCCATCAGGTTTTTCAGTTCTCTAACGTTTCCAGGCCAGCGGTACTTGAGAAATATCTCTTTTACGCTTTCAGACAGCCGGGGTTTTTCCCTTTTGTAATCTGCAGAAAATTTTGTTAAAAAGTGGTCTGCTAAAAGGAGGACATCTTCTCCTCTTTCTCTTAGTGGAGGAACATGTATCGGAATTACGTTTAATCGGTAGTAGAGATCTTCTCTGAAAGTTCCTTCTTCTATCGCTTTTTCAAGGTTTTTGTTTGTTGCCGAAACGACTCTTACGTCAACACTGATTTTTTCAATGCTTCCTATTCTTTCAACGGCTTTTTCTTCAAGGACTCTAAGCAGTTTTGACTGTGCCATTAACGGCATGTCGCCAATCTCGTCAAGAAATATTGTTCCTCCGTCTGCTATCTCAAACTTTCCTTTTTTTCTTGCGTTTGCACCTGTGAAAGCACCCTTTTCGTACCCAAACAGCTCTGCCTCAATTAGATTGTCAGGAATTGCGGCACAGTTTATAGGAATAAACGGTGCGTTTGCTCTATTACTCAAATTATGGATGCTTCTTGCCACCAGTTCCTTTCCTGTACCGCTTTCACCGTAGATGATAACCGTGCTGTCAACCGGTGCTACCGCTTCTATCTGTTCTTTGAGTTTTTTTACGGCAGGACTGTTTCCAATAATCGTTTCGGATGACAACCTTTCTTTTAAAATGGTTGTTTCTTTTATGAGAGATAGCTGTTTTTTCGCCTTTTCGAGAACGCTGAGAAGTCTGTCAAAGTTTATGGGTTTCTCTATAAAGTCAAAAGCGCCCATTTTAATGGCTTCTACCGCCGTCTGTATGTTACCGTGTCCCGAGATAACGATGATAACCGCTTTTTCCGTTATTTTTTCTTTTGAAAGCTTCTTGAGTATCTCCATGCCCGGAATTCCCGGTAAAAACAGGTCAAGAATAATGATGTCGGGAAGTTCAGAGTATATCTTTTCCAGTCCCTTGCTTCCCGATTCCGCCAGAGAAATGTTGTAGCCTTCGTCTTTAAGAATGTCAGATAGACTTTCCCTTATGCCGGCTTCATCATCTATTATCAGTATTTTCATTTGATTTTCCTCGGATATCCCGGAACAATTTTAGCGTTAAAAAGTGATGCTATTTTATCAACTTTCTTTTCAGTTTCCGGGTCTAATTTCACCTCTCTGCTTTTATCGTTCTGAGCGGGTTTTACTATTACGACATGTTTTCCGTACTCTATTTCTAACTCTTTTTTCTTTGCATCGAGTCTTTCATAGGCGGTCATGTTTTTGGGAATGATCTCAACGATATTTTTGCCTTTTATTACATCTTTTATGTAGTGATTGAGATTAAAGCCGTTGGTGTCTTTTATTTCATTTTTATTGGAATTTTTTTTTAAACTGTTGGTGGAAGTTTCAGGAGTCAAAGCGCTAAAATTGATATCGCCTTTTAAAATTTCGGACAGTTTTTTAACCTCTTTAAAGTATGAGAGTTTATAAAGTGTAAACAGCAGTGCGGTAAACGGAAAAGGATGGGATTCTATGGTTTTAAGATTCTTTGTTACTATTTCGAATGCTGCGGTAAGTTCTTCTTTATTCCACTGACTCTCTTGTTTTAAAAATTCTTCTTCAATAAAGCTCAACAACTGTCTCGTGATGGTTGAAGGGTTGTATCCCGTTGACTCAAGCTGGTCAAGAAGCTCTTTAAGTCCCTTTCGATCGCCTGTAAATCCTTTTTCCAGGAGATTCTTGAGAATGTTTGAACCCAGAACTCCTAAAAAGCGGGAAGCCACTTCTGCTGTTATGTTTCCTGAAGAAAGGGCTATTAGTTGATCAAGGAGACTTTCAGCGTCTCTAAGGCAGCCTTCAGAAGCGACGGCAATGAGTTTTAGGGCTTCCGTTTCAAAGTTTACACTTTCTTTTCCACATATATCTGCAAGGGTTTCTATTATTCTGTTTTCAGGAACTTTTTTAAAGAGGAATCTCTGACAGCGTGACAGGATGGTTGCCGGAATTTTGTCAAGCTCTGTTGTTGCAAGGATAAAAACAACGTGCTCTGGTGGCTCTTCAAGGGTTTTCAAAAGCGCATTGAACGCCTCTTTTGTGAGCATGTGAAATTCGTCTATGATGTAAACCTTGTACTTGCCCCTTGTTGGCGAATAGAAAACCGTTTCCCGCAGCTCTCTTATCTGGTCTATACCTCTGTTTGATGCGGCGTCTATCTCTATAACATCCGGGAAAGCCCCTTTGTTTATCGCGTCACATATTGAACATGCGTTGCACGGTTCGCCGTCCCGGGGATTCTCACAATTTAAGGCTTTGGCTATTATGCGGGCTGTTGTTGTTTTCCCTACACCTCTTGGCCCTGCAAATATGTAAGCGTGGGCTATTTTCCCGGTTTTTATTGCGTTTTTGATGGTTTCTGTGACGTGTTCCTGACCTACGACATCGCTAAATCGTGAGGGTCTGTACTTTCTCGGTATGGCAAGGTATCCCATAGTAGAAAAGACCTCAATAGCTTTATGGTAAGGGGCCGGACCCTTACCGCACACACCCTTCCGGCTTACCGTTGCTCCCTTCCGGGCCTGGCGGGGTTCACCGTCCAGGTGTTGCGGAGGACCCGACCTTTCTTGTTGTTATTTTACACTATAAATGGCGGAGGGGGCGGGATTCGAACCCGCGGTACCCCTTGTGGGGGTACACACGATTTCCAGTCGTGCCCCTTCGGCCAGCTCGGGCACCCCTCCTTTAATGTTGCTTTACATAATATCTGCACTGTGTTCGTATTTGTCAATGGGTTGTTTTATCCCTTGCATTTTGCCGTTCTTATGAACTTTTCTACCGCTTCTCTGTCTTTTTTCCCCGGGTGGGACTCTACACCACTGCAAACATCGACGGCATAAGGTCTAATGTTTTCAATTGCTGCGGACACATTTTCACTGTTGAGTCCGCCGGATAGGATTAAAGGAAGGTTAACTGCTTCTTTGACTTTTAGAGCTATGTTCCAGTCAAAGGTTTTGCCAGTTCCACCAAACGCATCCTGTGAAAATGTATCGAGGAGAATTGCTGATGCTACATTTTCATAATCTTTAACTCTTTTTATTTCCGTTTCATCTTTTAATCTAAAAACTTTAATAACTCTTCTTTTTCCTATGTATCTACAGTACTCTGGCGTTTCGTCACCGTGGAGTTGTGCAAAATCGAGGTTAGCGTAGCTTAGTATCTCGAGGACTGTTGCCCTGTCCTCGTTTACAAAGACACCTACCTTTGTGACGAAAGGGGGTAACTCTTTGGTTATGTGTCTTACTTCAAGGGGGGATATGTAGCGTTTGCTTCCTTTGAACATTATGAAACCTACAGCATCAGCTCCTGCTTCAACAGCTGCCAATGCGTCTTCGATATTTGTTATTCCACACACTTTTATTTTGACCATTTTTCTGCTCCCATTAACTTTTTCTGCAACATGTATTATATTTAGTCTGTCAGAAATTTTAAACGACCTTATTTATATTGAGAGGTGATGTGAATGTTTGAAACACAAATTCCACCAAGACGTTGTTCATTTTGCGGTAAGAGTGCATCTGAGGTAGAAGCACTTATAACCGGTCCTAAGGGCGTTGCAATCTGCAACTACTGCGTTGATGAATGTTATGAAATGATTCACTCTCAAAAGAGAGAAAAAACATCAGCAGTAGAACCCGGTAAATTACCCACGCCTAAAGAGATAAAAGAATTTCTCGATCAGTACGTTATCGGTCAGGAGGAGGCTAAAAAGATTCTTTCTGTTGCCGTTTACAACCATTATAAAAGGATTTTCACACAAACATCGTCACCCGATGATGTTGAGATTGAAAAGAGCAATATTCTCCTTATAGGTCCTACAGGTTCAGGAAAGACGCTCCTTGCCCGTTCACTTGCAAAGTTTCTTGATGTTCCATTTGCAATAGCTGACGCAACGACCCTTACAGAGGCTGGTTACGTTGGTGAGGATGTGGAAAATATTCTTTTAAGGCTTCTCCAGAATGCCGATATGGATGTAGCAAAGGCAGAGAGAGGGATAATTTACATCGATGAGATAGATAAAATTGGAAGGAAGAGCGAAAATCCTTCCATAACGAGAGACGTATCCGGCGAGGGCGTTCAACAGGCTCTCCTTAAAATACTTGAAGGAACGATTGCCAATGTTCCACCGCAGGGTGGGAGAAAACATCCCCAGCAGCAGTACATTCAGATAGATACTTCAAATATCCTCTTTATCTGTGGTGGAGCATTTGTCGGGCTTGAAGATATTATTGCAAAAAGAATCGGTAAAGGAACGATGGGCTTTAATGCTGACCTTGCCAGGAAAACGATGGAGAGAAATGAGCTTTTAAGATACGTTGAGCCTGAAGACCTTGTGAAATTCGGACTTATACCTGAACTTATAGGAAGGTTGCCTGTAATAGCCACCCTGTCGGAGCTTCAGGAAGAGGATCTTATCAGGATACTTAAAGAACCCAAAAATGCTCTTGTTAAGCAGTATAAGAAGTTGTTTGAGCTTGAGGGTGTAGAACTTGAATTTACCGATGATGCCTTAAGAGAAATTGCAAGGGAAGCTATTAAAAGAAAAACCGGTGCCAGAGGCTTGAGAGCTATAATGGAGAAACTGATGACTGATATAATGTTTGAGGTTCCAAATAGAAGAGACATAAAGAAAGTGACTATTGACAGGGAAGCGGTTCTTACTGGAAAGCCTAAATATGAACTTGTTAAAGCATCTTGAGGAGGATGGTGTGAGAAAGCCTTTAATTGCTGGAAACTGGAAGATGAACAAGACAGTTTCTGAGAGTATCGAGTTTGCCAGAGATTTTGTCAAGGCCGTTTCTAACGTTACTGATAGGGATATTCTTATCTGTCCCCCTTTTACTTCTCTATATCCTGTAAGTGAAATTTTTAATGGAACAAATGTAAGGCTTGGTGCTCAGAACATGTATTTTGAGGAAAAAGGTGCTTTTACCGGCGAAATTTCACCGTTGATGTTGAAAGATGCCGGATGCAGCTTTGTCATTTTGGGGCATTCGGAGAGAAGACATATCTTTGGTGAAAGTAATGAGCTTATAAATAAGAAAGTTTTGTCTGCAGTTTCTCACGGTTTAGTTCCTGTTCTCTGCGTTGGTGAGCTTCTTGAGGAAAGAGAAGAGGGAAAAACGTTTGATGTTGTTGGAAGTCAGCTTGAAGAGGGTCTCAAAGGGGTTTCAGCTGACAGCGAATTTGTTATTGCTTACGAGCCTGTGTGGGCTATTGGAACCGGTAAAACGGCGACGCCGGAACTTGCTGAAGAGGTTCACAGGTTTTTAAGAGAAAAACTCTCGGAGCTTTTTGGAAGTAAAAAAGCTGAATCTGTGAGAATTCTTTACGGTGGAAGCGTTAAACCTGAAAATGTTGACGGCTTGATGGCGATGAACAATATAGATGGTGCCCTGGTAGGTGGGGCAAGTTTGAAGGTTGAATCTTTTGTAAAAATTGTGAACTTTGGGAGGTAACGGATGTTTACCCTTTTACTTATAGTTCATGCCGTTCTTGCGATTCTTCTTGTTATTGTTGTTCTTATTCAGCCAGGGAAAGGTGATATTTCTTCCCTCATGGGTGGTGGAAGTGCTTCTTCTGCTTTTGGAGCAGATACGGCGTCTGTTCTTACGAAAACGACGGCAATTCTTGGCGCACTTTTTATCCTTAATTCTATTTTCCTCTCAGTTATAGGTTCTAAATACCTTGGTGGTTCTTCTGTTGTTGATAAGGTAAAAGTGGAGCAAAAGCGGTGAGGAAGGTTTTTCCTCTCCTGTTGATTTTTTATTTTTCCCTTTTTTCATGTTCCTTCCAGAAGGAGCAGAAGCCGGTTGTTTCAGGTGCAGCTTCTATTTCTGTTGAGGTTCATTTTTCGCCACGGGGTGGTTGTACCGATACCCTGATAAAAGAGATAAATAGTGCAAAGCACAGTATAGATGCCGCCATATACAGTTTTACATCAAAAAAGATAGTTAAGGCTTTTATTAGAGCTCATAAAAGGGGCGTCAAGGTAAGGGTTATAATAGATCAGGGAACTGCAAAATCTAAAAGGTGCGTGGCGCCAATCCTTAAGAAGGCAGGTGTTCCGGTTCGATTTAAAAGGGGAAGTGGCGGTGGATTGATGCACAACAAATTTGCGGTTATAGATGGAAGAACCGTTATTACGGGAAGTTTTAACTGGACTGTGAGTGCTGAAAAGAGGAATGACGAGAACCTTGTTGTTATAAAAGATGATTTGCCGTTGGCGCACCGTTACGAGAAGGTTTTTGATAGACTCTGGCATCTGGCGGGACTGGAGGAGTAGCTTGAATCTTGAGTCTCTTAAGGAAGAGTATTTCAAAGAGAGGGAAAGGATAAAAAAACGCCACTTTGATAAAGAGACAGGCTTTCACGTGGCTCAGGATTTAAAAAATGCTCTTGATAAACTTTTAAAGGGTGTCTTTCCCCATTTTTTTGGCAGGTGGAGCATTCCGTGTTGTCTTGTTGCTCTTGGTGGTTACGGAAGAGGAGAACTCAACTTCTACTCAGACATGGATTTTAACCTTCTTTATGACGGTAAGCTCACAGATGCTTACAAAGAAGATCTTGAAGCTTTCTACTACTATATGCTTTCTTTTAACATAGATCTTGGCTATGCGCCAAGGAGTGTTGATGAGGCTCTTTCACTTGCGAAAAATGACCTGAGCATTCTTACAAATTTTCTTCAAATTCGCTTTGTCGAAGGTGATAGAAAAGTTGCTGAGAGTTTTGAGAAGAAGTTTTTTCGTTTTGTGAAGAAAAATGCAGAAAACATTATCGATGAGATAGTTAAGTCAAGGAATGAAAGGTATAAAAGATTTTTTGGAACTGTCTATTATCAGGAGCCGAATGTAAAGGAAAGCAAGGGTGGATTAAGAGACCTTCATGAAGCATTCTGGATTGCGAAAATTGTTTACGATATTCAAAACTATTCAGGTTTTATAGATAAAAATATTATCGATTGGAAGAGTTTCAGAGATGTTATTTCAGCTTACGATTTTCTTTTGAGGGTCAGGAATCATCTTCACATAATAAGTGGACGAAAGAGTGACATTTTGAGTTTTCAGCTTCAGAGGGAAGTTGCTGAATTTTTCGGCTTTTCAAGGGACAATAAAGGCGTAGAAAGCTTTATGAAAAGTTACTTTAATTCAGCCCTTGACCTGTCGATTATTACGAGGGAAATAATAAGAAAGTCAAGAGAGTCTTTAAAAAGCAGTAGAAAGTCGATTTTCTCTGTTTTAAAGAAAGAGCACGAGTTAAGTCCCCATTTTTACGAGCACGAAGGGTCCCTTTATATCTACGAAAATAGGGAAACAGAAGTGTTAAAGAATCCGGCTCTTGTGGTTGAAGCTTTTAAACTTGTGCAGAAGTTTGGCTTTTCTATATCACCCACTGCCTTCAGCATATTCAAACTTTCTGCAGAAACTGAAAAGAAAAAGTTCCAGAAAAAAGAGGTGCTTTTAAAGTTTAAGGAAATTCTCATGAATCCAGTCAGGCTTTCTTACGTTCTTGAATTAATGCACGACTGTAAAGTACTTGATACGTTAATTCCGGATTTTGAAAGGTTAAGGGGGCATTTTCAGTTTGATACCTATCACAAGTTTACAACGGACATACACTTGATAATGACCGTTAGAGAACTTGAAAAAATAAGGGATATAAACATAGAAACCCGCGGTCTCTATCAGGTTTTAGACGACCTTGAAAAACCCGAACTTCTTTACATTGCAGCTCTTCTCCACGATATAGGGAAAGGAAAGAGGGGTAAGCATGAAAATGTCGGAGCGGCAATAGCGAGGCGCTACCTTAAAAAACTTGACTTTCCCGATGAAGATATAGACGAGATTGCCTGGCTGATAAAGAATCACCTCTTTATGTCCCACCTTGCCTTTAGAAGGGATATAAGTGATCCAAAGTTGATAGAGAGTTTTGTAAAAGAATGCGGAACCGAAGAGAGGCTTAAAAAGTTGTTCCTCTTAACCTGTGCAGATATAAAAGCTGTTGGTCCCGGTGGTTGGGATAGATGGAAAGCAGCTCTCCTCTGGGAGCTTTTCTCTTCCGCCATGGATGTTTTTCACGCCGGTAAAAATGTAAAAGAATTGATAGAAGAGAAAGTGAAGAAAAAGGCGGAAAAAGTCAAGGAGTTACTTAAAGATGATGTTGATAAAGTCCTCCTTGAAAAGCTTTTTAAATCGGCAGAGCCTGACTACTTGAGAACCTACTCGCCGGAGGATGTAGTTAAACATTTGAAAATGGTGAAGGAGCTCATTGAAGAGGATAAGAATATTCGCGTTGAACCTGACTTTTTCCCTGAAATGGGCTACTGCGAACTGACAGTTGTTGACAGATACAAGAGAGCCTTTTTCTACAAAATTGCCGGTATTTTTACCTATCTTAACCTCAACATAAAAGGTGCTTATATAAACAAAGCTGTTACAGTTGACGGAATTGACTTTATGGTTTACACGATAAGAGTTTCCACGGTGTCGGAGGAGGTACCGGAAGAAGATATTATCAAAAAAGTTAAGGAGTATGTGAAGAAGGTGTACAGGGATGAAATTGTTGTGGAAGAACTTTTAAAAAATCCTTTTAAAAATAAAGGTTTTAGAAGTAATCTTCCCAAACCTGCCACGAAGGTGAAATTTGACAATAAAACGTCAGAAAAGTACACGATTGTTGAAGTCTCTACCTGGGACAGACTCGGGCTGCTCTACGCTATTACGAGAGAGCTTGTTAATGCCGGAACGAAACTTCGTAGAGCCATAATATCAACGGAAGGGAACAGGGTTATCGACTCTTTTTACATCACGGATATGGAACACAACAAAATAACTGATGAAGGCAAGTTAAACGAAATAAGAGAAAGGATATTAACTGTTCTGAAAGAGCGCTAACATGGCCTTTATAGAAACACTTTTAATCTTGGTTTATACGCTTGTGGGGCTTTATTTTTTAACTTCCAGTATGAAAGTGGTTTATGGTGTTTTTGTCGTTTCGGGATTTTTCTTTTTGCGTTTTTCCCTCTGTCCTTCCTGCCCTCTCTACGGTAGAGGTTGCACCGTTAAATGGGATAGGGTTGGGAGATTACTTAGAATAAAAAGGAAGAGCCGTTCTTTCTTTTTTCCTTACACAAAAGTGGCAACCGTTTACTGGGCTTTTTTCTTTCTTTTTCCGTTAATTTTGGTTCCTGAGAAAGAATCTGTATTTCTTTTTATACTTTTCCCCCTTTTCATTGTTCAGGTCTTGAGATGCAAAACCTGCGCTGCAGGGGATAGTTGTTTCTTTGGCGGTTTTGTCGGCAGCCGTAAAAAGCATTAAATTTAAAATCAGGGGAAGAAGATGGGAAAAAGGGTTAACCTTGAGATTCATCCGGAAAGAGCAAAAAAAGTTGCGAAGGTGCTTGTAAAAAGACTTGAAAAAGGGGGGATTTTTAGCTTTAAAGAACTTCCGGACGATGAGATAAAGAAAGTTCCGTTGAAAGATAGGGAGAAACTTATAGCTGTTCTTTCCCTTGTCACCGCTCTTGATTACATGAGAGATGCGAAAAAGCTCTGGGAAAGTGCAGTGGAGACCCTTAAAGACAAGGAACTTCAGTGGATTTTTTCACCGAAGGAGGTTGTTAAAAGGGGAAGAAATGAGCTCAAAAAAGCTCTTTTGAAGCACAGAATTGCGATGAGGAAGGATAAGGATACCGATATCTGGTGGAATATTTCTCAAACAATAGCCGGTGAGTTTGGCGGCAGTTTTCTCTCCTTCTTCGACAGTTTTAACTATATGGTTGATGAGACTTACAGAAAAATTGACGATAAAAAGTGGCATGAAAAGTTTCCTAACCTATCCGGCAGGAAGATTTTCCCTCACTGGATAAGAATTTTGAAAGAGAAGGTTGAAGACCTGCCTTTTGAGAATGTGGGAAAACTACCCATTCCTGTTGACGTTCATGTAACAAGGGCAACCTTTACCACGGGATGCATAACGGGAAGCTACAGGGCAAAAAGTATAACGGCAACCGTAAGGAACCTTGTCATAAAAGTGTGGGATGAAGCTTTAAAAGATGAAGGTATTCCGCCGGTTTCAATGTTCAGGCCTCTATGGCTGTTGAGCAAGCACGGGTGTCACTACAGAAAGAATGGCG
Source organism: Desulfurobacterium sp. TC5-1 (assembly GCF_000421485.1). Lineage (NCBI taxonomy): Bacteria > Pseudomonadati > Aquificota > Aquificia > Desulfurobacteriales > Desulfurobacteriaceae > Desulfurobacterium > Desulfurobacterium sp. TC5-1. The sequence continues at coordinate 597,197 of NZ_ATXC01000001.1, read as the reverse complement.
ACTGTCCTAAAAGAGAAGAATGCCCCGTCAGACATTTCTGCGTTTCTGGAAAGGTGGTCGTTTCTGCTTCTCACGTAGAAATTGATACCTCTTTATAAATCTTTCCCGTTAATTTTTATCCTGAATTTGCAATCCAAAACCCTGCTTGCCCTTCTGCACATCTCCATTCTTTCTTTAAAAATGCTGAAAAATTCTAAAATATCTGATATTGAGGTATCCATTTTTAAAACTAATTTGATGGTTTTTTTATCTGGATTTACCTCGATATCGGAATAAAAAATGGAAAAGTTAACCCTATCATGAATATCCTCTTTTATGTTACTGTCTTTTCTCACTCTATTTCTGCTAACGTGAGATTTATCCGCTATTACGACAGCAGCTGCAATTGGCGTTACAGGAACGCCGGTGGCTGATTCGTGGTTTCCTATAGCGTACATCAGATCAGTCAGATCTTCTTCTGTTAGCAGGTTTTTATCTTTGAGTAACTGATAGGTAAGGAGTGCACCTGCCTGTGCGTGGTCGTGTCTGGATACGATATTCCCTATATCGTGGAGTAAGCCTGCAATTCCAGCAAGCTCAACTTCTCTTTCAGGATAGTTCAACCTATCTAAAATCATCCTTGCGCGGCTGGCAACCCAGACTACGTGTTTTGTGCCGTGATAGGTGTACCCCATGTTTTTTAGAAAATAATCGGCTCTTTCTATGTAGTAGAAAATTTTTCTATCCTTCAGCAAGTCTCTATAGGAAATCATTCTTTACCTCTTTCAGGATTGTTTTTACTATTTTACCTTTTTCACACTTTGCTGTTTGAATATCTTTCTACGATAAAATAAAATATTTGTGGCACTACTTTATATTCGAGGAGTCGTGTATGAAAGATACGATAAAAGAAAAGGTGGCTTCTGCAGTTCTTTCCGCTTTCGGAGTGGATGTTGATGATATTCTTGAAAGGGCTTCTTTTGAACCGCCCAAGAAAAAAGAATACGGAGATGTCGCCACCAATGCGGCTTTTCTCCTTGCTAAAACGTTGAAAAAACCGCCGATTAAGATTGCAGAAGAACTTGCAGAGATACTCTCTAACGAAAAGGAATTTTCGAAAGTAGAAGTTGCCGGTAATGGTTTCATTAACTTTTTTCTCTCACCAGATTTTTACGCTGAACTTTTAAAGAAAGTGGTAGAAACCGACTTCTTTATTTCCAACATTGGAAAAGGTGAAAGGGTTTTAATCGAATATGTTTCTGCAAATCCTACCGGACCTTTACATGTTGGGCACGGTAGAGGAGCAGTCGTTGGCGATGTTCTTTCAAGGGTTATGAAACTTGCAGGTTACAGCGTGGAGAGAGAATTTTACATAAACGACGCCGGCAGACAGATTAAGCTTCTGGGTATTTCAATCTATTACAGGATTCAGGAGCTTGCGGGTAGAAAACTTGTTCTTCCTGAAGATGCCTATAGGGGAGAGTACATTATTGACATAGCTAAAGAGCTTATACTTCAGTATCCTGAAATTGTGGATATGGAAGAGGAAAAGGCAATTGAGCTTGCTGCAGAGTTTGGAAAGAAAGTCCTTTTAGAAGAGATAAGAAAAACGCTTGGAAGGCTGAAAGTTGAATTTGACCATTGGTTCAGCGAAAAAAGTCTTTATACAGGCGGTAAGGTTGAAGAGGTTCTTGAACTTCTTAAAGAGAAAGGCTTAATTTATGAGAAAGATGGTGCTCTGTGGCTTAGAACCTCTCAGTTTGGAGACGATAAAGATAGAGTTGTGAAGCGCTCCACGGGAGAATATACCTACTTTGCCTCGGATATAGCTTACCATTACGATAAGATTTTAAGGGGTTACGATAGAGGAATAGATATATGGGGCGCTGACCATCACGGTTACATACCGAGAGTAAAAGCAGCCATAGAAGCTTTGGGAAAACCTTCAGATTGGCTTGAGGTTGTGCTTGTTCAGCTTGTGAAACTTTTTAAACACGGTGAAGAAGTGAAGATGTCAAAAAGGGCGGGCAATTTTGTTACACTTGATTGGCTTATTGATGAAGTTGGCGTTGATGCTGTTAGGTTTTTCTTCCTTACAAAAAGACACGACACGCCCCTTGATTTTGATATAGATCTTGCTCTTTCTGAAAAGAGCGAGAATCCCGTTTATTACGTTCAGTATGCTCATGCAAGAATTTCCAGTATCCTTGATAAGGCAAAAGAAAAAGGTATAGAACCTTCAGTAGAACACCTTGAACTTCTTGGAGAGGAGGAATTTGACCTAATACTTAAGTGTTACGGATTAAAATCAACTCTTGAAGCAGTGGCAAGGAAGAGAGAGCCGCATCTTTTACCTTACTATTTGATAGACCTTGCTTCAGCTTTTCACAGGTATTACAACAAAAATAGAGTTGTGGATGCCGATAATCCGGAACTTTCTTCGGCAAGGCTGTACCTTGTAAATGGTGTTAGGAAAACAATCCGTTCAGGACTTAATATACTTAATGTAAACGCGCCGGGGAGGATGTAGAGATGGAGAAGAACAAAAAACTTTATTACATTTTAATGGCTGCAGCAGTTGTTCTTTTAATGGTTTCCTATGGTATTGGGTTTATGGTGGGTAAAAATTACGGTTATACCACGGCAAAGAAGGAGTTTGAGGTTGAGAAACAGAAACTTATGAAAACTATAGCTTCTCTGACGCCCCTTTCACGTCCCAAACCGGAGGAAAAGGTTGTAGTTGTGAACGGTAAACCGGCTGTCCCTCCTGCTGAGAAAAAGGTAGAAAAGAAAGTTGAGAAAAAGCAGGAAGTGGAGGTTGCAGAGAAAAAGGAACAGAAAGCTACATCCAGGGTTTCAGGCAAGCCTGTAGTGGAAAAGAAAACAGAAGTTACCAGGCAGGAAGTTGCTGTTAAGAAGGAAGTTAAGAAAACAAAGGAAGCTAAGAAGAAAAATAGAGATTACTTTGTTCAGGTTGGAATTTTTAGCAAGAAGGTCAACGCAGAAAGGCTTGTTCACAAACTTAAAAAGGCTGGAATTCCTGCAAGCGTTAGTAGGTTTGGCAGGTACTACCGCGTAACGGCCGGAATGTTTACAGAGAAAGAGGCAAAGTCAATTTTATTAAAACTTAAAAGGATGAAGCTTTCCGGCATAATAAAAAAGAGGAGGTAACAGTTTGATAGATACCCATGCGCATCTACATTTTCCCCAGTTTGATAGCGATAGAGAAAAGGTAATAGAAGAGTGTAAGCAGAAGTTAGAAGCTGTCGTTACGGTTGGTTGCAACATTGAGGATAGTTTAAAGGCTCTTGAGCTCGCCAGAACAGAGCGGTTCATATACGCTTCAGCGGGTATTCATCCTCATGATGCATCTAACTACGTTGCCGGTGTAAAGGAAAAACTTAAAGAGATTCTTTCTGATGAAAAGGTTGTAGCCGTTGGAGAGGCCGGACTTGACTTTTACAGGAATCTTTCACCTAAGGAAAAGCAGGAAGAGATATTCAGAATACAGATAGAGCTTTCAAGAGAGACAGGCAAACCGCTTATAATTCACACCAGGGAAGCCTCCCATGAAATGTCAGAATTTATCAAAAAAGAGATGGAAGGAGTGAAAGGAATCATTCACTGCTTTAACGGTGATAAAGAACTGCTTGAAACGGCGCTAAGAAATGGTTTTTTCATCTCTTACGCAGGCCCTGTAACTTATCCTAAAAATGAAGCTTTGAGGGAGACCTTAAAAAAAGTTCCTTCTTCCCGCCTTCTTGTTGAGACCGATTCTCCGTATCTTGCACCTCAAAAAAAGAGAGGCAGGAGAAATCAACCTGTTTACGTTGCTTATACGATAAAAGCCATTGCCGATTATCTTAACCTCAATTTTACCGATGTTGACAGGATAACAACGGTCAACGCAAAGAGAATATTCGGTCTTCCAATGACAAAAGAGGAATCAGAACCGAAACTTGTTTATAAGGTTAAAAACAACCTCTACATAAATCTTACAACAAAGTGTCCGTGTAACTGTGTTTTCTGTTTTAGGGGTAAAGAAGATTACGTTTTAGGTTACAACTTAAAACTTGATAGAGAGCCGATTGCAGAAGAGTACATGTACCGTATTAAAAATCCCGGTATATACGATGAAATTGTTTTCTGCGGGTACGGTGAACCTTTTGAAAGGTTTGATGTTCTCGTTAAGGTCGCTAAATGGGCTAAAAGGATGGGAGCTAAAAAAATAAGAGTGAACACTAACGGTCTTGCCTATCTGATAACCGGCAGTGAAAACATTTTGAACGAGCTTAAAGGTGTTGTTGATACTTTTAATGTCAGTCTAAACGCTTCCAGCCCTGAAGAATACTACAGGATTGTTCGTCCTTCTTTTGGAAACGGAAGCTTTGAAAGTGTGATAAAATTCATTATTGATGCAAAAGAAAAAGGTTTTAATGTTATTATATCTGCAGTAAACGTTAAAGATTTTGATGTAAAAGCTTTTAAATCGTTTGCCAGAAAGCTGGGTGTTGAGTGCAGGATAAGGGAAGAGAAGGTAGTGTAGTTTCAGAAGAAAAGGAGGGAAGAAAATGGCAGGAATCGTTAGGTTTGGTATTTCAATTGACGGGAAACTGCTTGAGAGGTTTGACGAATACATAGAAAAAAAAGGTTATGTCAGCCGCTCAGAAGCAGTTAGAGACCTTATTAGAAACGCTCTTATCGAGGAATCCGTTGGAGAGGATAGGGAAGTTTTCGGCACAATTACCATAGTGTTTGACCATCATCAGAAAGAACTTGAAGACAAATTAACAGAGATAGAACATCAACATCTTGGAAATATTATTTCGTCCCTCCATGTTCACATTGACCATCACCACTGCATGGAGACGATAGTTGTAAAGGGTAAAGCAAGCGAGATAAGGGAGCTTGCAGATAGAATTATCAGTCAAAAGGGCGTTAAACATGGTAAGCTGGTTGTAACGGGCATAGAGCCTTGATTTTTCCTCTTTTTCCCCACATATTTACCACTGCATACTCTCCGGAGGTAAAGTCATGGCTGGACATTCAAAATGGGCAAACATTAAGCATAAAAAAGCGGCTCAGGATGCAAAAAGAGGAAAGATATACACGAAGCTTGCAAGGGAAATAACGGTTGCTGCAAGAGAAGGCGGCGGAGACCCCGAGTTTAATCCGCGTCTCCGTGCTGCTATTGAAAAAGCTAAAAAGTTTAACATGCCTAAAGAAAACATAGAAAGGGCAATCAAGAGAGGAACCGGTGAGATAGCCGGTGAGACCTACGAAGAGGTAACTTATGAAGGTTATGGTCCTGGAGGTGTGGCAATTATCGTTAAGTGCCTCACAGACAACAGAAACAGGACAGCATCTGAAGTAAGGCACGCCTTTTCAAAACACGGTGGAAACCTGGGAACATCAGGTTGTGTTTCCTGGATGTTTGAAAGGAAAGGCATTGTAACTATAAATGCTGAAGGTAAAGATGAAGAAGAGGTAATGATGGTTGCCATAGATGCCGGTGCTGAAGATTTTGTAAATGAAGATGGACAGTTTGTTATCTATACGCAACCTCAGGATCTTGAGACTGTGAAAAACGCACTTGAAGAAGCAGGAATAGAGATAGAAGAGGCTAAGGTTGACCTTGTTCCTCAAAACACAACGAGGGTAGAGGGTGAAACTGCCCGGAAGGTTCTTAAACTTCTTGAAGTGCTTGAAGACCTTGACGATGTTCAGGAAGTTTATTCCAACTTTGATATGCCCGATGAGGTTATGAATAATGCGTAAGCTCATTTTCGGGCTTCTCCTGCCGTTTTTACTTTTCGCGTCAGCTTCGGCGGCTGACCTTAAGACAGTTGTAGAACAGGAATCTAAAGCTCTTCTTATAGACCAGTTTGGTGCTTCTGTTTCAACTACAAAAGATACCATCCAGACACTTGACATTCCCTGGAATCAGCCGGGTGTTCAGTTCTGGCTTCAGTACTATAAAAACCGCATGAACAGGCTTAAGCTTGTTCAACAGGCGGCAAGATACTCTATTTTCCTGCCTTACGTTAAGCCCATCCTTAAAGAAGAAGGTGTTCCCGAAGTTCTTGCATACCTTCCGATAATAGAAAGTGAAGGTAATCCGGCTGCCGTTTCCCGTGCCGGTGCGGCGGGTCTGTGGCAGTTAATGCCGAGGACGGCAAGACTTTACGGATTAAGAGTGAACTACTACATAGATGAACGTTTTGACATAGAAAAATCAACAAGAGCAGCAGCGCGGTATCTCAAAAAGCTTTATAAAATTTTTGGAAAATGGGATCTGGCCATTGCTGCTTACAACGCCGGTCCAGGAAAAATACTTTCTCTTATGAGGCGTTATCACACCGACTCTTTCTGGGATTTAGCAAAGCTTCCCGATGAAACACTTAACTACGTTCCAAAATTCTACGCGGTAGCTTCTCTCATCAATTCAGGACAGATAAAGGTTGCTACTTCGGAACACAAGCTTTTAAAAATAAAGATTGTTTCAAAAACCAGTTTGTATGCCATAGCGAGGAAGTTGAGAGTTAAGTATGCAATAATCAAAAATTTCAACAGGCAGTATAGAAAAGGAGTTGTTCCCGCTTACAGGTATGTCTATGTACCCGCTTTTTCTATAGGGAACAGAACCTTCCTTGCAAAAGCAAAAGATGCAAGAATTTACATCTACCGTCCGTATAGAACCGAAAAGGTTACCAGAATTGCCAGAAAGTTTGGCACGGACGTTCACACCGTGAAAAAGCTTAACCGCATAAGAGGAAAATACGTCTATAGAGGACAGGTTCTTATCATAGTTGCATACAACAACGAAGGTGAAAGTGTGGTAATGAGATGAATAAGATAAAAAGAGAAGATACGGTTATTTTCTACGATAGAGAAAAAAATAAAAAATACTTTATTAATCTTGCCCTTACGCCGAAATTCGGCACAGAATACGGGATAATTGAAGCTGATGATGTTGTAGGGCTTGAGTACGGAAGTGAAGTAAAAACGCATAAAGGCTATTCTTTCCTTGTTCTTCCGGCAACCCTTCACGATTTTATTATGTACAAGCTTAACAGACTTACGCAGATAGTTTATCCGAAAGATGCAGCCTACATAGCGCTGCGCCTTGATGTAAAGCCGGGAGATAAGGTTGTTGAAAGCGGTATCGGAAGCGGTGCCATGACTGCCGTTTTTGCCCATATAGTAGGTGAAAACGGGCAGGTGATAAGCTACGAGAGAAGAGAAGAGTTCATAAAAAACGCCGTTTCAAACTTGAGAAAGCTTGGACTTGACCACAGAGTAACTGCAAAACATAGAGACATATCAGAAGGGTTCGACGAAACGGACGCAGATGCCGTTTTCCTTGATGTCAGGGAACCGTGGCTTTACCTTGACCATGCCTACGGGGCGCTGAAAAAAGGACGAATGCTCGGCATTTTGGTTCCAACCGTGAACCAGATAATAAAAACACTTGAAACGTTAGAAAACATGCCTTTCATAGATGTTGAAGTTCTTGAAATCCTTTTAAGGCATTACAAAACAGTTCCGGAAAGGCTGAGGCCGGAAGACAGAATGCCTGCCCATACAGCTTTTCTCATCTTTGCACGTAAGGTTTAAGTTAAAATTTTGCTTCCGACCTTTGCCACAGCCGGAGAAATTGCGACTGCTAACAGTACCCTTATTGCCACCATCGGAATCCAGCTGGCACCGAAGATTACGAACAAAAAGCTGTCCTCTATGACAGAATGACAAATCATAAGAAATGTTCCGATAAACAGAATATCTCTCTTCGTTAAACTGCCCGATTCTGCTTCATTTATAAGCACACCGGCGCCGTACGTAATGCCTAAAAATAGACCTGTCAGTATGGAGAACATCGTGTTGACTTTTTCACTGTACCTTTTTACAGGAGGCAGGTTCTTTATAAAGTTCAGTACAAAGATTATCACAACAATTAGAAGAACGATTTTCCCTGATAGTATAACTGCATGCTGAACAGAATGACCGAGCATGTCAAAAATATTTTTGTAAACTTTTACGGAAACCTCTTTCTTACTGCTAATTCGGGAAGACAGATTAAAGGGGAGTAACATTAAAAGTTTTACCGCAACTATAGCTGTTAACGTTCTTAAAATAATAGAATAGATAACAGGAATACCCAGTTTCTTCATTATTGCCGATTCAACCAAAAAAGAGTGAGCGATGCCCAGAAAAAGTCCTATAACCGTCCACTGAAAAGGTGTAAGGCTTAAAGGTGCCAGAAAAGCTATAGCAGCGTAAAGATTAAAAATCATTCCTGCCGCTATTCCAATGGCACTTTCTACCGGTAAATGTATAAGTTCCGTTAAAGGTTTGAAGACAAAAGCAACGTGGTTAAGTATTCCGAAATAGAGCAACGTATCGGCAACAATGTAAAGAGGCACTATTAACTTAACAATAAAAAGACTGCTTCTGACAGCAACTTTAAGCGTTTCTTTAAAATCAAAATTCATTCTGTTCTCCGATGTTTAAGTTAACTTAAATTATTCCTTTAGCTAAATGCAAGCAACAAATGTTGTTTTGGTAAAATAAAAAATGTGCTTAATAGATTTGTGAGGGACGATTGATTTTAGTTTCGCCTGTTTCAACCCAAACATTTCCTGTAGTTGTAACGGCTTTAACTTTGAAGCCGGAGAAGATTCTTCTCCTTTCAACACCAAAAGTCAGGAAGTTTGAAAAATTTTTAAAAAATGTTTTAACCTACTCCGGAATAGAAGTTGAGATTAAGACCATAGAACCTTACAACAGGAAATCCATTGTTTCTTCGGTTTCTGACATTTCCGGTGATGTCCTTTACCTTCTCAACTGCGGAACGAAATACACCGCTATGGTGCTGTTTGATATTGCCGGGAAGGATAAAGTTATTTATTACACGCCCGATGGAAAACTCCTCTCTTTAGACGGTGAAATCGTTGCAGAGATAAAAAATGACTTGCTTGATGTTGAGATTCATTCCGCAATGTACGGGTTTAAGATAAAGTCGGAAGTTCAGGAAATAGGTAAAATTGTTGAAAGGAAGGCATTGACTTATTACGTAGCTTTTAACTATAAAAAATTTACTTTGATTCTTAACAAAATTCAGGGCCAATTCTTACCAAAAGGTCTTTTTCCGCCGGATTTTTACTCTCTTGCCGTTAAATATCAAGTTATTAAACCTCACGGCGGTAAATACCTTGTTTTTGACGAAGGCTATTTAAGAGGTAAATGGTTTGAAGAATTTGTTTTTCTCAAACTTATAGAGAGAGGTTTTTATGACGTTCACATCGGTGTTGTAATAAACTGGTACGATTCTGACGTGGTAAATGAAATTGATGTTATCGCTGTAAAAAATAACAGACTTCATCTGTTTTCTTGCAAGACAGGGAAAAACATCAATGTTTTCTCTAAACATCTTTATGAACTTCATGAACTTACCAAAAGGATAGGTGGAGATTTCGGAAAAGGCTATCTGTGCATAGCGCCTGCAGTTTTAAATACAAAGAGACCTTCTGTAAAAGCTTTTCCTTCCATGCCTAAAAAGCCGTTTGATCGCAGAGATTCAGATTGGCAAAAGTTTTTAAACTCTGAGGAAGGGAAAAAGTATAAAGAAGCTTGGTCTGCATACACTTCTTTAAAGTTTTTAACCAAAAGGGCAAACCTTATGGATTTGCAGATTTTAACAGTAGAGGATTTAATATCGGGGGACTGGCACTGATGAAAGGATTTCTCTTTGTAACTTCCAAAGGTGCAAAGGTTTCTAAAGACGGCAGCCAGCTTGTGATTGACATCGGTGAAAAGAGATCAAGGGTTCCCCTTGGAGCTGTAAGTCATGTTTTTATCATGGGTTATGTCAATGTTACTGTTCCCGTTATTCGGCTTCTTTCAACAAAAGGTAAGTTCCTGTTCATTATGAACAAGTTTGGAAAGTTAATAAGTGTAGTATATCCGGAATTTTTAGGAAGTGACAATAAGTTTCGACTTCTTCAGTATGCCAAATTCAGTAACGAGGAATTTAAGGTTCAATTAACTAAAAACTTACTGCTACAAAAATTAAACAACATAGTGAATGTGCTTTCGGGACTTTACGTTCCGTCAAAAATGAGCATGGCACCGGTAATGGAATGGAAAGAAAGCGTAGAAGCATCTATCTTGTCGGCTTCTGATAATCAATCAATGTTGGGTATTGACGGAAACATGAGCAGATTTCTCTTTTCAAAACTCGCTTCCTTCAATGAAAGTCCTTTTTACTTTGAGAGAAGAATTTATTATCCTCCTGAAGATCCTGTTAATGCGCTTTTAAGCCTTTCATACACTGTTTTCTATTCCGTTTTACATTCTGTTGTGATTTCGGCCGGATTAGATCCGTATTTTGGATTTTTCCATATTAAAAGAGGAAGACATGCAGCCCTTTGTTCTGACCTTCTTGAGATTGTCAGGCCCTTTTTGACGGCTCTTGTTTTCAGGTGTTTGAACGACGGATTTTTTGAAAAGGACGACTTTATAAAAGAGAAAAGAGGTGTCTATCTGAAAAATGAGCCTTTGAAAGTCTTTTTAAAGTATTATACCGATGTGGTCATTCACAACAGAGATGATTCGTATTTCTCCCAGGTTAATAACTTTCTTAAATACCTTAAAGAGGAGCTTAAAAAATGAAGTATGTTGTTGTTTATGATATATCAGATACCAAAATAAGGAATAAAGTTTCTAAACTGCTTTCTTCTTACGGAATGAGAGTTCAATTCAGCTGTTTTGAGATAGAAACTTCGCTGTCTAATGTAAAAAGAATAGAAAAAGAAATTTCTGAGATTATTGATCATGATACAGATAGGGTTTTTATATTTCCGATTTCTCGTTACGTAATTGATATGGTTCAAAAATTTGGTGTTGTTAAAGAACTCAACGAGAGCACAGTGCTGTGATGGGAAAAACAAGGATAATCAAATACCTGGCAGTTTACGATATATGCATAAAGGACAACACACCCAAAGAGGCAAGACTCTCCGCTATAAGACGGATGAAGATAATGAGAATCTTATACTCTTACGGAGTAAGAACGCAGTTAAGTGTGTTTGAGCTTGAACTTTCCCCTTCAGAAAAAAGAGAGATGATAAGCAGAATCAAAAAATATTTAAGGCAAAACACGGATAAATTTTACCTGTATCCGATTGACGCAAAAAGTATTGAGAGTATAATTAGAATAGGTAACTATGACAATACGCTGTTAAGAGACTATTTCTTTTAGCGGTCTTTGCAAGCAGAATATGGAAAAAGTTGTATGTTCGGAAAGCTTGAGATACAAGGGATATTAGCTTTTTATAAAAACTTCAAGTTTTGGAAGCCTTGGAAGATAGGCGGTTAAATTTGCCGCTATTGAAATGCCCTGATAAATGAGAGGGATTGCGACAATTATTGTCTGGGCTACAGTTTTAGGGTCGTCCTTGAAGAAATATTGAAATGCCCTGATAAATGAGAGGGATTGCGACTTGTGCAACTTCCTTTATCTCTTCAATGAATCCCTTATATTGAAATGCCCTGATAAATGAGAGGGATTGCGACAGGCAGAATTGGAATATGTTCATTTACAAAAGGAATCATTGAAATGCCCTGATAAATGAGAGGGATTGCGACTCTCTTGTGTAAATATTTTCTGGCGTTTCCCAGGCTGCTACTTATTGAAATGCCCTGATAAATGAGAGGGATTGCGACATTTTCTTAATCCCCTTTCAGTTTAACAAGGGTTTGTTTATTGAAATGCCCTGATAAATGAGAGGGATTGCGACTCTTTATATCTCCTAAAATTCTCTTCCGTCCTTCTTTAGATTGAAATGCCCTGATAAATGAGAGGGATTGCGACATTTTCTTAATCCCCTTTCAGTTTAACAAGGGTTTGTTTATTGAAATGCCCTGATAAATGAGAGGGATTGCGACTTTCTTGACATAACGCCACCCTATCCTAAATAAACTTTAACTTTATTGAAATGCCCTGATAAATGAGAGGGATTGCGACGTGGATAATCAAATGCTCTTTCTGCTACTTTCGTGATTTTCAATTGAAATGCCCTGATAAATGAGAGGGATTGCGACATTTTATATTTTAATTTATTATTAATTTTTTTATTTTTATTGAAATGCCCTGATAAATGAGAGGGATTGAAATGTCTAAAAAAGATGGGACGTCATCCTGAGCGAAGCGAAGGATCTAAGGCTCTTCAGTGCAAAGCGCCTCAGAGTGACAAAAAGAATTTCATGAAAATCAACATCCCGAACTTTAAAAAGAGTAAAAACTTTGCTTTAATAGATTGGAAAATCAGTGATTTTGATTGTGAACTTCTTATCAATTTTAATGATTGTCATTGTTTTTTAAAATCTTTTCAGTTTCTACGATTAATTTTTCAAGTTGTTCTTTGAGTGCTTTCGTTTTTAAGCTTTTTTCTCTCATTCCACAATGGTTAATATCATTGCGAAAATCGGCCATTGTTTTCAGCAAATTCTTCCATTTAGATGATGACATGCTTTTCTCTTCAGCTTCTTTTCTTGTATTACGACAAAATATCTTTTCTGTTCCGTAATTCTCTTTCACAAGAAGGGTTGATATATATTCTCTTAAAAATGTATATCCTTGCTGGATTAAATTATGAGAAGAACACCACTTTGCTGCGCTCAGGAGATTTTCTATTCTTCCGGTCGAAAATTCCTTTAAAGAAAATTGAATTTTTTTTAAGAGATTTTTTAATAGTTTTGAAAATTTTCCGTTTTCTATCTCGATTTCTCTGGAAAAATTTTTCAGTATTTCGTAATCAAGAGATTCCGGCTCTGTTATTTCAATCTCTTTTCCGTTTTCATTTTTGCATGAAAATTTTTCTTTTGAAAATCCCGAAATTATCTCTTTCCCTCTGCAGGTTCTAATTGACTCGGTAAATCTCTTTAAATGTATGGAGAAATCTCTTAACTTTTGAGCGTTTTCATCTTTTCCCCTTGTCTTTTTAAGGATGTTTTTGCTTTCATTTTCTAACAGTTCCGTGAGAGTTTCGGAAATACCATACTTGATGAAATTTTGGGTTCCGACTATCCAGTCAAAAAGTTTATCGAGATCCGTTAATTCAAGTATTGGCGTTACTTCCGTGCCATCTATCTTATTTCTTGCTTCCCAGGCACCGTAAAATATTCCGGCTACTTTTATATTCTTCGTCAGCTTTAAATAGCTCAGCATAACCATCAACATCATAGGATAAAATCTAAAACCGTGGGTAATATCAAAAGTTACCGATTCATTCTCATTGAAAGATGAGGCTAATTTTTCAAATAATTGCCACATTTGCGTCTCGGAACTGATTATATCTTTATCTATAAAAACCGGCTCCAATTTTATATCAATGGATAGTTTCTCAATTTCGGATTTAAGAGACGGCCAATTCTTTTCCTTTGCCGTAGGTGTCAGGAAAATTCTGAAAATTTTTTCACTTTCTCTCTCTTTCCCTTCTTTACTGTTGAGAATTTGAAGCAGAGCCGACTGAATATACTTTGTTCTCACCTTTTCACCGTAAAGAAAATAGGTTGTTTCCTTATAATTGCTTGTGCCCAGAAAACTTGCAAAAACTTCAGCCATGTTAGCCTCCCTGAAGATTAAAGAATGTTCTAACTTTTCCGAATCCCATGGTTGTTTTTCTTCCTATACCGCAGAAGGGAGCAAACAGGGTTAACTGAGTAATTATCCTGTTGAATTCAGCATCTTTAGATGCGTTGTAAAAGACTATTCGTCCCCTGAATCCGGTTATTTTCTTGAGCGATGCCATTTCAAGCTTTGTCGTTTTTATCCAGCATCCGGCAACCTGTATATCTCTCCCGATTTTTTCAAGGATTTCCTTTGACGGCAGTCTTTCCCCTGAAAATCGATTCCATTTTTTAAGGATGCTTTTGTATATGAGAGAAGGTTCCGGAAGCGGATAATCATATTTACCTCTTTTAAATGTCGTTGGCGTTATGAAGTCCAGTATAATATCTCTTGTGCGGGTGTTTGCTTTCTCTTTTATGTTTTCATAGCTTATTATGTCATCCGAATCTATTTTGAATGTTCTGAAAAGTTTTATTTTATAACTGTTTAAGTAATAATTTCTGTTTCTTGAATTTAAGATAACAGCTGTTGTTGTTTTTGATAATAACCAATCCTCAAGGAATGTTATCTCTACAAAAAATCTTTTCACCGTTTCCTTTTTACTTCTAAAAAATACGGGACAGCATAGGGTAAATGGTTTCAGCCCGTTTATACTGTGAAGTTTTCCGGCTGTTTCACTGTCAAGTATTGAGAAAAACAATCCGTGAATCCTGTCGGGAGAAAGCTCCGATACAGGAACTGGATTATCGGCTTCAAATATAATCCTGATCTTTCCCGGCATTATTCAATCACCTCTAAATAGCACCAGCCCATAGGCTTTTTATTTATTGTCCAGAGGGTAAGCGGCGGCAGTGCTTTATACTGTTTCTTTTCCTTGTCGTATATCTTCGTAATTTCCTTAATGCCGGTTGTTACGGCAAGGGAGCCGGAATGAAAACCGACCTTGATAGGTGCTTCTTTTTTATGCTTGTACTGTCTTAATTTCCAGTTGATAAAGTCTTTAAAGTATTCTCTTTCGCCGTTGTAATATGTATTCTTCCCATAGTGTATTCTTAGGTATTTCATTATGTTTTCTATGCTGAAATTTTCTTCTCTGAAATTTTTCTCATTTCCGAATATCTCTTCGGCTGCTTTTTTGTCTATTGTTATTGTTCCTTCAAAAACGCTTTTTTCCGTTATGTATTCAAGATACACAGGAAGACCTGTTTTTTTCTTTTTTCTGTGCACCATTTCAGCTTTACCTATCTTTATTCCTCCATCAACAAGCATAAAATCTGAAACTTTTATGAACCGTAAAATGTCCTTGGTGGTGTCAGGTTTAATTTTTCTTTCAAAATTGCGCAGTGCCAGAGATATTAATTCATTATTCATGTTGTTAATGGCTTTCTTGGGATTTCTGCTGTATTTTGCCCAAATAGTGCTTAGCTTTTTTAATAGTATCTCATCTTTAGATATTAAATAGCTAATAAGTGCTGTCCTTATTGCACCTTTTATACTGCTTCCCGGAATCATAGGTTTAAAAGATAAGGGATTCTTGTAAGTTTTTCTTATTTTCATCCGGTTTAAAATCCCCATTATTTTGCCGCTTCTATGCCTTTCTATGTTTGCAAATCTGAATAATTTTTTTTCAAGATCTGATAGGGCATCTTTATCAATTTCAAAATTAGCCAAACTGTCTTCCGGATTGAAATTGTTATGGACAAGTTTTCTTATTTCAATTATAGACGATTCATCTCCCTTTGCTGCTATTTTTGTAAATAAGTCAATTTTCCCGAGTTTTTCAAGGCGTTTAAAAAATTTAGCCTTATTAATTACATAAAATTTTTTGTTTTTTACCGTGTATTCAAGATCGTAATACGTATTTCCAGTTCCTATATGAGTTGGTGTTTCAACAGTTAATTTTAACTTATAGCTTTTCATTGCAACCTCACAAACAGTGGAAGTATTTTTGCACAGTGGATATAGCTATCATTCTGAGAAATCTTATAAATTCTACCGTAAACCTCTTTTCTTTCTTTGCATTTAAATACAGACCCTTCTTTCGTGAGAATTACAGGGTTCTTGAATATGTTTATTCCCTCGGGGCAAACTTCAGGTCCATGTTTGGGGAACTTGGTGAAAAATCTTGCATAGTAGTCTTCTATTTCGCCTTCCTTAACCATTCCGGTTGAAAGAGAGATAAATCCGTTTGGATTTGCTGTTTCCGGAAGGTCAGATTCATCAATAGACACAATTTCAAATTTTCCTTTACCGGTTGTTTTTTCTCCACCAAATCCGTTCAAACCCATAAAATGAAATGTTTGTTCTACTTCTTCCAGAGTTATCCGTTTTGAATTAAACTTACAGTAGATTTCAATCTTCGAACCTTTGTTGAAAAACAGGTATTCCTTATCGAACAGATGGCCTTCAAGGTGACTTCCGAACCTACGGTCGATTGTAACGTGCATCTGTTTGGCTTTTCTGTAAGACGGTAGAGCTTCTTTTTCATTTGATTTCCTGGTAAAGTTTTCAAAGAGAATTTCAGCGGTTATTTCTTTTCCTGATTCTATCAGTTCCCTCAAGAGCTTTTTCTCTATAAAGGGTTGCTTTTTAAACTTCTTGAGAATTTTGTATATGCCAATGTCTTTTTTCTCAGCTACTGGCAGGTTTCTGAAAGGTATAACAGGAAACGGCAGATATCCTTCGGGAAAGCCGTTGGAGAAAACCATGACAGGTTCCGTGTCATAGTTATTAATCAGGTTCTCAAGCTTTTCTCTACCATATAAAAATCTGTAATGCCAGCAGAATTCTCCAAAAAGTGTATCGCTCTGTAAGAGTGTATTGCTCTGTAGTGGTGTATAAAATGGTGTTAATGGTTCTATAACTAATTTTATTGCTTCCATTTTAAAGCTCCACTTTCTCAAGGTCTATATCTTCTTCTCCTTTGCCTATTAAGGTTTTCTTTTTAAGTTTCTCAAATTTAATCTTTCCGTAACCTCTTGATACACTTCCACCGATTCCGTCTATTTCAAGAAGTTTCAAACCTTTAAGTAGATATTCAAACAGTTTTTCATCTTCTTCGTCAAAAATTTTGTAAACAAGCTTAAATTTAAATTCTGCACCTGCAGGAATCCTTTCCGTATGCCTTGGATTTTCTCCGGTTCCTTTTATTCTGTTAACCATCACTTCAGCTTTATCTTCTGTCATTAATGCACCGACTCTTTCTTCTAAAAGCTTCCTGCTTTCTTTTGTTAAAAACAAATCATAAAAAGACGCTCTCGCAGGGCCTATCCTGTTTTCTTCAGAACCGGAAACACCAAAAATTTTCAAAATAACTTCTGCTTCTTTACTTCCATCAAAGTTTGAAAAAGGCTTGCCTCCCTGCATATCTACTTTTCCAAGGTACCACTCAAGAAGAAATCTCATTTTTCCCTTTATGGAAGAACCCGGAATATAAGGTTCATTGGTAATAGGATTCCTAACTACAGGATTGTCTATTCCGCCTATTTTTATCTCATCATTTCCCGCTCCTATATGAAGACCCGTGACAAGTTTAACAGTTCCTTCAATCGTGACTATTTCTTTTAATCTTTCCATCTTCTCCTCCAGTTTTAATTTTTCTTAACATACATATTTGCATAACCTACAACTGCTTCAAAAAGAGTCATGAGCTTGAGAAAGTTATCTTTATTGCTGTTGATTGCTTCATTAGTTAGTTCTTTTAAAAATCTTTCAAAGGCATTTCCAATATTATTTCTGCTTCTGTCATATGTTGCATAAGCTGCGGTCATTGCTATTTCTGGATAGAATTCCTTAATGTCATCCGTATTTTTCGTTTTTATTCTTTCTTTTATATCCAATAGTCTATGGTAGTGCTTGCGAATTTGGTGTTTTGACGTTTTATCTTCTGCAAACAATTTTGCCACTTTTTCTGCTGTATCTTTTAACACTTTTGCTTGCTTTTTCCGGTCTGCGGAAAGGTATTCTCTAAACATTTTTGTGATAATTTCCAGATCGGGATGGTGTTTAGTTTCCATATCTTCTCCTCCTGTAAAGGGCTTTAACTAATGCTATATAAAGTTTGTTGTCTTTTTCTTTTCTGCTGATGTTTTCAGAGTAAATTTCTATGTAGTTAATCCACTTTCTCAGGAACGAAGTGATGTGCTCTTCGTCGTTTTTATGATTTTCTTTTCCGTAGTTCCTGCTTATAAGGTAACTCAGATACGCCTTCCACAAAGCATTCTTTCCGTCCTCGGGTATGGAATTTGCCATGTCGGAAAGTTTTATAAGTTTGTACGCAAGGGCGGTTGAAACGTTGTTCTCATCCATTTCTCTTTCAAGTTCTCCAGCTATCCGGAGAAGCTCTTTAAATTCGTCGTAGGTTACCGTCCTTCCGAAAGCAGTGATGCGATTCTTCTTTTTTTTCGATTTTTCAAGCTCACCTTCTGCTCCTTCAGCAAGGAAATATACGGGAACGTCCGGTTTTGTAACAAAAATACCGGAAGAAAATGTAATATCGGGGTTGTAGGCAACATACCGTTTGAATTCTTTTTCCATCTCTTCAGAAAATTTAAACATTGTTTCCCACGGTCCTATCAGGAACAGGTCATCACCGCCCGCAAATACGGTATAGATGTTGTGGAATCCTTTATCCTTCAATTCAAATTTGCTGGTGAGAACAACAGAGAAAAAGTAATCTATCATTCTGCTGAGATATAAAACGCGGGAAACGGAGTATAAACTTTCCCTGCTTTTATCTTCAGAACCTTCTATTCCGACAAAACCTTTCATAAAAATAAAACCTAAATTGTCAACATCTGCTTTAAGAACACCGATGAAGGGTTTTCCTTTTAATCCTTTTTCATCTGAAATTAGGGATTCAATACCCAACTGGCAGAAAGTTTTAACTGTCGGTATATCTGGATTTTCCTCGCATCTTTTAATAATTTCTTCTTTTATTATTTCAGATAAATTTGCGCCGGGCTTATTGACCGGTAGATGGACATTCACATTTTTAGCTGGAATTCCCGGTACTGACTCACCTATGGAAAAAATGAGAGTATCATCCGGTGCACTTCTATATTCAGAAATCAGATTATTTGTATCCGTGTAAGCTTTTATGTCTGGAAGGGGGAAGAGTTCATGATTCGGTGTAACTTTTATTGCTTTTGCTTTTGGTAACTTTTCTCCGAGGTTCTTTAAATAATCACATAAACTGCATATTTCTTTATTTTTGCCGGTAGGGCGGATTCCGCATATTGAACATGGGGACTTACCCATGAGAGATTGAATGTAATTTTTAACGGCAAACTGTTCCGTGTTTTTGATGGAAAAGGATTTGAATTTCTGCTTTCCTTCTTCAATATGTAATTCCTTTAATTTTTCAAGGAATTTTCCCTTTTCAAAATCTTCCGGTTCTAATTTAACATAGGCAAGATTAATTGAAAGAAGTCCATAGTGATTTTTTATAAGTGCCTCTTCAAGCTGATGTTTAATATTTCTAATTCTGGATTCTGCATCAATATCGGGTAAAATCATCATAAATTTTCCACCTGCATTTAAAAGAAGAGAAGCTCTGTTTACTTCAAACTCTTCTGCTATCCGGGTAATTATGGTTTCAAGGGCAAAACTGACAAGCAGGGATTTGGCCCTTAAAATTTTTGCCGCATACTTTTTTGATTCTCCGTACCTTGAAAATATGAAGTTCTGTATTCCTGAAAAATCACCGGAGAGTAGAATATATTTTGGCCTTTTTTCGGAATAACTCTGGCGCCAGCGGTAAGAAGCAACAGCTATTGCGGCAGAAGAGGTCAAATGATCGCATAAAGGAACGTCAGGTATGGAGAATCCCCTCGGTGCATAGGTATTTGAAGGAATACACCACGTGTATCTGATAATAGCGGATTTCATCGCTTCATAAAATAGGTTGAAATTTGCAGTTTTTTCTATTGAGTTGAACTCGTCAACAAATTTTTTCCAAAGTTGCCGGTAATCTGCGTTTCTCGCGTCCTCGTAATATCTGCTTTTCTTTTCGGGAAAAGCACTCTCCGGAGAAAGCTTTTTAAATTTGTAAACATAAACATCACTTGAAAGAAGCTCGGAGATATCATTTATTCGCTTTTTGTTATAAGCAATCTCTTCAAATATACAAACAAGGGGTGTTCTTTCTGTAACTTGCTTCTCATCATATTTTTCTTCTATGTTGTGCCTATCAAGTCCGGCGCTGTGCCTATCACCATCTATCAGAGCCTGAAGAGAGCTTGTGAGTTCAACATTATCCAGTTTTTCTCTTCCGTAATGATGATTTCTCACAAGTAAGGCTATTTCCTTGATTTCATTATCCCTGAAGAATTTTTTCAGGCCAGCGGAAAGTTTTTCTAAAACTGCTTTCTCGGACATAACTTGATGAGAATCTCTTTTGCCTTCAGCTCTTCTATAAAACTTGCCTATATCGTGAAGGAGAGCTGCTGTGGCAACGATTTCAAATTCTTTTTCCATGCTATCCCCTTTTGTTTCTTTTTAAAACCACCCTTCGTATATTATATAACGAAATTTTTTAAATTTAGTGGACGCAGATTAAAAAATATTTTTTAACTTATCTGTTTCTATTACGGCAGAATAACTGTTCTTTTCTGGAATATAGTTGTATATGGTTGCCGGTATAAACTTTCCGGCACATGCTCCGAGAGCAAAAGCCATCGGACATGGAATGCTCAAGAATATATGGAATCTCTCGACCATATACTCGCTTCGCAGTCTATTTAGTTCAGAATAGATTTCTGAAACAACGGTTTTCCATATTTCCCGATTTAAAGGTACATTACCGGTGTTCTCCTTTAGTGTAATATAAAAATGGGATGCATTTTTTAGATAATTTTTTACAAAAGCCCTGGTGGAACCGAGAGGATTATGGCTTGCTATGTGAAGAGTAATTGCGGCTTCTTTATTGCTTCCTTTTTCTATCTGGCTTGTTTTAATCCAGTTTCTACTGCGTTTTATTTCTTTGAGTTCTCTACTTATGGCGAGTATCGGATGATATTCACCGTCCTGATAATGATAGAGGACAGCTTTTTTTCTTACCCCGAAAATTATACCGGCTCCGTACATCAGTGATGAGACAACACCTGTAATATGAAATACTGCATCTTCTCTTCTCCCTGTAACTTTTAAAAGTTTACTGGAAAATTCCTCTTCTAAAAGTTTGTGGAAGGCTTCGAGGGAGTTTTCCAGGGAATTCCCTTTAACTACACCCATATCGGAAAGGGAAATACCGGAAAACTTCGACACGGCATCACAATTTAATTTAGTTTCTTTCTCAAAATTTCTAAAGAAAATTTTTACGGCTTCTTTGTGTTTTCCGACCATTAGCGGGAAAGGTACAGGAATACTTCGTTTGAGATAGCACTTCAATTGTTTGAGATTTTTGACGTCTTCAGCAGTTATAAGTTTTAGATTTTGCTCTTCACTTATCTTCTTTTTTTCGCCGATAAGACCCACAGAAAGAATATTTCTGTAACAATCAACACTTCCGGTGAAACTGAGATGAGAAAGAAAGTGTTTATCTTCTGCAAGTAGCCCCGCCACGACAGCAAGCATAAACGAGTCCTGACTAAAAGGAGAATCAAATGTAACAGCAAATCCTTTTCCCGTTGCTCTTTTAATTACACTTAGCAGTTCATCATCTACTTTCGAAAAGTTTAAAACGGAGTTCTGAAGAGGTACCAGGTGTGCCGTTATTATTTTACCCTTTCCATATTTTACAACAGGGAATTTAACTTTTACTACTTCTTTTGAAAAGAGATCAGAAATTTCCTGTTCTGAAAGTCCAAATAAGTTTTTAAATAGTTTAGGTCGTTTAAAGTGCTTGAAGTTTTTAATAGCATAGAAAGTTTCAAAAGCTGTTGACCAGGGAAGACTTTTTTCTTTAACAGCCTTTAAAAGAAAGGGAAGGTCTTCCTCGTCAACCTCACCGCTTCTGATTAGTTTATTTGTCTCTTCTGTAGTTAATTCTATTTCTTTTGTCATTAATTTTCCAAACCAGCCCATTATCGACCTTCTATGGAAATTGTTTTGGCAATGTACTCAATGTTACTCATTACAGGCCTTTCAAACTCTATGATAAATTCCTCCGGCAGTTTATCAACGTAAAGTTCCATGTTAAGTACCTTTATTAGTGCCGGTTTGTTTATAATACTGCTATTTATTACCTTTACTCTGAGTTTATTTTCGTGATTGAAAACAATAAAATCTTCCATCGCTACGGCCTCTTTCTCTCTTCCGGCTACTGCTGGCAGCATTTCTAACGTTTTACCCGATACGTAAAAGAGCGTTTTCTCCTTTTCTTCTATTTCTCTTATAAGGTTGAAGAGAAATTCCCTGCTCCTTTTGGCTTCAAATAATTTGAATTCCCGTTTAACGGCCAGCTTATCCCCTATTCCGCATCTATCTTTCGGAAGGTAAAAAGTTTCGTCTTCTAAATAGCGCTTTATAATTTCAACATCTTTTTTGTCAATTCTTCCGACAAGTTTTGCCGAGCCAAGCAAGTTTTCTGTTATGTAAAGAACCATATCACCTTGCAAAATCCATTTGTCCCTTAAAGGATGTTCAAAGTTGACTATCAGGTCGCTGGAAGTTGCCATTTCCCAGAGGTAGGACATGAGAACGGTTTCGCAGGGAAAAGCACTATCTAATACACAGACAAGTATAGGATTTTTATTTGTTGTAAACTCTAAAACATCGCCTATTTGAACTTCTGTCACGTTTTTTCTATGCTCAAACATCACCTTTACTTCTCCATTAATTTCAATGTAGTCCTTCAATAATTCATTCAATGTAGCCATACCTTCTACCCTTTTAAACGAAATTTCTTACAGATTTTTGACATGTAGAGTTCACAGAAAAGCACAAATTCTTCTTCGTTTAAAGATCCATATTCCTTAAAGAGAGAATTCAGTTTTGGCTTTAGCCTATTCCACCTTTTATATTTGGCCTCTCTGGATAGGGCTGATAAGAATGGATTTTCCTCAGAGGGATACTTTTTGTTGAACATCATCCAACATAGTGTTTCAAGTTCCTTGCTTGAGAGATGGTTAGCTACTATTTCTACCATCTCTTCTGCAAAAAGGAATGCTATGACTGAGCGGCTTATACTTTTCCCTGAAAATTCGGGAAGAGACTTTTCTTTTAAAATGTGCTGGATTCTACCCTTTAAAAATTTATCCTGAAAGTAGTTGCGTACTATAGTGTACAGGAAACTGAAATTTACTTCCTTTTTTTGCTCAATAATTTCCTTTTTCTCCGTAAGGATGTAAGAAACTTCAGCCCTTATAACCTGAAAGCTGCATTCACCATACTGCTTAAGTATAATTTGCTTTTCTTTTTCCGTTAACTTCTTGATTAAAACGGAAGTTATCTTGTCGATGATTTCTGGTGACAGAAAGTTACTCACCGCATACTCCGCAGAATTTAAACAGATTTTCGTCTTTTACAAAGTATTCTGGAATTTTAAAAACTTTCCTGCGTGTATTTCTCCTGAAATCTATATAGATGAATTTGTAACTCTGTTTGATGAAGTGAAATTCATCACAAAGTTTATTACATTTTTGTAAATCCACTCTGACAGGTTCAAGGTCATAACCGCAATGTCTGCTTTTTGTTGTGAGAAACGTACAGATGTAGTTTGATTTCACCTTTTTGGATGTTATCATCGGTCTTTTTTCCCGCTGTCTTCTTATTCCCAAATCGGCAGAAACAATACTTGAAACGGATGAAATGTCAACAACAAGCCACAAACATCTGGAATTTTTACATCTTTCCATGCTTTTTTCCACGTAATCTTCTTTGAAAAGTTCCCTGTATATTTCCATCAATCGTTTTTTCATTGTTCGAACCAGCGTAAATGCAGTTTTAATTAACGGAGACTACTTTAAGTTTCGGCTATCGTTTTGCAGGTATCTGAAGTTTGTGGAGCGAAACAGAGCAAATTTGGGAGAAGTAAAACGAAGCCAGATACCAGCTTGTTGTGCGCAGTTAAAAATGACATCATATCATTCTCCTCCTGATCTCTTCACTTTAGTGGCGAGCACTGAGAAAAATGGCTCCGGATATTGAAAGAATAGAAATGGATAGAATTAAAAGTTCTTGTGGATTGTGATATGGTATCTGTAGTGCATATTTAAAAAATGTAACTATTAAAACCATCAAAATAACTTTACCTAATTTTCCTTTCAAATCATCAAGAGATTTAATTTTAAGTATTTTAATGATTTCAGAATGTTCAGCAGGATCTAGTTTACTAACATAAAGTTCGTATAGACCCAAGCCAAAAATTATCATAACAGTTGCTATAAGATATATATCCACCGCCGTGACAACGTCCATAACCGCATATTTATAAAATCCTTTTTCATAATTCATGAAATTGCCGAAAGTTTGCAAAAAAACTTTAAGGATTTTATGAGTTCCTATGAAAAAAAGTGAAAGAGATGCCAGAATTGAAGGAATGACTGCAATTATAACCGCCAATCGACTCTTCCATAGAAAAATTTCAAATATATTTTCAAGAACAGTTTTCTCGTTAATGTTTTTATAATTATTCATATTTGCTCCCTATTTTTTATCAAGCATATCTTATGAAATGCTTACATCGCCGAGTAAATTTAATCATATCAAATTTTAGGATTTAGGACTACCGAAAAGGTTCAAGCTTTTAAAATTTTTGCACGCTTGAATGGCATTTTGAAAAATATTCCAATAGAAATGTGGGCAGCCTCAGCTGCCCACGAATATTATTTAAGCATTTCGGCTATCTCGTTTATATGCCTTCCGAGGCTTTTTGCCGTTTCAATGCCGCCTTTGTTGAACTCAAACTTGCCGTCCTTCTGACTCGCCACTGCTGCGCAGCCAAAATGGGCTGTTGGTGATGTGTCACCAAATACAAGCATGCCGTGAATGAGAGCCCAGCTGTGAATTGCCTGAATAGTATGTTCCTGCCCGCCGTGAATAGTTGCTCCAACTGCCAGAGCACCACAGAACTTGTTTTTAAGAGACCAGCTTACCCTTAATGCTCTTGAACGGTCAAACAGAGATTTCAATTTTCCGGTTATTGAACCAAAGTAAACGGGGGAACCTACAACGATAATATCAGCTGCAGTCATTTTTTCCGCTAATTCCTGGAAACCATCTTTTAGAATACATGTTCCGCCGTTTTTCTTGCAGGCGCCGCAGAGCTTACAGTAACCGATTTCGTAGTCCGACAGGGATGCAATTTCTTTCTCTATGCTGGAGTCTATTTCATCGAGGACTATCTTAAGCAGTTCTAAAGTCGAGCCTTTTCTGTGAGAGCCGTTAATTGCCAGTACTTTCATTGCAACCTCCGTGTTAGTTGTTGTATTATTCTATCAAACAATGCGGATTTAGAAAGAAAACCCATGATTTTTCCCTTTTAGCTTGAAAAGTGAGGCTTTTCTCTCAAAATTTAGTTGTAAGGCTAACATCTGGAGAATGCAACCATGAAAGGGAAGTTCAAAACGGCACAGGTGGTTTATAAAAACGGCGTGTTCGTACCGGTAGAAGATGTAGAGATAAGTGAAGGAACGGAGGCAGTCGTTGTTTTTTGCGAAGTTCCTTCTTTTGAGGAAAAGCCTCCATGGTGGAACGAGGTTTCAGGCGATGAAAACTGGAAAAGAGCCCTTAATGGACTTGTTGAAAGGATAAAAGAAATTGTAATTCCAGAAGAGCTGAAACTGATAGATAGAGAAGGGGAACGGGAAGTTATTGTTATACTTGAAGGTAATGAAACCGCGTTTTTAAAAACTTTAATGGAAGCGGGATATCACGTGTATCAAACGACAGGCATATTTTTCCCTATACAGGTAATTTCTCGTAAGAGACTTCAGAGATGGCAGGAGTTTGATAGAGAAATTTTCCGTCTCATACAGGACGGAATTTCCCTTTTGTAGGAGGAATCTTGGACAAAAAGGCTGTTGAAAGACTCCCTGTAATGGACATGGAAGTTACTGATGTTCGCATATATCCATTTGATACAAGCGGAATAGGAGGAAATGTAAAGGCCGTTGCAGAAATAGTTATAAACGGTATTCTCAAAATAAAAGACATAAAGATTATAGAGTCAAACAAGGGTTTTTTTATACAGATGCCGACAAGGAAGTCAAAATCGGGAGAGTTTGTTCCGGTAGTTGAGACAATTGATAAAAATCTCTATCTACACATAAGGCGTAAGATTCTGGACAAGTTTAAGGAAGAGATTTCTCGTTATGATTCCTACCTTGAGGAATTTTAAAGATAGAAGGATACTCTATATCAAGGGCTTTGCAATCTCTTATGCAGTTTAAACACCTTATACAGGAGGTGCTGTTCGGATCTTCATAAATTTTATGGTCAACGGGGCATACATCCTGACAATGATTGCACCTTGTACACAGGGATGCGTCGTGTGTAAACCTTATAGGTGATACTTTGTTAAAGAGTGAAAAAAGAGCACCTAACGGGCAGAAGAACCTGCAGAAAGGCCTCTTTGTAAAAATCGCTCCTCCCACAATGAGTATCATGACGGCAACTTTAAAAGAAAAAAGCATTCCGGCAAGTCTCCTTATCTCAGGATGAAATCCCACCCAGTAGAGTCCTGCCTCAAGCGTTCCAACCGGACACATCATGCAGAAAAGGTGTTTCTTTAAAAAGTAAGGAAGTATCAGGACAGGGAAAAGGAGCATAGCAAACTTAATCAGTTCTAACTTTTTAGGCATTCTTACTTTTGGTGTTGGAATCTTGTAAAGCATGTCCTGCAGAAGACCAAACGGACATATCCAGCCGCATATCCATCTTCCGAATGGCAGAGAAACGGAACCTAAAATGCCGAGGGTGTAAAACGGAAATTTTGCCATTACCATTAAGTGAGAGAGTGTTCCTATTGGGCATGAAAAGACGGAAGCGGGGCATGCGTAACAGTTCATTGACGGAAAAGGAATGGCTTTCAAAATGCCGGTATAAAGTTTTCCGCTAAAAAAGTTCCATACAGCAAGGTTTGAAATTATTGCGGTAATTGACTGATAAAATCTTCTGTTTTTAAAAAAGGGTACCTTCATTATTCAATCCCTATACAGGAAAGGCATAAAAGCCTTCCATTTTTATATACATAAAGCCACTCCTTCCGAGACAGACCTATGAAAACAAAAGATAAAAAAATGATAAGGAGCAGCAGAGCCGCTCCCGTTTTTCTGTCAATCTTAACTTTCATCTTCAGCTTACCTTTTCAATAATTTTATCAGCTATGGATTCAAAAGCCTTTGCAGATACAGATTCAGGGTCAGCTATTACTATCGGTTTTCCTGCATCACCTGTCTCTACAACTTTAGGCTCAAGAGGGATTTTCCCCAGAAATTCTATGTCAAGTTCTTCTGCTGCTTTTCTTCCACCGCCAGACTTAAATATTTCAATCTCCTTACCGCAGTGAGGACATATGAGTCCGCTCATGTTTTCAATTAGACCTAAGACAGGCACTTTTAACATCTTTGCAAAATTTACGGACTTTTTAGTATCAAGCAACGCTACTTCCTGTGGTGTGGTTACAATCACAAAGCCGTCAAGAGGTTTTATGAGCTGCGCAATACTTAAAGCTTCATCACCGGTTCCAGGAGGAAGATCAATGATGAGATAATCAAGCTCGCCCCAATCCATCTCTGCAAGGAACTGCTTTATTGCCTGATGTTTTAGAGGTCCTCTCCATACGACCGGCTGACTTGAATCCTGAAGCAGAAAAGCCATGCTTGCCACTTTAAGATTTGGCATTTCGTCGGGCGTGTAAGGCTCTATAAGCTCCGTTTCCGGATTAACGTGAAGTTTTGCACCTTCACCGCCGAGCATTTTCGCAACGTTAGGTCCGTGAATATCTGCGTCTAAGAGTCCGACTTTAAAGCCTTTTTTAGCAAGAGAAGCGGCGAGGTTTGTGGCAACAGTGGTTTTTCCCACACCACCTTTACCACTTAAAACCGCTATTTTATGTTTAATCTTTGACATGTTACAGATAAGCTTTTGATCGATAGGATCTTTCACTGTTGAACATTTATCCTTTAGACTGCAGCTGCTGCATTTCTCATCCATTCTAAAAACCTCCTAAATATTTGTTCACTATTGAAAATAAATGTTTGTAGCTGCTTTGGGAAGCTCCTATGATATTTCCCGTCCTTAAAAAGTCTCTACCTCCTTTAAAATCGGAAACGGTGCCGCCTGCTTCCTCTATGAGAAGAACGCCTGCAGCGATATCCCAGGCTTTTAAAGAGAGCTCCCAGAATCCGTCAAAAATCCCCTTTGCCGTGTAGGCAAGATCTATTGCTGCAGAACCGCACCTCCTTACACCAGAAACAGAAAAGAAGACCTCTTTAAAACAGACGAGATAATCGTCTAACATCTCTTTTCCCTTAAAGGGAAAACCGGTAGCTATCAACCCTTCATTGAAAGGTCTATCGCTTACTTTTATCTTTTCACCGTTGCAAAAAGCACCGCTTCCCTTTTCAGCCGAGAAAACCTCATTTAATTTTGGAATTGAGACAACTCCGGCTATCATTTCACCTTTAAAAGCAACACCTATAGAGACGGAAAACACAGGTAGTCCGTGTATAAAATTCTTCGTTCCATCAAGAGGGTCAATGTACCATGTGTAATCGCTGTTCCCTGACGTACCGCTCTCCTCTGCTACAATAGAATGATCTGGAAAATAGGTTTTTATCGTTTCTATTATCTTTTCTTCAGCTTCTCTGTCAGCTTTTGTCACATAATCGTTTTTTGATTTAAAGGCTATCTCTTCTTTCTCAAGACGCCCCTGGTAACCTAAAAGTATCTCTGAAGCTCTCTCTGCCGCTCTTAGTGCCACGTCGATAATTTCCATATTACTCCTCTAACATGTCCATGGGTGTTGGTCTAAATGCAATACTGATGACATTCCCGTTTTCAAGGAGGTATTCTACCTTAAAAGATTCCTGTATTGTTACGAAATCTTTTTCTTTTTCGTTTATAAGAGCAAGCGTGAGGAAAACTGCTTCGTCCCACTTGTCAAGCTCCGTGAAAACAACTTTTAAATCAAATCCAGAACTTGAAAGGACTTTCTCAACGGCAGCTTCAAACTCTTCCGGTATCATACGCTTCCTCTCTGTTAAGAGTCTGTTAAGAGAAATGTTAATAAAATATAAACAACTGCTTGTGTGAATAAAATTAATACTGAAGAGGCAGAAATGAAAGAGATAAAAATTGCGGTTGTTGAAGATGACATGGAAATAGCAAATATCCTCAAACTTGCTCTTTCCCGCGAAGGCTATAAGGTAAGGGTTTTTGATACCTCTGAAAAGCTACTTAACAACATTATCGAGTATCGGCAGGCTTACGATCTAATAATTCTTGATGTTATGCTTCCGGGAATGGAAGGCAGAGATGCCTGCAGGTTGTTAAGAGATAGAAAAATTGATGTGCCTGTCCTTCTGCTGACAGCCCTCTCAGGTGAGGATGACAAGGTTAAAGGGCTTGACAGCGGAGCAGATGACTATCTTACGAAGCCTTTCAGCATAAAAGAGTTGCTTGCACGGGTTAGAGCTCTCCTGCGACGACACGGAGAAATTTCAGTGCCGCCTAAAACCGTCCATAGCAGTATTCAATTCCTTGATGACTTTAGAACCGTAGAAATTAACGGCAGGAAGGTATATCTTACAAAAACAGAATTTATGATTTTTAGAATACTGGTAGAAAACAGCGGTAAAGCTATAAGAAAAGATGAACTGTCAATGAAGCTTGGAAGCAGAGGTTCTATTAGAGCAATAGACGTTCACATAAAAAACTTGAGAGAGAAACTTGGCAATGAAGGGTACAAAATCAAAACAGTCTGGGGAGTCGGTTATAAATTTGAACCTTGAAACCCTGTCGGTAATAAATAGAGAATCCTCTTCCATACTTTTCATAGACAGTACGGGAACAGTAATTGGAAGTTCAGATAAGATATGGGATAGATTTCCTTATTTTGCAGTCATAAAAATGTACGAAAAGTTAATGAAGGGAAAAAAGGCAGAAGCTGAATTCGAAGAGAGCGGAAGAATTCTTAAAATAAAGGCTAAACCTCTGGAAGATGTCTATATGTTAGAGATTGAGGATATTACAAGTCAAACCTGCATAGAGGAATTTAAGAAAAGAATAATTTCAACAATCTCTCACGAGCTTAAAACGCCCCTTACGGTTATAAAAGGCTATGCAGAGCTTTTATCCCTTGAAGCAGAATCTGAGATTATCGGGAAAATGACATCTCAAATAGACAGAATAATGAACATTGTTAACTCTATAAGCCTTCTTATGAAAGGCCAGGAAGGTGAGTTTATAGAAATAGATGTTGGTGATGTTGTTGAAGAGATAGGACACCAGTTTAAAGATAAAATGGCAGCCAAAGGAATAAATTTTAGCGTCAGCGTTGAACCTGACTTAAAGATAAGTGCCGAAAAGATACTTTTTCAGCAGCTTCTCATAAACCTTCTGGACAATGCAGTAAAATTTACAGAAAATGGTAAAGTCGGTGTAAAGGGATACAGATTAGAGGATAGTATTGTTATAGAAGTTTATGATACCGGAAGAGGCATTCCAGAAAACCTTAAACCTTTTATTTTTGAGAAATTTGTAAAGGCGAAAGAGAGTACGGGACTCGGAATAGGTCTTTCTCTCGTTAAGACGATAGTTAAACACCACGGATGGGAAATAGAGTTTGACTCGTCAGCGGGAAAAGGTACGACTTTCTTTATCAGGATACCTGCAAATTCTTAACAAAAAATTAACATTTTTGTGAGATATTTTAATCAGCAACCTTGAAAATTTTCGGGAGGAAAAAGGATGAGAAAGATGAAGAAAGTTACAGTCGCGGCTCTGACAGTTGCAGTAACGGCAGGAACGGTTTTAGGAGCCTCATCTTCAGCTAAAGCATGGACAATCAACGGAGCGGGTGCTACATTTCCATATCCTGTCTATGTTAAGTGGGCAAAGGATTTTAAAAAGGCAACAGGGAATAGAGTAAACTACCAGGGAATTGGTTCCGGTGGCGGTATCAAGCAGGTAACCGATAGAGTTGTTGATTTTGGCGGTAGCGACAAGATGCTTAAACCGTCTGAGCTTGACAGGAGAAGACTTTACCAGTTTCCGGCGGTTATTGGCTCGATAGTTGTTGTTTACAACCTTCCAGGTGTAGGCGATAGAAAGCTTAAGCTTTCAAACAGGGCGGTTGCCGACATTTTTATGGGTAAAGTGAGATACTGGGACAATCCTGAAATCAAGAAGGACAATCAGGGTGTTAACCTTCCTCACATACCTATAACAGTTATTCACAGGTCAGAAGGTTCAGGAACTACATGGAACTTTACGTACTGGCTTTCCGGCATATCACCTGCATGGAAGTCCAGAATAGGGTACGGTAAAGTTGTAAGATGGCCTACTGGTATAGGTGCAAAAGGAAATGCAGGTGTAACAAACTACGTAAAGCAGATTCCTGGTGCAATAGGATATGTTGAATATGCTTACAAAAAGCAGAACAGACTTTCTGCGGCTGTTCTCCAGGCAAAAGAGGGAAACTGGGTTGAGCCCTGCGATGAAACATTTAAAGCAGCCGCAGCCCATGCTAAATGGTCTTTGGGAACTCACTTCTATACCGAAGGAAACCTTCTTCTCGCAGAAGGTAAAAACAGCTGGCCTTTGACAGTCGCAACAATGATTCTCCTTCCAAGAGAGAAAAAGATGAAAAATAAAGAAGTTACTGAGTTCTTTAACTGGGCATTCAAGCACGGCGATAAATCTGCTGAAAAACTTGGTTATGTTCCGCTTCCGGAATCTGTTAAGAATATGATCAGAAAATACTGGAAAACGGTTGTTTTTAAGTGATTCCTTCTCATGTTTCTCTCCGGATGGCCCCGCCTTAGGCGGGGCTTTTCTATTCCCTGTGCCAGCTGTCTCCTGCCTCACCTATAACTTCAAGTTTCTCAACAAATCCACCACTTTTAAGGTATTCAATGGCCTTCATACCTTCATCAACAAAGTCCGGCGCCAGCCAGATCTCTATAATTCCTTTTTTGTTGTCTCGTGTCCTGACTGTTCCCACCTCGTGATACCACTCAAAAATTGCGTTAACAAATGCAATGTCTTTCACTGAAACTTTGCAGATTAAATTCACTCCTTTTTTCAGCATTTTTTCCTCCACGCTAATTGTACCATTCGTTAATTCAAAACTTCATGCAGGCCTTTCCTCTATTTTACAGTGCTTATTTTATCTATAATGTAATTAATTGGTAATTTTGAATGATTTTTGACAAATTAGATATTATGGATTATAATAAATTTAGTAAGGTACCAGATGGCTGTATACAACAAAGAGTAGAAGGTTAGCATGTGCAATTGGAACTTCATACTCCTTTCTTTTAGATGTAAAGACAGAAACAGATTCTACGAAAGATGTCCACACAGAAAGCGTTTTCTGAACACGGTCCTGAACCTTACTCCGCTTCTTGTTCCGGTAATTGTAATTTTTCCCGCCTACCTGTTTGGAAAGCCCCTGATGTTTAAGTTTGGAGTATTCAGTTTTCTCCTGTCAATACTTGCAAAATTTGTCTACTCGATTGGCTGTTATTTTTTCTCTGCCGTTACTCTCATTCTTTCAGTTTCTCTCCTTTGTTTCGGGATAGTTGTTCAAGGAGAACACTTTTTGTACATGTGGTTTGCGGTTGTTCCGGGTCTTGCCTTCTTAATTCTCCCTTATGCTGATGCCGCAGGTGCCATTGCAACGTTTTTATCAGGAATTTTCATTCTTATTTTAAAGTATCACCATCATCCGGTCAGTACGCTTCTATATTACACCTTAAACCTCATTGGCTTCATATCCATTATTTCTCTCGGAGCCTTTATTCTGATGACGGTCATTGACGATACCTTTGAAATGCTTAAGGAATCCTCTATCAAAGATCCTCTAACGCAAGCGTATAATCGGCGGGCATTTATGGAATTTATCAAGGAGGAAATTGCAAGAGCTAAAAGATATCGGTTTCCTATATCTTTGATTATGATTGATATTGACGATTTTAAAAAGGTTAACGACACCTACGGCCACGCTAAAGGAGATGAAGTTTTAAAAAAGATGGCGGCTCTGATAATGACCAGCATCCGTAGATGCGATAAGCTTGTAAGGTGGGGTGGAGAGGAATTTGTCGTTATATGCCCCCATCTATCGAAAAGAGAAGCCTACTTCGTTGCTGAAAAATTAAGAAAAATAATTGCCTCTCACGATTTTAACGGCGTAAAGGTAACGGCCAGTTTTGGGGTAAGCGAGATAGATCCCAGTGATTCAATAGACAGGGCAGTTAAACTGGCAGATAAGGCCCTTTATGAGGCAAAAAAATCCGGCAAGAATAGTGTTAAAGTGTATGTGGAGGAAGAAGATTCTGGCCTGATATTTGATTGAGGTTTCTTAATAACCACCGCATTAAGCAAATAAACCACCAGGCAGGTAAATTAAATAATTAAATAAAAATTATCCGTAAACTTGCATGTTTTGAGTATAATTTTTATCATTATTGTGAATTGTGATTAAATATGGAGGGAGTGGATGGACAGCGGTCTGCTTTCAAGGAATGATAATTTGAGATTGGGCAATACTGAATTTCATATACAGACTGAATATTACAAAACTTCTCAGGAAGTTGTGACACTGATATTCAGAAATGGCAAGGTTCTTAAGAGAATAGAGAGAAAGCTTACCGGAGAAGAGCAACCCAACGAGGTTGTTAAGAAACAGCACGCAGAAATAATTCATAAGTTGCTTTCTGCTTCTTCAACAAAAGAAAAAAGTGAGAAAGAGGAGAAAACAACTATCGATGAATTGATCTTATCGGCAGACACGATAGACTTTTTCCGTTTACTGGTTTCTCAAATCTTTGGAAGAAAAGATTTTATATTTGCAAAGATAATTGATGTAGAAGGAAGGCCCGTTTTAGAAATAGTAAGAAAGGGAAAAAGCGTTGATGAAGAGGTTTTAGAAACTTTTATAGAGGGATTCACTCTTGAAGAGAAGCAGTTTTACTATCTTGGCGATGACGGACTTTATCTTTACGGATTTAAGTTGAAAGATGGAACGATGGTTGTTGTCGGTTTTGAACGGGAAGATTCAAAACATGCACTTGAGAAAATTCTCTACGAAGCTAAAAACTGCTTAAAACCAGAATGCGGCAGCCGGAAACTTTCCATACTTATCGTGGAAGATGTCCTGTTCACAAGACTTGTTGTCAGGGAAACGTTCAGGTTGATTGCAAAAGAGCTGAAGGATTTTTGTTTTGAAGAAATAGACGAAGCAGAATCACTGTACGATGCCCTTTCTGTTTTGAAAGAAAAACGGTTTGACATCGTTATTACAGATATACACCTTGGTGACGGTCTTGGGACGGAAGTTGCTGCATTTATAAAAAAGCATTTTCCAGAAACTAAAGTCATCGCTCTTACGATGTATCCTGAAGATTATGAAAAACATAGGGACCTTTTTGACGAATATATAGCAAAACCTATTACGCCACAGGAACTAAAGAATAAGCTTTTAAAAATTTTCGAATAACATTTAGTGTATGCTTTTAAAAACGATTGGAAGGAACAGGGCATGTCTAAAAAAGTTATTTACGGCGTTTTCACCATTATAGTGCTCTTAGTAATATCATTTTTCGGTGCCAAAATTTACATTAACAAAAAGGTATCAGAAAAGATAGATAAAAAATTTGAAGAAATTAAGCCTTACGCAGACGTAAGCTACAGAAGTGTTGACTATTCTCTGCTCAGAAATCAACTTACCATCAGCGGAATAAAAGTGCTGTACGCTGGTTCAAGATATCCTGTAACGATAAACAGAGTTGTAATTTCAGATTTTGATAGAGAGCATGATTTTCCTCTCTTTGCTTTAGTAAAAGTCAAGGGAATTACTTTCTATGTAAACTCACTTCCTGAGGAAGATAGACTCATTCTGAAAGCTCTTGGATATGGTGATAGAATGAGTGCAGATTTTTCAAGCTCTTACAGATATGATATGGAGAAAAGAAAACTGACGATTTCCGATTTAACATATCACCTGAAAGATATTGGCACTCTGTCCTTAAAATTCAATTTCGGAAATGTCAGGCCGGTAAGAGAAGAGGAAGTGCTTTACTTTCTTTTAGGCGGATGGGGTGAAATTTCAATTTATAACGGAGAGATCTCTTACTCTGATGAAGGACTTTTTAATAGGGTGATAACCCTTATTGCTGCTGAAAGACACATTTCTCAGGATCAGGTAAAAGCTGCGTTAATTAAGCAGATAAAAAACGAGCTTAACGGCGATCCTGTTTCTGAAATGCTGGCAAAAGCGTTTGTTGACTTTATTTTAGATCCGGGAACGTTAAAGATAACCGTAAATCCTGAAAAGCCTGTAACTATTGCTGAGATCATTGCAGAGGATTCTGTTGACAACATTCTGCAGCGTTTAAATCTCAAAGTGGAAAACGTGCACTGAACTTTAGTTCACTCAGAAGCTTGATTTTTTTCTGTTTCAAAGCTATTATCTTATCTCAAGCTAAACGGTGGAGGAGTGATGAAATTTAAGGTTTCTGTTCCCGCTTCAACGAGCAATCTCGGTGCAGGATTTGACGCTCTTGGCCTTGCTCTTACAATCTATAACGACTTTATTGTAGAAACTGCTGATGCATACTCTGTAGAAGTTGAAGGCGAAGGTAAAGGTGAGCTTCCAGAAAACGAGAAAAATCTGTTTTTGAGAGCCTTTAAAAGTACGATGGAATACCTCGGCTTAAATCAACCTGTCAAGGTAAAGCAGGTAAACAGAATACCCCTTGGCCGCGGAATGGGAAGTTCCGCAACGGCTATCGTCGGTGGTATTCTTGCCGCTGAAAAAATAGCAGGAAAGAAACTTTCCCTTCCTGAAGTAATAGATGTTGCTTTTAAGTTTGAACCCCATCCGGATAACGTTCTGCCTGCTTACACGGGCGGATTTGTTGTTGCGGCAACTAACGGGGATCTGTCCTATGTAAAACTTGATTTTCCGGAAGAGCTTAAAGTCATAATAGTCGTTCCTGAACTATTCTTATCAACGGAGGATTCCCGCTCCGTCCTCCCCGAAACATACACCAGAGAAGATGTAATATTTAACGTTCAAAGAGTTGCCCTTCTCATGGGTGCACTTCAGAAGAAAGACTTTTCTCTTTTAAAAGAAGCGGTTAAAGACAGAATTCATCAACCTTACCGGTGCGACCTCATCCCCGGTTTCTGGGAAGTTTTGTCTCAGGGGTACAAAGAGGGAGCTTATGCGGTTTACCTTTCCGGTGCCGGCAGCTGTATAGGTGCACTTGCTGACAGTAACTTTGACAACATTGGAAAAGCCATGTGTGATGTGTTTGAAAGTCTCGGCATTGACGCCAGATACCTTGTCCTTGAAGTTGACAAAGAAGGTGCAAGGATAGAAGACGTCAAATGATAGAAAAACTGCTAAAAGATCTAAACGAACAGCAGAGAGAAGCGGTAACCTATTTCGATTCTCCCCTGTTAATACTTGCAGGAGCGGGTTCTGGAAAGACAAGGGTCATAACCTACAAGATAGCTTACATGATAGAAAAGTTTGGTTATGAACCTGAAAGGATACTTGCCGTTACCTTTACAAACAAAGCGGCAAGGGAAATGAAAGAACGTGTAGAACAGCTCCTTAAAGGTAAAGCCGGCGTTTCTGTTGCGACGTTTCACGCTTTTTGCGTTAGACTTTTAAAATCTCACAGTGTAAGAATCGGTTTTAAGCCAAACTTTTTGATTATTGATTCAGACGACAAGAGAAATCTTCTTAAAACCATTTTAAAAGAGATGAACTTAGATACGGATCTTTATAATCCTGCAGCCATCGGTTCAATGATAAGCAACGTAAAAAATGGCCTTTTTCCTCCCGAAGCGATGGAATTTAGAGGTTACGACCGGTTCTCGGAAATAGTGGAAACCTATAACCGAAAGTTAAAGGAAATGAACGCTTTTGACTTTGACGATCTGTTGCTCTATGCAAAAAAACTGCTTACCGAACACGACGACATAAGGAAGCGTTACATTGAATTTTTCCAGTATGTTCTAATTGATGAGTACCAGGATACGAACGGTATTCAGTACGAAATAACAAAGGCTTTAACGATAGATAAGGGAAACGTTTGCGTTGTCGGTGACGAGGATCAATGTATATACACCTGGCGGGGGGCAAATATAAACAACATCTTAAACTTTGAAAAGGATTTCCCCGGTGCTAAAGTTATAAAACTTGAGAAAAACTACAGATGCTCTGGAGTAATCCTTTCTGCCGCAAATGCCGTTATAGAACACAACAAGATAAGGAAAGGAAAGAAGCTCTTTACAGACAACGAAGATGGTGAGCCCATAAGACTGTTTGTAGGGTTTAATGATCAGGAAGAGGCTTACTTTGTTGGCAGAACGGTTAAGAAACTTATAGATACAGGTACGAAACCTTCTGACATAGCAATCTTTTACAGGACAAACGCCCAATCAAGGAGCGTTGAAGATGCACTTAGAAGATCAGGGATAAACTATCAAATAGTCGGTGGATTGAAGTTTTACGAGAGAAAAGAGATAAAAGATATCATTGCGTATTTAAGGATTATTCTTTTTGATGAAGACAGACTTTCCATATTTAGAATTCTTAACACGCCCAAAAGGGGTCTTGGGGCAGCTGCGGAAGAGAAGATAAAAAAACTTCTGGACGAAGGCAAAAGCAATCTTGAAGCCCTTAAAGCGATGCTCGAAACCGCTCCGACAAGGCAGAAAGAAGGTATAAGGGAGCTAATTCACATAATAGAAGAGGGAAGAGAAAAGGTAAACAGTTTAAGACCTTACGAGCTTGTCAGATTCATAACTGTAGCGGCAAGGTATGAAGACTATTTAAGGAAAGAGTACAGGGAAGATTGGGAATCAAGACTCGAGAATATAAGAGAGCTCGGAAACACAATAGAAGAGTTCGCAGAAAGGACAGGCCTTAAAGGTGAAGAGCTCTTTTTAGAGTTCTTAAACACGATTACACTTTCCTCCGATCAGGATGAGATGGAAGAGGCGGAAAAGGTAACGTTGATGACTGTTCACGCCTCTAAAGGTTTAGAATTTCCCGTAGTTTTCATAACGGGACTTGAAGAAGGACTATTTCCCCACGTTCGTTCCCTTGAAAGCGCGGAGCAGATAGAAGAGGAGCGGCGTCTGTTTTACGTTGCCATCACCAGGGCTAAAAAGCTTCTTATTCTAACAAGGGCAAAGAGCAGGCGTTTCTTTGGCAGTTATAGAGAAAGTGAACCTTCAAGATTTCTTGAAGAGATACCGCCTCATTTAATTAAAAAGGTGGTAAGGAAAGAGAGACCTTCAAAAACTGCATCAACAGAAAGCGTCTCTTCTGTTAAAAAGAACAAAAAACCGAAAATTGTTTTCCATAAAAAGTTTGGTAAAGGTGTTGTAAGGAGAGTTGAAGGGATTGGTGACAATGCAAAGGTGACAGCCTTCTTTGCCAACTACGGTGAAAAGACGATTGTCATGAAGTTTCTAAAAATTCTGGTATAGAAATTCACATTTGCTTTTCAGTTCTCAAGGTTAGACTCTTCCGAAAATTTATTTTCCTTTTTCTGACTACACTCTTTTCATCTTGAAAAAGAAAATATTAACCATAAATATCAATAGTTAACTAACGTTGCTAAAAACTTCGTCGGCAACCTTAAACATAACATCATCACGAACTTTAGCGTACCTTGCAGTTGTGTTTGGCGATGCGTGGCCTAAAAATGCCTGAATTACCCTTATATCAACGCCCCTATCAACTAAAATTGTGGCGAAGGTATGCCTTAACTTATGGGGATGTAGTTTTACTCCCGTACATTCGGCTATCCTGTTAAAGATGTACTTTGCTCCCTGATAGGTTAGAGGAAACAGTTTTTCGCCGTCTAAAGAGTTCATGTAGGTTTCAAGTTCCCGTGCAAAATCTACCGGCAGTGGGATAAACCTCTCTTTGCCGCCCTTTCCAACAACTCTCAACACTTTTCGCCCTTTTACAGTAACAATGTCCTTTTTCTCTATAGAGAGAAGCTCTGAGATACGAAGACCGCAGAAAAGGATTGTCTTCATCATCAGGTAATCTCTGTAGCATCTCTCTTTAGCTGCCTGAAGAACCTTTTCTACCTCCTCATAAGAGAGGGCTTCCGGGACTTTCTGCTTTACTTTCCTTATCCTGAGGGACTTTTTAACAGGATTGCTCTTTATAACTTCCATGTCAACTAAAAAGTTAAAAAATGAGTTGAGAGCGGAAAGACGTCTGTTTATGAGAGAAGGACTGCAGTTTAGACTACCCCTGAAAATCATGATGTCAGACGTTTTTATCTCTTCTACATCTTTGTCACCTATCAGCTCTTTAAAAAGAGATAGATCTTTCCTGTACTCCTTGATGGTTCTTTCGGCTAATTCCTTTGATTTAAAGTTGAGAAACAGCTCAACTGCCTGAGAAAACCTCATAATATCCCCAAGTCATTGATTATCAAGGTTTTTCCTCTATAGTTGAATTTTACCACTGACTATAACAAATGTCAATTTTCTATAGTCTTTTCCGGACGGAAGAACAGATAAAATGGAAGGGCAGGATAGATGGTGTGAGCAACACCCTGTTCCCCTCTCAAACATTAACCATAAAAATAAACGGTTAATAAAATTATCGCTTATCCATTTCCTCTATTTTGAAACTTATAGTCCTGACCTGCGTCTGTAAAGAAAAATCGCGATATCGGGCAAATGGATGGCTATTTCTCTTTCAGCCCCTTTTACGGGTATATTTAATTAACTTTAAATATTTATGGTTAACAATTAAATTTCCCGCCTTAAAAAACGTTTCCGTTTTGCCGATAATGTTCACAAAGAGATAAAGGAGAAAAAAAATGAGGAAGCTTGAAAATCTGCTTTTCTTCTATGAACTTTATCTTGAAGGACTTGACGAGAGAAATCTTCTTCAGTGGAGCATGGTTCTTGATGTTCGCAGTGAAATTGAAAAACAGCTCAGACGAACGAAAAGAGTACCCTTTCACCTGAGAAAAAGCCTTAAACAGCTTGATAAAATTTTGAAGGGCAAACTTGTTAAAGCATCTTCTGATGTTAATTTTGGAAGACTGAGAGAGATGCAGTTTCCCAAACCTTCCCGCAGGTACTGGTGGTACTATCCCGAAGTTTTCTCATGTTCTCATTTGCAGCTTCAAAGTGCCTGAGTCAGTTTTACATCACCATCTAAGACAACTTTCTTATCCTTAAGCTTGACTCTGAAAGCTTTGAATTCAACACCTCTTTCAAGAGCCCTGTAAAAAGTTTCTGCAAATTTCGGGTCTGTCTCGTGATTTGGCCTGAAAAGGTTAGCCTTTCTCAAAACCATTATAAGAATAGAAGCCTGATAACCTTTCTCTTTAAGGCTTATAAGTTCCTCTAAATGCCTTCTGCCTCTTTCTGTCGGTGCGTCAGGAAAAAGACAGACATCACCTATCCTGAGGTTACAGCCTTTAAGTTCAACGTAGTGATTGCCATTGATTAAAAAATCAACACGGCTTTTCCCGATTCTCACTTCCTTTTTGACATCTTCGGGGATAAACCCAAGGATACCCTGTCTTATTGCTTTTTCTGCTATCTCAGAATGAACAGACGTGTTAAGTAGAACAAAACCTTCCTCCATCTCTGCCGCTATTAATTTTGAATCGGTCTTAAGATGGGATGGGTTTAAAGATATAAGGATTTTTCTTCCCTCTGTAAGTATTTCTCTTAATCTACCTGTATCAGCGATGTGACAGGTAATCCTTTTACCGTCTAAAAGACATTCTCCTACAAAACGGTTTTTCCTGCTTAAAAAAGTAGCCTCTTTAAGGTCTCCGAATCTTTTAGATAGATCAAAGAGAACTTTCACTGCAGCTATCCTGAAAATAGGGGGAGAAGTTTCCCCCTTAGAGTGATTTCTGAACTTCAAAGTCTATATCTTTACCAAGATGGCCGGTAGCGTTTGCCACGTGAACGATAACTCTTTTAGTTTTAGGATCGTACTCAAGTACCGTTATCCCGCAGTTTGCCTGTTTAAATGCCCAGAACTTATTAAGATCTGTCTGAAGAACATGACACATTATTACCTTGTTTGTGGCGTCGTGGCCCACTATAACAATAATGTCCTCGTCCTTAAATTGGGATACAACCTTTTCAAAAGCTTTAACCGCTCTATCGTAAACATCTTGAAGCGTTTCTCCACCTTCACCTGGCATTCTTACTTCAGCTGGTCTTTCACGCCACAGTTTTAAAAGCTCGGGATATCTTTTCTCAACATCACTTGCCAGAAGACCTTCCCACTCACCGTGGTCTATTTCCTTAAAACCCTCTTCCGTTTGAACCTGAAGGTTGTGGTGCTTTGCTATTTCTGCTGCTGTGTCGTAACACCTCTTTAACGGACTTGAAAAAACGGCTTTAACAGGAAAACCTTTAAGGGCATTGCCTGCCCTTTTTGCCTGCTCTTTGCCCTCTTCGTTAAGGGGAATGTCCATTTTCCCCTGATATCTTCCTTCTGCGTTCCAGATAGTTTTTCCGTGTCTGACAAGTATTATCTTCGGCATACTTCTCTCCTGCTTACTCTATTGTCATTATTGCTTCGTCAGGGTTAACCTGATCACCGGGTTTTACATAAATAGCTTTAACGGTTCCACTTATAGGTGCGTGAACTTCGTTCTGCATCTTCATGGCTTCAACTATGGCGACCACGTCACCTTCATTAACCCGGTCACCTTCTTTAACTTTTATCTCAACAACTTTTGCAGGCATTGGTGATGTGACGTCGCCTTCTTTCGTTGCCTTTGGACGTTTAGAACTACTTGTAAGTCCGCCGCTGATTTCAACTTCACCTGCAGTTGGAACAACTTCAACAAGCGGTTCAACAACAACTTCCTCAAGTCGTCCATCTATTTTGATAAAGTAAGGTTTCTTACCTTCTGCTTTGTGTCCCACACCTGCGATTTTTACGTGGTAGCTCTCTCCGTGAACGTTAATGATAAACTCTGTTGGAGCAAGCGGCTGAGGACAGAGATTTTCTTCCTCAAGCGTATCGGCAAGGTCTTCCTCAGATATTGCGGGTATTTCACCTTTTTCAACCTTTTCTCTCCACTCAAAGAACTCTTTTGCAACCTGTGGGAAGAGACAGTAGGAAAGGACATCCTCTTCAGACCTTGCAAGTCCTTCAATTTCTTTCCTTCTCTGTTCTAACTCAGGCTCAAGGAGGTCTGCAGGTCTGCAGGTAATTGGCTGCTCGCCGCCAAGAATCTTCTTGATGATTTCCTCTTTTATCGGGGCAGGTGGCTTACCGTAAAGCCCTTTAACATAGTTTTTTGTTTCCTGTGTAATCATCTTGTATCTTTCGCCGGCAAGAACGTTAAGAACAGCCTGAGTTCCAACTATCTGGCTTGTGGGCGTAACAAGAGGTGGATAACCAAGGTCTTCTCTAACTCTTGGAATTTCCTTTAAGACTTCATCGAGCCTATCAAGGGCCCCCTGCTCTTTCAGCTGGTTAACAAGGTTTGACATCATTCCACCGGGGATCTGATGTTCGAGAACTCCTGCATCAACACCTTTAAAGTTCATGTCGTACTTCTGGTAATGCTTTCTAACTTCTTTGAAGTGCTTTGCCATTTTTGAAAGTGCTTCTTTATCAAGGTCTATCTCATAACCAAACTCTTTGAGAACGTAAGCCATTGTTTCAGCAGCAGGGTGTGAAGTATCTGAAGCCATTGGTGAAATGGCAACGTCAAACAGGTCTGCTCCTGCCTCAGCAGCTTTAAGCTGTGTCATCTCAGCCATACCGCTCGTGCAGTGAGTATGAATGTGAACGGGAAGACCTGTTTCTTCTTTAATTGCTTTTACAAGAGAGTAAGCTTTTTCCGGTGAAAGGAGGCTTGCCATGTCCTTTATCGTAATAATATCAACACCCATATCCTTGTACTGAAGGGCAAGCTCAACGTAGAGGTCTTCTGTGTGAACGGGACTTATAGTGTAGGATATTGCCCCTTCCACTATTTTCCCGCACTCTTTTGCTGTTTCCACTGCAACTTCAACATTTCTAAGGTCATTAAGGGCGTCAAAAACCCTGAAGACATCTATTCCGTTTTCGGCAGCTTTTCTTACAAAAGCTTTAACAACATCGTCAGGATAGTGCCTGTAACCCACAAGGTTCTGTCCCCTTAAGAGCATCTGAAGTTTTGAGTTGGGCATGAGCTTCCTGAGAATTTTTAACCTCTCCCAGGGATCTTCTCTTAAAAACCTCAGACAGGCGTCAAACGTGGCACCACCCCACATTTCAACAGACCAGAACCCCGCTTTATCAATGACAGGCGCTATATCTATCATGTCCTTTGTTTTCATCCTTGTGGCAAAGAGAGACTGATGGGCATCCCTCAATGTAACATCTGTAAACTGGAGTTTCTTTCCCATGTCAATCCTCCCGATTAAAGTCCGTGGTGTGCCGCAATTGCGGCAGAAAGAGCCAGAGCGAGTATTTCAGGATCAGGCTCTTTGATAAAGGTAAACTCTTTTATCTTTCTATCTATGAAAGAAGTATCAAACTTTCCGTGAATAAATTCCGGGTCATTCAGGATTTTCTTAAAGAATGGAATGGTTGTCGGCACACCTCTAATCACAAATTCGTCAAGGGCTCTTCTTGAACGTCTGATAACTTCGTCCCAGTTTCTTCCCCAAACAATCAGCTTTGCAATCATTGAATCGTAGTAAGGCGGAATCCTGTACCCCTTGTAAACTACACCATCAATCCTTACGCCTATACCACCTGGTGAATAATAAGCGGTAACTGTTCCGGGAGACGGAACGAAGTCCCTGGTAACATCTTCTGCGTTAATTCTAAACTGCATTGCAAATCCGTATATATTTACACTCTTCTGAGAGAAAGAGAGGTTCATGCCGGCTGCAATTC
Organism: Desulfurobacterium sp. TC5-1; assembly: GCF_000421485.1. Classification (NCBI taxonomy): domain Bacteria; kingdom Pseudomonadati; phylum Aquificota; class Aquificia; order Desulfurobacteriales; family Desulfurobacteriaceae; genus Desulfurobacterium; species Desulfurobacterium sp. TC5-1. The sequence continues at coordinate 553,554 of NZ_ATXC01000001.1, read as the reverse complement.
TTATCTGCTCTTGAACGATGTCTATACCTGTAACAGCTTCTGTAATGGTATGTTCAACCTGAAGCCTTGGATTCACTTCCATAAAGTAGAACTTTCCATATTTATCCATCAAGAATTCCCACGTTCCAACGCCATAGTACCCTATCTCTCTCGCTACCTTTACACAGATCTGTCCGAGTTTTTCCCTCTGCCTCTTAGTAAGAACAGGAGAAGGCGCAATTTCAAGCACCTTCTGGTGGCGCCTCTGCATGGAACAGTCTCTCTCACCAAGGTGAACGACATTACCGTTTTTGTCAGCAATTATCTGAATCTCTATGTGCCTTGGTTCTTCTATATACTTCTCTATGAAAACTTCACCTTTTCCAAAAGCTGCTTCAGCTTCTGCGACGGCAGTTTTAAACTGGTTTATAAGTTCCTCTTCGTTCCTTGCAACTCTGAGTCCTCTACCACCGCCACCGTGAGAGGCTTTTATCATAACGGGATAGCCTATCTTTTTGGCAAGTTCTTTCGCTTCTTCTATGTCGCTTATAGCACCGTCGCTTCCTTCAGCAACAGGAACACCAAGCTCTTTCATAACTCTTTTAGCTTCAAGCTTGCTGCCAAACATTTTAAGATGTTCTACAGAAGGACCTATAAATTCAACGCCTCTTTTTCTGCAGTATTCGGCAAAATCGGGTCTTTCGGATAGGAAACCGTATCCTGGATGAATCGCATCTGCTCCCGCACGACGAGCTATATCAACAATCTTATAGTAGTTTAGATAAGCCTTAACAGGATCACCGTGAATCATGTAAGCTTCATCTGCCTTTTTAACGTGGAGAGAATTAACATCAGCCTCAGAATAAATTGCAACCGTTTTGATTCCAAGCTCTTTACATGCACGGATTACTCTTGTAGCTACTTCACTCCTGTTGGCTATTAAAATCTTTTTAAACATAGTGCCTCCAGACCAGTAACCTTAGAAGGATGTTGGAGTATAAGCCGGCAAACATATCGTCAACCGTTATGCCAAAACCACCTGGCAACTTTTCGAATAGTTTAATAGGTGGTGGCTTCATTATATCAATAATTCTAAAGATTACCAACGCCGCTACCACTGCCGGGAGCGTTGTTTTTATACCAAGCATAGCAATTTCCATTCCAATTATCTCATCTATCACAACGCTATCCGGGTCATTATCTCCCAGCTGTTCAGATAGAGATTGGGAGGAGATTGTGCTTAAGACAAACGTTACGGCAATTATCACCACCTGATAAACAATATTTTCTGGCCAGAAAAAGTAGAGGAGAATTGCCGCCGTGATTGAACCCCACGTTCCCGGCATCTTTGGCAGTTTTCCACTGTAAAAACCTGTAGCTATAAATTCCCAGAACTTTTTCACTTATTGCCTCCCTCTGGAAGAAGTAACATTTGAAGATGTTTATTTTTTAAAAATTCCGTTCCTTTCACAAATTCCTCAAGAGTGAGTTTTTTGATGCTTTCTATCAGTTTTTGGTAGTAATCTAAATTGCCAAAAAGCGTTACCGAGTATCCGAGCTCTTCAGCCTCGGATTCAACACTTTCCTTTTTAAAGATTTCCGTTTTCAGCACCTTTTTCTTGGCAAGTTCAAAAGCTGTTTCATCTACCGATGACCTGATGATTTCAAAAATCTTCTCTTTAAAGAGCCCCGCTTTCGAAGGCTCTGTTATTCCGTAGATATAAAAGAGCCCTGATGACAGGAAAAGATCCTTTAAACCCATTGCTGCATAAGCTGTTCCCTTTTCTATCACTTCCTGATATAGGACAGAACTCCTGCCGTATGACAGATAAGATTCAAGAACACTTAAAACTGCAGTATTAACGTTCTGTGAAAGGCCGGGAATCTTCCATCCGATAAGAACATGGGCGTTGGCAACAGCTGGATGTTTCATTATCTCGTTTCCCGGTATAAGCTCAGGCTCATCAACAGAAGGGGGGATATCAGGATTTTTTGAAGGTAGCGGGGAAAGCTCTTCCTTTAAAAAGTGTAACAATTCCTTCTCATTGATGTTTCCTGAAATTACCACTGTAAGATTGCCGCCGTGATAGTGGTCTCTGTGGAATTCTCTGACATTTTCCGCAGTAAAAGAGGAAACAGTATTTCTAAAACCCAATATGGGATAGCGATAATTTACCTCCTGGAATATCTTTTGGTAAAAGTTTCTCCAGAAAACCTGTCTTGGATCATTCTCAGAGCGGGCTATCTCTTCAAGGACTATCGGTTTTTCTTTTTCAACCATCTCAGGAAGAAGCAGAGGGTAAAACACTATATCCTTTAACAGTTTCACCGCTGTAAAAACATGTTTTTCGGGAATGGTTACATAGTAGTAGGTATAGTCGTAAGAAGTGGCAGCGTTTATTTCACCGCCGTTGTTTTCCACTATCTTTTCTATGGTGCCAGCAGGATAGTTTTTTGTTCCGTTAAATACCATGTGTTCAAGGAAATGAGCAATACCTCTGTTCTTTTCGTTTTCCCAGAGGGCACCGGTTTTGAGCCAGAACTGAACGGAAACGGAAGAGACATCCTTTCTATCTTTCAAAACAACATTTATGCCGTTCTCAAGCCTTTCAACAATCATCCTGACTCCATAAATTTAAGTTCTTGAGAGCAATTATAAACTATTGCATACGAGGTCTAAAAATGGACGTTCTTATCATGGGAAAGGGTAAGAGTGGTTTATCGGCAGGAAAGCTTCTTGAAAAGAAAGGATACTCCGTTTTCTATTACGATGACAAGGGTGAAACTTTTGTTCCTGAAAATCCTGCATTTGTCGTCAAGTCACCGGGCGTTCCTCCTTACCATCCGCTAATTAAGTTCTTTAAAGAGAAAGGTGTCAATGTACTGGGGGAAGTAGAAATTGCAGGAAGATATTTGAAGGGAAAAGTCATAGCGGTTACTGGAACAAACGGAAAGAGCACAACGACGGCCCTTATATATCATGCTCTTAAAAAATTATGGAAAGGAAAAGTCTTTATAGGTGGAAATTACGGAATTCCTGTTTCCGATTTTGCATGTGAAACGGAAGAAGACTCGGTATCCGTCATAGAGCTTTCAAGCTACCAGATAGAAGACCTTAAGGATTTTAAGAGTAATGTCTCCGTGATTCTAAACATTACGCCTGACCATTTAAACAGGTATAGAGACTTCAAGGAGTACGTAAAAGCAAAGTTAAAACTGATAGAACATACAAAAGACAAGATTATCCTTAACGCTGACGATAATTCGCTCAAACCACTTTTAAACAGGAAAAATGTCCTATCTTTTAGCATGAAAAGTAAAGCTGACGCTTTTTTCAAAGATGGAAAAATATTTTTAGATGGCTTTTCTGTTACTATTTCTGAGCTTCCTGTAAAAGGTTACCATAATATTCAGAACATCATGGCTGCGCTTTTAGCTTTGAGAGTTTTTGGTATAGATGAATCAAAATTTCTTGAAGCCATAAAAGATTTTAAAGGTCTTGAACATCGGCTCGAATTTGTGAAAATTTTAAACGGCGTGACATTTATTAACGATTCCAAGTCCACAAATGTGGATTCTCTTGAAAAAGCGTTGCTCAGCTTTGATAAGGTTATACTGATAGCGGGTGGAAAAGACAAAGGAATTGACTTTTCACCAATTAGACCTATAGTGAAAGAACGTGTCAAAAAAGCATTCTTTATAGGGGAAACGGGGAAGCGGTTAAAAGAACTCTTCTCTGAAGTTGCAGAATCAGAGTTTAAAGCGACTTTAGAAGAAGCGGTAATTTCTGCATATAGAGCGGCTGAAGAAGGTGATACTGTTCTATTCTCTCCAGGTTGTTCAAGTTTTGACATGTTTAAAAACTTTGAAGAGAGAGGTAAAATTTTTAAACAAATTGTCGAGGAATTGAAATGAAGTCTGATGCTCTTGGAAAGGTTATTTTTGCAGTTGCAATAATACTTACGGTAATAGGTCTGATTTTTATATACACTGGAAGCTCTTACTTCTGCACAGTAAGCGGTAAACCTCCGTATTATCTGTTCATCAAACAATTAATAACGTTTTTCCTGAGTCTGTTTGCATGTTATGGAACTTACAGATTTTTTGATTATAAAAAGCTAAAAAATAAAAGATGGCTCTGGTTCGTTTACGGACTTACCGTTTTTATTCTCATTTCTGTCCTTATCCTGGGTAAAGAGGTGAACGGTGCCAGAAGCTGGATAAAAATTGGCGGAGTATCTCTCCAACCGGCTGAGTTTGCAAAAGTTACACTCATTATATTTGTTGCAGGCTATCTTGAAAGAAAATGGTACGAAATAGAAAACAATACATCGGTATTTGCTGGCTTTATGTTCTTTGTGTTTTTTCCAATCTTTCTAATCCTTGCAGAAAAGGATCTCGGTTCTGCCATGATCGTTTTCATATCCATCTTTGCAATGATATTTATAACCGGCTTTCGTCTTACATACATATTTACCCCACTTGCTATAGGAACACTTATGTTTGTCCTTGCCGTAATAACTGCACCTTACCGTATAGCAAGGATTAGAATGCTCTTTGATCCATTCGCTTTCTACAAAGCACCGGGAAAAAACGACAGTTACCAGCTTGTTCAGTCACTTGTGTCGTTTGCAAAAGGCGGTATAACCGGCGTTGGTATTGGTCAGGGACAGCAAAAACTTGCCTTTCTACCTTTAGCCTTTAGCGATTTCATTTATGCTCACATCGGAGAAGAGGGTGGATTCATAATGGCTGTTATTGTTCTTCTCCTCTTTTTCGCGATACTCGTTGTTGGTTTGATGATTGCAGACAAAACAGATGATAAATTGGGAAAATTCCTTTCCCTGGGATTAACACTTTACATATTCCTTGAAGCACTCGTTCACATTGGGGTTAACATAGGTGTTGTACCTACAACAGGAATCACTCTCCCCTTTGTCAGTCAAGGTGGAACATCTCTTATTTCAATGTACATAGCCGTAGGACTTCTGATGAGTATTGCCCGTTCTCTTCCTGAGAAGAGCCGAGTAAGTTTTGAAAAAATAGAACAGGGAAATTACAAATGAAAATTGTCATAGCGGGAGGAGGCACCGGAGGACACTTTTTTCCAGCAGTTGCCGTTATAGAAGAATTTGTTAAAACTGGTAATGAGGTTCTGTACATAGGAACAGAAAAAGGCATAGAATACAGGAAATCTGATCTAATCCCCTGCGAGAAAATCTTTATTAACGTTTCTGGCGTAAGAGGAAAGACTCCTTTAAAAATGCTTAAAGGAAGTTTTTCTTTAATCGCCTCAACACTCAAGGTAATCTCTATCATCAACCGGTTTAAACCAGATAGGGTTCTTATTTTTGGTGGTTACGTTTCACTCCCTGCAGGTTTTGCAGCAAAATTAACAGATACACCTCTTATAATTCACGAACAAAATTCCATACCCGGTAAAACCAATAAGCTTTTAAGTAAATTTGCAAGCAAAATCCTGATAGCAAACGAATACTGCCGCCGGTTTTTTCCTGACGGGGTTCTCACAGGTAATCCTCTGAGAAAAGAGATAAGAGAATGTAAACTTTCAAAAGAGCTCGCAAGAAATATCCTGAAACTTGATAGGGACAAATTCACTATTTTAATCTTTGGTGGAAGTCAGGGAGCACAGTTCTTAAACCAAATTACACCTGAAGCAGTTGCACTGCTTAAAGAGTTGATAAGCAAAATTCAGATAGTCCACATATCCGGTGAAGGAAAGGAGAAAGGATTAGTGGAGAGGTACAAAAACCTGGGCGTGAAAGCTTTAGTTACACCGTTTACCGAAAAACCATGGCTTCTTTATAAGAGTGCCGATGTCGCAGTTTCGAGAAGTGGCGCTCTTGCCATTTCTGAACTTTCTTACTTCGGCATTCCGTCAATCTTTGTACCTTATCCTTTTGCCGTGGATGACCATCAATACTTCAATGCAAAACCTATAGCTGACAGGAAGGGATGTTTTCTGGTAAGACAGAACGAAATAGACAGTAAAAAGCTTGCAAATCTTTTGAAAAAACTTTACACTGATGGAACTCTGAGAGATTCTTTTTCTTCTGTTATGAAATCATTTGCTATTCCCGATGCAACCTTGAAAGTGGTGAGAGAGACGGAAAATGCAGGAAGTTGAGAAGATACTTGAAGCTGTTATATTTGTTTCTGAAGAGCCGGTAAGTATTGAGGAGATTGCTCAGAAGCTTGAAATTGACATAGAAAAATTGGAGGAAGCTCTTAAAACACTGAAAGCAAAGTACTCAAACGGTGGCATCATCCTTAAAGAGATAGGCGGTGGTTATAAGTTTTATACTGCACCGGAAATTTCAACTTATGTCAAAAAATTTGTCGAAGATAGACCAATAAAACTATCCAAACACCTCCTTGAAGTTCTTGCTATAGTTGCCTATAAACAACCTGTTACTAAAAAAGAGATAGAAACAATCCGTGGTAGAACGGCAGATGGAGCTATAAAGAGTCTCCTTGAGAAGCGGCTTATCCAGGTCATTGGACGCAAAAAAGCTCCAGGAAGACCAAAACTGTATGGAACAACAAAGGATTTTCTTGTCCATTTCGGTCTCAACAGTATAGATGAACTACCGTCTGTGGAATTGGAGGAGATATTTGAAGAGGGAATGGATAGAAGAAGCAGTTGAAATCTTTTACGAAGACGAGGAGATTGCCGAGGAGATTGACGAAAAAGCTCTCTTATTTATGGAAGAAAAACTTCCAGCATTTGCTGAAAAACTCCCTGAAAGCTTGAGAGAATCAGACTTTTTTGAGATAATTAATATACTTAGAGATAAACTTATTGAGGGTGAAATAAACAGAGTTAAAAATATCCTGGAGGGAAAGATGGGTGTTGTTACGGTTACCTTCGAGTACGGTTCTAAAGGTCTTGAGTTTGCAAAGGAGTTAGCAAAACTCTCTGGATACGATGTTCTCTATAAAGAGATACTTATCCAGACCGCAAAAAGGTTAAATCTTCCAACTGATAAGCTTGAAGAGTTCGATGATTTTAACTACCTTGCAGCCAAGCTCTCACTTGCTGATTTTCTCCAGTTCAGCAGAAAGTTTCTTGATTTCTCAATATTAAAGGGTGAAAGCGAGGAAGAGAGAGAAGTTACCTTTGAAGAATTTAAAGAAATGCTTGTAAAAGTTGTAATGAATATGGCCTTCTCAAACAATGTCATCCTTGTTGGCCATGGTGCCTGCGCCATTTTAGCAGAGTATCCAAACACTGTTCACATTAAAATAGAAGCACCCATGGATTACAGAGCAAAGCTGTGCGCTGAAAAACTTGGCATATCTGTAGAAGAAGCAACAGAAAGGATTGAACAGCTTGATGAAAGAGAGCTGAAATTCTATAAAGATATTGCTGGAGTTGATATCAGGAAAATAGATCTCTTCCACACCAAATTCAACTCTGCAAAACTGAGTCCTGCAACTGCCGCAAAAGTGGCTTATGAACTTGTGAAAAGAATTGCAAACGACTAATCTATAACTACTTTAACTACTTGGATAGGGGGGCTTCCGCCCCCCCTTTTTAATTTCTATTAGAAAGAGCTATTACGCCAGGAAGTTCTTTTCCTGCAAGAAACTCAAGAAATGCACCACCACCTGTTGAGGCATGATCAACAGAGTGTTCAAGTCCCAGAAGCTCAAGTGCTGCAACGCTGTCTCCACCACCGACGATTGTTAGAGCTTCTTTTTTAGATGCAACCAGCTTTCCTATCTCCATTGTTCCAAACCTGAACTTTTCCATTTCGAAAACACCCATAGGGCCGTTCCAGACTATCGTCTTTGCATCTGCCATGGCTTCTTCAAAAAGTTTAGTTGTTGCAGGCCCTATATCAAGTCCCATCATATCTTCAGGAATCTCTTTAAAGGTTGTCAGTTTAACTTCAGTATTCTCTTTAAACTCCTTTGCGTTCATACTGTCAACAGGTATATAGAGTTTTACGCTGTTGTTGTCAGCTTTTTTCATTATCTCTTTTGCCGTTTCTATAAAGTCGTCTTCAACAAGTGACTTTCCAACTTCGTAACCGGCTGCCTTTAAAAAAGTGTAAGCCATACCACCGCCAATAAGCATCTTATCAACAACTTTCAGAAGATTCTCAATTACCTGAAGTTTACTTGAAACCTTAGAACCACCAATAATGAGAACAAACGGTCTGTCGGGATTTTCAAGAACCTTTTGAAGATATTCAATTTCTTTGTGGAGGAGAAAACCTGCAACGGCAACCTTCACAAATTTTGTTATCCCGTAGGTTGAAGCATGCTTTCTGTGAGCCGTTCCAAACGCGTCATTAACATATATGTCTGCAAGCTTAGCTAACCTTTTTGCAAATGCTTCATCGTTTTTAGTCTCTTCAGGATAAAATCTTACATTTTCTAAAAGCGCCACTTCGCCATCTGAAAGGCTGTTCACCGCATCTTCAACCTCTTCACCCACACAGTCAGGAATAAATTTTACAGACCTTTCCAGTAATCTTGCCAATCTTTCGGCAACAGGTTTAAGTGTGTATCGTGGGTCTCTCCCTTTTGGTCTGTCAAGGTGAGAGCAGAGAATAATCTTAGCCCCATGGTCAATGAGATAGTTGATAGTTGGAAGAGCAGCCCTGATTCGCTTGTCTTTCATTATCACACCGTTGTCTATGGGGACGTTAAAATCAACCCTCACAAAAACTTTTTTTCCCTTAAGTTCAGAAGGGGGAATGTCTTTCAAACACATTTTGTTAAACATGCTCTTACAAACTGTCATTCTCTCTCCTCCTAAGAAAGATGCTTACCGAATTATATTAGATTATTCGTGATTTTTTCAGGCAAGACCCCTTAAAACATTACCCGTATGGCCTGAGAAAACCTTTCCAGAGAATATTTTTTCCATATCCTTAAAGGAATATTTTTTGTAAACAAAGTCAAATCTTGGAATAAAAGAGGGGATTTTTCTGCGTATTTTATTTAAATTTAAAGGTTTATTCCACAGAAGAACTGTCCTGCAATTTTCAAAATGGATCTCAAAGTTGTCTTTAAACCTTCCGGTTATTTTGGTTATTCTGTAATTTTGTAAACACATATGAAAAGGAACCATATTCACCCCTGGACAGGTGGCAAAGACTTTATAGAGACAAACCTGTGACTGAAATAAAGGTGTATCCTGATAGATGGTAATAACATCAACACAATCTGAAAGTGAAATAATATTTTCCAATTCATCCTCAACACTTATTGTCAGGTAGTCCATTTTCTTTTTAAGAAAATTAGCACTCTCCCTGTTTAAAGTATAGAGTGTAAAATCGGCAAACAGATTGATATCTTTAAATTTCTCCACCATCTTTAAACCGTAATAGTGGGATACCAAAAAGTTTTTAATTCCAGCTTTAACTGCCCGTTTAACGAAAGAATAAAAGCTCTCTTCTTCGTAAGTTTTAAGGATCAGAGGCATTGCAACGCCAACAGAAATTCTATTTGCCATAAAATCTCTGAAAAGATTAAAGTTTGTGGTCTTCAAGAACACAACAAAAGGTTTTCCAATTGAAGCGGCAAACTTCAAAAATTCCGCAGCGTTTGTTTCATCAACGACAAATACGGCTGAAGGTTTTCTCCTTTTTAGATGAGTAAAGGCGGGCAACCTATACTCTTTTTTAGGGAAAAGCTCCTCCTCCACAATTGAAAAAATCTTCTTTCTAATACTTGAAAGTTCGCTCCGCCTTATAAAAAAACTTCCGTCAATTTTTACATTTTCGACAGACGCTGCAAAGGAAAAATTACCGCTCTTTTTAAACTCACCGGTGACATCATCAACAGTAATGGGATTTTTCTGCGGCGGCTCAGTTTGAACAGGAAAAACGTAACGTTTTTTCACCTCCCTGACCGGATTAAATACATCTACCGTGACGGTTTCTGAATTAAGCTCTATCGAAAGGCAAACTGTCGGTTTTAGAGGTGAAACATTATAATTCCTAACAGGGAAACGGTTCTGGACTTTAACAGAATGGACAAGATAGACAGAACTTCCCTTTTTAAATTTTCTTTTTGTAGAAATCGTAATCTCCCTTCCCCTTACATTTAAAACTTTCACAGGGACAGGTTCATTTTCCTCAAAAATCAAGATGCCGTCGTGTCTATTCAGAGGAAAGGATAACCTGTCAACAGTTATACGGTTACCTTTAGATTCCACCACTCTTCCAATAAATAGGCCGTAATTTCCCGGGAAAGAAGGATCAATACAGTTCTCGGGATGGTCTGAAGGAAAATAGCCGCTCCAGCGTTTTCTTGAAAAAACGATGGCAGAAAGTTTTTTAAATTCCTCTTTCTCAGATTCTTTCAGCTTTACCTTTCCGGCCGCTTCATCTATAAATTTTCTATAAACAGAAGCGTTAACTGCAACGTAAAGCTCATCTTTTAGCCTTCCTTCTACTTTCAAACTATCGATTCCGATCTCATAAAGCTTTTTAACGAAATCGAAGCCTGCAAGATCTTTCAGGTTAAATATGAAACCGTCGATGTCACCTCTAAAAAACATACGACATACCTGAGAACACCGTCCTCTGTTTCCGGAATTTCCGCCTATAAACGAAGAGGCGAAGCAGTACCCGGAAAAGGAAAAGCAGATAGCACCGTGGATAAAAACTTCCAGCTCAATAGTGGAAGATTTACGGATAATTTCTATCTCTTTTAAAGTAAGCTCTCTTGAAAGAATAACCCTTTTAAATCCAAAATCCTCGGCAAATTTAACGCCACTCACATTGTGAAAACCCATCTGGGTGCTCGCTATTAGAGGAACTTTGGGAAATTCCCTTTTTATCATAGAGGCAAGACCGATGTCCTGAACGATAACACCATCTGGTAAAAGATCATATATGCTATCAAGCGTTTTAAAGATGGTTTCCAGCTCGCAGTTTTTTAATAGTGTGTTAAAGGTTATATATAGCTTTTTTTCTCTGCTTCTTGCAAAAGCAAGTGCCTTTCGATAATCTTCTACCGTAAAATTGGAAGCCCCAGCCCTCGCATTTAAGTTTCCTATACCCAGGTAACAGGCATCGCCACCATAATCAAAGGCAGCAAAAGTGTGTGCTAAACTACCCGCCGGCAGCAACAGTTCCATTACTTATTCCGTGTAAGAAGCCGAAGACGTTTCTGTTTCCTGTATTGTTACTCTACTGCAGACAATACCCATAGGTTTAATACTTTCGTTGATAAACTTGAAAAAGAATTTAGCCATGTTTTCCGAAGTTGGCGATTCACTAAATATGGCAATACCGTCAAGGAGTCTCTGGTAAAAATCAATCTCAACCACACTCTTTTCAGAGAAAGCTGGACAGGAGAAGCTGTCAAACGTAAGGTAGTGGAAATTATCAAGAGGAACAGATTCAACGTCTATTTCTCCAGAGACAAAAGTAAAGTTTCTGTTTACACCGTAAAACTTTAGTGACGGTTTCATCTTTTCAATCTCTGGCAGGACGATTTTCCCATCTTCAAGAATGCCAAGTTTTTCAAGAAACATGATACTACCTGCGTCCTGAGAGCTTAAAATAAGTTTGTGATCAAAACACCTGTCAAGAAACCGTTTGAACCATGAAAGATGACCAAAATCAGTAACCATCTGAGACCTGTCAAGAGTATCTGAAGCAAGATATACAGTGAGTTTGTAGTTATGACCGTGGCCAGGAAGGCGACGACATTTTGGATATGTGTTTTTTGTCCACTTCGGATTTAATTGCTGAGAAAATACGGAATGAGCAGCTGAAAAAGTAAAACTTTTAGAGATTTCAAACATTGCTATCCTCCGCTTCCGGCTGGGAAAAGTTTAAAAATGTCAGCGTTGTTGTCCCGTAATGGCGCCTCTCAACAATCCATCGACTACCTTCCGGCAGAAAAGGATTTTTCTTCGGTTCTTCCAGCATTAAAAGACCATTTTCATCAAGAAGATTGAGATTTTTTACTAAATTCACAATTTTTGTGTAGTAACCTTTCTCGTAAGGTGGATCAGCGTAGATAAAGTCAAACTTAGCACTGCCTCTACCCAGTTTTTTCAGGGCTTTTACAAAATCGTCACATATAATCCTGTACTTATCAGGCGAAATACCCAGGCTCTTCAAGTTTTTCTTTATAAGCTCACAAAATCTTTTGTCAGACTCAACAAAAACAACCTCCCTTACACCTCTACTTATAGCTTCTATACCAACATTACCAGTCCCGGCAAATAGGTCTAAAAACCTTGTCCCCTCAAGGTACTCATCGAGAATAGAAAAAACAGACTCCTTCACTCTATCTGTTGTGGGTCGTAAAAGCCTGGTGTCCTTTCTTTTAGGCATCGAATAAAGACGCCTTCCTCTATACTTTCCGCCGATAATTCTCATATATTTAGCTCCGTAACTGTTAGTCAAGTATAATTATACGGCATATGCATGGAGGAATGATAGATGAGAAAGTTATTATATTTCATGGTTGCTTTGGTACTCCTTGTAATCACAAATGCAGAGGCAGAAAACAACCTTATCTCATTTATTGAAGGTTTAAAAAGGATTCGTACGCTTGAAATCTCTTTTGTTCAGATAACAAGACTGGATCCGGATTTGAAAGAGAAAGATATCTACGAAGGCACAATATATTACAAAAGACCGTCAAAATTCAAATGGGTATACACAAAAAACTCAAAAATGGAAATCGTCTCTGACGGTAAAGTTGTCTTTACGTGCATTCCAGAAGAAAAAAAGCTCTTAAAAAGTTCCTTAAAAGAAGGGATTGATTACCTTCCCATTATCAGGATTCTCGAATCACCTCAAAAGTTTGGCAACTATTTCAGAATAGTATCCGACGCTAAGTTAAAGAATAAAGTTGCTTTCGAGCTTGTTCCACTAAAGGACAACGTAAGTTACAGGCAAATTATAGTAGTTTTCGAAGAGGACAAAACTGTTCCGTTATCCTTCCAGGTTTTAAATGACGATGGAAGCGATATTACCTACATCATAGAGAGCTGGAAGGAAAATGTTAAACTCCCCGATACCATCTTCAAGCTGGACAGATGCCATTTTAAGGAGGACAGATGAAGAGGAAGGATTACATAACAAAACATCTTAAGTCTCTAATAAGAAGTGAAAAAGTTAAAGACTCCATGGACTTTTGCATAAGTTATTCCTACGATGCAACACCAACCGGTGAAAGAGGTGTTCCAGATGTAGTGGTGTTTCCAGAAACTCCGGAAGACGTTTCAAAAATACTCACTTTTGCAAATGAAGAGCTAATACCGGTTTATCCAAGAGGTGCCGGTTCAGGATTAACAGGCGGCGCTGCACCGGAAAATGGCGGTATAGTTCTGACAACAGAGAAAATGAACAGAATCATTGATATAGATGAAGACAACTTAGGCGTCCTGACAGAATCGGGTGTCGTGACCTACACACTCCAGCAGGAAGTAGAAAAATTGGGGCTTTTTTATCCGCCGGATCCCTCAAGTTATAAATATTCGACAATTGGTGGCAATATTGCGGAAAATGCTGGCGGACCTCGATGCGTTAAATACGGCGTAACAAAGGATTATGTCCTTCAGCTTGAAGCAGTATTTCCAGACGGAACAATAACAACACTTGGTGCCAAAACAGTTAAAAGTGTAGCAGGCTACAACCTTAAAGATTTGATAATTGGAAGCGAAGGTACACTTGCCGTCATCACAAAAGCCTACTTGAAACTGATCCCTGCTCCAGAAGATGTGAGAACAGCAATGGCAATTTTTGATAATGTCGAAGAGGCAGCTCAAGCAGTCGCAGATATGTTTAAAGCAAAAGTGATTCCTACTGCCTTAGAGTTTTTAGATAGAAATTCTATCGTGGCCGTAGAGAACTATGCGAAACTTGGACTTCCTACAGATGCCGGCGGTCTTCTTATCATTGAAGTAGACGGATACAGAGAAATTGTTGATATGCTCATAGATAGAGCTTTAGAAGTGTGCAGAAAAGCAGGAGCAAAAACAATAAAGAAGGCCACTTCAGCAAAGGAGAGAGAAGAAATATGGAGAGCGCGGAGAGAACTTTCACCTGCAATCGTTCAATTAAAACCAAAGAAAATAAATGAAGATGTTGTCGTCCAGAGAAGTAAAATACCCGAGTTAATAAAAGGTACTTACAAAATAGCAGACAAGTACGATCTAATGGTGGTAAACTTCGGACACGCCGGTGATGGAAACATACATGTCAACTTTATGTTTGAACCTCAGGAAGCAGAAAAAGTTGAAAGTGCGGTAAGAGACTTATTCAGATTTACAATAGAACTTGGAGGTTCTGTTTCCGGAGAACACGGGATAGGTTTCATGAAAAAAGAGTTCTTACCTCTTGAAGTAGGTGAAGCAATAGAAAAGATGATAGCTGTTAAAAAGGCTCTTGATCCCAACAACATTCTTAATCCAGGTAAAATTTTTGACGTTTAAACCGATAAATATTTATAACTATTAATAAAGAACGGGGTGTTCTTATGGACATAGCAACGCTGATAGGTCTTGTTGCGGCTTTCCTGCTGATTGCTATCACAATATTCATCGGTGGAAGTGCAGGCGCTTTCATCAACATTCCATCTCTTCTTATTACAGTTGGGGGCGGCTTTTCAGCTGCAATGGCCGGTTTCCCGATGGCAGAATACATAGGAGGGTTAAAAGCTTTCCTGAAAACGATCAATCCAGGTATGCCGGATCCCCTTGAAACAATTGACTTTCTGGTAGAAATAGCAAAGAGAGCACGGAAGGAGGGAATTCTGGCACTTGAATCGAGCATTGACGATTTTTACGCCAGAGACCCCTTTTTGGGTAATGTTATGCGTATGCTGATAGATGGACTCGACATATCGGAGATTGAAAGCAACGCGGAAGCGGCAATGGCTCAGATTGAGCAGAAACTTTCGACAGAAGCCGCCGTCTGGGAAACACTCGGTGATCTTTTTCCCGCATTCGGCATGATTGGAACGCTTATTGGACTTATCCAGATGCTTCAAAACCTGAGTGATCCATCGGCTCTTGGTCCCGGTATGGCCGTTGCTATGATTACAACCCTTTACGGTGCTATCCTGGCAAACGTTCTCTGCATCCCGACGACTAAAAAATTGAAGTACTACAGAGACCTTACAATGACATTTAAAGAAGCCTACCTTATGACTGCTCAGGCTATTGAGAAAGGCTCTAACCCAAACATCCTCAAACAGAAGCTCAGCGGACTCTTTGGCGTTGAACTCAAAGAGGAGTAACCTTTGAGAAAGAAAAAGCAGGAATGTAAAAGCTTTCCAGCGTGGCTTACAAGTTTCGGTGACCTCATGTCATTACTTCTCACATTTTTTATTCTCCTTTACTCGATGAGTACGATATCACTTGAAAAGTTTAAACAGGTTATAAAAGGACTTACCTCTGCCTTTGGCGGAGAAGTTATCTTTCAAGAAGGCGGCATCCCTGGAGGAAGAAAGATAGGGGTAAATTTTCCAAAAATGTACCCTAAAATGAGAACGAGAGAAGAAATTGAAAAACAGATAGCGGAAATCCACAAATTGCTGCAAAAGAAAGGAATAAAAGCAAGTGTTGCAAAGTATGGGACAGAAATAAAAATAAGGATTAACACGGAAAAACTATTTCCCCCGGGAAGTGCTAAACCTTACAAGAGTGCTCTCCCGATAATAAAGGAGATGTGTGAAAAACTTAAAGCAGTTGAACTTCCGTTAAGGATAGAAGGATACACGGACAACGTTCCCATAAGAACCAAACTGTATCCTTCAAACTGGGAACTTTCAGCTGCAAGAGCTACTGCCGTGTTACGACTCTTCATAAAATGCGGTTACGATCCAAAACTGCTCTCTGCCGCAGGCTACGGACCTACCCATCCAATAGCACCTAACAACACGCCACAGGGCAGAGAAAAAAATAGACGAATAGAGATAGCCGTTGAACTGCCTCAATAGGGAGTAAAGGTGAGAAAGAAGAAAGAGGAATGTAAAAGCTTTCCAGCGTGGCTTACAAGCTTCAGTGACCTCATGTCACTGCTGCTTACGTTCTTTATTCTCCTTTACTCTATGAGTAGCCTTGACGTTTCAAAAGCAGCCAAGTTTTTATCTTACTTCCAGGGAGAAAGAGCAAAATACTTCAGGAAATTTTCAGTAGTTAAACCTATCAAGCTCTACACAAAAGATCTTGCGAGGAAGTTTGGTCGCATTTTAGCCAGACTCCTGCCGATATCAGGTTACCAGATAGTCGTCACAAAACAGTACGTAATGTTGAGACTTTTCAATAGAATTCTCTTCAAAAAAGATTCCATAGAACTTACTCCACAGGCGAAAAAAACACTTGACCAGATAGCTGAGACCATTAAGAAGCTTGGTGGAAATTACACTATCCGCGTTGAGGGATTCACAGACATTAATGCTCCAGAAAAGAAGATTCCAGGAATAAAAGATGCCTGGGACCTCTCTTTAAGAAGAGCCACAACGGTGGTAAGATATCTCATATCAAAGGGAATCTCCCCTGATCGTTTGACTGCAGTTGGATACGGTAATACCCGCCCTCTTTACGTGTGGAACAATCCTATCTTAAGAGCACGTAACAGACGTGTTGAAATCTACATACAGGTTGCCAAAGAACGGAAAGAGATCGAAAAACAGATACAAGAAGAATATCAAAGGTTAAAATACAGGAAAGAAGGTGTAATCACAAATGGGACAGCGAAAGAAGGAAAAGCAAGGAACGAGGCGGTATCTGGCCCTTGATGTGGGATTTAAAAAGATAGGTGTAGCGGTAAGTCTTTCCGGAGTGATTGCAAAACCAGAAAAAATTATATTCAGGAAAACAAATCTTGAAACGTTCAAAGAAATAGAAGAGCTCATACGGAAGCTGGGAATATCAACAATCGTCGTTGGTCTTCCACTTTCAGCTACCGGTGAAAAAACTAAAATAGCAGAAAAGATAGAAAAATTTACCGAGAAACTTTCCAGCTATCTGAAAAAAACTGATATTGATGTGGAAATCGTGTTCCATGACGAATCCCTCTCAACCGTAACGGCAGAAAACATTGAAACGCTTAAAAATCGAAAAGAAAAAGATGATGTTGCTGCAGCAGTTATCCTTCAAGAGTACCTTGATACAGCAAAAGATTGACAACTTTATCTTCAAGCTCTTTTACCGAACCAGCTGCCACTTTAATATCGCAGCTTTCTGGCATTGAACGTTTGTAAAGCTTATCGTAATAATACACCATAAGAAGCTCCACAGCTTCCCTGTATTTTCCCTTTAAAATGGCCGTTTCTATTTTTTTATATACTTCTGGCGAAAGGTATTTCTTTATCTTTCCTAAAGGTTTTAGATAAACTTCCGGTGGATACTTTCCAACACAGTAATCTTTCATGGAATATTCAACTCTAACTGAAAGGGGAAGCTTAACCATCACTTTTATACCCGTCTCCATCTTTCGCCAGAATGGCTCAGGAACAAAAAGTCTCCCTATTCTCTTGCTTTCACCCTCAACGATAATAAACTTTTCATTCTTCAACTTCCTGAGTTTCGCCCAAAGAAGAGCATCAAACATCTTTTGAGAAGGCTGTTTAAGACCTATATTTCCAAAAACGGAACCTCTATGACCGGCAAGCCCCTCAAGGTCAATTGCTGGAAATCCCTGTCTTATAAGATTTCTCAAAACGCAGGTTTTAGCACAACCGGTAGGACCGTAAATAACGTAGAGTCTTTTATTCTCAAGAACTTTCTCCATATCTCTAAGAATAAACTGTCTAAAAGCCCTGTATCCACCTTTTAATCTGAAGACAAATACACCTGCAAGGTTACAAAATGTTGCCACTGCAAGGCTCCTAAGCCCACCTCTCCAGCAGTAGATCACAATATTCTCATGTCTTTTTTTAATCTCTGCTATGGAAGAGACAATGGAAGGAATCTTTGGTGATACAATTTCAACAGCTTTGAGCCTCGCCTCTTTTTCACCTTTTTCCCTGTAAACTTCAGAAACGATTCTCTTCTCTTCAGATGTAAAAAGTGGCACGTTATAAGCACGGGGAATGTGGAACTCTTCAAATTCTTCCGGTGTTCTAACATCAACAAAGGTAAATCCCCTGTCTACTGCCTGTTCAATGTCAATTTCTTTGACCGTACTCACTTTCTCTCTCTCAAATAATCCTGTACAATTTTTACATCTTAAAATATGTGGAAAGGGTATGGTTTCAAGGTCTGATCCAAAATTAGAGATAATGCAACTTATCTTAGAGGAGAAATATCCGGAAGCTCTCAAAAAGCTAACGGAAGTATTAAAACAGGAACCCTATAACAAACAGCTTAAGATGTTACTCTTTGATATCTACTACAACTTAGGTAACGTTAACAGGGCAATCGATACAGCCATAGAAACCTCACAAACCTTGCTTGAAGAAGGCTTCTACGATACGGTTATAGGATACCTTAAAAAAGTCACTTATTACGTCAAACATCCTGCGCTGTACAGGATTCTATTTCATGCACTTGTCAAAAGAGGTCTTGACTACGAGGCATTTCAATCTCTTCTTGATTTCTGCAAATATGCAGTTGAAAACCGTAAATTTCTAAAGGAAGCAGCCGATTTTTTAGACATAGTAATCGACCTCTCTCCCATCCCTTCACTTTCAAAAGAGGCAGAAGAACTGAAAAAGACCCTCCTTAAAGAAGGGCCAAACTAAACTATTCCAATTCATCAAGAACCTCAGGAATAAGCTCATTAAGAAGCTTAGGATTCGCCTTACCTCTGGTTTCTCTCATAACCTGACCAATAAGAAACTTAACAGCTTTTGTCTTTTTCTTATCATCGCCTTCTTTATACTGTTTAACTGCCTTTTCGTTCTTATTCAAAACTTCAACGATTATCTGCTTTAAAGCACCTTCATCTGAAATCTGGACAAGCCCCTTTTCTTCCACAATTTTAGACGGCTGCTTACCGGTTCTAACCATCTCAGGAAGAACATCTTCTTTGGCAACCCTGAGAGAAATCGTTCCTTTGTCAACAAGAGATAAAAGTTCTGCAATGTGTTCAGGCTTAACAGATGTACCGGATATATCGATCTTTTCCTCGTTTAAAACACCCAAAAAGTCAGAAATAATTATGTTTGCTACTTTCTTTGCTTCTCCGTTGTAAGAGTTAGCCGCCTTTTCAAAAAATTCAGCAAGCGCCCTTTCTCTCGTAAGAATGGAAGCGTCGTAAGAGGTTATCCCGAATTCTGAAACGAATCTCTCTTTTGTCTCATCAGGAAGTTCCGGAAGGGAAGATTTGATTGAATCAAGCCATTGAGAATCTATTATGAGAGGGGGAAGGTCTGGTTCTGGGAAGTATCTGTAATCCTCCGCCTCTTCCTTTGTTCTCATTGTCTTTGTAATTCCCTTTTGTGAGTCGTAAAGTCTTGTTTCCTGAACAACTTCACCACCACTTTTAACAAGAGCAATCTGTCTCTCAATCTCATACTCAAGAGCTTTTTGGATAAATCTAAAAGAGTTAACGTTTTTTATCTCCGTCCTTGTACCAAGCCTGTCGCTCCCTTTAGGACGTATAGAAACATTAGCGTCACACCTTAAAGAGCCTTCTTCAAGGTTTCCGTCATTAACACCTATCCATACCAAAATGTCTCTTAACTTCTGCATGTAAAGTCTTGCCTCTTCAGGTGTTGATATATCCGGCTCACTTACTATTTCTATAAGTGGCGTACCTGCCCTATTTAAATCAACGTAAGAATTCTGATCAAAGCCCTCACCGTGAATGGTTTTGCCTGCATCTTCTTCCATGTGTATTCTGCGAATGCGTATCTTTTTTTTCGCCCCGTCAGGTCTCTCTATCTCTATCCAGCCGTGCTCGGCAAAAGGAAGCTCATACTGTGTAATCTGATAGGCTTTTGGCAGGTCTGGATAGAAGTAGTGCTTCCGTGCAAAAACTGAATAACCATTAATCTTACAGTTCAGTGCTAACGCAGCTTTCACCGCAAATTCAACAGCTTTTTTATTTAGCACAGGCAGTGAACCTGGCATCCCGAGGCAGACCGGGCAAACATTTGTATTTGGCGGATCACCAAACCTGTTTTTACATGAACAGAAAATTTTTGTCTCCGTTAAAAGTTGAGCATGAACCTCAAGTCCTATTACCGCTTCAAACTCCATAGCACCTCTCCTTAGACTCAGGCTGTACATATACCTCTTTTACTTGATTCCATAAACCTTAACATCTCTTCTATTTCAGGAATATCGCCAAATTCTTCTCTCACCTTTTCTATAGCAACTTTTAAAGGTTCGTCTGTTTTAAAGAGCATTTCAAAGGCCGTTGTCAGCGCTCTTATAGTTTCCCTTTTAAAACCCCGTCTCTTGAGACCTATAATGTTTATTCCTTCAAGCTTTGCTCTATTTCCAATTGCAACAGTAAAAGGTGGAACGTCCCTTCCAACCGCTGAAGCACCACCTATCATTACATGTTTACCGATTCTCACGAATTGATGAACGCCGGTCATTCCACCAATTATGGCGTAATCATCTACTTTCACATGGCCTGCAAGTGTAGCAACATTGGCAAGGATAACGTGATTTCCAAGTTTACAATCGTGAGCAATATGGGAATAGGCCATTATAAGGCAATCGTCACCGACTTCAGTAACCATTCCACCACCTTCTGTTCCTCTATGAATGGTTACATACTCCCTGATAACTGTTCTATTACCAATCACAACCTCAGAAGGTTCTCCTTTATACTTTAAATCCTGCGGCGGAACACCTATTGTGGCAGAGTAGATAGTACAATTCTCACCTATTGTCGTTTTACCCTCAATAACAGCTCCCTGTTTTACAACTGTTCCTTTTCCTATCTTTACTTCCCTGCCAATGTAAGAAAATGGACCTATCACAACATCTTCATCAAGTTCTGCACCTTTTTCAACAACTGCAAGTTCATGTATTTTTACGCTCATTTTTTCACCACCGATGCCATAATTTCAGCTTCTGCCGCAACCCTGTCATCAACATAAGCAATTCCTTTCATCTTTGAAACGCTCGGCTTCAATATTATAGGTTCAAGAACAAGCCTCAACTGGTCTCCAGGTCTAACCGGCCTCCGGAATCTCGCCTTATCCACACCCATAAAGTAGATAACAACTTCACCTGCTTTCATTTCAAACGATTTAAGCATGAGAATACCACCAACCTGAGCCATTGCCTCGATAATAAGAACACCCGGCATTATTGGATGCCCCGGAAAGTGACCCACAAAAAATGGCTCGTTAATGGTAACGTTTTTTATACCGACAATTTTCTTCTTCGGCTCAAACTCAATAATTTTATCCACAAGTAAAAAAGGATATCTGTGAGGAAGTATTTCCGCAATCTGAAAAATATCAAGTTCTTGACTCAACCTTCACCTCCTTCTATAAGAACTACGGCCTGAGCGGCTATTCCTTCTTCTCTCCCTTCAAAACCAAGTTTTTCAGTGGTTGTGGCCTTAACCGAAACACAATTCACAGGAACTTCGACAGCTGAGGCTATCTTTTCTCTCATATCATTAATGTAAGGTGCCAACTTTGGCTTTTGAGCGATAACAACAGAATCTATATTAACGACTCTATAACCTCTTGAAAAAAGTTCTTTAACCGTTTCCTGAAGTAGAATAAGGCTACTTATGTCCTTGTAACTTTCATCTGTATCGGGAAACAACTTACCGATATCACCAAGGGCTGCTGCACCAAGAAGTGCATCACAGATTGCATGGAGAAGAACGTCTGCATCCGAATGGCCTAATAAACCTTTCTCGTGAGGAATTTCCACACCACCTATTATGAGAGGTCTTCCCTCAACTAATTTGTGAACATCGTAACCTATACCTATTCTTAACATGAGGTTACACTAACCTGCTTCTTATGAATTTTTCTATCTCTTCTCTTATAACCTTCTCTGCCATATCGGGAATAACTTCCCAAGCAATAGATTTTATGATTTCTTCTGCCTCTTTTTTGAATTCTTCCGCTAACTCTTCTTTTAACTGTTTTTTCAGGTCTTCAATGTCTATCTTTTCAACAGGTGAAACTTCCGCTTCAGGAACAACAGGTTGCTGCGGTTCTACCTTTTCTACAGGCGAAGTTTCTGAAGGTTCCTCTTCAACCGACTTTTGAACCTCCTCTGCAGTTTTCTCTTCTGTTTCTTTTTCCACTTCTTGAGGTACTTTCTCAGGTTCTTCAAATTTAGAAACACCAAATGCCTGAGCAAGTTTTTCCTTTTCAGAAGTTTCTTCTTCTAAAACAGGTGTTTTTTCCTCTTTTTCTTCAAGAGATATACCACCCTCTATTGGCTGAATAGCTATAGTCTCTTCTGAAGATTCAGGCTCTAACGTTATAGGCTCAAGTTCCGTCTCTTCACCACCTATATGAAGAACATTTTCCTCTATTGGTTGTATCTCCATTACCTCTTCAGCTGGCGTTATCTCTATTTCTTCCGGATGCTCTTTCTTGCCGCCGGTAAGAACTATTTCTGGCTTTTCAGCTTTCACTTCCATTTTTGGTTTTTCAAGCCTTGCTTCATTGACAAGTCTAAATAAATCGTCAACTGTGAAAGGCTTGGGAAGCACAAACTTAACGCCCATTTCCTTTGCTTTTTCTTCGTCAAAACCCTCACTTTTAAGACCTATAAAAACTACAGGAATACCGGCCGATAAAATATCTGGAATTACATCATAAGCCTTACCATTTTTAAGAGCAACATTTATTATTGCCACTTCTGGCTTTTCTGTATTTACTTTATTTAAAACTTCTTTTAAGGTTTCAGCATGAATTAACTCAACACCTCTCGGTGCCAGAACCTTTTCCATAAGCGTATGCCACGTCTTTTTAGCATCTGCGTAGAGAACCTTCATTTTGTTTCCCTCTCTTTTACCGATTTAATGAGGTCTTCAAGAATTAAAACCAGTTGCTTTGAATTAAGAGCTATTTCATCTATACTCTTGAGAAGATCTTTCTTATCGTCCTCTTTAAAAGCATACATAAGGCTTATGAGATCGCCTTTAACTGCCTCTTCGTTTATCTCTCGTGCCATGTTTATAGCTTCTTTAATTTTATCGGTATCTATAGACGGCACTGCCGTTTTTTCTTCTTTTTTCTTAGCTTCTTCCATGGAAAGTTTAATAGACTCTATTTCCGCTCTTATTATGTCTATTTTATCTTTTATTTTCATTATTACCTGATCATCAAGATTTACTGAAGGTAAAGACGCATTGAGAGATTCTTTCAACTGATTAATAACGGAATCAATAGTTTCAGCACTCTTAATAGATATTCCTGATGCACCAATATGTGTTTTAAGATCCTCTAACTGACTAATTATCGCCTCTATCTGTTCTTTATACTTTTCCAAAATTTCCTCTGTGGACAGAGATATCTTCTTTGTTAAATCCACTACCTCGTCCTGCAAAGATTTCACGGTAGATTCCAGCCCTCTTAAAATGGGCGTGTAATCCTGAACCGGCTTCGAAGATGACATTCTACCTATAACAAATCCTATAACCATACCTAATGCACCGAATACCCCTGCCACAAGCGTTGTCATTATTCCTGCATCCATAATCATCTACCCACCATCTTTTTAATATCTATACCGATGTTTAATAGAATATCATAAATTTTAGCAATAGGTAAGCCCATTACATTGAAGAAATCCCCATTTATCTTTTCTATAAAAATCGCCCCATGCCCTTGAATCCCATAAGCGCCAGCCTTATCATCCGGCTCGCCAGTTTCAATATACCAATCTATCTCTTCTCCGGTAAGAGGTTTAAAAACAACCTCTGTTTTTTCAAAACCCTTAATTAGATCTCCCTCAGGCAGTTTCAAAGCAAATCCTGTAATAACGCTGTGTTCTCTACCAGAAAGTAAACTTAAGAACTCCGCAGCCTCGATTCTGTTTGAAGGTTTTCCTAATATCTCACCATCGATAACAACGATTGTATCTGCAGCTAAAGCTATTTCGTCACTCTTCTGCAAAGAGCTTCCAGCCATAACTTTCAAAACAGCATTTTCTACCGCTGTCACTTCAGGAGCACCTGTCAGGTTTTCACGAATATTAAACGACGAGTAAACCCTGAAAGGAATCCCTACCATCGAAAGAATCTGCCTTCTCCTTGGTGAGGAAGATAGAAGAAGAAAACGGTTATACTCCCTCATAAAATCCCCAACTTCTCGAGCATTTTTTCAGCAGCCGACTGTTCTGCCTCTTTTTTAGATTTCCCCTTAGAAACCGTTTTTATCTCATTTACTATACATTCAACGGTAAATTCTTTGGAATGCTCAGGCCCTTCTTCTTTCACAACCCTGTATTCCGGAATTGTTTTAAAATCCCTCTGTGTAATTTCCTGAAGATAACTTTTATAATCTTTGTAGGTTTTCGTGTTTTCTAATATTTCCCACATTTTGCTTAAGAAAACATTGCAAAAGACAGTTTTAGCAGTTTCAAAGTTTGAATCAAGGTAAATAGCACCAAAGAGCGATTCAAAAACGTCGCAGAGAATAGACTCCTTTTCCTTACCACCGGACTTAAGTTCACCCCTTCCTAAAAGAATAAAAGAACCCAGATTAACTGTCCTTGCAAGTTTTGCAAGAGAAGGCTCGCTAACCAGAAAAGCTCTTATCTGCGAAAGTTCACCCTCACTTTTTTTAGGAAATCTTTCAATTAACTTTTCACTAACTATAAGACCAATAACCGAATCGCCCAAAAATTCAAGAACCTCGTAATTTTCAATTTCATCTTTTTTCTCAAAAGCGTAAGAAGTATGTGTGAGAGCCCGCATAAGGAGCTCCCTGTTTTTAAAGTGATATCCTATTCTCTCTTCAAGCTGTTTTATCTTTTCAAGGAAAAAACTCAACGTCCTATCCTTCCTCATATTTCTTTATTACAAGACACGCATTTGTGCCGCCAAAACCAAAGTTGCTTTTGAGAACATACTTTACATCTGCCCTCTCAGCCTTATTTGGTACGTAGTAAAGATCACATTCCGGATCAGGTTCTTCGTAATTTATCGTCGGCGGGATAATCCCCGTTTTTAATGTAAGAACTGAGGCAACACACTCAACACCGCCGGCAGCTCCAAGGAGATGCCCTATCATGGATTTAATACTGCTTATCTTAACCTTATACGCGTAATCACCAAAGACAGACTTTATGGCCATCGTCTCATACATGTCATTAAATTTCGTAGATGTTCCATGAGCATTGATATAATCAATGTCTTCAGGTTTAATACCTGCATCGTTAATTGCATTCCTAATAGCTCTTGCGGCACCTTCACCATTAGGGGCAGGAGCTGTTATGTGGTAAGCATCGCCACTCGTCCCATAACCTGCAACTTCCGCAAGGATAGGTGCTCCCCTTTTAACTGCATGCTCATATTCTTCTAATATGAGAATTCCGCAACCTTCACCCATTACAAAACCGTCTCTGTTTTTATCAAAGGGACGGCTTGCTTTTTCTGGCTCATCGTTTCTCGTTGAAAGAGCTCTTGCAGCTGCAAACCCAGCAACACTTAAAGGTGTTATAGCACTTTCTGTACCACCTGCAATCATAATGTCAGCATCGCCATACTGAATTGTCCTGAAAGCTTCACCAATAGCATGAGTTCCCGTTGCGCACGCGGTTACAACTGAAATGTTAGGACCTTTGAAACCAAATCTTATAGAAACAAATCCTGAAGCCATATTTATAATTTCCATAGGAACAAAAAACGGTGAGATTCTTTTTGGTCCCTTTTTCATTAAAATTTCGTGCTGTTTTTCTATTGTCCCGATTCCACCTATACCTGAACCTATGAGAACACCTGCCCTTTCAAGATCAATTGAATCAAGGTCAAGCTTTGACATCTCTATAGCCTGAACAGAGGCTGCAACTGCATACTGGATAAACTCATCAGTCTTTCTCACATCTTTCTTATCAAAGTACTTAAGGGGATCAAAATCCTTAACCTCACCAGCAATCTGAACGGGAAAATCAGAAGCATCAAACTTCGTAATCTTTGTTATACAGGACTTTCCCGCTGTAAGATTGCTCCAGAATGTATCAACATCACTTCCAGCAGGTGATACCACGCCTACACCTGTAACGACAACTCTCCTCTTCATATCCTATCTCCTAAAACTATGATTGATTTAACAAAGGCTTCTATGAAATTATATAAAATAAAAGTGGAGACAAATTACGCAACTTCCTGAGAGCGACCATAATTTTAAATCAGTAGAAAAAATTTCTCAAACCTGACGGGAGGTGGAAGATGGTATTAGAAATAAAACCTCAAGAGAAGGATTATGACACACTTGCCCTCCGCGTATTCCTCAAAGCACTGGAAATTATCGGCGGACCCAAGAAATTATTTGAATACAGAAATCTCACATGGGTCCCCAGCCTGATGGAGGCGTGTTACGCAGTTGTACTAAAAGAAGAGGGAATGAAAACAGAAGATGAAATAGCCGAATTTATAGGAATAACAAAACAGACAGTCAGGAATATGCTTTCTGCAGATCCAGATCTGGTTCTTAAAAAGCTGGAAGGCGAGTTAGAAAGCAAAGACATCAAAGTCCATACAGCTGGAGGCCTTGCAAAATTAGCTTATAGAGAAGTTAAAGAGGGAAGAGACAACGTGCCTTTTGTTGTCTCTGTATGCAAAACTTATCTTTCCCAACTTTTTGGCGTCGTCTGGCCTGTAGAAGTTTTAACAGTAATAAAGGGATTGTCATTCCCTATAGAGGATAGACAGGTTCTAAAAGAAAAACTGAAAGGTATTAAAATAAAAGACAGCTATGCCGAAGACCTGATTGATGTGATAGAATTGCCTGTTAGAAGTCCTGCTGATTTATTACACAAATTAAAAGAGGCTGCTACTAAGGATTAAGGAGTCTTTGGATATGGATAAAGCAATCCTGCGCCAGATAGAAAAAAAGCTTGTTGAGCTTGGGATCCCCTTAGAAAAACTCGAAAAGATAAAGAAAACAAATGAGGATTTTTTTGAAGGCCTTATAAAGAACAACCTCATAAAGGAGGAAACTCTCCTCCAAATCTTATCTCAGGTTTACGGTGTTCCATCTGTTGACTTAAGAGAAATTAGTTTAGATGAGGATATTGTAAAGATAATTCCCCAGAGTACTGCCGAAAAAAATATGCTCCTTCCCATCGGTAGAATAGGTCCAAACCTAAAGCTTGCTATGGCAGATCCATCCGACCTGCAGACAATAGAACGATTAAGATTCTCAACAGGCTTCAAAATAGAACCTTACGTGGCCTTACCCTTTAGAATTAAACAGAAACTTGAAGAAGTCTATGGAAAGATAGAGGAGGATTTCTTCTCAAAACTGCGCCAGGAACTTTTAACAGAAAAGGAATCAGCAGAAATAGAAGATTTAGAAGAAACACCTGTCAAAGAAAATGTTGTTTCTCTTGACAACCTGAAACAACTTGCAACTCAAGCACCCATTGTTAAGCTCGTTAACGCTATAGTCCTTGAAGCTCTCAAAAGAGGTGCCAGTGATATTCATATTGAACCGTTTGAGAAGGAACTAAGAATAAGATACAGGATTGACGGAGTCCTGCACGTTGTAGGAAAGTATTCCCCGGAAATTAAAGATGCCGTATCAGCACGTTTTAAAGTCTTAAGTAATCTTGATATTGCCGAAAAAAGACTTCCACAAGACGGCAGAATGTCGGTTAAGTATAAAGGCAGAAAAATAGATTTCAGGGTTTCAACTCTTCCAACGGTATTCGGTGAGAAAATTGTTCTCAGGATTCTCGACAAAGGAAACCTTCAACTTGACCTGTCAAAATTGGGGCTTGAGGAAAGAGAATATAAACTCCTCATGAAGGCAATTAAAGCACCTTACGGTATGGTTCTTGTTACCGGACCTACAGGCTCCGGTAAAACAACAACGCTATATTCCTCCCTTCTAACGGTTAACACACCAGAAGTTAACATAATGACAGCTGAAGACCCGGTAGAATATAACCTTTACGGAATCAATCAGGTTCAGATAAAACACGAAATAGGGCTTGATTTTGCGAGAGTACTGAGAGCGTTTCTAAGACAGGACCCTGACATTATCATGGTTGGTGAGATAAGGGACAAAGAGACAGCTCAGATAGCCATTGAATCAGCTCTTACCGGTCACCTTGTATTTTCAACACTTCACACAAACGATGCACCAAGCACTGTGACAAGATTGTTAGATATGGGAATAGAACCGTTCCTGGTTTCATCATCAGTCCTTCTTGTAATAGCCCAGAGGCTTGCAAGGAGAATTTGCCCTAAATGCAAAGAACCCTACAAATATCCTATTGAAGTCTTAATGGAAGTAGGTTTTTCAAAAGAAGAAGCAGCTACGATAAAAACATACAGAGGGAAAGGTTGTGACTACTGTAACGGTACTGGTTATAAGGGAAGAGTTGGATTTTACGAAGTTCTTGAAATGTCCCATAAAGTCAGAGACGCCATATTGAAAGGGAAAACCAGCGACGATATCCGTCAGATTGCTATCCTTGAGGGAATGAGAACGTTGAGAGATATTGGTAGAATAAAAATCGCAAAAGGCGACACAACACCTGAAGAGGTTCTTCGTGTTACAAGAGAGTATTAAGGAGGTATCGGATGAAGAAAGAGAAATTACTCAGAATATTTATAGATAGTGAAGATAAATACAACGGTGAACTTCTATGGAAATATATTCTGAAATCCGTAAAAGAGAGAGGTCTGGCCGGTGCAACCGTTATTAAAGCTGCAGCTGGCATTGGCTCTCATTCTGAAATACATACAATTAGCGTGCTTGCCCTATCTTTTAACCTTCCCCTAATCATAGAGATAATCGATGAAGAGAAAAAAATAGAAGACTTCATATCATTTATAGATACTTTCCTTGAAGAAGGGCTGGTAACAGTTCAGGATGTTGAAGTGAAAATTTACAGGCACAGGTAAAGAAATGCTACTTGGGACTGTTGAGCTTGGAAAAATTCCCAGAGTCATACTTGCAACAGATGATAAAAATACAGAGGAAAAGCTTTTCAAAGCGCGGGAACTCAAGATAGACCTGATAGAAGCCCGCATAGATTTAATAAAAAGCATAGATAGGGCAAGCATAAAGAAATTTCTTGACACAATAGGTGACTTTGGTTTTTATGCAGTTGCCACCGTTAGGCCGGTATGGGAAGGTGGAAAGTTTTCGGGAACTGAAGAGGAAAGACTCGGAATAATAAAGGAAGTGGCAGAACATCCCATTGTAGCAGCGGTAGATGTAGAGCTACGGGCAGAAATGATTATTAAAAGAGTAATAACATTTGTCAAAGGTCTCCGCAAAAAAATTATTATCTCATACCACGACTTTGAAAAAACCCCCCAAACACGGGAAATAAAGCAGATTGTAGAAAAAGCAAAAGAAATTGGTGGAGATATCGTAAAGTGTGCTTTTAAAGCAAACACTTTAAAGGATGTGGCAGATACGTTATGCACAATGAAATCTTTAGACATCCCGAAAATTTTTATGCTTATGGGTGACAAAGGTGCTATCTCAAGAGTTGATGGGTTCTATTTTGGCTCTCTCTTAACTTATACGTTTTTTGGGAAACCTGTAGCACCGGGACAGATAGAGGCTGAAAAACTGGTAAAATTACTTCTGGAATTTTATCCTGATTACAGGAAGGAAAAACTGAAAGCGGACCCGGGACTATGAACATACAGAGCGTAGGACTAACAACCCTTATACTCTATCTGCTATCGACATTTCACTACTTCCTCTTCCTCACAACGAGAAAAGATAAAGTTGCAATAGTAGGACTTTACGCAAGCAGAATAGGTTTTTTAACGAATGGATTATTTATTATCCTTCTTATAATAGAAAAAGGAAGCAGTGTTCTGTTTACCCCAAAAGGGGCCTTTGCCCTCCTTGCAATATCTGTAATTTCGATTTTTCTCTACTTTTCTACAAAGTACCGTTTACACGTATCAGGAATATTTCTGACGCCGTGGGCAACTCTTTTTATGGGTGTCTCTCTCTTTTCAAAGGGAATTCCCAAAAATGTTTTCCCTCTTGGCACAGTTGGAACAGTCCACATAGTAAGCGCCTTCTTGGGATATGCTGCTTTCCTATTTTCAACAATAGTTTCAATACTTTATCTTATACTTGAATACCAGCTGAAAAAGAAAAAGTTTTCGGTCTTTTACCACAAAGTCCCGTCACTAAGACTTCTTGAAAACATAATTTACAAAAGCATAAGTTTCGGATTCACGTTTATAACACTCTCTATGTTTACAGGTGCAATCTGGTCTCAGAAACTATTCGGAACTTACTGGAGCTGGCATCCCAAACAGGTAGCTACACTAATAACATGGTTCATCTATGCGGCAATACTTCACCTTTACATAAGTGGGAAATGGCACGGAAAGAAGCTATGTTACCTTTCCATTGCAGGAACAATTCTTATTGTGATAGACTTTATCGGTATTAATTTGCTATTTAAAGGAGTTCACTCTTTTTGACTATGGGGTTATTAAATGGGTGACCTGAAAATATGCGTAACCGGTATGAACCACAAAACAGCACCGGTAGAAATAAGAGAAAAGTTTGCCCTCAAAGACGAAAAACTTGAAGGTGCAATTCTTGAATTAAACTCTCTTCCACCTGTTGATGAATGTATGATTTTATCTACGTGCAACAGAGTAGAGTTTTACTTTGTTTCAAGGAATGACAACCCGTTTGTTTCTGTAAAAACGTTTCTCTCAAAATTGAGTGGATTAACAGAAGACGAACTTAACAAATTTCTCTACTTCAAAAGTCAGGAAGAAGCAGTAAGGCACGGCTTCAGAGTGGCCTCAAGTCTGGACTCAATGGTGATAGGCGAACCCCAAATCATCGGACAGTTCAAAGATGCTTTCGCAAAAGCAAGAGAAATGGGAACAGCTGGTGTCGTTATTAATAGATTCTGTGAAACTGCTCTTAAAGTTTCAAAGAAGGTCAGAACAGAAACAGGTATAGCAAGGAATGCCGTATCTATAAGCTTCGCTGCCGTTGAACTTGCCAAAAAGATATTCGGATACCTTTCAGATAAAAACGTCGCCATAATTGGTGCAGGTGAAATGGCAGAGCTTGCCGTTAAACATCTAATAACTACTGGTGTAAACAAGGTATTTGTCGTCAACAGAACACTTGAAAAAGCAGAAAAATTAGCAGAAGAGTTTGGTGGAAAAGCTTTTAAACTTGAAGATATAGAATCCGTCCTTACAGCATCTGACATTGTAATAAGTTCAACTGGCGCATCCGGTTACGTAATTACCAAAGAGATGATAGAAAAAGTGAAAAACAGACGAAGTGGAAAACCGCTATTCCTGATAGACATTGCAGTTCCAAGAGATATAGATCCAGCAATAGACAGAATTGAAAATGTCTATCTCTTTGACATAGACAATTTAAAAGAAGTTGTTGAAGCAAACCTTGAAGAGAGAAAAAGGGCCGCAAAAGAAGCAGAAGAGATAATAGAAGGATGTGTCCACCGATTTGTCCATTGGCTTAAAGAACACGAAGTTGCCCCACTTATAGCGGAACTTAAACAAAAGGCAGAAAAGATAAGAAAAGAAGAACTGGAAAAGAGATTACCTAAGATGAACCTTACTGAAGAGCAGAAAGAACAGGTAGATTATCTAACACAGATAATAATAAACAAACTGCTACACACTCCTATAACAACATTCAGACAAAAAGCACCCGACGAAAAAACCTATATAAAAGTATTTAGAGAGATATTCGGTCTTACAAAAGAGTAAATTTGCGGAGGAACCAGTTGAAAATCAGGATAGGAACGAGAAAGAGCAAGCTTGCCTTGTGGCAATCGGAGTGGGTAAAAGCACAGGTACAGAAGAAATATCCAGAGATAGAAGTCGAACTTGTAAAAATTGTGACAAAAGGGGATAAAATTCTTGACGCACCCCTTGCGAAGATTGGTGACAAAGGGCTTTTTACGAAAGAAATAGAAGATGCGATGTTGAAAGGTGAAGTTGATATAGCTGTTCACAGTTTAAAAGACGTTCCAAGCGTACTTCCAGAAGGTTTAAAATTAATAGCATTTTCTCACAGAGAAGATCCAAGAGACGCTTTCTTATCAAACGGTAGATTCACGTTCAAAACACTACCTGAAGGTGCAAAGGTTGGAACAAGCTCCTTAAGGAGAAAGGCTCAACTTAAACGTTTAAGACCTGATCTTCAGATAGAAGACCTCCGCGGAAACGTAGATACAAGGATAAGAAAACTTAAAGAAGGGCAGTACGACGCTATAATACTTGCTGCTGCCGGCGTTAAAAGGTTGGGATTTGATAATGAAATAGACGAAATCCTTTCACCTGACGTAATGATTCCTTCCGTCTCTCAGGGTATTTTAGGAATAGAGGGAAGAGAAAACGACCCTGAAATTGAAAAAATCATAAGAGACGTCATTAACGACGAAAAAAGTGAACTTGCTGCAGCCATTGAACGGTCATTTCTTAAAACGGTTGAAGGTGGTTGCCAGGTTCCCATGGGATGCTACGCAGAAGTAAAAGAAGATGGGATATATGTAAGAGCATTCATCGCAAGCCTTGACGGTACTACATTCCTTAAAGAGGAAGGACTTTTCCCAAAGGAAAAGCCCGAAGAGACAGGAAGAGCCATAGCCCGGCGACTTTTAAGCCGCGGCGGGAAAGAGATATTAGAGAGTCTTAAAGAGGAAGAAAAATGAGGGTTTTCTTTCCCTCAAAACTTTCGTCTGAACAAATTGACAAACTTAATGATGAAGGGATAGTTGCGATAGCTATCCCTCTTATCAAAACCGTCCCACTTCCATTTTCGGTTGAAGAAATAGAAAATTTCCAGCCTGACTTTGTAGTTTTTTCAAGCAAAAACGGTGTTAAACATTTTCTTTCAAAAATTCCAATAGATTACCTGAAAACTGCTCGTGTAATAGCAGTTGGAAAATCGACCGCAAAACTTCTTAAAAGTGAAGGAATAGAACCATTAGTCCCTCAAACCTTTAGTGGTGAAGGACTTGTAGAACTGGTAAAGACAATGGAGATAAAAGGGAAGAAATTTTTACTGATAAAACCAAAAGTGGCCAGAAAGGTTTTCTCTGAATTTTTGAAACAGACAGGAAATGAAGTTAAAGAAATTATCGCATACGAAACCATAGTGAACGAAGAAGTTAAGGAAGATCTCATTAGAGAGATTGAAAAAGGAATTGATATATTCACATTTACCAGCCCCTCAACATTTAAAAGTTTTCTAAAACTTTCAGAAGATAAAGGAGAAAAAGCCCTTTCAAAATCTAAAATCATTCCCATAGGACATGTAACAGCTAATGCCATAGAAAAGGCTAACTTTAAAGTCTGGAAAATACCGGAAGAATACACATTAAACGGTATAATCAACACGATAATAGAATATGGAGGGAAAAAATGATAACGGGAAAATTTCCTCAGCTGAGGTTAAGAAGGCTAAGAAAGAATGAAAATATCAGAAGAATGGTAAGAGAAACTCATTTAAGCGTTGACGACCTTATCTATCCCCTATTTATCGTTGAAGGTGAAGGCATAAAGGAAGAAATCAAGTCAATGCCTGGACAGTTTAGATACTCAATTGATAAAGTTGTGGAAGAGGTAAAAGAGGTAAAAGAATTAGGTATTCCAGCGATTATTCTGTTTGGCATCCCCGAACATAAAGATGAATTTGGTTCCGATAGCTTTTCAGACAACGGAATAATTCAACGTTCCATAAGAGCTATTAAAGAAGCTGTTCCCGATATGTACGTAATTACCGACGTCTGTTTCTGTGAGTACACATCTCACGGTCACTGTGGATACCTTAAGTGCAATGGAAATGTCTGTGACGTTGACAACGATAAAACCCTTGAGCTTCTCAAAAAGCAGGTGGTATCCCACGCCAAGGCCGGTGCTGACATGGTAGCTCCATCAGGCATGATGGATGGAATGATAAAAGCAATAAGAGAAGGACTTGACGAAGCTGGATTCACAGACATACCGATAATGTCGTACGCGGCAAAGTACGCTTCTGCATACTACGGACCTTTCAGAGATGCTGCCGAATCTGCTCCATCCTTCGGGGATAGAAGAAGTTACCAGATGGATCCTGCCAACATAAATGAAGCTTTAAGGGAAGTAGCCCTCGACATTGAAGAAGGTGCTGACATTGTTATGGTTAAACCAGCACTATCATACATGGACGTTATCAGAGCTGTGAAGGAGAATTTTAAGTATCCAACTGCAGCGTACAACGTTAGCGGCGAATATTCAATGATAAAAGCGGCTGCCGCAAACGGCTGGATAGATGAAAAAAGGGTTGTTCTTGAAACACTTTTATCAATGAAAAGAGCAGGTGCCGATATTATCCTTACCTACTTCGCAAAAGACGTTGCAAAGTGGATTTAATTTTAGGGGGATATCCCCCTACTTCTTTCCCTTATTTAAGGAATATCTAATTGTATTGTAAAGGAACATTAGAACATTGTAAACATCCTCTTTATTTCGCGGATCACAGGAAAGAACAGGTAAGCCAAATTCAGAAAGCTTAACTGCATCAAATCCTGGATTTAAATCCCTTTTTGTAAGAATTATTAACTTTTTTGCTCTCCTCCAGGAAGGGGTTTTAGAAAAAAAGCTCACATAAAACTCTGTTTCTGAAAGAGGAAGCTCAGCAGAGTGTAGAATTAAAATGGCATCATAATCGTTTCCGAGAGTGTCCCATAAAAAGGAAAACCGCTTTTGCCCCGGAAGGCCCACAAGAATAAAATCAATTCCATTAAGATTTATATGAGATATATCAAGCCCAACGGTTGTCGTTCCAGATAATTCTTTTATTTCAACAGGATCAAAATTGGGAACTTCCACACCATCGTAACACTCCATATTCGCAGTTTTTATAAATGTAGTTTTTCCTGAATCAAAAGGTCCCGCAACAAGAACTTTAACTTTTTTGTTCATAAAATTTAGAACCTCCTTCTTTTTATATATGATAACAGAAATATCGCGAAAGAGACAAGAGTAATTGTAGAACCGGAAGGAACATTAAACATAAGAGAAAAAAACATCCCTGAAAACGCCGAAAATAAACCAAAAACAACTGAAAGAACTATCATTTCTTTAAAACTGTTAACTATTTCATAAGCAGCCGCAGGAGGCATCACGAGAAGGGAAAAAACTAAAAGGGCACCGACTGCCTTCATGGCTCCAACAACAGCAATAGTTATAAAACTGGTAGCAGCAAAAGTAATAACTTCAACAGGAACACCGGAAGCTTTAGCTATTTCTTCACTAAACACCGTCAAATAGAGTTCTTTATAAAATAGAACCGTTAAAACAGTTATAACAATTGCCGTCAAAGCAAGTATCCAGACATCGGAACTTTCCACCATCAGCGGACTTCCAAATAGGTATGAAAGGGCTTCAGACCTATATTTTCCAGAAATGCCTAAAAAGAGAACGGCAAGTCCCATGCTTGTTGCAAAGAGAACCCCTATTGTAGCATCAAATGTCAATCGCCCTTTATAGTTTAAAAACCAAATTGCAGAAGAAGCCATAAATGCGAATATAAATCCCCACAGTAGAGGAAAATTACCGATAAGAAGGCCAAAAGCTATTCCGGCAAATGCTATATGGGCAAGACCTGCACCTATGAAAGACATATTTCGCAAAAAAACATAAACCCCGACAAGAGAACAGAGAAAACCGGAAAGAACGGAACCTATCAGAGCTTTAATGAAAACCCCGTATCTAAAAAACTCTAACGGATTCTCCACACTTATCATTTTTTGTTAAGGTTCAAAAGAGGAACAAGGTTTTTATCGTACGGCGTTATTATAAATGTATTATTGGGACCGTTTGCAAGGCTTTTAATCGTCTGTAAATAATACCACTGAAGGTAAGCTTTCGACAGAGAATTAGCTATGATCCTGTTGGACTCAGCTATACCCTTTGCCTCCGTTATTTTTCTTTCCGCTTCTAATCTTTCCTTCTCTATTACAAACTTCATCTTTTCAGCTTCCTCTTTCGCCCTGAGCTTTTCTTCTATCTTCTCTACAACTTTAGCCGGGAGCTTCACGTTTCTCAGCAGAACATCGACAACCTGAATGTTATCGCTTTTTAAACGATTTTTTATCTCATCAAAAATTCTCTTCTGAAGTTCACCCCTTTTAGATGAATACAAATCTTCTATTTTATACTGTGCGACAATATTTCTCACAGATTCTCTCGCTATCGGAACAATGAGCTTATCAGCGTAATCCTCGCCGAAATTTTTGTATATTTCGTCAGCTTTTGAAGGAACAATCCTGTACAATACTGTAACATCAAGAACCGCAGGAAGTCCCTCTATACTAAGAGCAGATATTGGATTTCTTGTTCGCTGAGTCATATCAATCTTTTCAACTCTCGTTGAAAAGATAACAACTCTATCTACACCAGGAATAACAAGATGGAAACCTGGATAAAGTTCCTCTTTATCAATCTTTCCTAACCTTAGCCTTACACCTACCTCTCCTGCATCAATTGTTATAAAACAGTTAAGCAGAAAAACTATAAAGCCGAAAAAAAGAATCATAACGATTATGGGGCGGGCTGGCAGTTTCTTACTTTTTCCCTCCGTCACTTTCTTTCTCCTCTTGTTCTCTAAGCCATTTTAAAGCCTTCTGATGTTTGATTATTTCTCCCGTCTTCATGTAAACAGCATACTCAGCAATGTTTGTAGCATGGTCACCAACCCTTTCTAAAGAACGGGTAACAAGAATAAGCCTTAGCGCTATATGAGCAGTCTTCGGATCGCTCTCAACAATTTCTATAAGTTCGTCTGTAATCCTTGCATAAAAACTATCAACTATATCATCCTTTTCAATAACCTCTTTAGCCATCTCTATATCGCCTTTCAAAATAGACAGGATGGCATCTTTAAGCATCTCCTTAACTATTATTGCCATTCTTGGAAGGTCAACGTACGGCTTTATAGGTGGATACTCGGAAAGATAAATTGCTATCTCACATATGTCTCTTGCAAGATCACCTACCCTTTCAAGATCACCAATACTTTTCAATATTGAAACAACAAACCTTAAGTCAGAAGCTTCAGGCTGATAAAGGGCAAAAATTCTCACACACTTTTCTTCAATTTCAAGCTCTTTAAGATCAATCAGTTTATCGTACTCATAAGTTGAACGAGCTTTCTCTGCATCCCTTTCTATCAAAGCTTCCATGGCTTCAGAAATAATCCTTCTCGCCATATCTGAAATTTCAATAAAATCCCTTTTTAGTTCATCAAGCTCTTCAACGTATCTGTTCACCATAAGGATAGATCCTCCCTGCTTTTATTTTATCAACAGGAGTAAGTATAAGATATAAATTATGAATTTTTTTAAAATTTGGAAGGGAAAAAGAAAGAGAAAGGGAAGACGCCTGGCATCTTCCCCGTATCGGAAATTTAACCTTTATAGTTTTCAACAGCTTTAATAATAAGTGCTTTGGCCTCCTCAGAACCTTTGTACTCTTTCAGTTTTACCCACTTTCCAGGTTCAAGATCTTTGTAGTGTTCAAAGAAGTGCTTAATTTCATTTAGAACAGCCTCTGGAAGATCTGTTATTTCTTTTACATCTTTATACTTAAGATCTAACTTATCTACAGGAACGGCAAGTATTTTTTCATCCTGACCGCTCTCATCTTCCATTATTAAAACGCCGATAGGCCTACATCTTATAACACTTCCTGGAACAACTGGTGCTCTTGATATAACTAAAACATCTATCGGATCACCATCGTCTGCAAGCGTGTTGGGAACAAATCCGTAATTTGCAGGATAAAACATTGGGGTGAAAAGGAACCTGTCAACAAAAACTGCACCACTTTCCTTGTCAACCTCATACTTAATGTTTGAACCCTGGGGAATCTCAATTACCGCATAGATATCTTCTGGAACATTCTTGCCAGGTGGGATTTTTTTCACATCCATCTTCTGCCTCCTGAAGTTGTTTTGTAGAATTTTACACTATAGAAAGCCATATTCCTAAACTTTCCTTGATAGAAAGTAACTCCCCGCGAAAAAGACAATAGAACCAAGAACAAGAAGACCTACAAGATCAGAAATTACCGCAGTTAAAGGAAGACCTTTTATCAAAATTCCAAAAGCGCCATCTATATAATACTTTAAAGGCGATAGATACGCAAGATATTGAAGAACTTTTGGCATAGCCTCTATTGGCGTCCAGGAACCTGAAAGGTACAGAATAGGTACAAGAATCAATATAGATAGCTGGGAAACCTGGAGCATATTTTCGGAAATTGCCGCTATAAACATGGAAAGTCCAGAAGCGGCAAAGACAAAAACGAGAGTAAATATTGCAAAATCAAATAGATTTCCTTTTACAACGACACCAAGTACACCTTCAACCATGAAAAGTATAGAAGCTATAGTGCACAAAAGAATAACTACTGACATAGCAACAACTTTTGCAAGCATGAAAGTGTAGTTGTGAACAGGCGAAACTATGAGCATTTCTATGTTACCCCGCTCCTTCTCTCTTATTATTGCTGAAGATGGAAGGATAAGCAGAAAGAGCGTAACAACTGTCAAAAGCTCAGAGATTCCCATAAAGTCTTTACTTGAAGCATTCTGATTAAAGTAGAGCCTTGAATCTGGCTCTATAAGGCCCAATCCTTTCCTAAATGGGAAATGGTCAAGTATAAAGTTGTAGGTAATCTGTGCTGCATACGCTGAAAAAAGATAACTTGCAACTATCTCAGCACCATTGATTATCATTCCTATCTCCGCCTTTCCCCCTTTAAAGTCCCTCTCAAAATGGTCAGGAATTTTAATAACTGCAATTGCTTTATCTTCTAACAGTTTATCTTCAAGTTGCCTGTCACCAAGCACGTATCCCTGAAAGTTGAAATAAGGTTTATGAAACCTGTAAACGTACTCTCTTGAGACAGGCGTCATATCGTAATCCTGAACAAAAAATTTTGCATTCCTTAGAGTAAGACTTATACCGGTAGCAGCAAAGTAGATATCAAGTGTAAAAGCATAAATCGCAAAGATAACAAGCCCTTTACTCCTAACAAACTGAAGAAGTTCTTTATAGATAAGCGTTGAAAATCTGCCAAAAAATTCTTTCATTTTTCCCTCTTACTGAAAAACTTAACATTAAGCGCAAAGAAAAGAATGTAAAATCCAGCAAGCGCTGCAACGTGCGGAAGAAGAGGAACAATTCCTGCATTTTTGAAAAAACACGACTTTAAAATTTTCATGTAATAATAAGTAGGAATAATATGAGCCATAAAAAGACCGTTCTTGTTCATTGCACTTATTGGTGTTAGATAACCAGAGTACAGAATAGAAGGGACGACAGTGAGTATTATAGAACCTACAAAAGCAGAAACCTGGGTGTTTAAAAACGTAGAAAGTAAAAGGCCAAAAGCAGTTGAAACAAACATGAAGAGAACGGATGCTAAAACAAAAAATAAAAGATTCCCTTTAAAAGGAACCTTAAAAACAAGAAGTGTCATGAGAAAGATTATTAAAAAGTTTACAGAGGAAACTATCACCGTATAAAGCTGCTTTCCCAACAGAAATTCCACTTTCGTTATTGAAGAGGTATAAATGTTGTAGATTGAACCCTTCTCTTTCTCCTTTGCTATAAGGAGGGAAGCCATAACGGCAGGTGACATAAATAGAATAACTGCCATTGTCCCGGAAGCCATCAGATATTCCTGCTTCAAATTTTCATTAAACCAGTAGCGAATTTTCAGTTTTAGAGGAAGGGCAGCACCTGTAAGTTTTGATATTCTATCAAGGTTCATCTGGTTAATAACGGCAACGACATAACTTTTTGCCATTTCACCCCTGTAGGGAAACGTACCATCAACAATGATGAAAACCTTCTTATTCTTGCCACTTTTTATATCTTTCTCAAAATCCGGAGGAATAACAATTCCGAACCGCGCCCTGTTGTTAAGTATTAACCTGTCTATCTCTTTCTCCGAACTCACTTCACCGATAAAATGAAAGTACTCTTTCGTGGCTGAAAGTTTGTAAACAAGCTCTCTGCTCAACTGAGAGTGGTCATAATCAACAACTACAAAAGGAATCTTGTCAACATCAAGCCTCATTCCGTAACCGAAAATCAACATCATCGAAATGGGCACAACAAAAATAACAAGTGCCCCTATTTTATCTTTTATCATCTCTTTAAATTCTTTAACAACAATTGTTTTAACTTTTCTCAGATTCATGCTTCCTCACAGCATAGACAAACACATCTTCCATTGAAATCGGCGCCTCTTTTATATGCAAAACTTTAACACCGGCACGCTCTAAGTCTCCAGCAGATATAGATACTCTGGAATATATCCGAATCCTTCTTCCATAAAGGACTGCGTTAAAACCACTGCTCACCAGCTTATCAACGTCAATGAAAGGATTTTCCGTCCTTATCTCGTAAAGCTTCCCTACCTTCTTAAGCGTCTCCTTTTTAAGTTCCGAAGGCGTGCCAAAGGCAATCGTTTTTCCTCTGTTCATGAGAAGAATCCTGTCACAATACTCAGCTTCATCCATATAGTGAGTTGTAACTATTATCGTAACGCCTATCTCTCTGGCAAGGAAGCGTATTATTTGCCAGAAAGCATCTCTCTCTGCCGGATCTACACCTGATGTTGGTTCATCAAGAAAGAGAACTGCAGGGCCATGAATCACCGCACACATGAGTGCCAAACGTTGCTTTATTCCCAAAGGAAGATCTTCCACAATCGTATCCCTGTACTTTTCAAGTCCTACAAGAAAAAGAGACTCTTCTATTCTCTTTTTCAAAACATCCGTTGAAAGATTGTATATCTTCCCCCACAAAAAGAGGTTCTCATAAACGGTTAAATCGGCATAAAGGGAAAATTTCTGAGACATATATCCTATCACCGATTTTATCCTCTCTCCCTTCATTCCGGCTATTTCACAGACACCAGAAGTGGGATTGTAAAGCCCCGTCATGACTTTTATAAGCGTCGTTTTTCCTGCTCCATTAGGTCCTAACAATCCAAATATTTCACCCTTTTTTACCGTAAAAGAGACGTTATCAACAGCCGTAAAACTACCGAACTTTTTAACTACATTTTCAACAACTATAGCATCTTCCGGAACGGGAAAATCAACTGAAAAAAACGGTTTAAGACTAACCCTTTTAAGGCCTGTTTTCAAAAGGAAAACATCTTCAACACTCGGTTCAACCTGCTTTACCGTAACATCCAGCCCCTCCAACTCCACAGGGTCTCTTTCAGCAACGAACCTTAAAACGTTTCCTTTAAGTCGCGGAACCTTGTAAAACTTCCAGGCAACTTCATAAGCCTTCTCAACTTCCTTCCCTTCAGCCTCAAAAACGGTCAACCGCTCTTCAAACAATGCCTCCGGCGTGGCAGTGGCAATAATCTTTCCGCTTTTCATTATGGAAAGAACAGTGCTCCTTTCTGCCTCATCAAGGTAAGACGTGGAAATTACGGCGGTTATCCCCTCGTTTTTCACAAAGTTGTAGATAAGTTTCCACAGTTCCCGTCTTGAGACAGGGTCAACACCGGTTGTTGGTTCATCAAGGATGATAATTTCCGGCGTGTGAATAAGGCTGCAACAGATTCCAAGTTTCTGCATCATACCACCTGACAGCTTTCCAGCTTCCCTATCTTTAAATGGTAAAAGTCCTGTCGTCTTTAAGAGAAGCTCCTTTCGCTTTTCCCTGATATCTTCTGGAATATCGTGAAGGTCAGCAAAAAAGTCTATGTTTTCCTCAACAGATAGAGTGTGGTAAAGGTTTAATCCTAAGCCTTGAGGCATAAAAGCTATTTTATCTTTTAACCTTTCAACAACACTTTCCCTTTTTATATCCCTGCCAAACAGCCTGACTTCACCTTCATCATACTCAAGAACACCGGCAATAACTTTCAGCGTTGAAGATTTGCCGGCACCGTCAGGACCAACAAATATGTAAATATCCTGTTTTCTAACTGTGAAAGAGATACCATCAACAGCTAAAGTCTTTCCCTTATTGTAGGTCTTCTTTAAATCCTTAACTTCAACAACATTCATCGTTCAATCTCTATGTATC
Source organism: Desulfurobacterium sp. TC5-1 (assembly GCF_000421485.1). NCBI lineage: Bacteria > Pseudomonadati > Aquificota > Aquificia > Desulfurobacteriales > Desulfurobacteriaceae > Desulfurobacterium > Desulfurobacterium sp. TC5-1. The sequence goes on along the minus strand of NZ_ATXC01000001.1, from coordinate 511,424 downwards.
CGTCAGCAGGCATACCGGGCTTTAGAACATGGCCTGGATTTGACTTCAATTTAAGCTTAACACCAAACACTTCCTTTACCCTTTCTTCTTTTGTCTGGACCTCTTTAGGTGTGAATTCCGCTTTCTGCGCAACGTAACTTACGTACGCAGGAAACTTTCTGTTCGGATAAGCATCAACCTCAACATAAGCTGGCTGTTTCAGGTGTATAAGTCCAACCTGTTTTTCGGGAATAAAACCTTTAAGGTAAAGTTCATCCATGTTGACTATTGAAAAGAGACGAAATCCTGCAGGAACAACTTCACCAACGTTAACGTACTTTACAGTGACAGTTCCATTAACAGGCGCTTTTATCACAGTATCAGATAGGTGGGCTTTTGCCTCCTCAACAACTGCTTCTGCCTGATTCACCCTATCAAGAAAGGCAAGATATTCCTTTTCCTTCGCTCTCACAGTAGCTTCAAGTGCTTTAATCTCATTTTCAAGAGAAGAGATATCGTTATACTTGCTCTTCACAATTTCAATACCGGCTTGAGCTATCTTTACAGCCTTTTCAGCCTTTGCAAGGTTTTCTTTTGCACTCTCAAAGTCTGCCATAGAAACCTTAAAAGCCATCTCAGCCTTATCAAACTCAGAACGGGGAATTATTTTCTTCTCATAGAGTTTTTTGAACCTTTCATAATCAGCTTTAGCCCTTTCATAAACAGCCTTAGCCTTCTTCAACGCCTCTTCAGCTAAAGAAACATCTCTGACTGCAATATCTTTCTTTTCCCGGGCTATTTTAAGCTGGAAATCCAACTGTTTTTTCAGAGATTTCCTCTTATCGATAAGGGCGCTAAGACGTTTTTTGTAAACCTTTACCTCTTCCTCTTTTGCCTGAGCTGCCTTTTCTGCAGCTTTTAGAGCAGCCTCAGCCTGGGCAACCTTTGCAAGAACAGCTTTAGAATCAAGAACCGCAAGCGTCTCACCCTTCTCAACATCATCGCCTTCATGAACAAAAACCCTTGCCACCCTTCCGGGTACTTTTGTTCCAACGTCTATCTCATCTCCTTCTATCCTACCGCTAACGTAAACATTCTTTTCTGCCTTCTGAAAAGGAGAACATGACACTGTAAAAACAACCATCAAAATCAGAAACGGCACAAATCTTTTCAATTTCATATCCCTCTCCATTGAACCGTGATTCACTATTCGTTAAGTATAAAAAATAAAAGCTTCCAAAGTCAACTTCTCAACAAGGTTGACACTACTTTTAAGCCGGAATACATTCCAGTTTAAACGAAATCAGGAGTCTTAAATGGCCTGGATAAGCCTTGGTCTTACCGTTATTATAGGCTTTGCTCTCTTCACATCCACCGCCTGGGGACTTTACAAAACATACAAAATACACCAGGAATACAGGGAGAAAGAGAGTGACCGACATTAAATCCCTTACCTTCCCTGAACTTCAAGAGTTTGTCCTTTCAATTGAATTTAAAAAGTATAGAGCATCTCAAATAGCAAGGTGGCTTTACAAAAAGCTCGCAACCTCATTTGACGAAATGACTGATATATCAAAAGAAGGAAGAGAGCTACTAAAAGAAAAGGCAGAAATTTACAACCTTAAAATTGTCAACAAAGAAGTTTCAAAGGATGGAACGATAAAATACCTTTTTGAATTAAAAGACGGCAACCGCATTGAAACGGTTTTCATTCCTGAGAGAGACTGGAATACTATATGTGTATCCACACAGGTGGGCTGTCCAATAGGATGCAAGTTCTGCTTCACCGCAAAGGATGGTTTCACAAGGAATCTTACCGCTTCAGAAATTGTCGATCAGTATATTTCTGTTCAAAGAGATATCGGGATAGAAAACCGCATATCTAACGTGGTTTTCATGGGAATGGGGGAACCGCTGCTTAACTTTGAAAATGTGAGAAAGAGTATTCAAATACTCACAGACGACAGAATGGTTGGCCTTTCAACGAGAAAAATAACCGTTTCAACCTGCGGAATTATTCCGGGAATAAGAAAAATGGCAAAAGAGCTTCCAAAAGTTAAACTTGCCCTCTCCCTCCATGCAACAGACGAAAAGACAAGAGAAAACCTAATACCGTTGAACAAGAAGTATTCTATAAAAGAGATAATGAAAGAACTGAGGAAGTATCCTGCCGATAACGTTAGGAGAATAATGATCGAATACCTGATGCTTGAAGGTGTAAACGACTCTTTAAAAGATGCTGAAAGGCTTGCAAACCTTGTTAGAGGAATCCCCGTCAAGATAAACCTCATTCCTTTCAACCCGTACCCGGGCTCACCATTTAAAACACCACCAAGGGAAAAGATTGAAGCCTTTCAGAAAGTACTGTGGAACAGAGGAATCGCCACATTTATAAGAGATTCAAGAGGTCAGGATATATCAGCCGCATGCGGAATGTTAAGAGGAAAAGAAAAAAAGGTTACGCAATAACGCCAATGTTATCCTCTCTTTTTCTTCCAACATCTTCAAGCACCACATCAACAAACTTAGAAGATGGTCTTCTGTCAACCTCTATCTGAATGTAATTCCCCGTAAGAACAACATTTTTATCAGACCTGTTTAGAGAAACGGCCCTTAACTTTTTTCCGACAAAACTTTTGCGAAACTGCAAACTTTTCTCTTCACTTAAAGCTATAAGCTCCTTTGATCGCCTCTTTTTCTCAACTGGTGGAACATCATTCTTCATAAGAGCTGCCTTCGTTCCCTCCCTTGGCGAGTAAGAAAAGACGTGAAGATACCCAAAAGGCAGGTCTTCTATAAACTTCTTCATATTCTGAAAGTCTTCTTCTGTTTCACCTGGAAAACCGACCATAACATCCGTTCCAATACAGACATCCCTTTTAAGATTAACTAACTTCTCAATCAACGCTCCGTAGTAAGAAGTCGTGTACTTTCTACCCATTTTCTCTAAAATCCTGTCACTTCCACTCTGAAGTGGAATGTGAAAGTGAGGAGCCACCTTGTCACTACCTGTAAGAACCTCCAAAAGCTTATCCGAAAATTCCTGAGGTTCTATAGAACTCAACCTTATCCAGAAGTCACCGGGAATCTGGACAAGCTTTTCGAGAAGATCAGCAAGCGTTACATCGCCAAGCTCTCTCCCGTAAGCTCCAAGATGCGTACCTGTCAAAACTATCTCTGAATATCCAGCATCTGTTAGCATCTTCACGTGATCAATGACTTTTTCAGGTCTTTCACTGAGCATCCTTCCACGGGCTTTAGGAATTATGCAGTAAGAACAGAACGATTCACAACCCTGCTGAATCTTGAGAAAAGCACGGCTTTTCCTACCGTAATCAAGGTTCATTAATGGTTGAAATTTATTAACGTTCCATACACCCCTTACAAAAACACCCTTTTCACCTCTTTCAACTATGCCAATTAAGTTAAATTTCTCAACATTTCCCGTAACTATGTCAACCTCTTTCATCCTGGCAACAGCTTCCGGATAAACTTCACTGTAACAACCGGTAACGACTACCGTTGCTTCAGGATTTCTATTCTTAGCCTTTCTAATAGCCTTCCTCGACTTCGCATCGGCAGATACGGTAACGGTGCAGGTATTTATCACATAGATATCAGCAACATCATTAAAGGAAACAATCGTATAGCCTGCTTTCCTGAAAGCTTCCTCTATAAAAGCGGTTTCGTGAAAGTTCATCTTACAACCTAACGTGTAAAAAGCAACTTTTTTCATTTCTGCTCCAGTGCAAAAGTTTCAAAAAAAATTTATACTTTAAAAGAGAAAGTGAGATTTTAATGGATGAATTTCAAGATTAGATGAAGGAAGAAGAGAAAAAAAGCTAAAAGCACCTTCAGGTTTCGTTATCTCATCTTTCAAACCTACAACTATCTCCGTTTTAACAGATAAATCAGGAAGAATTGCCCTCAGATCTGTCTTCATATAACTTTCAAGCACGGCGACTGCTTTTTCCCTTTCAGGCAACGGATAATCACCCTTAAAACCACACTCTTTTCTGAACCAGTTAACAGTACCTTCGAAATCTCTTCTTAAACGTTTCAGAAACCGTACACAGACAACCTGTGGTTGAGAGAGACCGCAAAATAACGGAGTTGGTGAATAGAGAATTAACCTTTCTATTTTTCCTGGAAAAAAGGCAGCTATCAGCGTAGCAATGGAAGCACCTATTGACCATCCAACCAAAATAGAACCTTTATGCATCCGTTCACCTAAAATTTTAGCCAGTTCAAAGATGTCAGTAATTTCAAAATCTGAATCTCCATGCCCTGGAAGTTCGAAATGAATGCCGTTCGAAAAAGGTGTATTTAACCAGATGTTCCCGTCAAATGACCATCCATGAACGGTATAAACCATTTTTGTCTCCTTAACGTTGAAATTCAACAAATTATACATAAACCGTTAATTTCAAAAACATCGCTCTATTTGAAAATTAGTGTTCTTTTATGGCAATACCAGCATAAAAACCACAGTAAATACGATTATTAAAAATATAATTTCTTTTATCATCTTTTGTATAATAAACTAAAACTTAATGACCGAGGGGAAAATGGAAAAAGGCCTTTTCTCTGTGTGGGAAAAATTAAAAAAGCCCGTATTAATACTAAAAAATGATGGAGAGATAGCCTACTGCAATTCTGCCCTAAAATCATTATTCAATAAGAACCAACTCAAAAAAGCAAAACACTGCTACAATCTGATATTTGGCTCAAATCATTCCTGCTTCGAGGAAAAAAGATTAATATGTCCTGTAAAACTTCTAATGAAAGAGCACAGAGATTCCTGTACGGTCCTCAGAACGATAAAAGTGCATGACAAAGATAGAGATTACCTCATAGAATGTTTCAGGGAAAATGGATTCATAGTTGAAATCTTCACAGAAGTTACTGAAATAATAAAAGAGTTCGGAAGAGAAAAAATAAAAAGCATAAAAGAATTCGCCTCCTCTTTAATTGGTGAAGTGGCAAAGAGTGATAGAACTTTTATTACCCTTATTTCAATATCTAATTTTGACGAAATAGTCAAAATATACGGTATAGAAACAGCTATCATTATATCAGGAAGGCTGGAATCAAAAATCAAAAAATTTCTCAGCATGTTTGGCGCCGAATCCTTTGCAATATCTGATGGCAACATAGTAACAGTATTCAAAAACGGCTTTGCCAAAGAAGAAATAAGAAAAATTGAAAAGAAAATTCTAAATATGCTTACCGATTTTGAGATAGAAATGCTGGAAGATAAAATCCCAATAAGCACAATATTGATTTCAGTATTTCTAAAGAAGGAAGAATTCAGCACCGTCTCTGATCTAATATCAGTTCTACTTCTTATGAAAAGCAGACTATCTTTCACAAACGAAAAGAAAGTTGCTCTTAATAGTATCAGCGGTATCGAAAAAATTATCATCAAAAAGCGCCAAAAACTCAAATTAATTGTAAAAAGTCTCCATGAAAATAAAATAGACATATTTTTCCAGCCAATAGTAAACCTGCTATCAGGAAAGCTTGAACATTTCGAAGCCCTTATGAGAGTGAGAGACGGAGGGAAAATTATTCCAGCGGGATACTTTGTAAATGAACTGTACGAAAACAATCTGAGCGTTGAATGTGATCTTAAAGTTCTTGATAAGCTCAGAGAATATAGAGAAATACTCGGAAAGTTTAGATACCCCGTTTACATAAATGTGTCTCACAGGGCTTTAGGTTCTGCACTCTACCGAAACGAATTACGGAAAACAATAAATCTTCTGGCTGAATCAAATGTAAAAGTAAATATCGAAATAACCGAGCAGGTTCTATTTGAAAATTTTAAAATTTTAGAAATGGCTTCCCGCGAATTTAATTTTCTGATTGCCATAGATGATTTCGGAAGTGGATATTCTTCGTTTAAACTTGTGTCTGAACTTGTCAAAAGAGGAATGGTTTCAGCTATAAAAATCGATGGCTCTCTCGTTAAAAACATAGCTTATGACGAAAATTTATCCAGAATTGTTTCCCTTATATCTTTCATGGCAAAAGTTTTTCGACTGAAAACCATTGCAGAATATGTGGAAAATAGAGAAATTGTTAAAATCTTAGAAGAATTAAACATAGATAACGGACAGGGTTACTTCTTTTCAAAACCTGTTCCCATAGATAAGATAGAGGATATAGTAAATAAATTCGGCGGAAGTTGCCCGCCAGACAGGTAGCTTTTCAGAAAAATTTCCCTATAATCTACACTATGATGAAAACTGGCGGTATTGTTCTTAGAAAAGAGAAACTGTCTGACAGGTTGCTTCACCTGTCAATTTACACAGAAAAAATGGGAAAAATCAATGCATTGACAAAAGTTGAACTTAAAAACTTTCCTTTGAGCACAGAATCTTTCTCAATATCTCAATTTACTCTAAAAATAACAGGGGAAAAAATAGAAATCATCGATGCAAAACTTTTAAAACACAACTTTCCAGAAAACCTGCCAAGATATAAATACCTGAATGCCATTGCAAAGTATGTTATCAACTTCACAGGAGGTGTCCCTGATAAAAGAATATTTAATCTTATAAGCTTCTACATGAATATAAAAAAGAACTTTCTGTTGGCTCTGACAATGTTTTTAATAAAACTCACATACTTTGAAGGACTTTTTCCAGTTCTTGACAAATGTGTAATCTGCAATTCTAAAAACATAAAGGGATTTTCAATAGAAAATGGTGGGGTCGTATGCGAAAAGTGCATCAAAAACACTTCTATTCCATGGAACAGAAAATTAACAAAAGAGGCACAACTTCTTTTAAAAACTTCATTTTATTCTGTTTCATCGTGTAAAATTGGTAATATAAAGAGGATAAAAAATACCTTTGAAAAACACCTTTCTTACAGGAATGGTATGTAAAATGCTGTCTAAAGACAAGATTGAAGCTCTCTCTGCTAAGGGTGACACAATAGTTGAAGCTAACGCCGGGACGGGGAAAACACGACTTATCGTTGAAAAAGTGATTTCTCTTATAGAGGCTGGATACAAGGTTGATGAGATAGTTCTTATAACATTTACAGAAGCTGCAGCAGGTGAACTTAAGGAAAGAGTAAAAAATAGAATCTACGAAGAGGTAAAAAAAGGAAAAAAGCAATTTAAACAGGCAATACTATTTCTGCCTTCTGCCCCAATAAGCACAATTCATGCTTTTTGTTACGACATCCTCAAACGTTTTGGATTCCGCTATGGTTACTTTGATATAGACTGTGAAATGTTGACAGAAATAGAAGCTGAAAATCTATTAGAAGAATCGATATTTTCTATAATAGTTGAAACAGATCCAGAGTTTTTAAGAAAAATTATAAAAAGGATATCCTCAGATTATATAGCCGGTCTTAACACACTAATAAATTTCATCAAAGAAACGATAAAACATAGAACTCGATATGCAGTTTTTCAGGAAAATTTCTCTGCAGAAAGCATGTTTAAAAGGGTAGAGAAACTTTTCTTTAAACTACAAACTGGGGACTTTCCAATAACGAAAGAGATATCCCAAAAATATAAGATTGAAAAAAATCTTGTTGAAGATGTCCTTTCTATCCTGATAAGATGCTATCAGGCATATGAACATATCAAGAAAGAGAAGAAAAAAGTCGGCTACAACGACCTTTTAGAGTTAACATACAAAATGCTTGTAGAAAATGATAACGCCAGAGAAGAAGTTGCCTCTCTTTTCAAGTACATAATCGTCGATGAATTTCAGGATACAGATCCCTTCCAGTGGAAAATTTTAAAACTTTTAAAGGAAACCACCTCGCCGCCAACCATCTTCATTGTTGGCGATCCAAAACAGTCAATATACCGTTTCCGTTCCGCCGATGTATCAATATGGAACGAAGCTTCAAAATATGTTAAAAATCGATGCTTTCTAACCGAAAACTTCCGTTCAGGGAAAAACCTGTTGCTGTTTTTCAACGATGTTTTTGACAGCATCTACAACAAAAGTGAGAAAAAATTGGGAGTAGAACTCTCTTTTCACCCTTTTGAAGGTAATATTCAGGGTGGTGAAATTTTAGCTGTAGAGTTTGAAAAAGACGAAGAGTTTGCAGAAAAGGCCTTAAGATTAACTATAGATCGCTCAAGGAAAAAGAAAATCGCTGTAATAGGAAGAAGTCGAAGCAGCCTTGCCGTTTTTGAAAAGATTTTAAGAGAGAAAGGTATAGTATTTTCCGTCATAGGCTCAAATCCCTTCTCAACAACAGGTATAGAAGAAGTTCTTCACCTTCTAAAATGGCTGAAAGACAGGGAAGACTTAAAATCTTTCTTCTTCTTCTTATCCTCAAGATTCTGTGGACTAAACCACTATGAGGCTCTATCCTTTATAAAAGACGGCACTACAGGCTGCGGAGAAAAGGACATACACATAAAAGAACTGCTCAACAAAGTGGAAGAAGTCAGAAATCAGAAGGATAAGGAACTGCACGCTATTTTAATAAACAGACTCCTTGAAATCACAGGTTTTATAGATATGCTTTCTGTTCTTGACAGAGAATCTTATTTTAGTGTTCTTGAACTCATCAAAGAGATAGCAAACTTTGAGATGGAAAATGCTGTTCCCTTCGATTCTATGGTTGATTTTGTAGAAGAGCTCAAAAATTCAAGGAATAACAATATTAATATTTCACAAGAAGGAGAAAGTGGTTACTTCTTAATGACAATACACGGTTCAAAAGGTCTCCAATTTGACGACGTTATTCTCCTTCCATGGAAAAGACCCCCTTCAAATCATACATTCCGCTTTACAAGTACCGGTTTTGGGATAAAACTCTTCTATGAAAAGAAGGGAAAAATTACCCCGAAAGACGAATTTGAAGCAAGCCCATTTTTCTTCATGCTAAAAAAAGTTGATGAATATCTTGACGAACTGGAGTCAAAAAACCTGGTCTATGTTTCAATGACGCGAGCTGTGGAGAGACTTATTTTAGGTATAAAGTTGAAAAAAAGGAACAGACAGTTTCCCTACGGGAAAAACCTTGACCATTTAATTCCTATCGTTGAAAAATATAAAATAACAGGACTGCCTGAGCCGGAAAAGCTGCCTGAAGAAGAGCCTCTATTTTCCGTAATCCCTGAAAGGGAAGTCAAAACGGTAAAAGTCATATATCCGAGTAGTAACAATACAGAGATCCTGTCCGCAGAAGAAACAGAAACAAAAAGCGCCGCACCTGAAGGCATGTCACCGGCCGAATACGGAACGGTCGTACACCTGCTGTGTGAAGCCTTCATAAAAAAAGCACCAAAAGAAAAAGCGATAAACTTTGCCATTTCACACCTCATAAAACCGCCGCTATCTTTAAAAGAAAAACTTGAAGCGATTTACGACTTCCTCAACGAAAAGTTCCCTCAACTACAAAACGGTAAAGCAGAAGTTGACGTTAAACACTACGCAGACTATACGTTCTATTCAGGAAGGATAGACATACTCTTAGAAACTGAAAACGGCATTGAAATCTGGGATATAAAAACCGGTTTCTTTAAAGAATCCCTCTTTCAGCACTACAGAGAACAGTTATATTTTTACAAAAAGATCCTCGAAGCGGCAGGAAAGAAAGTTTCTTCAATGAAGTTGCTCTACGTTGATGAAAAAAGAATAATTGAGGTTGAGTAGAATCTATGATTTCTCAAAAATTGATATAATTAAAATATAATCTGTTATGGGTAAAATCGTGAAAAAGTTTGCTTTATTTATTATTTTTAGCTTCTTTTCTCTATTTTCATGTATCCCGGGAATGCCAAAACTTGGTTACACGATTAAAGTTACTCCAGAAAAAATAGAGACTCAGCTCAGAAAGAGCTTTCCTATAACAAGGGAAACCGATTCTTTCGTTGTTAGACTGGAAGAACCAATGGTAAACATAGAAAACGGAAAAATTTATACCGGCATAACCGTTAAGGTAAAAATGCCTCCATTTTTATCTATATCCGGTAGTGCTTACATATCTGGTAATGTAAAGTACGAACCTGCAACAGGAAAAATTTATCTGGTAGAACCATCAATAGAAGAACTTTCAATAAACGGCAAAATGGTAATATCAAATAAAATGCCGGCCCTAAAAAATATTATAAAGGATGTTATCCAATCTACTTTTAGAAAGATACCCATATACAGGGTTAATCTCAGGTACAGAAAGCAGGTCAAATCCATTGAAATATCGGGGAATGCCTTGCTTATAAAAATAGGGCTCTAAAGTTATTCTATTTTAAGGTTTTTTATACCCTTTTCTGGTTCTGGATACTTCATGTTGAGGGATTCAAGCTTTTTAACTATTATCCTGGCAACAAGGTAGTTCCTAAACCACTTTTTGTCCGAAGGAATAATAAACCACGGCGCGTATATAGTACTCGTCTCAAAAATGGCATCATTGTAAGCCTTAATGTACTCATCCCAGTGCCTCCTCTCTTTCACATCTTCAGCGTGAAGTTTCCATCTCTTTTTAGGGTTATTAAGCCTCTCAAGTAACCTCTTTTTCTGCTCTTCTTTGCTTATGTGAAGGTAAAACTTTAAAATCGTTGTTCCTTCATCAAACAGCATCTTTTCAAAATTTCTTATATGCTCATACCGCTTCATCCAAAGCTTTTCAGGAACAAGGTGATGAATCCTCACAATCAAAACATCTTCATAGTGGCTTCGGTTAAATATTACAATTTCACCCTTCCCTGGAGTGTGCTTATGAACGCGCCAGAGGAAATCGTGAGAAAGCTCTTCTTCAGTAGGTTTCTTAAAGCTTACGACCTTTATTCCCTGAAGGTGAACCTCTTTAAAAACATGCTTTATCGTCCCGTCCTTACCAGCGGTATCCATGCCCTGCAAAACAATCAAAATCTTTCGCTTCCCTTCCGCATAGAGAACATCCTGAAGCTCACAGAGCCTTTTTTTTAGTTTCTGAAACTCTTCTTCAACTTCTTTTTTACTCTTAAAACCTTCTGTAAAACCTGAATCAATACCATTTAAATCAAAAGGCCTGTCCGGTGTTACGATGTACCGCTCAAACATAAAATCAAACCCCTGTTATTGGAAGAGATGGATAGGCGTTAAGCGTAAAAGGATCCCCTATACCTTCTGCTTTCCTAAATCTCAAGTATCCAACATACGCTATCATCGCACCGTTATCCGAAGTAAACTGCATTTCCGGCAAAAAAACTTTAACTCTCTCGCTATATTCAAGCTCTTTTAACCTTTTTCTTAAATAACTGTTTGCAGAAACACCTCCTGAAACGGATATCCTTCTTATTCCTGTCTCTCTAACCGCCTTTCTCAACTTTCCAATGACGTAATCTATAGCAGTCTTCTGAAAAGAAGCAGCTATCATCTCCTTTGAATACCCCCCCTCTATCAACCGCCTTACAGCCGTCTTTAAACCGCTAAAACTCATATTAACGCCCCGTGCCTGAGGCCTGGGAAGGACAAGATAACTTTCCCTGTAATTCTGAAAAATCTTATCTATAACAGGTCCTCCTGGATATCCTAATCCAAGCATCTTTGCAACCTTGTCAAAGGCCTCTCCAATAGCATCATCAAGCGTTTTCCCTAAAAGTTTATAGTTCCCAAGGGAACGAACGAGAGAAATCATTGTATGTCCACCACTTACAACAAGAGACAAAAATGGAAATTCAGGCTCTTTCTCTATAAAAGGTGAAAACATGTGTGCCTCTATGTGATGAACACCTTTAAAAGGAATATACTCCGCGAAGGCTACACCTTTTCCAAACGTCAAGCCAACAAGTAGAGCGGGTAAAAGTCCAGGGGTATAAGTTACAGCAACAAGATCTATATCTGCAACACCTATTCCTGCTCTCTCAAGAGCTTCGTTAAAAATAATGTCTATGTTTTTAAGATGTTCCCTGGCGGCAATTTCAGGAACAACGCCACCGTAAACCCTGTGAGCTTCATACTGAGATGAAACAACATTCGACAGGATTCTGTTTTCTTCAGCATCATAAACAGCAACAGCCGTATCATCACACGATGTATCTATTCCCACCACTTTCATCTTTTACTTTCCTTCCCGAGAATTATTACTTGATTCTGTAGCGTCTTCACCGTGAGATTAAAAAGTTTCCTCAATTCTTTATAATCCTCTGGTGAAATTTTATCTTTTTTAAGTACCATTTCCATATTAAACCTTATTTTACCATTTTCTTTACTACTCCACCAAACAGATATTGAACCTATATCAGAAGAATAGTTGAAGTTCTCAGGTAAGAAAAAAAGAGTGTAGCCTGACGGAATGGCAATACTTACAGAAGAACGCTTCATCATCTTATAACCTATAACGTAAGGATATTTCCTCTTTTTAGGTGCCACAAGACCAATAAGTTTTAAATAACAGGGAGCCGGAACATGAAAAAGCATCAAATGTTTCGTTTTCGTTGCAAAAATAGACGCCTTACCATTAACAGAATAGTAAATCTTCTTCCTGTTAATATCTTTGTAATCTGAAATAGTATAATTATCTACATCAAATCCGGGAATAACGGAAACAGCGTTATTTTCTAAAAATCTTTCTATCTGCCTTTGATTTTCCATGGAAAGCAAAACCGCCCTTTCCCTATGGGCATAAACACCTGAATAGTAAAATTTCATATTTCCCTGTAGAGCACCATTTTCATCTATTTTAAAGTTACCCGAAAAACCTTCAACATTTGAAGATGACGGAAAAATAGGTGTTTCCGAAAGAATTGCTTTCCCATTTTCAAGATCTACTATTAATACCTTTCTCCCCTGATCCATAACGGGAAGCTCACCAAACGGAACGTTATCACTGGTAGTGTCAAGAAACAACCATTTACCGTGCCATCTAATAGCAGCAATTTCGTGATTAAACGCCGTCGGCATAGGCATAGAAATATCCATATTGGCAATATCTGACGTTGGAATCAAAACGGGATATCCTTTTACGCCAATAACCCTGAGCATGGCGATGAGAAGCGTAGCGTGATCTTTACAATCACCGTATCTATTTTTCAAAATAGAAGATGCAGTATGAGGCTTATAACCGTTAATACCAAACTCAAGTCCAACATATCTTATGTTTTGCGAAACAAAATTATAAATTGCCCTTATTTTTTCTTCCGTATTCTTTTTATCTTTAACTATCCCTAATGTAACCTTTTTAACAAAATCATCAGGGATTGTGGCGTTAAGCGCAAGCCCGGAATACCACTCTGCAACCTTATTCCAGGATTTTATAGACGTAAAGGCAACTTTCTTTAAAAACTCTTCAATTGGTGGCATTGATGGCTCTTTCTGAATGGGAGGCACATCTTTTAAATCTAAAGAATAGACAGAATAGTTTCCTTCTCGGGTTACTGAAAATTTTGAATGGAGATTATACTTCCTGCATTTCACCTCTTTACCAGCAGGAACATAAACCTTAAAAGAAACCTCATCAGCAGGATAGACCGTTTGCAAGAAATCCTCTGTCCAGAACTCCCCCTCCATGTAAGGTTTAACCGTATCAAGCTCAAAGGCATACTTTATAACTGCTCCCGGTTTAACTGCAGGCATGGATATTGTCTGATACTTTAGATCGGAATAGATAGGTGCAAAAGATTGAAATGGCGGATAAACAATGTTAAAAGCGTCTTTGGAAGGTTTCACCTTTTTTCCGTCTGGAAGTTCTGTGTATGCATAGAGAATTTTCAATTTCTGATGCTCTGTCGAAAAGGGAATCGTTACTTCCCCAAATTTACTTACACCCTGTCTATTGAGAATTTTTACAGCACTTTCCTCTATCCACTTTTTTCTGCCATCAGGATAGAATTTAACCGTTACTCTATCATATAGAATTTTGGCACTGTACATCGTGGTTGCGGCAGACGCAGTAACAGAGGAAACAAAAAAGAACAGAATAAACAGAAACCTCATAATCACTCCTCCAGACAAAACAGGATAATTCCTCGGAAGCTAATATAACACAAGGTATAATTTAACAAAACCTACGGAGAAGTGAAAAATGGGAAAAGAGCTATTGAGAAAGATACCTTCTGTAGATAGAGTGCTTAAGCAGTTCTCCAACAGTAACAACAAAAAGATTAAGGACGCCGTAAGAAAAGGGCTCGATAACTTACGGAGAGCAATCTTACAAAACCTTATATCTGAAGTGACAGAAGAGACTGTCAGAAAATTTATCCTTGAAGAACTTGAGCGGCTGGAAACGTTTAACCTGCGCAAGATTATAAACGCCACAGGCGTCATAATTCACACGAACTTAGGAAGAGCACCTATAGGTGAAGAGGTAGCTGAACACCTGAAAGAGATAATAACTGGATATTCAAATCTTGAACTTAACCTTGAAACGGGAAAAAGAGGCATCAGGTATCAAAACGTTAAAGACCTTTTGAAAGAATTAACAGGTGCAGAAGACGTTTGTGTAGTAAACAACAACGCAGCTGCTGTTTTACTTGTGCTGTCTGCACTGGCCTCTGGAAAAGAGGTTGTTGTTTCAAGGGGAGAGTTGATAGAGATAGGAGGTTCCTTCCGCATTCCAGATGTGATGAAACAGAGCGGTGCAATATTGAAAGAGGTGGGAACAACCAACAAAACACACCTTAAAGATTACGAAGAAGCAATATCTGAAAACACAGGGCTCCTTTTAAAGGTTCACACAAGCAACTATAGAATTTTAGGATTCACAGAAAGCGTAACATCTAAAGAGCTGGTAGAGATAGGGAAAAAACACGGAATCCCTGTATATGAAGACCTTGGAAGTGGAAGTTTTATAGACGTAAGGCGTTTTGGACTTTCATATGAACCGACCGTTCAGGACGTTGTAAAAAGCGGCGTTGATATTGTCTCTTTCAGTGGCGACAAACTTCTTGGCTCTGCTCAGGCTGGCATTATTATAGGTAAGAAAGAATTCATTGAAAAAGTGAAAAAACACCCTCTCAACAGAGCCTTAAGGATAGACAAGATGACTCTATCTGTCCTTGAAGCAACGTTAAAGCTATACAAAAACGAAGAGTACGAAAAAATACCGGTATGGAAGATGATCTCAGAATCACCTGAATCAATAAAGAGGCGGGCAGAAAAACTGTACAGCTACTTAGATGGAAAGCTCCCGGAAAACTTCTCTCTATCCATCAACGGGGAAGAAGCAGAAATCGGTGGAGGGGCACTTCCACTTGAGACACTCCCAACGTTCGTTGTAGAAATTTCCATTAAGGACAGGAACGAAGAGGCCTTCTATGAACTACTCAGACGCGGAAAGCCACCCGTAATAGGAAGACTTAAAAAGGGAAAACTTCTGCTTGATATGAGAACTGTAAAAGACGAGGAAATAAGAACACTCTCTGAGGCAATCTTAACGGGTGCTAAAAGATTAGTTGGATAATGAACAAAAAAGGAAGGCCGCCTGAGCGGCGGCCCTTTCATCTTGGGGAGGAGGGAGGGGGATAGGGGGTTGTCACTATTAATAATAGTTCCCAATTAGCCTTTGTCAAGATCAAATCACAACTTTTTGTAAATTTTGATACAAACTTCAAAACTGAACCACCGTTCTTAACACTATCAAAGAAAAATATGAATAAGTATCACGAGAAATGCTACTTGAAGCATGGAAGTAGCCGCTCCAAAAAGCAAGGCTTTTGGTCCTTCTTTCAGCAATTCTGAAAACTTCACCCTCATACCAATAGCCGTAATTGCTACAACAAGCAGATATTCACCGGCAATTTTAATGTACTCAATAGCCCATCGAGGAAGATAACCAGAAGATGCAAGAATACTGAGAGCAAAGAAACCAATTATAAACACAGGTACAGGAAACTTTTTAGCGTTAGAATTTTCCCCTTTTCCAAAGATGTAAGAAAAGAGCACAACAAGAACACCTATCATTAAAATCCTTACCATTTTAAAAAGTATGGCAAACCTTGCAGCATCTATGCTTAGAAAAGTTCCAGCAACAACAACCTGTCCAACAGACTGCAGTCCACCACCAATAAGGGCACCGCTCTTTATAACATCATAGTGAAACACTTTCACTGCGAGAACAGGGAGGAGGAACATCAGTATGGTACCCATAAGATTAACAACAGCCACGGGGATACCAACCTCATCCTCATGTGCCTTTATTACAGGAGCAACAGCAGCTATGGCAGACGAACCACAAACAGCATTACCGGTACCCATTAAAAGGGAAAAGTTTCTTGAAAAACCAAGTAGCCTCCCTATCAGGTAATTTACCGTAATGACAAAAGCAACAAGAATCACTATCATAACGGCACCTTTAAGGCCTATATCTATCAAGGCGTGAAGGTTCAATCCCACACCAAGCAGGGCTATTGCAAGGGCAAGTATTTTCTGCTCAGAAAACTTGATACCCGGCTGAAAAGACTTGTCTTTCACAAGCGTATTTCCAACCACTATACCGATAAGTATTGCAAACGTGTCAGCACCAAGGGACGGAAAAAGCTTTCCCAATATTAGAGAAACTATGGCAACAGCAACACACGCGAGTAGTCCTTTCAAAATCTCTCTCATCTTTTACCTCCTGCACCACTTGGAGGTGGTAATATGTGCTTTACAGCTCGAAAAGTCAAGAGACAACTGCTAAACTTTTTGAAAGGAAAAAAGAGGCATGCAGGAGGAAACATGAAACTTTACCTCGATGACATAAGATTTCCCCCAAAAGGTTTTAAACTTATAAGAACAGTCAATCAGCTAAAATCATTTGTCAAAAAATATGGAGAAAAAATAGAAGTCTTAGACTTAGATTACGACATGGGCATGAACAGTGTTGACGGTGGTAACGGGATAGACTTTTTAAAGTGGCTTGAAGAAGAAGTTTTTACAGGGAAGTTGCATCTTAACAGAAATCTAAAAATAGAATGCCACTCTTCCAATATGGAAAAAAGAAGAAAGATGGAAGAGATAGCCGCAGGAATAATGGCTTTTTTAAGGAGTCAGCGATGAACGTCTGCATCGTTCCGGAAAAGGAAATTGATAAGGAGTTACTTAACTACCTTGAAGAAAAACTATCGGAGATATTTGGAAAAGCCAGGATAAAAACATTCTTCCAGATACCTGAATATTCCTTTGACATATATCGCCGGCAATTTAATGCAGAACTGGCCGTAAAATCTCTTCCCTTCCCTGATGGCAGAAACTGTGGTGTCGTCTTAGGAATAACAGAAAAAGATCTTTTTGCAGATGAACTTAACTTTGTCTTTGGAATAGCAGAACCTTTTTCAGGAAGGGCTATAATATCTATAGCCCGACTCAAGAACAGCTTTTACAACTTACCAGAAGATAAAGAACTCTTTAAGCTTCGAACATTAAAAGAGGCTGTCCACGAAATTGGACACCTTTTAGGACTTCCCCACTGCCCCAACAGACAGTGCGTCATGAGCTTTTCAAACTCAATAATAGACGTTGATCGCAAAAGTTACCTATTCTGTCCAAAATGCCAGAATGTTGTTAACTCTGCAATATGAAATATAAATGCAACCAACGCTTTTTAGATGTATAATAACATCTGTTAGTAAAAAAGGAGGGTAAGGATAGATGAGACTGTCAAAGGAAGAGGTAAAACATATAGCCCTTCTCTCCCGTTTATCACTAACGGAAGAAGAGGTTGAAATGTTTCAGGAACAGCTCAGTGATATCTTAACGTTTGTTGAAAAACTCAACGAACTTGATACAGAAGGCATAGATCCAAAATTCCAGATCATTCCAGCAGAAAATGTTTTAAGAGAGGACATTCCTGGTATCAGTTTCTCTTACGAAAAAACGTTTATGAATGCCCCTGAAACAGACGGAAAGCATTTCATTGTTCCAAAAGTCGTTAAGAAATAACGGAGGAGAAGAATGGAGCTGATAAATAGATCCTTGAAAGAGTTATCAAATTTAATGGCAAAAAAAGAAATTAAACCTTCAGAACTAACGGAAGAACTCCTCAAAAGAATAGAAGCTACCGAAGAGAAACTCAACGCTTACATAACCATTAACGAGAAAGCTCTCGAAGAAGCAAAGGAAAAGGATGAAGAGTTAGTGAAACTTTCTGAAGACGAAATTCCAGACCTTTTCGGTATTCCACTATCGATCAAAGATAATATAAATGTAGAAGGTCAAAAAATGACCTGTGCTTCAAAGATGCTGAAAGACTTTGTTGCCCCTTATGACGCCACTGTTATCAAAAAATTAAGGGAAAAAGGGGCAATATTCGCAGGTAAGAATAACCTTGACGAATTTGCAATGGGTTCATCAACAGAAACATCCTACTTTGGCGTAACCCACAACCCCTGGGATTTAGAGAGGGTGCCCGGTGGTTCTTCTGGTGGTTCCGCCGCTGCTGTAGCTGCCCGTTCAGCAATAGCGTCACTTGGTTCTGACACAGGTGGTTCCATAAGGCAACCCTGTTCTCTCTGCGGTGTCGTTGGCATGAAACCCACCTATGGAAGAGTATCAAGGTACGGCCTTACAGCGTTTGCATCTTCACTTGACCAGATCGGTCCGATAACAAAGAACGTGGAAGATAATGCTTTCCTCTTATCCCTAATAGCAGGAATAGATGCGAAAGACGCAACCAGCGCAAAGCTTCCCGTTCCAGACTACACAAAAGCTTTAGACAATGATATTAAAGGTTTAAAAGCCGGACTGCCGAAGGAATATTTCATAGAAGGTATCGAACCTGAAGTAAAAGAAAGGATAATGGAAGCGGTAAAGCACCTTGAAAGCCTCGGTGTTGAAATAGAAGAAATATCCCTCCCCCACACCTCTTACGCAGTTGAAACCTACTACATAATAGCACCGGCAGAAGCTTCATCAAACTTAGGTAGATTTGACGGCGTTAGATACACTTACAGAGCAGAAAATTACACTGACCTTGTTGATATGTATTGTAAAACCCGTGCTGAAGGTTTCGGTAATGAAGTTAAAAGAAGGATAATGATAGGAACCTACACTCTCAGTGCGGGATATTATGACGCCTACTACCTGAAAGCACAAAAGGTCAGAACGCTTATATATCAGGACTTCCAGAAAGCGTTTGAAAAGGTGAACTTTATCGTTACCCCTGTTTCACCAACAACAGCGTTTAAAATAGGCGAAAAGGTGGGCGATCCTATCAAAATGTACCTTTCCGACATATTCACAATAGCCCTGAACCTTGCAGGACTTCCGGGACTTTCAATGCCGTGCGGATTTGACAGTAAAGGCCTTCCTGTAGGTGTTCAACTTATAGGAAAAGCTTTTGATGAAGAGACCCTTTACGCCGTCGGATACAAACTTGAGAAAGCACTTAACATAAACAACCTGCCGCAACTTTAATTCGTCGGGGATTAATCCCCGACGATATATTCCTGAAATATCCTTGGCGTTTTTGCGACTGTTGTTATCCTTAAACTCTTTAATTCCTGATAGTATCTCTCAAGGTGGGAAAGTGTCTGTCTTCCGGGTTCGCTATATTTACGCCTTGCTGCTGCAAGTCCGGCCCTTCTTCCAAATACAAAAATATCAAGGAGAGAGTTACCCATTAAACGGTTCTTCCCGTGAATACCACCTGCAGCTTCACCCGCAACAAAAAGATTTTTAACGGTAGTTTCACCCTTTTCGTCTATAAGGATACCACCGTTCTGGTAGTGGAGCGTCGGATAGACAAGAAGTGGCTGTTTTTCAATGTTTATCTTAACTCTCATAAACATTCTGAAAAGGGCCGGAAATTTCTTTTTTAAAAATCCCTTGCCGTGTTTTTCCTCTATAACCGGTGTATCAAGCCAGACACCGATTCTCCCTGAAGGTGTTTCTACGCCCCTTCCCTCTTCACATTCCTTTATCATAGCAGCAGCAACAACATCCCTTGTCTCAAGCTCATTAATGAATCTTTCTCCCTTAGCGTTAACAAGGTGAGCACCGAGACTTCTAATAGCTTCTGTAACAAGAACCCCTACCATGTGGTCAGGATAAACTATTCCCGTCGGGTGATACTGGAATGAATCAAGCCCTTCAAGTTTTGCACCCGCCCTGTAGGCTAAAACTATCGCATCGCCTGTCGCGCCAAAGTTGTTTGAAGTCTGAAATCCCTGAATGTGAAGCCGACCGGACCCCCCCGTCGCGAGAATTACAGACTTAGCTTTAACAAGAACAAACCGCTTCCTTTCAAGATCAAACAGTATTGCACCGTTACACTCACCAAATTCGTTAGTCGTTAATTCAACAGCCGGTGCAAACTCTAAAATCTCTATATCTGGTCTGTTCCTTATTTCATCTTTCAAAATCTTTATTATGTTAAGTCCTGTATAATCCCCTATGGAAAGAATACGTGGCGCCGTTGAACCACCTGCCCTTTTTGTAAGAAGATTTCCCTTTTCATCCCTGTCAAAGTTAACTCCAAGCTCAAGAAGCCACTTTACAATTAAAGGACCGTCATCAACCATCGCTTTAACTAATTCTCTTCTCCCCTGAAACTTACCGGCAACCATAGTATCGGCAAAGTGCCTAATCGGCGAATCATCCTCTGAAACGCTTGCCTGCATTCCGCCGAGGGCCATTATCGTGTTGGAATTACCGAGCCTCAACTTTGTGGCAAGGATAACTTTTGCACCTGCCGAATGGGCAAAGAGTGCAGCAGTTATTCCTGCACCGCCTCCGCCGAGAACAAGGACGTCCGTCTCAATGTCGGGACTCTCAAGATTAACTTCTCTATAATCAAAGCTGCTGAAAGCCTCAAGCAGATCAGCAATCTCATGAACCGTCCTATCACCCTTGTTAACACCAACCCTCAAAGTTCTAAACCCTGAAAGCCTGTAATCAGGATGAAACGAAGATAGCAACTGACTTTTTTCCTCATCACATAAAAGAAGCAACTGCTGCTTTTTCCTGCTTTCTCTCGTCTTTTCAACAAGTTCTATACTTTCAAGAAGATTTCCGGAATACATTAAACCTCCTCTCTCACCCTTTTACAGAATTCTACAAGCTCTTCATCACTCATCTGAAGGATCTTTCCCCACTCTTCGTCATACTTCATCTCTTCCATCTCTTTTAAGCGCTTCTTCAGATTTTCAGGAAACGGCATCTCTCTGCTTATAGCCCGCTGAACAAAGAGGGATATAAACTGAGGTGCTATACCGTAAGGACACCTTGAGGCACACAGACCGCACAGAATACAGTCTAACATCATTTCCGTGGCCTCTTCGTAACTTCCCTCTTTCAAAAGCTTCATAACCTTTGATACGTTTATCCACTCCGGGCAGGCAACGGTGCAGAAACCGCAGTTTTTACACATATCCAGTTCGGGATAGACTTCCCTTAACTTTTCTATCGGCTTTTCCATCTCCGAGATGTTGTAGGTAGCCGTTCGTGAAGGGAAAAAAGGCATAACTGTTATATTCATTCCCTCTTTTACAATTGTCTGACAGCCAAGACCGAACTTTACCCTTTTACTCCCCTTCTCAAGGTAAGCTATGGCACACGCACCACACAATCCTGAAAGACATCCGACACCTCTTTTTATATCGTGTCCGGTATCCCACAAAGCCTCTATAACCGTGTAACCTTCGGGAACTTTTATCTTCCTTCCTTCTATATATATCGAAACAAGCTTCTTACTCATCAGCCTCCTCTCTTATCACATTTACAAAAGCTACGGAAAAATCCTTTTCGTGGGAAATACTGAAAAGGATACGATATCCCTTTACAGGTATCTTAACATCAAGATGTTTTCCACCACCTGAAACAACAATATCCTCAAAGCGTACTGGAACATTTATGCGAGAAAAAGCTTTTATTATTGCCTCCTTTAAAGCAAATCGTGCAGCAATACAACCTACAACCTCACCGCGCCTCTTTTGAAAACAATACTCAACACCTTCAGGGAAAACCTTCCTGACAAACCTGTCTCCCCACCTTTTTAATGCATCTTCTACCCTCTTATTTGAGACAATATCAACGCCACAGGAAACAATCATCTCACCTCGTTGATAAGCCTTTTCATCTCTTTCACGGCATCGGAAAGGCCTTTTAAAACTGCATTTGCAACGATAGAATGACCTATGTTAAGCTCTTCTATCTCTTCGATTTCAGCAACAGGTTTCACATTTTTGTAAGTCAAACCGTGACCAGCATAAACCTTCAATTCCAATTCTTTAGCGTACTTTGCTGCGGTTCTTAACCTGCTAAGCTCTTTCTCTCTTTCCCCTTCACTAACCGCGTTGGCATACTCACCTGTATGAAGCTCGACAGCATCGGCACCCACATCTGCCGCTGCTTCTATCTGCTCCTTATCCGGGTCTATAAAAAGGTTCACAACAATGCCAGCCGCTTTCAAGCGCTTAACAACATCCCTTATACGGTCTTTCTGACCTTTAACGTCAAGTCCTCCCTCCGTCGTAATCTCCTCTCTCTTTTCCGGAACAAGCGTAACCTGATGAGGTTTTACTGAAAGGGCAATCTCCACCATCTCTTCTGTTGCTGCCATTTCAAGATTTATCTTTGAATGGATAACTTCCTTTATAAGTTTTAAATCCCTATCCTGTATGTGCCTTCTGTCTTCCCTTAAATGAAGCGTTATCTGGTCTGCACCTGCAAGGTCTGCAATAACCGCAGCGTGAACAGGATCTGGTTCAAACGTTTTTCTGGCTTCCCTGATGGTTGCGACGTGATCTATATTAACGCCGAGTCTTATCTTTGGCATAACCTCCTCCTGAGTAAGTTTTGTTTCAGTTAAATTCTACAACTTTTCACTGGTATAATTAACTTACGAACTGGAGGCGATAGATGTACAAATTTGAAGACCTTGTGAAAATCATGGAAACACTCCGCTCAAAAAACGGCTGTCCCTGGGACAGAAAACAAACATACGAAACCCTTTTGCCGTATCTTCTTGAAGAAACTTATGAATACATTGACGCCGTCAAAGAAAAAGATTACGAAAACATGAAAGAGGAACTTGGCGACATTCTGTTACAGGTTGTTTTCCATTCCCAAATTGCAAAAGAAGAAAACAGATTTTCCATTGACGATGTTGTGGATGAAATATGTCGCAAGCTAATATTCCGACATCCTCACGTATTCGGTAACAGAAAAGATATCAAAGACGCTCAGGACGTTCTTAAAGCATGGGATGAATTTAAAAAAGCTGAAGGTAAAAACCGCAAATCTATGCTGGATGGAATACCAAGATCATTACCATCCCTCGAAAGAGCTTTGAAACTTCAAAAAAGAGCAGCAAAAGTTGGATTTGACTGGGAAAAGGCAGAAGATGTAATCAAAAAAATAAAGGAAGAACTAAGAGAAGTTGAAGGAGCAATAACAAAAGGAAACAAAGAGCACATAGAAGAGGAAATAGGAGACTTACTTTTTGCAATTGTTAATTTGTCAAGGTTTCTCCAGGTCAATCCAGCAGTTGCTCTTCACAGAACAAACGAAAAATTTGTAAAAAGGTTTTCTAAAATGGAAGAGCTGGCTGAGAAAGAGGGAAAATCTCTTTCTGAAATGAGCATTGAAGAGATGGAAAAATTGTGGGAAATCACCAAAAAGGAGGAGAGGGATGTCAGTATTTAAAACAATTCTTTATCCAACAGACTTTTCAGACCTTGCAGAAGTGGCAAAAAAGTACGTGCTAAAATTGAAAGAAGCAAACGCCGAAAAGGTTATTATCTTTCACGTAATTCATCCTATGGAGTTTAGCCTACCACAGTTTGACGATCCATTTGCACTTGACGTTGCTGCCATATACGCCCACATTCCGGAAATTGAAAAAGCGATATTAGACAGGCACCAGGAAAAGCTCCAGCAATTAAAGCACGAATTTGAAAGGGCAGGATTTAAGGTCGAAACGATTATGACCGTAGGCGACCCAAAAGAGGAAATCGTAAAAACGGCTGAAGAAAAGAACTGTAACCTTATAGTAATTGGATATCACGGAAAGGGACTTCTTGAAAGAATTCTTGAAATTGGAAGCACCACTAAAGCTGTAATTAGAAAAGCCAAATGCCCGGTACTTGTAGTGAAAAAGGAGGAAAGGGAATGAGAAAAATAAAAGACATAAGACCCTTAAAGTGGGAAGGTGATGCTCTTTTGCTCCTTGACCAGAGGAAATTACCTCATATGGAAGAATGGATAACGTGTAAAACTTACGAAGATGTAGCAAAAGCTATAGAGGATATGGTAGTAAGAGGAGCACCTGCGATAGGCGTTACGGCTGCTTACGGTGTTACTTTAGGTGCAAAAGAACTTTCACAAAAAGCAAAGGATGTAAATGAATTCAAGATGTTGGCAGAACTTGTAATCAACAGATTAGCAACGACGAGGCCTACCGCAGTTAACCTGTTCTGGGCACTCAAAAGAATGAAAAGTATCATAGACGCCGGCCAGAATATTAATGATATCCTTCTTGCCCTTGAAACGGAAGCGAAAAATATAGAAACCCAGGACATAGACAGAAATAGAAAGATAGGAATGTACGGTGCAGAACTATTAGGAAACAAAGAAACCATACTCACCCACTGCAATACAGGTGCTCTCGCAACTGCTGGATATGGGACAGCCCTTGGTGTAATAAGAGCGGCGTATGAAATGGAAAAAGACATTCTCATATATGTTGACGAAACAAGACCTTACCTTCAGGGAGCAAGACTGACAGCGTGGGAGCTTCAGCAAGAAGGAATACCCTACTATCTAATAACGGACAACATGGCAGGATGGTTCATAGCAAACGACGAAATAACCTGCATAATAGTTGGTGCTGACAGAATAGCCCTTAACGGTGACACTGCAAACAAGATAGGAACATACACGCTATCTGTACTTGCAAAAGAACATGGAATTCCCTTTTATGTTGCAGCACCCTCTTCAACATTTGACTTTTCTATAAAAACAGGAAGTGAAATTCCCATAGAAGATAGACCTCCTGAAGAGGTGCTTTACTGCCACTGTAGTGACTGCAGAATAGCACCGGAACATGCGAAGGTGAAAAACCCTGCCTTTGACGTTACACCCCACGAAAACATAACAGGAATAATTACAGAAAGGGGTGTCATTCTTTCACCGAACGAGACAAAAGTCAAAAAATTCTTCAAACTGGAAGAAGAATGTTAGATTTTGTAAAAGGGAAAGTTGCCTTCAAATACTCCGACGGTATATCTATAGAATGTGGGGGCATTGGCATTAAAGTCTTTGTCCCCCTATCCACCTTAAGTAGAATAGTAGTTGGTGAAGAGGCATTTTTCTTTACAAAAGTAATATTCCCACCAGAAGGCACCCCTGCTATTTACGGATTTGAAAGTGAAGAAGAGAGGAAACTTTTCGAACTCTTAACACGAATACCTAAAATAGGTTCCCGCACAGCCCTTAACATCCTTTCTCACTTTTCAAAGCAGGAACTTACCAAAATTGTGGAAACGAAAGACATCAAAACGCTTTCAACCGTCCCGGGACTTGGAAAAAAATTGTCGGAAAGACTCATATTTGAACTTGCCTCAAAACTCAAAACAAAAGAAAACAAAAAAGAAAGAGAATTAATAGAAGTCCTTGAAAACTTAGGCTATTCAAGAAGAGAAATCGTTAAAATTCTATCAAAAATAGATACAGAAAACTTAACCTTTGAAGAGGCAGTCAAAAAACTAACATTACTCCTCTCTGGAGGAAAATTTGGAGGATAGATCTCCGCTAAGGCCTTTATCATTAGAAGAGTTTACCGGTCAGGAAAAGGTTAAAAAGCTACTACGTATAGCTCTTGAGTCGGCAAAAAAGAGGAACTCCACACTTGATCACATACTATTTTACGGTCCCCCCGGAACAGGAAAAACAACCCTCGCAACAATAATTGCAAGAGAAATGACAAAAGAGATAAAAGTGGTTTCGGCACCAATGATAGAAAAAAAAGGGGATCTCGTAGCATTGATAAATTCTCTCCAGGAGGGTGACATACTTTTTATAGATGAAATACACAGACTCACAAGACAAATCGAAGAGACACTATACTCAGCGATGGAAGATTTTAGAATTGATATTGTATCAGGAGGAGGTTTAAAAGCAAGAAGTTTTAGTATAACGCTACCAAAATTTACACTAATCGGTGCCACGACACGGCTTAACCTTCTAACAGCACCGCTGCGTTCCCGGTTTGGATTAATATGCAGACTTGAACTTTATACCGAGAAGGAACTTGCAGTGATAGGAAGAAAAAACGCTGAAAAATTAGGCATTTATCTAACAGACGAGGCTCTTCACGAGCTTTCAAAATGTGCAAGAGGAACGCCAAGGATATTAAATCAAATGTTAAAAAGGGTAAGAGATTTCTCTGTTGTTAACGAATGGCCTGTAATAGATATTGAAAAGATACGCATAATATTGAGAGAACTTGGAATAGATGAAAACGGACTTGACAGAATGGATAGAAGGATTTTAAAAACCATAGCTGAAACATTCAAAGGTGGTCCTGTAGGGCTTAACAGTCTTGCTCTTGCTCTAAATGAAGATAAAGAAACGCTTGAAAACATACATGAACCCTATCTCATTAAATTAGGACTGATAGTTAGAACAAGCAGAGGAAGAAAAATAACCGAAAAAGGTCTTAAAATAATCGGTAAAAATACAGGTAATCTTCTCTTTTAAAAAGCATGCTTTACCATCAAAAACAAGACTTATAAGAGATTAAATCCTATTTAACAAATAAAACCATTCGTTAGCGATATTTAATTGCAAATTTGGAAATTTTCAGTATAATTCTATCCATAAATAAAAATTGGCAACTAAATATATTAAAGGAGGAAAGATGAAAAAACTTGCGTTAGCGGGGTTGCTTACTGTTTTTATGCTTTCCGGATGCATGACAGAGATAAACAAAACACCCGTTATTATCTCTGAAAACACCACCTGTGTAGTCATGCCTTTTGTAAACTACTCAGAAACACCTTTAGCCGGTGAAAGTGCCGCCTCAATTACTTTTGGTGTTTTAAAAGCAAAGGGTTACGAAGTTTCAAAAGCATTTGACTTAAAAGAAAAAGATCTTGACTCGACAGAAATAAAAAAACTGGAACAACAGCTTAAAACAAGCGGATACACCTGCGCCATAGGAGGATACGTTAACGAGTGGCGCTACAAAACGGGAATAGATGGGGAACCTGCCGTCAGCGTAACAATTTATGTTGAAAACCTTAAAACGGGAAATGTAACTTCAACACTGACTGTTTCTGGAACCTCATGGGGACACAAATCAATAGGTGTTCTTTACCAGGAACTTTTAAATGGAGAGTTTTAATTAATGGCAAAGAAAGATATTGCTATTAAATTTGTTGTCGGTGAAGCAGTCCTTTTCTTTATAATTCTTACGGCCGTCGGCTTCTATTTTAATCCCAAAGACCCTCTTTTCATTCACTCAACAGTAAACCCCTTTGTACTTTTAGAGCTTACAATAACGCTTTTTTACGGCCTTACAGGCGGTCTTGTTTTCCTTGTTGCAGCCGTCCCCGTTTTCAGGTTCATATATCCTCAATTTCCTCTTTCCTTTCTTCTCTGGACACTGTTGCTTGTACTTATAGCCGGTGAATTTTTCTCTTACTGGAAAAGACGCATTGAATTGTCTGAAGAAGAAAGCACCTACTTCAAATCAAAACTGAGAAAGCAGACAAATGACTTTATACTGCTCAAACTTTCTCACGATCAATTAGAAAAACACTACCTTGTAAAACCAATAAGCATAAGAACCGTCCTTGAAAAAATTAAAAAGGAACTAATAAACAACAGAGAAAAGGCCTTTGGAAACTTAATGAACCTTATAAGTGAAGCTTTTTTTGTAAGAAGGGGAACCTTATACTGTAAAACCCCCGAAGGGAATTTCAAATTAGCTGCTTCTATAGGTGAACCTGTTAAACTTGACATGAATGATCCTCTAATACGGGAAGCTATAGAAGAAGAAAGAACGGTATTTTTATCATCGTCATCATCACAATCAAATTACCTCGCGGTAGTTCCGGTATTTGACATCTCTAACGATGACGAAATTATTGCATTCTTCCTAATCAAGGACCTGCCATTCAGATACCTTAATGCAGACAACATACTTTCAATAAACGTGGCTCTAATCTGGTTTATGGCAGAACTGGAAAAAACAGAAATGGTAAAAGATCTTGTAAATGAGTTCAGATATCTCCCCGTTGATTTTATAGTTGAAGTACAGACCGTAAAAATTCTTTATGAAAAGTTCGGAATAGACAGTTACATGGTTGTGTATAAAATTCCAGAAAACCTTAAAGACATAATTCAATTTATTCAGAACAAAATCAGGGGAGTTGATTTTTTGGTTTATCATAAAGTAAATAACTGCTATATGGTTTACATCTTACTACCTCTTTCTTCCCTTTCCTCAGCTGAAGGTTTTTCAAACAGAATTTCAAACGAGCTTAAGAGACGTTTTGGAAGTGAAATTAAAAATAAAATTACTGAAAAATTCATTAAAGTTGATGGAGAAATATACAAAAGCCTGAAGGAAGAGGCAGACCGAACCCGGGAGGAAAAGGAATGCTGACTTTTTCTCCCCGACACCTGCTTTTTATACACATCATAATATCGGTAATTGCAACCATCATAACCGTAATCTTAATGCCCCGAAACTTCAAGAGAAACCTCCGCAACATTTTAACTGTACTCATGTTTAATCTGCTTATTCCCGTTGCCGGATGTCTGTTTTCAATAGTAATTTTTGTGATAGTAGCACGCTTTAAGAGGGAAACCACCATTAAAGCAAAAAAGTTACCGATAAGAGACATTACACTGGAAAAAATAAAAGTAAAAAGCAGAAAACTTGGAGAAGCAGCCCTTACTCAGCTTATAAAAAGCAAAAGAGTAAACAATGAACACGCATTATTAATTATGGGAAATTTTATAAACCCCCAAACAGTAGAAGCTGCTAAAACAGCTTTATTTTCAGATAACGATGAAATCCGGCTTTACGCTTTTGCTATTCTTTCAAAACTTGAAAAAGAGATTGACGACAAGATATCTTTTCTGAAAGGAAAACTGCAAAAGACAGAGGACGACAGAGAAAAGGCAATGATTCACTTTGAACTTGCATCTTTATACTGGGATATGGTGTACCTGCGTGTTGCGGATAAAGAATTAATGCCGTTTATTATAAAAGAAGCTCTCAACCATATTCAGCATTCCCTTAAACTTTATACGACGCCGGAAATAGAACTCCTTGCAGGGAAAATTTATTTAAAACTAAAGGAAAGAGAGAAGGCAAAAAAGTTCCTCTCATCAGCTTTCAGTCAGGGAGACAAACTAATGAAAATGAAAGTTGTTCCTTACCTTGCAGAGATAGCTTTCTACGAAAAGGACTACAAAAAGGTTGAAGAGCTTTTTTCTATACTTGAATCACCTCTACACCCCGAAATTTACTTTATGAAGCTTTTCTGGACAGGTAAGAAATGATAATAGTAGACAAAAATAGAGAAACTGACATACTTATAGTTGCGGAAGGAACCTATCCCTATGTAAAAGGCGGAGTGAGTTCCTGGATTCACAGTTTGATAACAGGCCTAACTGAATTCAACTTTGGAGTAATCTTCCTGGGAAGCAGAAAAGAAGACTACGGTGATATAAAGTACAAACTTCCGGAAAACCTTACCTACCTCTCGGCAAACTTTATATTCAGTGATAAAGAAAAACCTCCTCCGAGAATACTTAATTCTGATTCCGAAAAAATGGAAAAGGTTAAAGAACTCCACAAATGGTTTAGAAGAAGCGGAGAGAAAGAGCTTCCTGAAACCTGGAAAAGCCAGAAATTTTACATAAAAGAGGTAACAGAAGAAGAGTTTCTTTACAGCAGAGAGGCATGGAATTTTATAGCAGACAGTTACTTTGAACTTGCAGGAGATGTACCCTTTATTGATTATTTCTGGACAGTAAGGAACATCCATGACCCAGTATGGCGCGTGGCTTCAATTATGGAAAATATACCTGAAGCTAAAATTATCCACAGTCCATCTACCGGATATGCAGGCTTCCTTTCTGCAATGGCAAAAAGCGAAAAAAAACTTCCTTTTATATTGACAGAACACGGAATATATACCAGAGAAAGAAAAATAGACATAGTTAATGCCGA
The DNA here is from genome assembly GCF_000421485.1 of Desulfurobacterium sp. TC5-1. Classification (NCBI taxonomy): domain Bacteria; kingdom Pseudomonadati; phylum Aquificota; class Aquificia; order Desulfurobacteriales; family Desulfurobacteriaceae; genus Desulfurobacterium; species Desulfurobacterium sp. TC5-1. Next base: position 481,370 of record NZ_ATXC01000001.1, on the reverse strand, counting down.
TTGGATTTCCGACAGAGGATTTTTCTTTCAGAAAGAAGTTGGAGAAATAGACCATCTGAAGAAAATGTGGATAAGCTTTTTCCGGGGAATAGGGGCTTTCTGCTACGATTCGGCTGATGTTATTATTTCACTTTTCGAGGATGCCAGAAAGCTTCAGATTGCCCTTGGAGCTCCGGAAGAAAAAACAGAAGTTATCCCTAACGGTGTCAAGGTAAAAAACTTTCTGAAAGCACGCAAAGCCCGACCCCAAAACCCGCCTCCGGTAATCGGTCTGATTGGAAGAGTGGTCCCTATAAAGGACATAAAAACCTTCATAAAAGCAATGAGAATAGTTGTTAACAAAATGCCCGAAGCACAGGGATGGGTTGTGGGCCCCACTGACGAAGACCCTGATTATTATGAGGAATGTTTAAAACTTGTTAACGCCCTTAACCTTGAAAACAGCATTAAATTTCTTGGATTTCAAGACCTTAAAAACATCTTTCCCAGAATAGGGCTTACAACACTCACATCGATAAGTGAAGGAATGCCTCTTGTGGTTCTTGAATCGTTTGCTGCAGGCGTGCCCTGCGTAACGACCAATGTTGGCTCCTGCAAACAGTTAATATATGGCGGACTAAACAGTGAAGATTTAAAGATAGGAAAAGCGGGAGAGGTCTGCCATGTTGCTAACCCCGGGGAACTGGCAGACGCGTATGTGGAGCTTTTAAACAATAAAATCCTGTGGAAAAAGTACCAGAAATCCGGCATAGAGAGGGTAGAGAGATTTTACGATTATCAGATGTTTTTAAATAACTATCGCAAACTTTACAGGAGCTTCATTCATGGCAGGCATAGCGTTTGAACTGAAAAAAATTCTGAAAGAAAATAGGCTGACATCACTTTTTCTCGCATTTACGTATTCAACTTCTCTGAGTGCCGGCCCATGGATAATATCAATTATTAGTATAATAGTGGCAGGAATTGTAGCAGAAAGAACAACGGCCGAACACGAAACAGTAAGACAGTATCAGATAGTTATAACATACATTACTGCTTTCAGCCTTATACTTTCTGGCGCCTTTCAACTGTTGTTTACAAGGTACGTCGCAGACCGGCTTTTTGAAAAGGAAGAAGAAAGGATTCTCCCTAATTTCATGGGAGCTCTTCTACTAAACATGCTAATCGGCTTTCTGTTTGCCGTTTCCTTCACTCTTCTTACATCTTTAAGAGAAATTTACTACCGAATGCCATGGTTTGTTGTCCTGTTTGTCCTATCCCTAACGCTTATGACAGGTTTCTGGATAATAAACACTTTACTCACATCGTTTAAAAGCTACAAATACATACTTCTCTCTTTCGTTTTAGGCTTCGGACTGATGATAATAACTGCTCCTCTTTTCGGAAAGTTTGGACTCAGCGGTTTAATGCTTTCTTACTTCTGCGGTATAGCCCTCACTTTCATCATGTTACTGAGCTACATCTTCAAACACTATTCCTCAAAAAAACTCATAGAATTTGACTTTCTTAACAGACACAGAATTCACATATCTCTGGCATTTGTGGGACTTTTCTACAATACGGCAATCTGGGCAGATAAGTTCGTATTCTGGCTTTCAAACATAACAGGAGAATCCGTAATCGGACCGTTCAGAGCATCCATAGTTTACGATGTCCCTATATTCCTTGCCTACCTGGCAATAGCTCCAGGAATGGGTATATTTTTTCTTAAGCTGGAGAGTGAATTCGCTGAACACTACGACAGATATTATTCTGCTGTAAGAGAAGGAGAAACTTTAGACAGAATATATGAACTTGGTCACGAACTTGTCGTTGCTGTCAGAACACTTATTCAGGAAGTTTTTAGAATCCAGGCAATCGCTGTAATTCTTATTTTTTTGATGGAAATAGTTATTTTCAGGTTCTTCCACCTTTCTCTACTGTATTTACCCCTGTTTAACGTTCTTCTCCTCGGAACATACTTACAACTTGTCGTAATGGCCATTCTATCTGTACTTTTTTACTTTGACCTCAAGATATATGCACTTTACACAACGCTTACCTTCGCCGTCTTCAACTTTTTACTATCAGAACTGAGTATAGCAATAGGACCTTTTTTCTACGGTTACGGATTTTTTCTGTCACTGATTATAAGTTTTCTTGTAGGTATCTTTTTGCTCAGGAGGTTCCTGAATGAGATTCATTACAGGACTTTTATGCTTATTTAGTCTTTTAATATGGAACGTTGCTTACGGAAGAGAAAAACCTTCCGTGGCTGTTATTTATTCGAATCCTCCCGAGGAGATTCTCTACCTTTACGATTGGATAGTCGTTGATCCTTCAACTTTTAACATGCAGTTTCAAAAAGAGAGATACTACATGAAAAAACACGGAAAGCTTATAGCTTACTTTAGCCTCGGAGAAGATAGCATAAGCTCAATGCCCCGAACATGCATCATAGGAAAGAACAGAACATGGAAAAGCAACGTGGTTGATATAAGAAAACAAATGTGTCAGAAAATCATTCTTAAGAAGATACAAGCACTTTCAGGAAATTACAGTGGTTTTATGTTCGATACGCTCGACTCTTATCAGCTGGCGCTTCCTGAAAAAGAATGGAAAAGCTACGAGGAAGCCGAAGCGGAATTTATCCGAAAAATAAGAAAACTATATCCTGAAAAGATCATTCTCTTAAACAGGCCATTTGAAATATTCCCAAAAGTTAAAAACTACATAAATGGCATTGTAGCAGAGTCTCTGTTCTTTGGCCTTGACAAAAATCACAACTACATCAAAATGCCGGAAAGTGATACACGGTGGCTGCTCAAAAAACTGACAGAAATTAAAAACTCGGGGATTCCGGTAATAGTAATTGACTACACCGACAACAAAACAATCGCAGCACAGGATGCTGAACAAATAGAAAACATGGGATTTATCCCCTGGGTTACGGACAAAAATCTCAAGCATATAGGTACGGGTGTTTATCAGTTCATACCGAGAAAGATCGCCATCATTTACGATGAAACGGTGGACAACAATCCTGCCCATCAAATGGCACAGCTCCCTCTTGAATGGCTTGGATATACACCGGTTCTTTTTAAATACCATCCTGAGAAGCTTCCGGAACTTGATGACTCTTACAGAGGTATTCTTGTATGGTTGATGAACGGGATTAAACCAAAAAACAGGAAAAAATTTGAAAACTGGCTATTAAAAGAAATTCATGCAGGGAAAAAAGTTTTTCTCGTGGACCCTTACAACCTCTTTGACTACCGATTTTTAAAAAGACTGGGCATTGAAGCTTTTGAAAACAAGGCCCCGGTAACTGCAGGATTAAAATTGCTTAAATTCCCTGGAGATTTTGGATTTGAAATAAAAGGTAAACCCGAACCTGCAGATATACTGATAAAACCGTTTAACGGAACATCCGTTGTGGAATACAGAAACAGCATTGGGCAGATTTTCGTTCCTGTTGCTCTAATGAACTGGGGAGGATACGCAAATCAGGACATCCTGATAAAAACAATGCAGGACATGACTTTATGGGTCTTAAATCCATTTTCACTGTTCCGGAAAGTTTTCGGGTATCTGCCGGCTTACGATGTGACTACCGAAAATGGAAGAAGAATAATGACGGTTCACATAGATGGAGACGGCTTTGAGGGAAAGGCAGACTTTCCTCCGTTTAGATTTTCAGGAGAAGTTTTAAGAGACAAAATTATTAAAAAATACAGGGTTCCCACAACGGCTTCCGTTATAGTAGGAGTAATAACCGACCTTTATCCAGAACTATCAGATAGACTTAAAAACATTGCCAGAAGCATTTTTTCTCTTGAAAATGTTGAGCCAGCAAGTCACTCCTACTCTCATCCTTTCAACTGGTACGACACATTGAGGATGTCTGAGGGACTACCCCCCGAAGAGAAAAATCCTGAATACGGCCACAACCTTCCAATCCCAGGATATAAACCTTCACTCAAAAAAGAAATCATCTGGTCAATAAATTACATAAATAAATATTTAACACCTGAGAACAAAAAGGTAAAAGTTTTCCTGTGGACCGGAGATTGCGTGCCTCCCAAAAAAGCCATTGAATTAACTTACAAAGCCAGAGTTTACAATGTAAATGGAGGAGATACAAGTGCTACTTTCAATTCGCCATTTCTTTATCTTATTTCCCCTATGGGCATAAACAAAGGAAAGTATTTTCAAATCTATGCACCTATCCAAAATGAGAACATCTACACAAATCTATGGAAAAACTTTGGTGGCTACGTAAGAGTAATTCAAACATTTAAACTAACAGAAAAACCGCGGAGGCTGAAGCCCATAAGCCTCTACTATCACTGGTATTCAGGACAGAAAATAGCTTCGCTTAAAGCACTTGAAAAGGTATATAAATGGGCTCTTTCCCAGAAACCTATTCCAGAATATTTGTCAGATTACGCTCAAAAAGTGATGGAATTCAGGGGAAGTGCCATAGCTAGGCAAAAAAATAAATGGATTTTTAAAAATGCGGGGAGTTTAAGAACAATTAGAATCCCGCTATCGGAAGGTTATCCTGATATCGATAAATCCAAAGGCGTCGTTGGCTACAGAAAAATTAACAACAGTCTCTACATAAGCCTTGATAATTCTGGAAATTATGAGCTGAAGCTTTCCAGAACTGACAATAATCCTTTTATTCTTGTAGAATCAAATGGAATAATAACAGATTTTGAGAAAGAAAATAGAAGGTATAAAATTTCTCTTAAAGGATACGTCCCACTTGAAATTACCATAAGAGAGGAAGGATGTCATGTTAAATCTTCCGGGAATCCCGAAATTTTCAAAAAAGGAAGTTTTATCAGATTTCGATTCAAAGAAAAAACTGCAAGCATTGAAGCAACTTGCAAAAATTAGGGTATTTTCAAATGCGGAAATACTTGTTTTTGTTCTTTTATTTATAGTGCTGGCGGCTTTCCTATTTCCAGGAGGAGAGATCACGGAAACCATACTAAGTGGAAAAGAAAATTTAAACTTTGGACTTTCAAGAGTATACATAGAAAGCCTCCTTAGAATTAAAAAAGATCCCAAGCTTATTATGGTGCTCATAAAAAATGACATAAAAAGTGGAAATATTAAAGAGGCAGAGAAGTTTTTAAAAGAACTGGAGAAAATGGGAAGCATTCCGGTTTCCAGAAGAGAACTACTGAAAATAAAACTTGCAATTCTCGAGGAAAAGTACTCTCAGGCAGCGCCGAACGAAAAAAACGCAATTAAAAAGCAAATCAAGAAAACCCTTAAATATTTAGCTTTAACAAACTTTGACCCTGAAACGGTAAAGAATATCTATACCGAATCCTTAAAATTTGGCTTCGCAGATATAGCGTATCTTGCAGCAGATAAGCTGACAAATATGGGTAAAGATTCTGTAAACTGGCATAAAAAGGCACTTAAACTTGCCGTTATACTTAAAAATTACGACGAAGCATTTAAACATCTAAACTTTTTAATAAACCATTCTACCGGAAGAAAAAAATTGGAATTTCTAAGAAGAGCATTCCGTCTTTCTGTAGCAGCAGGCGACTTTGATAGAGGATATTTCTACGGAGAACAACTTCTTAAAAGTGGCAATTTCTCCAGAAAAGATGTAAACAATTTGATCAACATGGCTCTTGCAGTAAAAGACTACAACAGCGCATTCAAGTATGCTTACGAAGCATTTAAGGCAACAAAAGAAAAATATTACTTTAAAAAAACGGTGGAAATAGCATTATGGGCAGGGAAAAAAGAACTGGTAAAACATCTCATAATAAAGTACGGGATGCACTATCTAAATGACCCTGAAATGGCACTCTTTCTACTAAAAACTTCTATGGCACTCAACGACCGAAACCTATCTCTTCAACTTGCCGACAAAGCTGTAAGAATTTACGGGGGAAAAAGGTGAGAAGAATAAAGGAAATCTGGCTGTACACATGTTGTCTCTTGCTTCCTTCAGTGGCTTTTGCCGGAAGCATAGCCTATTCATGGCAACTCGGAACTTTCAGAAGCCGCTCTCAGGCGGAAAAATTTCTTGAAAATCTCCCGACAAGCCTTAAAAAAAAGTCATTTATTTATATAACAGATTCAGGAAAGGTAACCGTTAGATTTGATGTGGCTGAAACGGTAAGAAAACTAAAGCAGGAAAAGAACCTTCTTGAAAAATTCGGAATTTCCGGTGCTTTTATAGTTCCAACAGATGCCAATAAAGTGAAAGGTTTTACCGGAGAAAAAAAGAAAAATACACTGTACTATTCTGTCCAGCTGGGAACCTTCCAGTCGTATAAAAAGGCTGCCAGATATCTCAACAACCTTCCTGAAAGTATAAAAAGAGACGCGTTTATATATAGAACTGACAGAGGACTTTATACTGTAAGAATAGGGCTATCTAAATCCATTAAAGACCTGAAAAAGTTTTCCAAAAAACTTTCCCTACTGGGCATTAAAAATTTCTTTTTCGCTCCAACATCACCGAGAAAAATAGAGAAGAAGTTGTATAAAACAGTTACTGCAAATCTCAATAACAGAGAAGAAATCCTGAAAACTTCTCTCCGTATATTTTTAGGCAACAACAACCTGAAAAAGGCTTTTGAGGTTGCCAGAAGAGGAACTGTTCTTTTTCCAGAACACAAATTCTGGTGGGAGTGGCTTGCCAAAATTTCCCTCTGGCTTGATAACCAGCCGGTAGCGCTGCAGGCCTACAAGAAATTATATTTCAGTTTCAATGAAGAAAAAGTATTCCACAGAACATATTCTTTAGCTCTGGTGCTGGGAGATGAAGAAACCGCACAAAAGTTAATAGAGGAAGAAATCAAAAAAGGACACAAAGTTTTGTTCTATAAAGATTTAATTGCCTTTTTCAGAAAAATGGGGAACATTGATAAAGGAATAGAACTTGCAGAGAAAGTTTACGGCAACAATCCTCAACTAATAAGAGAAGCGGCTTTTATCTACTGGTTTTACGGAGAGAAACAAAAAGCTTTAAAAGAACTTGAAAAACTTAAAATTCTGAAGAAATATACGTATAACGATGCATTGATAGAAGCAAAAATTTTTATTTCGGACAGGAAGTTTGACAAAGCCCTGCAAGTTTTAAAAAACAATGCCGACTCCGTCCCTGAAAGCCTTACAGACTACTGGCAGTTAATGGGAAACCTTGCATGGGCACTGGGAGACTATGAAACCGCCGCAAGAGCGTCAGAAACTCTGGTTAATACAGGGAAGGGGAAAGACTTTGATTATTCACGGATAATTCTCTTTTACGCTTCAGTAAATCCTGAAAAAGCCATGAAATATGCACTTGAAGGCTACAAAGCAACAGGAATAGAGGACTTTATGATAGATTTTCTGAGCCTGGCAAGTAAACTGAAAAGATGGAAACTTATTATAAGCACGATCGATTCCCTTCCGGAAGCGGAAAAAAGAAGATTGTTATCAGAAAATTATCCTTTATCTGTTTATGTTCTCGCCTTATCAAATATTGGAAAAGTAAAAAAAGCAAAATCATTAATGGAGATAGAGCTTAAAAACCGAAAAAACACAGAGCTCATAGAACAGTACATTTACTTTTTAATGGATAACCAGGATATAAAAGATCTGGAAAAAGCCCTTTTTAATTATAAAAAGTATGCCGTTCTAAATCCCTATCCGTTCATAGCAGCTTACCTGTACCTTCAGAACGGTAAAGAAGCACTTAAACTTATAAAGTCGGTAAAGATTCCACCCTCAGACTTTTCCATGCTTTTAACAAAAGCTGATATTCTTGAACTATACGGCAAGCCCGAAGAAGCCAGAGCTATAAGATTCAACCTTTTCAAAAAAATGAAAAAGATCATAGAAAAACAAGGAATGTTTAAGAATCCGGATGAACTGGTTTCTTATCTGCGCGTTGCCATGTACTACGAACCACTCTGGAAGTTTGAAAGAGAACTTCAAGCATCACAAAAGTTCCTCCCGCCAAAAGTGTATAAAGAACTTTACTATTCATTCTTAATAAAATCAGGACAAACGGAAAAAGTGGATTATCTCGTAACAAGACACAGAGAGGATGTTTCAAAGTGGCTTCAGTTAAACCTGGCACTTTACGAAGACGACCGGTACAAGATGATGAAGTTAACTTCAAACTACGGCCCCGTACTGCCCATAAGGGATAGAGTAACCGCTTTAACTCTTGAAGGAAAACCGGGAAAAGCTCTCAACACCGCTTTTATTAAACTAACACATAATCCGTACGATGAAGAACTATATAAACAACTTAGAGATTTAAATACACAATACCGAAATTACGGGGTAATATCGGAAACACTGGAAGACCGCTCAGGCCTTTACGATATCAGAACAGACTTTTCCTTCAAATATGGAAAAAAAGGAAACGGAGTATATGCAGGCATTCATCAGTCAAACACAAAGTTTCTAAACAAAAGCGAATACAGAAAGTTATTTGACAGATATGCTACAGACCTTTACGTTGAAAAATTGTTTTCAACAGGGAGTGCAAAATTAAGCTTTAACATAATTAAAAACAAAAGCACAAATGTCGGATTGACTTTAACTTACAGAACACTTTTAAATCACAGAACTGAGGTAAAAGTAGAAGGTTCATCAGCGACAACCGCTGATGAATCTGTATATCTAATGTCTGCAGGATATAAAAGCACTGCCGGCATTTACATATCTTATCCCGTCATGAACTCTTTAACTTTAACATCAAACATAGAGTGGAACAAGTATTTTTCTTCTGACAGAAAAAATCTGGGAAGCGGCACAAATCTCTACGAAGAAATACTTTACAAATTAAGGGCAGGCTATCCAGATTTTACTTTTAAAACATATGTACTAAAAACATTCTACAACGGAAAAAACCATACAAACACTGCTGTTGATGAAATGACTTACTATCCGCCAGCAGATGCCCTCCCCGAAAGCTCCATGGAAGTGGGAATTGGTTTTGAGTTCGGCTACGAAAACAAATACAATTATGTAAGAGTGTGGCGGCCGTTCTTTAATATAAGTACGGGCTACAATACCGTTTACGGATGGGGAGTCTCAACAGGAGGCGGTATAGGAGGCATGCTCGTCGGGAAAGATAACCTGAATCTGGGATTCAGCTACTCTATAAATCCACAGGCAACCGGTGACAGAATCTTTAAATTTGAAATTAACTACAAGAAGTGGTTCTAAAACCAAGTAACATCAAAAAAGCAAGGAAACTCATGCATGCTGCAAACAGGAAAGCTACATCTATAGTATAATTCTGCCACAGAAAGCCGGCAATTACAGAAGCGGGAAGGACAAAAACACCAAAAACAGTATGATAGGTACCTATAACCGTTCCCTTTTTCTTTTCACCGGCAACATCTGCCATGAAAGAAACGGGAACCGTGTCGTCTATTGCAACATAAATCCCATAGAGTATAAAAGCAACAACAAGTCCAACAATACTTTTAGCCGCATAAAAAGTAACAGAAGCTCCCGCTCCAATGAGAAAACCTGTCAGAATTAACTTTTTCTTCCCGAAAATGTCAGCAAGAACACCTGCTGGATAAGAAAAAATAGCATACACAAGGTTAAAAAGGGCGTAAAAAAGCAGGTTATCTATTGTAGAATACCCGAGACTCCTGGCTTTCCACAGAACGAAAGCGTAACTGTATCTTCCTAAAGCACCCACGGCCACAACTGCGAGAAAGTATTTTATTTCCCGTTTTTCAACAGAAACAAGTCTCTCAATTTTTTTCTTTACTTTTCTTCCCGTATCTTTTACGAAAAGAACAATAATCATAACTGCAAAAATACCCGGAACGGCAGAGAGGAAGAAAACTGTTCTGTAAGAAGAGGCACCTCCAGTCTTCAGAAATGCAAGAATACCGAGGGCAATCAGAGGGCCAAGTACCGCACCAAAGGTATCCATCATACGATGAAAACCAAAAGCTTTACCACTACCGTTACTACCGGTAGATTCTGCAATCAACGCATCACGAGGTGCCGTTCTTATTCCCTTCCCAACCCTGTCTAAAATTTTAAAAACCAGAAAATCAAACCAACTTTTAGTAAATCCGAGCATGGCTTTTGAAAATGTAGAAATACTGTATCCGATTCCAACAAAAAGTTTTCTATTCTGAAACTTATCACTCAAATAGCCAAAAAGAACCTTCAATATCGAACTAAGACTCTCTATAAGGCCGACAACAACTCCACTTGTTATTTCTCTCAGCTTTAAGACATCTATAAGATAACCGGGAATTATAGGTGCTATCATTTCACTACTCATATCGTTAAGCAGACTAACCAAGCCTAAAAGAATAACGTTTCTCGAAACTTTCCGTTTCATATTTCCCTCTCCTAAAAAGGAAAACCAAAAGAGATATGGAATCTTCCTCTTCCCTGTCCCTCAATAGGCTTTAATTTGTATCCATAATCTACCCTGAGAGGTCCTACAGGCGTAAGGTACCTAAAACCAGCCCCTACGGAAGAATACCAGTCCTTAAAAGTAAAATCCGAAACACTGGGAAAAACATCACCGGTATCACAGAAGAGTGCCACCTGAAACTCTTTAAAAAAAGTATATCTTAACTCAAAGCTTGCCAGAGAATAGAAATCACCGCCAACATAGTTACCCAGCGAATCCACCGGTGAAATTGTTCCGTACTTATAACCTCTAATGCTCTCTGCACCACCAAGATAAAACCTGTCCTGCAAAGGCACACCCTTTGAAAATGGTCTTATATAACCTGCACCGCTCCTGAAAGCAAAAATGAGATTTCTTCTTAAACGCTTCAGCTTCAGAATTTTTAACTCTGAGAGAAAATAATCCGCATCACCACCTAAAAAGCCACCAGTATATGAAAGTTTCAAATAAAATCTGTATCCCCTCTCAGGATTCGTAAAGCTGTCTCTCCTATCATAATCGGTGGTAATAAAAAGTGTTTTTTTATAGAACTTTGTCTTTCCCGATGTAACATCGTTTACAATTTCCTTAGAAACTTCCACACCATAATTTTGCTTCAGCGACCTTCCCTGCTTTCTGTTGATCTCAAACCTCGTTATATAACGTTCAACATCAAAACTCTCAAAAATCTCTGTTTTACGAATTAGGCTTAGATACGCCCTGTTCCTCGGTGAAAAGAAACCAGACTTTCCAATTCTGAGAAAAACATTAGAACCTTCCGTGGACCTATATTCACCAGAAAGAAACATGGAAAATGCTTTACCAAAAGGTGAACTGCTCCTTACCGTCCCCTTGACAGTGGTGCCAGCATCCGAACTGTAACCGAGAAAACCTTTAACCGTCAAAACCGGTGCTTCCTTTAAAACAAAAACGGGATTAACCGTCCTTACTGACTTAACTTCTTTCAGTTCAATCATGGAAAATATTCTGGTGTCAGAAAGAATAGAATACTGCTCTATTATTCTTTTTCTGCTGTAAAAACTCGTAGGCCTTACCACTCTGAGAGTAGCAAGTGACGAAAGATTCGTTCTGCTTAAACCTGCAAACAGGGAAAAACCTACGTAATAGCGCCGACCTTTGTCAGTGTTTACACGCAAAGAGAGAAGAACCCGATTTCCTTTAACCGTTTCTTTCTTATCTATTCTAATCCTTACGTCAAGATAACCAATATCTCTATAGTAATCGGAAATGTCTGATTTCAACTTTTCTTCAAACTCCGGAGAATATGGAAAGGGCAGCCTTCTATTCAATTTGATAGGAAGGTTCAACAACCTTACAACAAGAAACTCTCTGCCGGGATTTATAACTAACTTAAGCGTTGAGTCACCGAAACTTTCCGAAACTTCAGCGTTTAAATAGCCGTTTTCTTTTAAAAGATACGAAATAGAATCTTTTATTTCTGCTATTTTACTTTCAGAATATGGTTTGCCTTTTATTTTATAGACAATGTCATCTATACCACTGGAAACCTTTTTATTTACAGTTCCCAGAATTTTAATTTTTACATTTTCTATTTTTACATAAGGACCTTCAGTTATATGAAATACAACCAGAACTTTATCTTTTGAAATATCTTTTGTAAAAACCGAAATTTTAACGTAAGGAAAGCCACTGTTTTTATAAACACTGACTATTTTTTCTCTGCTCTGCTCCAGCTCAAATTCATCAAAAGCTCTGTCCCTTGCAAAAGTTAAAACCTTTAATATTTTTTTTGAGTCTATGTGATAATTGCCTGAAATTTTAATTTTATACTGCTTTCCCGGTTTAACTCTTATAATCAGTTCAACACTTTTTCTTTTTCCACCTTCACCGTAGATTTTTATACGGGTATTAATTTCAAAATTATAGTATCCCAGAGATACAAAGTGATTCTCAATCCGCTTCAATTCGTTAAAAAGATAACTTCTCTGTAATCTTTTCCCAATAATTGATTTTAAACGGGATTCCACAAACTTTTTTATGCGAAAATTATCACAAATTACATCCAGTTTCTCTATCTGGTGAGGAAGACCACTTTTAATGTGGAAAACAACAATGTAGCCAGCGGGAGATGTCTTTACAGCAACATTTACTCTGGCGTCTTTGAATCCTATATCTTCAAGTTTAAATCTCAGCAGCAACCTGGCATTTTCGACAAAAGAGGAGGAAAACCTCTGACCTATAAGGAAATTTTTTATGGTTTTAGAAGTTTTTAAAAGTTCAGGAGGAAGGTTTTCAAAAATTACATTTTTTATTCTTAAATTTTTCTCCACCACTATTTTTCCATTCTGCCATTTAGCCTTAAATCCAAGAATATCCAGCACTTTAGGAACCGTTTCAGAACAGTTATCCACTCTACAAACCACTTCTGCCTGCCGCTGGAATTCTTTCTTTAAATATTCCGGAAACGGGACTTTTGAAACAACTTCAATCTCCGCATGCACTGTAAAGGGGAGAAGAACAAAACCCATTAAGAGAAAAAAATATCTCATAAATTCTCCTCAGCTTCCCGCTTTTAAATATTTCTTCTCTCCATACATTACATATTTAACCTTTCCTTCCTTTACTAAAGAATCCACAGCAATCCTGACTTCTTCCTCAAGAAGTCCCAGAGCATCAGCAATTTCTTCGACAGGACAGGGCCTTCTCTTTATCAGTTCCAGAATTTCTGCTTTAATATCCTCCACAGGCATTTTTTTCCTTTTAGCAGAAGACCTACCTATTACATCCGTGGCAGGATAACCCACTATTTCTTTTATTCTTTCCAGCTCTTCTGGTGAAAGCCCTTCTATGTTATAGGCAGGAGGCCTGACCACAGTATTTATCTGCCACCTTTCAGGACTTATCTCAAAAACAAATTCACCTACGGCATTTATCTCTTCTGGTGAATCATTTATCCCTCTAACAAAAAGAGTCTCTAACCAGATATCAACATCGGTTTCTTTCCTTAACCGCCTTATGCCCTTCTTTATAATCTCAACCGTTAAGTCGGTAAAGGGACGGTTAATCTTCTTGAAAACATCATTAGAAGCTGCATCAAAGGAAGGAAGAACAACATTAACATCTTTTATCTCTTCAATAACATCGTCTCTAAAAAGTAGAGAACTGTTTGTAAGAACAGCAATTGGAATTTCTGGAAATTCAGCTCTTAGAAATTCCACAACCTTTCCAAGTCCAGAATTAAGTGTTGGTTCTCCATACCCACTAAATGTTACAAAATCGACAGGCGGATTCTTAGAAAGAAAACGTTTAAGTTCTTCTATCACTTCATCAACAGGAATGTACTCTTTCCTTTCTAAAGTTTTAAGGGTTGTCTTTCCCACTTCACAATAGACACAATCCATACTGCAAACCTTAAAAGGAACAAGATCAACACCAAGGGAAAGACCCAACCTTCTTGAGAAAACAGGACCAAATATATATTTCATAATCATTACTCCTTTACCATTTATACCCAAGTGAAATCGTAACCGCAGTCTGGGTTACATCATTACCCGTTTCAAGATCATCAAACTTATTCAAAGAAATCGTCGCGCCTAACCTGTAATTCCTGGCAAAGTAATAGCCGGCTTCAACAGATATCCCCTGTTTATATTTCTCTGCAAGGTTATAAACAACAAATCCCCCGTTTTTGACTGCAAAAACTTGCTCACCCTTCCAGGCTGAAATTCCAGCATCAAACTTCCCTTTATAGTAGTGAAGGAAAACTTCTGCAGAGAGAAAATTGCTACCACTAAGACCAAGTTCATCAGATTTATTTAAAGTAATATAGTAAAGTTTCGTCCCCGCATAAAAAGTGGCTTTTGAAGCATAAAAATACTTACCCAAGTGGGGTGCAACCTGCAAAACATGCAGATTTAGACTTTCAGGATAATAAGAAAAAGCCGTTTCAATGCCTGCATTCCAGTTATAAGGTTTAAAATATGTTCCATCGAAATAAAAAATCAAACCGTTATTTGTCAAATTATCATCAGTAGCTATGTAATGAACACCAAAAGAAAAAGTATGGTTTTTCAGCAGCTCATTTGTAACCGAATAGACTGCTGTTACATCTATCTGATTTAGAAAACGTATCCCCACATTCGAAATACCATATCTTTTAAACGCTAAAGTTGATGTATAGTTATCCGAATATTCTATGGATGTGAAAGATAAACCAAAAGAGTACGATTTTGTTAAGTTACCCGTACTGTAATAACCTGTTATGGAAGGTCCCCCTATTTTACTCCCACCATTATAATCAATATAAGTTCCATAGATGGCCGAATAGTCCGCCCGGGCATCAGCCAATACTAACAGTATCCCCGTCAATGCCGTTAAAACCGTTAATAAAAATCTTTTCATCATCCACTCTCCTTAAAACAACTTCCCTCTTTTTCATTCCAACGTAAATCCTATCAAAACCTACTACATCGTGTATAGTTGCTTCCGTATCAACCTGAAAATTGAGAAATTCAATCTTTCCCTTGAAAGAAAAAGGCGAAACAGCTTTATATATCCCCTTAACTTCATAAAGGTTATGATTGAAAGACGCCAAAAATCTAAAAACAGCTTTAATAAACCTTTTTTCAACCAACTCTATAGGCAGATAATCCTTCCACACTAACTCTTTTTCAAGGTGGAGAGGAATTTTGGGCGAAGACAGAAAAATATACTTTAAATAGGATTTATTGCTGCCTTCGAAACTGTAACAATAGAAAGTACCGTTATTAATTCCGAAGTAGAGCCTGGCTATCCCATCTGTTAAATAAAAGGTACCATCAGGTGCCATTTTAACAACTGCCTGAAAATTGCCCTTTTTCTCACCATTTTCTAAAATCTCAAACATGAAAACCATATCTATAAGCATATTTAATTTCTCATATAATCCTTTATCCGGGTAAACAGGTTTAACCCTATCATTCTCTTTCGGAACTCCGTTGTCAATAAATATTTTTTCATCCTTAATAAAAGGAGCAAAACTAAATGGAACAGTAGGAGCACCTATATCCGGTAAAAGCTGAACGTGAATATGGATGTGAGGTTGAGGAGAATAGCCGGAATTTCCGCACTGTCCTAAAACAGTCCCCTTTTCAACCCAATCACCGGGTTTAACCTTTATAGAGTCTTTTTTCATATGACCTATAACAACGTAAAATCCCCTTTCATCTAATATCTGAACAAAATTACCCAGATTATTCTCTCTATCAGCTTTTCCCGGCGGATTATCAGGAAGGTTGGTAACTGTTTTCACGACTCTTCCCCTCACGGGAGAAAGAACAGGCTTCTGAAAAGCATAATAATCGGAAAGTAAAATTCCATCACCTGAAAAAGTTTTTCCTTCTTCATCTGTAATTACAAAATCAACCGCATACTGCCACGCACCCTTGTGGGTCCACTTACCGTGAAAGGACTGCCAGACAGTCCACTCACCGGTAAAAGGAAGAGAAATTTCCCTTCCCCAGAATGGAAAGCGTTTAACAACGGTGAGAAAGTAATCAAGTGTTTTCTCAGGAGTTCCTCGATAAAATCTTGTTAGACTCTCGTATCCTACGAGACCAAGAGAATAAACCATCAAAAGGACAACCGTGTTAAAAGGAAGGGCAAAAACAGGAATACCAAAATGCTGCCAGAACGTTTTCGTTGACTCAACAACAGGAACAGCTACAAGAGAAGCAATCAAAGCCATAAAGTAACTTTTAGGCGAGGGAATTAAAAAAACACCACCCACAGCCATAGCTATGAGTATGTAGTTGAACGCTGAAATATCCGTAAATGCCTTTTCAAGAGAACCGGTCATAAGAGCTGTCACAAAAGTAGCCCCGACGTAACCTATAAAAGCCAGAAATGAAAGTATCCGCGAGTAAACAAAGAGAGCTAAAAAAATCACTATACCTGCAAGTGTATAAGGAGAAAAAAGAATCGTCCCCATAGAGTCAAAAAAACCTTTTAGAAACAGCGGAAGATGAAAATCCCATTCAGGATAGTGGGGATATAAACTTGTAACGAAAAGGTTGGAGTAGCGTAAAGAAGCAAGGTAAACGATAAAGCTCCCTATAACAAATGGAATACTTAAAACAGGCAGTTTAAAATAGTAAGAAAAAATAGAAGATAGAGAATATGTCATCAAAAATGTAAGGATACCAAGACTTATTAAAAATATAAGCGTAAGGGGACCTAACTTAAACAGATAACCTATTGCAAGACCAACAAGGAGAGGATTGTAAATGTAAAAATCAAGACCCAAAAATGTTTCTTTAAGACCAAGAAGTCTGGCAAACAGATAGGCTGAAAGAACACACAAAAATCCGGCAAATCCCATATTGAAATTAATTATAGAAACCAGAAAGAGAACCGCTCCAAACACAGGTTCAGAAATGAAAAAGATGCCGGCATAACTATTAAAAAAGGCACGGAAAAATTTCCTCAATCTATCATCACTTTTCATTCGTAAATTCCGTAAGATTATATGATAGGGAAATTATAGAACAGATTTGGAAAGAAAGGGAGAGAAAATCTTGAGTAAAATAAGGTAGAGGCCACAAACCTCTACCATCTGCACCAGCCAGGACCTCTTCCCCAGCCTCTTCCTCTGCCTCTTCCAAATCCACCGCGCCAGCCGCCTCTAAACCTGAATCCCCAGCCGGCACCTGCACCTCTCCTGCCCCACCATCCTGGTGGCACATCTTCAAATCTTTCCTCTTTTCCTTCCTCGGTTTTCGTACCAATTCTCACAATATTTTCGCTACCGCAGGAAGGACAGCTAAGCATCCATCTTGGTTTTCCAAATGGCGCCTCAAACTCTTTACCACAGTCAAGGCACTTAAAAATTCTAACCGGCGTCTTCATATTAGCACCTCCTAACTTTATTCGTTAATTAAAATAAACCCTCCTTGCTCGATTTTCAAGTAAGAGTAAAAAGAATTTTGATAGAATTAGCTTGAATTACTATTCATGTCCTTAAAACAGGAGGAAAAATGTTACAACTTGACGTTGCAATAATAGGTGCAGGCGGTGCAGGACTTTATGCCGCTCTCTCTGCTGTAAAAAAGAATCCCTCACTAAAAGTGGGCGTTATTTCAAAAGTATTCCCAACCCGTTCACATACCGGTGCAGCCCAAGGTGGCGTAAATGCGGCTCTGTCCAACGTTGCTGAAGACTCTCCGGAAAAACATACATATGACACCATAAAGGGAAGTGACTTTTTAGCTGACCAGGACGCAGTTGAACTTATGTGTCACATAGCCCCTAAGATAATAAGAGAAATGGAACACATGGGACTTCCATTCTCAAGACTCGAAAATGGAAAGATTGCCCAGCGACCATTTGGCGGTGCGTCGTTCCCGAGAACCTGTTACGCTGCTGACAAAACAGGACACGTGATGCTCCAGACTCTATATGAACAGTGTATCAGGAGAAACGTAAAATTTTTCAATGAATGGTTTGTAACCGCACTTGTTCACGACAGTCAGAAAGTTTGCGGACTCATTGCCATAGACATGAAATCTGGAAAAATAGAAGTAATAAGAACAAAGGCTATCATCCTTGCCACCGGCGGACACGCAAGAATTTACTGGAAAAGAACATCAAATGCCCTCGGATGTACAGGAGATGGAACAGCAATAGCACTCAGAGCAGGTGTCCCTCTTAAAGATATGGAATTTGTCCAGTTTCATCCTACAGGTCTTAGAAGAACAGGTATTCTTGTTACCGAAGGTGCAAGAGGTGAAGGTGGTTATCTCATAAACAAAGACGGCGAAAGATTCATGAAAAGGTACGCTCCTGAAAAGATGGAACTTGCGCCAAGGGACATGGTATCAAGAGCCATAGAAATGGAAATAGCAGAGGGAAGAGGTTTCAAAGACAACGAAGGAAACGAATTTGTCTATCTTGACCTAAGACATCTTGGTAAGAAAAAGATCCTTGAAAGACTTCCACAGATAAGAGAACTAACGATAGACTTTGAAGGTATAGACCCTGTAGAAGAACCAATTCCAATAAGACCAACTGCCCATTATTGTATGGGTGGTATTGACACCGATATAGATGGAAAAACCATCATAGAAGGTCTCTTTGCTGCAGGAGAATGCGCCTGCGTATCGGTTCACGGCGCCAACAGGCTTGGAGGAAACTCTCTGCTTGACATAGTGGTATTTGGAAAAATAACAGGCGAACTGGCTTCAGATTATGCAGCCTCATCGCAACTTCCTGAATTTCCAACCTCTGCACTAAAAGATGAAAGAGAGCGAATAGAAAGCCTCTTTGAAAAAGATGGAAAAGAGAAACTTGCAACCCTCAGAAATGAACTAAGCGATATCCTCACCTACGGTGCCGGTATATTCAGAGAAGAGAGCAGGCTTAAAGAAGCCCTCAATAAAGTAAGAGAAATTAAAGAAAGGGCACAACATCTAAAGGTTGAAGACCTCTCTTATACGTTTAACACTAACCTTCAACAAACCCTTGAATTTCTCAACATGATTGAGCTTGCAGAAGTAACAGTAATGACAGCTCTTGAAAGGAGAGAAAGTAGAGGAGCCCATTATAGAGTTGACTATCCAGAGAGGAACGACAAGGAATTTCTCAAACATTCAATAGTAACATTTGAAAACGGTGAGTATAAACTCTCATACAAACCGGTAAACATAACCAAGTACAAACCTGAAGAGAGGAAATACTGATGGCTGAAACAAAAAAGGTGGTCTTTAGAATAAGCAGGTTCAACCCTGAATTTGACGAGAAACCTCACTTTCAGGATTTTAAAATAGAAGTACCGAAAGGAATGACCGTCCTTGAAGCTCTCTATTTCATAAAAGAAAACATAGATCCTACCCTTACATTTAGAGGATTTTGCAGAAGTGCCATATGTGGCTCATGTTCGGTAAAGGTTAACGGCCATCCAAAGCTTGCGTGCAAAACGCAGGTCTGGGAAGAGGTAAAAAGGTTCAAAACCAACGTTCTTAAATTAGAACCTTTGGGAAACATGAAGGTTATCAGAGACCTGGCCGTTGACTTTTCTGAAGCTGAAGAAAAATTCAAAAAGGTTAAACCTTTCCTGATCCCTGACCCTGAAGTGGTTCCGGAAACAAACGAAGAAGAATCGATTGTCTATCCGGAAGAGATGGAAAAGTTTGATAAGTTTACAGACTGTATCCTGTGTGGCACTTGCTACTCAATGTGTCCGGCCGTAATGTTCGTTGATGATTATGCAGGTCCCTTCCAGTTTGGAAGAATTTTTAGATTTGCGGAAGACCCAAGAGACGGACTCAAAAAAGAGCGCTCAAAAATAGCTTACGCATTTGAACTGTGGAAATGTATCAGGTGTGAAAGATGTGCGGATATCTGCCCGAAGCACATTCATCCTGTAGAAGCTGTAACCCGCCTGAGAGCCATGTCCATTGAAAAAGGACTAACACTAAATCCCGGTGCAAGGCACGCCATAGCATTTTACAAAAGCGTAACATCAACAGGTATGTTGAACGAGGCCATTCTTCCGATTATGTCAAAAGGTATAAAAGGCGTTTTAGAAAATATGCCGGTGGCACTCTCTTTCCTGCTTAAAGGAAAGATGCCGCCACCAATAGTAAAACCCATAGAAGACATTGAAGGCTTTAAAAAGGTCGCTTCTCTCTCCGCGGAGGTTGAATAATGAAAAAATACGCTTTCTACCCGGGTTGTGCCCCTAAAGGTGCATCGATAGAATCCTACATATCAGCAAAAGCAGTAATGGATAAATTAGGTATAGACTACACAGAACCTGCATCTTTCAGCTGCTGTGGTGCAGGAAACGTTGAAGAGGTAAAACCCTCAGTAGCTCTTGGAATAAACGCAAGAAATTTAGCCATAGCAGAGAAAGAGGATAGAAATATCCTTACAATATGTAGCACCTGCTACTTAGAACTTAGAAAGGCAAAGAAGACTCTTGACGAAAACGAAAGGCTTAAAGAAGAGATAAATGAAATCCTGTCAGAAGTGGGCTTAAGGTACGAAGGCAAAGCTGACATAAAGCTCCTGCACCAGGTAATTTTAGACGAGTTTAAAGAAAAACTTTCCTCTCTCGTAACAGATAGACTTGAAAATCTCAAAGTCTATCCTTTTTATGGTTGCCACACCATAAGACCAAGAGACATTACAGGTTATGACGACCCGGAAAATCCTTCATCCCTCGAAGAATTGATAAAACTTTTAGGCGCAACACCCGTATCTGGAGCTCGCAGGATTCTCTGCTGCGGGTTTCACGCTTCATTCTCAGCATCTGACATAGCCATGAAGCTGACAGGACTAAACCTTAAAGAAGCCCACGACATGGACGCCGACTGTGTAATAACACCCTGCCCTTTATGTCATCTGAACATGGATGCCAATCAGAAAAAAGCACTGAACACAATAAAAAGCCAATTTATAATGCCTGTTCTTCACGTTCAGCAGTTAATCGGGATAGCGATAGGCCTTTCTCCAGAAGAGGTGGCCCTTCAGAAAAACGTTATTCCGGCACTTTACATAGTTTAAAGGGGGAAACACCCCCTTTTACTTTTG
This sequence comes from Desulfurobacterium sp. TC5-1, assembly GCF_000421485.1. Taxonomy (NCBI): domain Bacteria; kingdom Pseudomonadati; phylum Aquificota; class Aquificia; order Desulfurobacteriales; family Desulfurobacteriaceae; genus Desulfurobacterium; species Desulfurobacterium sp. TC5-1. The sequence continues at coordinate 460,429 of NZ_ATXC01000001.1, read as the reverse complement.
TGACTTTAAAAATTCATTCAGCAATTCCACAGCCTTATACGCCGCCGTATAAGTAATTGATTTACAGAAAACGACTCTCTTTTCATCGTCAAGTCCGGCGTGCTCTTTTTTAATTAATCTAAAAACCATTCCACCACACGTAAGGTCAGGAAGGGAAACCCTTACAGGATTTACATTATAAGGTGCAAAGGCCGGCTGCATTTCTGACAGGAAAAACTTTAAAAGTTCATCAACAAGCGGTTTAACCTTTGAATCGTCTCCTTCAAGAACTGTACTTATTGCGGCACAAGCACCGTTCACTGCACCACATGTCCCATCCCACGCATATATTCCGGCCTTCCCATAAGACATAATGTAAGAAGGAATACTCTTATAAGGCTCACCAACTTTCTCCGCGAGCGTTTCAATAATAGCTTTAAAAACGCTCTCCGCACACTTTAATTCTGGAAAATAGTTAAACGCCTTCAACGCAACCTCTGCAGGTTCCAATTCCACATACCTCATAATCACCTCCCTAAAGTTTTTATAACAATATTCAGGGCAACCAGTAGAAGAACAATCGAAAATATCTTTCGAAGTTTCTCGGGATGGCTATTATGCATAACCTTTACACCCATTTTAGTACCAACAAATATAAAAGGTATCATAAAAATCAGCGCCGGAAGATAAACATACCCCAAGAAAAAGGGTAACTTTGTACACTTCCAGCCATAAACAATGTAGTTTAACGTTGAAAAGAGAGAGTTAAAGAAAACAACACCTGTATTTGTAGCCATAGCTTCTTTGATAGGTATTCCGGCAAAAGAATGAAGTAACGGAGTTATAAGGGCTCCACCGCCAACGCCAAGCATGGAAGCTATAAATCCGGCAAAAAAACCTATGATAGCAATAACTTTAGCCGAAGGCAGAGAGGAAATTATTTCCTCACCGTTTCCATTCTTTTTCAAAAGCATTTTAAAGGACATAAAAGCAAGAAAGAGAGCAAAGAGAATTTTCGTTACATGAGGAGGAAGGAAAACAGCCGTCATAGCACTTCCGGCAAAAACACCGGGAATTGCACCAGTAATTAGAGCAAGAAAGATTTCCCTCCTAAAAAACTTTTCCTTTATGTGATGATAAGCTGAAGTTGATGAAGTAACTGTCATACATGCAAGAGATGTTGCAACCGACGATTTAACAATGATTTTACCCGGAATATCCAAAAACGGAAAAACAAACCAGAAAACGGGGACAAAAAGCATTCCTCCACCAATACCAACGAGTCCGGCAAGAAAACCTATGAAAAATCCCGAAACAGAAAGAACTGCTGCAGCCTCAATGAGCGCTGAAACCAACATAAACCACCTCTCGAGTTAGTATGTGCTAACCTAAATTTAGACAATCATCAAAATATGTCAACTTTAAAACCCGCAGAACACACAGACTGCGTTGCTTTCATGGATTTCCATATTTTCATATAAAACTTATAATTTGGTTTTACTGTTTAGTTATATGTAGTCCTATAATAAATACCAATGTGATAATAAAGTGCACCTTGTATTACTCAATAAAAATATGTTGACATCTTGACAACGTTATTTTCAATCTGGTAGCATTAGTTAAAATAAAAACTAAGGAGGTAACACGATGAGAAGAATTCTCAGATTGGCTACTGCAGCTTTCATTTCAATGACTGCAGCAGCAAACGCACACTTCCTTTTATTAAAGCCAAATACAGACATGATCGGGGAAGGACAGAGCAGAGTACTCAAAATTGAAGCGAAGTTCACCCATCCTATGGAAGGCGGGCCGAACATGCCTTTTAGAATCGTAGATAGTGGAGCTGTAATAAACGGTAAAAAGTACAGGCTTCACTGGAAAAAAATTATGATCCCTGCCATGAAAGGAAGCAGCAAGAAAGTTCCCATGTATGAAACCACTTTTAAAATAAGAAGACCAGGAGTCTACCAGTTTTACGTAAATCCTACTCCCTATTATGAACCCGCGGAACAAAAATTTATTAAACAGATAACCAAAGTTTATGTAGAATCCTTTGGACTGGAAGATGGCTGGGATAAACCCATTGGACTACAGGCAGAAATAGTTCCTCTCACAAGACCTTTTGGTATCTGGGAAGGAAATACGTTTAGAGGCAGAGCTTACCTGAACGGCAAGCCTCTTGCAAATGCCGATGTTGAAGTTGAATACTTAAATACCAAAAACGTAAAAGTTCCCGCAGACCCCTTTGTAACACAGGTTGTTAAAACAGATAAAAACGGTTACTTTGAATACACAATCCCGTGGGCAGGCTGGTGGGGATTTTCAGTTCTCGGATACGGTGGAAAATTGAAATATAAAGATGGAAAATATTATCCTGTAGAGCTTGATTCCATTGTCTGGGTAAAAGCATATCCTAAACCAAGAGAGGTAAGATAAAATGCATATCTCTGAAGGTGTTCTTCCTGGATGGATGTTGCTCACAGGCTGGGGATTGACAGCTGCCGGAACTGCCCTGGGACTTAAGCAACTTGACAACAAAAAGATACCTGCAGCGGCCCTCCTGGCTGCTGCGTTCTTCGTGGCTTCACTAATTCATGTTCCAATAGGACCAACCAGCGTTCACTTGATTCTAAACGGACTGGTCGGCCTGTTGACCGGGTGGGTTACATTCCCAATTCTACTCGTAGGACTTTTTCTTCAGGCTGTTTTGTTTCAATTCGGAGGAATAACTGTTTTGGGAGTTAATACCTTTAACATGGCTTTTCCTGCCGTTATAAGTTACTACCTATGCAGAAATCTTTTAAAATCTGACAAACATTCTACGGTGGCTCTTGCTGGTGTAATTGCAGCGTTTGTGTCAATCATGGGTGCGGGTATACTCGTTGCTACAGAACTTTACTTAACAGGCCAGCAGTTTAAAAGCGCTGCAGAACTTGTTCTTCTGGCTCATGTACCGGTAGCAGTAATTGAATCAATTATAAACGTCTTTGTTCTTCTGTACATTAAAAAATCCATGCCGGAACTTCTCGGAGGAAGAAAATGAAAAAGTTAGCTATACTGATTTTTATATTTCTTCTATCAATGACCTCTGCTGCTTTTGCCCATAAAATATCTGTATTTGCAGATGTTGACAACGGAAAGGTTAACATAATGGGATACTTCAGTGACGGAACACCATGTAAAAACTCGGAAGTAAAGGTGTATGATGCAAAAACGGGAAAGCTTCTACTTACGGGGAAAACGGACAAAGAAGGAAATTTTTCATTCAAGCCTCCAAAAATAACCGACCTGAAAATTGTAGTAAACGCAGAATTGGGACACAGAGCAGAAACTATAGTGCCGGCTTCAGAGCTATCTGGAAGTGAAAATTCAGATATTTCCACAGAATCTTCTGCCGAAGAAAATCAAACGGCAGTTTCAGTTAAAACTCAAGAATCTACCTTTTCTTCTAACCCGACTATATCTAAAGAAGAACTCCAGAAGCTGGTAGAAAAAGCTGTAAATAAAGCAGTTGACAGAGAATTAAAGCCCATCCATCAGGAACTACTTGGAATAGAAATGGCTCTTACCAAACCTTCCATAGCAGAAATATTTGGTGGAATAGGCTGGATATTTGGACTTTTTGGAACTGCAGCCTATTTTTATTCAAGAAAGGAGAAAGATGGAAAATAAGCTTGCTGAAGGAAAAACACTCTTACATAGGCTCGATCCGAGGGTTAAAATAATTGTATTTCTTATGTTTGCCGTTTCCTGTGCCCTTTCTTCCTCTATATCTTTTCTCTTCTTCTCTTCCTTATTTATCCTTCTAATGGGCTTTGTCGTCAGACATGATCTGACGAAAGCCCTGAAATCTTTAATATTCGCAGACAGTTTTCTAATATTCCTTATAATAACCATGCTGTTCACGTATGATAAGGGAAGTAGTATTAAACTCGGAATAGTACATTTCTATCCGGAAGGATTAAAATATGGAGCCTTTCTTTTCTTCAAATCAAACGTTATCCTGCTGTTTATGCTCTTTCTCCTTGCAACCTCCACTGTTTTTGAAATAGCCCATGCACTACACCATTTAAAAATACCGGCTAAACTTGTTCAAATACTGTTTTTCACGTTTAGATACATCCATGTAATAAGAGACGAATACAGAAGACTCCTGAAAGCTGCTGTCGCTCGCGGATTTAAACCAGGCACTAACATACATACTTATAAAACTTATGGTTACATTGTAGCCAACTTAATCATTAGAAGCTATCTTAAAGCAGATAGAATATATAAAGCTATGCTCTGCAGAGGATTTAAAGGTGAATTTCCGGTTTATCACCATTTTCACCTTGAGAAAAAAGATATAATGTTCGCTGCATTCTCAGTGCTTTTTCTCATTACAGCCTTCGCAGGGAGTATAATTTGGAAATTTTAAAGGTGGAAAACTTAACAGTTAAAAGAGACGAAAAAACGATCTTCGAAAATGTCAATTTCTCACTCAAAGAGGGCGAGAAATTCTTCATAGTGGGTCCCAACGGTGCTGGAAAAACCACTCTAATAGAAACTGTTGTGGGTTTTATAAAACCTGCATCAGGTAAGATATTTTTAAAAGGAAAAGAGATAAAGACAGAAGAGGACTACTACAAGCTTAGAATAACGGTAGGATACATATTTCAAAATCCCGACGATCAGCTGTTCTCACCAACTGTTGAAGAGGATATAGCCTTCGGCCCCTTAAACATTGGAATACCAAGAGAGGAAATACCCCGGATAATAGATAATACCCTTTCAACACTTGGAATATCTCATTTAAAAGGAAAGATGACTTACAAACTATCTGGCGGGGAGAAGAGACTGGTATCAATAGCTTCCGTTTTAGCAATGAACCCAGAAGCATTGATAATGGACGAACCAACAGTCGGCGTAGATAATGAAAAGATGAAACTGTTAATGAATTTTTTAAAAACAACAGACAAATCCATAATAATGGTAACTCACAATAAGGAAGCTGTAGAAGAACTTGGCTGGCCTACCTACAGGCTTGAGAACGGCAGACTCATAAAACTCTAACCGTTTTCAAGAATTATCAGCTCATTTTCATCATCATAGGCTATTATCTCTGCGTACCTTCCCCACTTAATAAGAATCTCAAGTTGCCGCTCCGCTTCCTCTTCAGGCATCTCAAGAGAAAGAGAAGCAACCAGAACATCCCACTTCAACGCCTTATTCTCGGCAGACCTTAAAACATTAATAAGCCACTGAAATATCGGAAGTTTTTTTACAGCAACAGCAAACATCTCTTTCCTTGCAAGAATACTTGCCTGAGAAAACGTCTCTCCAAGTGGTGTAAGAATAACATCACCATCTTTGACTTCAACAAACTTTAAAAGTTCCGCTGCTTCAATGAGGTTTAGCAACTTTTCAGAACCGATGTTAAGTTCATCCGCCAGCTTATATATGTCATACCTTTTCTCTGCTTTTTCATCAAGATACTCTATAAGACCTATAAGATCAGAAATATCAACATCAGGAAGGATAAACTTACCCGGTTTTTTCGCCTGAGCAAACGTGTGTACTTCCTCAATAGCTTTACCTGCAAGAATAGAATAAACCTTATCAACTATGTTTATAAATTCCTGAGATTTCCTGTCCCTTGGATGCGGCAAATCCACTATAAGTTCTGAAATAATTCTTCCAGGATTTTTATCCATAACCACAATCCTATCTGCCATAAAAACGGCCTCTTCAATGTTATGGGTAACCATCAAAATGGTTTTTGTGGGAAGTTTTCCTTCTATCCAGAGTTCCAGAAGCTCTCCCCTTATCGCTTCAGCACTCAAAACATCAAGGGCTGAAAATGGCTCATCAAGGCACAAAAGTTCCGGTTCAAGAGCTATAGCCCTTGCTATTCCAACCTTCTGACGCATACCCCCGGAAAGCTCACGGGGATATGCAGTTTCAAAACCATCAAGACCAACTCTATCAATAAGTTCAAGGGCTATTGGAACCCTTATCTTCTTTGGTATCCCCCGCGCTTTAAGAGCAATTTCAACATTTTCAAGAACGGTCAACCAGGGAAATAGAGCAAACGTCTGGAAAACAATCGTAGCATTAGGATTGACACCTTTAAGGGGTTCACCTTTATATAAAACTTCACCTTCAGTAGGTTTTTGAAGTCCTGTAATTATCCTTAAAAGGGTACTTTTACCACTACCAGAAGCGCCAACAAGACAGACAAACTCATCCTCGTAAAGCTTTAAGTTTATATTTTTCAATGCATAGAAAGACTTTTCTCTGCCTCTATACATGTGACTTACATTTTTTAAATCCACCAGTACTTTCTTTTCCATGCTTTTACTCCATTGAAAACTTTTCATGTGCAAGATCGTAAAGCTTTTTCCAGAACAGTCTGTTTATCAAAACAACCGTAACAATCATCACTACCGTAGAAGTTAAAAGGAGTGGATAATTACCATTTGCCGTTGAAAGGGCTATAAGTTCTCCAAGACCGTTTATCTTTAAAACTTTGCCACCAAACTTAATATACTCTGCAACTATGCTGGCATTCCAGGCACCACCTGCTGCAGTTATTCCACCGGTAATAACATAGGGAAATATAGCCGGCAGAATAAGCACCCTCCACTTTTCCCATTTAGACAGATGGAGAAGCTGCGTTGTATATTCAAGATCCTTTGGAATAGAAGAAGCTCCTGCTATAACATTAAAAAGGATATACCACTGGGTTCCAGCCATCATAAGGGCAATGGAAGCTATGTTTAAACCGCCCGGGAAATTTAAAAATATAAGAACGAAAACTGGAAAAAGGGCAGTTGCCGGAATCGAAGCAATAATCTGAACAAGCGGCTGAAGCCATCCGGCAAGTTTTTCATTCCTGCCAATGGCAACACCAACAGGGATAGTCCAGGCAAGAGAAAGAATAAGAGCAATAAAAACCCTCAACGTCGTAGCACCAAGAGCCCTGAATATCTCCTTCCACTCGTAAGAAGGAATATTCATCATAACACCAAAAGCTTTTACAGATTCATAAACAACAAACATAATAAAAACGTAGAAAACAACTTTTGAAAACAAACTTTCACCACGTTCCTCGTTTCTATCTCTAAACGGCCATCTTTTTACTGCCCACAGATCTACTTTTTCAGAAACAACCTGCCATGCGGCATCAAGTTTTTCAAGAACACCTGAAGATTGAAGAAGGTTATAAAACCATGAAGACGGCTCTTTTTCTGTCTCAACATACTCTATCTTAAACTTCACAGACCATGCAAGGAGAGGCCGCCATACAAGTTGGTCAAGAATCACAATAATAAGTATCAACGCAAAAAGTCCCATAAGTATAGCGTGTATATCTTTCCTATCAGCAGCAGTTTGAAGATAAGAACCAAGCCCTGGAAGACGAAAGTCCTTATTGCCCACTGTAAACATCTCTGCAGCCATAAGGAAAAACCAGCCACCAGCCCAGCTCATCATACTGTTCCATATAAGATTAATGGCGGCAAAAGGAAGTTCCAGCGTTTTCAAACGCAACAATCTGTTAAATCTAAATATTCTGCTTGCCTCATCAAGATCTTTTGGAATGGTAATTAAAGACTGATACCAGGCAAAAGTAATATTCCATGCCTGACTGGTAAATATTAAAACAATAGAAGCAAGCTCGGCAGCCACATTTTGAGATAAAAAAGTGCTTAAAGCAAGAAGCGTAACAGGGAGGAAAGAGAGAATGGGTACACTCTGAAGAACATCAAGAAGCGGCATGAGTATCATCTCGGCTTTTTTATTGTAAGCGGCAAAGTACCCATAAACAAGGCTAAAAATCAGAGATAAAAGGTAGGCGGCACCCATCCGCGAAAGGGAAAACAGGGAATACTTAAACAACGATAGAGGAGATAGAGAAATTGTTAGAGATTCACCGGAACCACCACCTTTACGGGCAAGTAAAAGCGCAAAGTAAAGGAAGGCAAGGAGTATAACTATGCCAATAACAAACCTGAAATCTTTTTTATCAAAAGATATTTTAAACAGTTTTCTCACTGTTGCCTCCAGTCCCTCCATAAATGGCCAGGCTTATTGTAAACGATAGAACACTAATTTCAAAATTACGCCAGAGGCAAAAATAGATTTTCAAGAAATATCTTCAACGACAAAATCTTGAAAAAAGAAGCCCGCCAGAAACGGCGGGTAAAGTTTAGAGACCTAAATAAGCCTTTTTAACCTGCTCATTATTAAGAAGATTTTCAGCTTTATCTTCCATAGTTATTCTGCCGCTTTCCATAACATAGGCTCTATCGGCAATTTTAAGAGCCTGATGAGCATTCTGTTCGACAAGAAGAATTGTCGTTTTATGTTCTTTATTAATCTTAACTATAATATCAAAAATCTGCTTAATAATAAGAGGTGCAAGACCCAGGCTCGGTTCATCAAGCAACAGAAGTTTCGGTCTTGCCATTAGAGCCCTTGATATTGCAAGCATCTGTTGTTCACCACCAGAAAGCGTTCCACCAAGCTGATTTTTCCTTTCCGCCAGTATAGGAAACAGTTCGAATATATATTCAAGATCCTGTTTAATCCCCTCCTTATCCTTTCTCAAATAGGCACCCATATCGAGATTTTCCATAACAGTGAGTTCAGGAAATATCATACGGCCTTCTGGAACCTGAACGATACCTTTCGCAACTATTTTATGAGGAGGAAGTCCCTGAATAGGTTCACCGTTAAAGATAATTTCACCTGAACGGGGTGGAACAACTCCGCATATAGACATCAATGTTGTTGTTTTTCCGGCACCGTTAGCACCAATAAGCGTAACAATCTCACCCTCATCAACTTTCAAAGAAACATTGTGCAGTGCCTGAATGTTTCCGTAGAAAGTGTTTATATTTCTGACTTCAAGCATTGTGTTCCTCTCCAAGGTAAGCTTTTATAACAGCAGGATTCTGCCTTATCTCTTCAGGTGTTCCTTTTGCAAGGAGCTTTCCGTATTCCATAACATAAACGACCTCTGAAATGTTCATGACAAGCTTCATATCATGTTCAATTAAAAGGATAGAAACATCCTCATTGTCTCTAATGTGATAAATCAAATCCATAAGTTCCGCCGTCTCTTTCGGGTTCATACCGGCTGCCGGTTCATCAAGAAGGAGAACAGAAGGTTCCGTAGCAAGAGCCCTTGCAATCTCAAGACGCCTTTGAGCACCGTAAGGCAGATTTTTGGCAAGCTCGTTAACATACTTTTCAAGTCCGACAAGTTTAAGAAGTTCGTAACTTTTTTCTATCGTTTCTTCTTCCTCTCTTCTTGTCCTTGGTCCCTTAAATATAGCACCCAATATCCATGACTTCGTCCTGCAGTGCCTTCCAACCATAACATTTTCAAGGGCTGTCATGTTCGGGAAAAGACGGATATTCTGAAATGTTCTTGCAAGACCGAGCTCTGTAATCTTGTTTGGCTTCATACCGTTTATTCTTACCCTTTTCCCGTCTTTCGTTCTCAAGTAAATATCACCAGCCGTAGGCTTGTATATACCGGTAACGCAATTAAAGAAGGTAGTTTTCCCGGCACCATTAGGCCCTATAAGCGCAACAATTTGTTCAGGATAAACCTGCAGGCTCACGTTATCCACGGCCTTAAGTCCGCCAAATTGCATCGTCAAATTTCTAACGTCAAGAATAGGCTCACTCATTGCCACCCTCAGCCGTTTCTTTTTTCTTATAGACAAATCTACCGCCTCTAAACGGAATCAATCCTTCCGGCTTAAATACCATAACAAGAACAAGTGCAAGCGCAAAAATTAACATCCTGTAATCAGAAAATGCCCTCAAGTACTCAGGAAGAAGTATCATAACAAGAGCTGCAAGAACAACACCAACAATAGAACCCATACCACCAAGAACAACTATAGAAAGAATAACTACAGATTCAAAGAAAGTAAAACTTGCAGGACTGACATAGGTTGTTTTAGCGGCAAAAATTACACCGGCAAAACCTGCCCAGGTTGCACCAAGAGCAAAAGCGGTAAGCTTTGCGGTTACCCTGTCTATTCCCATGGCCTGACAGGCAATATCATCTTCTTTTAATGCAAGCCAGGCGCGGCCAAGCCTTGAATTCTGCAACCTGTTAACAACAAAAATCGTGAATATGACAAAGGCAAGGGTTATGTAATAGATGTATATGAGAGACTGATTAACATCCATTTTTACACCAAAAAGAGGAGGTCTTGGAACACCTGAAATACCACTTGGACCAAAAGTAAAGCTATCCCAGTTTTCCAAAACTATTCTGATAATCTCACCAAAGCCCAAAGTAACAATAGCAAGATAGTCACCGCGAAGCCTGAGAACAGGAAAACCAAGCAGAATACCGGCAAAAGCCGCAAGAATTCCTGCAATTGGTAAAACTTCCCAGAAATTGAGGCCAAAATGGTAATTCAGCAGAGCATAAGCATAGGCACCTACAGCATAAAAAGCAACATAGCCAAGATCCAGCAATCCAGCAAGACCAACAACTATGTTAAGACCAAGACCTAACATAACATAGATAAGCGCCGTAGCCATAATATTTGTCTGATAGGTTGAAAATAGCCACGGAAACGCAACGGCAAAAAGTAAAACAGCAGCGTAAAACGGCCTGCTATACCTGGGATTGGAAAGGATTTTGTAAATTACAGAATCTTCGTCCACATTACCTCTGCGTTCTTTCCTCTCAAGAAAATACCGCCACAAGTATGAAAGAACAAAAGCTGCAATTGCAACATAAATAACGTTTTTCCAGCGGAAAATCACCCTATTTTCAGCAGTATCTACTTTCATCACCACTATGGGAAACGTCAGAAAAACAAACCAAACAGCCGCTATTAATGACTTCTTTAACTCTTCTATAACTCCTTTCATCGCCTACCACCTGCTTAAACTTTTTCGGTATCGGTTTTACCAAGAATTCCTGCAGGACGGAAAATAAGAATCAAAACTAAAAGAATAAAAGCAAACACATCCTGATAGTCGCTTGAGATATATCCCGCACCAAAACTCTCTGTTAAACCTAAAATAATCCCTCCAAGAGCGGCACCGGGAATACTTCCAATTCCACCAAGAACGGCCGCCGTAAAAGCTTTAAGTCCTGCTATAAAACCGATAAAGAAGTTTATCTGTCCAACGTAAGAACCGATTAAAACACCGCCAATAGCTGCAAGGGCAGAACCTATAATAAAAGTCATGGAAATCGTTCTATCAACATCAACGCCACAGAGCATAGCCATCGTTTTATTTTGAGCTGTTGCTCTCATGGCCTTTCCAATTTTTGTCTTCTTAATAAAGAAATGGAGAGCTACCATAACTACGAACGTAACAATTATAATCACCAGTCCAACAGGATCTATGTAGTCACTTATCCTCTCAAGAATGCCTATATGCGGAATAAGGTCAGGAAATGGAACGAAATCCGGCGTCTGTGCCAGCATCACATAGTTTTGCAAAAAAAGTGACATACCAATAGCACTGATAAGAGGTGAAAGTCTCGGCGCATGTCTCAAAGGTTTATAAGCTATCTTCTCCACAGTGTAACCATAAGCTGAAGCATAGATAACCGCTATTACCGTAACGATAAGAAAAATAAGTCCCGTGCTCAAACCAAACTTGGCAAGCAGAACAGCAAAAATAAGAGCGGTAAAAGCTCCTATCATGTAGATTTCACCGTGAGCAAAGTTGATGAGCTGAATAATACCGTAAACCATAGTGTAACCAAGTGCTATAAGAGCGTAGATGCTACCTTTCGTCAGGCCACTAACCAAGAGGTCTGTAAAGTATCCCCAATCTATCATCCCACACACCTCTATTCATAGAATAGCGGCGGATAACTGCAGAAGCTATCCGCCGCCCTATAAATTTTACAGAAATTATAAACAAATTACTTAACCTGGACAAACTTGCCGTTTCTCACCTGATAAATGGCAAAACCAACACCTTCAGCTTCACCATTTTTATCAAACCTGATTTTTCCAAGAGGTGTTTCAACATACTGTGTATGAAGAACCTTTACAATCTTATCAAAATCGGTTGAACCTGCCTTCTGAATGGCGTTAAAGAGCGCCTGAGCAGCTGCATATCCGTTAAAGTAAAATGCTCCCGGCTCTGTTCCGTACTTTTTCTTGTGTTCTTCAAGGGCCACTTTGTAAAGAGGATTACCTGAAATATCTTTTGGTCCTGAAGCGTAAACTCCTTCTGCATACCTTCCAGCAACCTGAATAAACTTATCGTTTTTGATACCGTCACCAGATATAAAAGGAACTTTTACTCTCATCCTTCTCATAGCCATAACAATTTTAGAAGCTTCCGGGTGGTAACCACCAAACATTACAACATCAGGATGAACTCTCTTAATTCTCTGGACAATAGCGGAATAGTCCATTGCGCCTCTTGTAACTCCAGCAAAAAGAACAACCTTTGCCTTTCCACTTTTCTCAATGTACTCTTTAACGTAAGTTGCAAGACCTTTTCCGTAATCTTCCTTGTCGTGAATGATTGCTACTCTCTTAGCGTGAAGCTTATTAACGATAAAATCGGCATCGAGCTTAGCCTGAGCATTGTCAGGTGCAATTGTTCTAAAGAAAACAGGAGCCCCAAGTTTTGTAAGAGACGGGTTAGTAGCAGATGGAGAAATAACGGGTATTTTTGCCTGCTTGTAGATTGGAAGTGCAGCCTTTGTAGCACCACTGCAGATGTGACCTATAACCCCGACAACTCCCTGAGTTACGAGATTGGTTGCAACATTGGTAGCTATTTCAGGTTTACACTGATCGTCAAGAACGATAACCTGAATCTTCTTACCAAGAAGACCACCGTTAGCATTGTACTTTTCTGCAACTATTTTAACAGCATGAACAGTTGGAACACCAAACGGTGCAAGATCACCGGTGTGAGGACCAGCAACACCAATCTTGATGACATCTTCCGCGTGGGCAGGTGCAAAAACTGCCATTAACGCAAAAAGAGCCATCGAAAAGAAACTTAAGACTCTTTTCATTCCTTCTACCTCCCTTATCAGGATACTTAAATTTGAAAATGTATTTTATCGCAAACCGAGTAGTCTGTCCAGAATGATAGAAGCTGCTGAACGAACGGAAAGATGGTTGTAATTTGTAGGACCACATATCGGTTCAAGGATAAAATCAGAGGATTCTATAAACTCCTCAGTCAGTCCCCATCCAGTTCCAAAACAGATGAGAAATGGGACATCTTCATTCTCAATTTTAGATTTTAAATCCCGAAAACTAATGGTATGTTCGTATCTTTTTGCTGAAGTAGAAACAATGTAAGGTTTTTTGCCTTCTACTTTCTCAATGTCTGAAATTGCGTCTTCTATGTAGGGAACAGCCTTAACAAGCTTTAAAGCTTCCCACCTTTTCGGATTGTATTCTCTGCCGTGACCGCCCTGCCAGAAAGAAAGCAATTTGTTGGCAAGCCAGAGATGGTTTTCTATAGGCTGCACTATGTAGTAACCTTTTACTCCGTAAGTTCTTGAAGACCTGGCGATATCGTGAATATCAAGTGTCGTAAGCGATGTGGCTACCACTCTCTTCTCTTTGTTATAAACAGGATAGTGAATCAAGGAGACATAAACCGCCATTTAATCGTTTCCTCCTTTTAAAAATGGATAAAGAGCAGCAAATAAAAGGTAAAGAGGTGCTACAACCGGTTTTGTAGCGAGAATAATACTAAACCCTAAAATAAAAGAGGACTCTATAAGTGGAAGCTCTCTTTCGGTTTTTCTCGACTTAAGGCTCTTCTCAACAAGTTCGGGGAATTGTTCAATTAGTGATGCGTAGGAAGCTGCAGCTTTCATCGTTCTGCGACGAAAATCTTCAACCATAAACTTTGGCATCAATTTCTTTAAATAAGGCTGAAGGACAGGTGGAAGTGTAAAATCGGGACAGATTATTCTTGCCACCGATTCTGTATGTGTCACCGTTTTTAAAAGAACCAATAATTCTTCAGGAAGAACGACATTAAACTGCCTTGTTATTGCAAGTTCTTCATAAAAAAACTTTTCAGCATCTATTTTTGAAAGAGGCCTATTGTAATATTTATCAAGGAAAACAAGAAGTTCCCTTTTTAAAAGTTGCTCGTTAACGTTATCCCCAACCGCACCAACCTTTTTAAGAGCTTCAACTATCATGTCAACATCTTTTTTCATGACGGCATAGGAAAACATAAAAAACGCAGAAAATGTATCAGGAGAAAGCCTCCCTATAATTCCAAAGTCAACAAACGCAAGTCTCCCATCGTCAAGAACGAAAATGTTTCCCGGATGAAGGTCACCGTGGAAAACGGAAAGTTCAAAAATCTGCCTGTTAACCAGGATCACGAAATCTTCAGCAAGCTTTTTCCTGTTGAATTTTTCAAGATTTTCTAAATCTGTAAGTTTTGTTCCCTTTATAAACTCAGAGACAAGAACATTTCTATTCGTATACTTCCAGTAAACTGCAGGAATAACAAGTCTTGGTTCTTTCTCTTCAGCAAACTTTCTGAACATTTCCATGTAAGAAGCTTCTTTGGTAAGATCAAATTCGTCAAGGAGAACTCTCTCAAACTCTTCTATTATCGACGGTATTCTGTAATCTCTCAAAGGTTTAATAAACTTAGATAACTTTCTCACCAATAACTTTAAAATAGTGACGTCTTTTCTTATCTGTTCTTCAACACCCGGTTTTATAACTTTAACGGCAACTTTTTGACCATTTTTAAGAACAGCGGTATGAACCTGAGCAATTGAACCAGAACCTATAGGTTTTTCAGAAAATTCTTTAAAAGCATTTCTAATATCACCAAGCACTTCTAAAATTTCATCAACAGGAGCCGGAGGAACATCATCCTGAAGTTTCTCAAGTTCTTTTATATACTCTTCCGGAAAGACATCCACTCTGGTCGAAAGCATCTGACCTATTTTTATGTAGGTTGGACCCAACCTTTCAAGAGCCACTCTCAGACGAACTGGCGGAGAGTATTCAAGTAAAAAGTTCCATCTCCGAAAAAATAACTTTCCCAACCACAATAAAGATGCAGGTAACTTTTCCTTCAAATACTCATAATTGCAAAAAAATAGAGCACCTGTTATATCTTTTACTCTTCTATTTCTTTCACCTATTGATATCACTCTTTTTCACCTTTTAACTTTTTCAGTTCCTCCTTTAATGCTTCAACTTCCTTCCTCAACGCTTCCACCTCTTTCTTTGTGGCGAGGTTCATTCTTCCAATTACCTCTTCCACCTTCTTTTCAACTTCCTTCTTCTGCTCTTCAAAGGTCTTCCTGAGATCAGCAAGTGCTTTTTTCCCTTCACTTTCCGCTATTTTACCCTCTTCCTCTAATTTACGAATAAACTCTTCCACTTTCCTATTGACAACAGAAATGGCACCTATCTCTACTAACGCTATTTTTCTCACAAGTTCCGAGAGCCTTTCCATATGCCCCTCCTTAAACTTTTAAGATATAGAACCCTCATCGAAAAATATGTCCCTTTTCCCGTCAATTACAACCTACCCCATTAGAGAAATTGGTTTAAAATAAAGGCTAACAAACTACCTGGAGAGTGTGAGTGAAAAAGGTAATCGCAATTGTTTTTCTTATCTTTGCCCAAATCAACAGTGCCGCAGCACAAATCCAGGGACCAATAACTCTAACAGCCAGGAAAATAGAAGGAAACATCAAAACTGAAATAAAAGCCGAAGGTAACGTTACTTTACAATTTGACAATGCAACGATAAAGGGCGATACCCTGACTTACAACAACGTAACAAAAACAGTAACACTTACAGGTAACGTTTTTATTGAACAACCCCCATTAAAGCTCTGGTGTTCAGAACTTAAATACAATTTTCAAAGCAAAAAAGCCGAGTTTTATCAGGTAAAAGGTGCTTTATCCCCGACAGATTTCATCCAAGCAGAGAAGCTGATCAGGATTTCCGATAAAGTCTGGTTGGCCTACAACGGAACCTACACACCGTGCTGTTGCTGTTGTGATAGACCCGATTGGTCAATAGAAGCCAAAACGTTCAAAATTAAAATCGGTGA
Source organism: Desulfurobacterium sp. TC5-1 (assembly GCF_000421485.1). Taxonomy (NCBI): domain Bacteria; kingdom Pseudomonadati; phylum Aquificota; class Aquificia; order Desulfurobacteriales; family Desulfurobacteriaceae; genus Desulfurobacterium; species Desulfurobacterium sp. TC5-1. Next base: position 444,390 of record NZ_ATXC01000001.1, on the reverse strand, counting down.
AAGTTTTAAAGGGAAATGGGTGGCTTTTGACGTTCTCTCTGTTCCCGTAATTATTTCACCAGCAATAAGCGGCCCCATTATCGAAAAGAGAACTTCCGGCTTTCTTGTTCCAAAGTTCGGCTACATAAAAGATCAGGGACTAACTATCAAACAACCTTTCTACATTGTTCTGGGAAGAAGTGCGGATTTAACACTTACGTATGAAAAACGTTTCCGCAACGGTCACGGTGAAAGTGCAAAGCTGAGGTATGTACTGTCACCTTACAGTAAAGGCGACCTCTATTACTACCGAATAGACTCAGGAAACGAAACCAACTGGCAGTTAGATTTCAAGCACTCCTACCTTAAGTCAGACTACTCTTATGGAAACATAAAGGTAAACATTGTAAGTAGCAGAAACTTCTTCACCGAAAATGGAACAACCGACGTTGAAACACTAACGCAGCAGTACACAAAATCCGATATAACATACTCCCGCCTGTGGAATCACGCCATCTTAAACGTAAACCTTGTGTACCTCGATAGTTTGGATAATTCAACAGATTCCATATTCCAAAAATTACCGGAAATAAACTTTTACTTAATGGACATTCCCCTGTCTAAAAACCTTCCCATTACATTTAGCATGGATTCCGATTTTACATACTTTTACAGAAAGGTGGGCTTCAGAGGAAGCAGATTTAATTTAGAACCTTCTCTTAGATACACACTGTTTACCGGAAACATTAAAAACAGCTTCAAAATCAGCAATCAGATTTCCTATTACTCTGTAACCGGCAACGGCACAGAAAACATTTATAGAAGCCTTTGGAAATACGAAGAAAGACATTTTTCAAATTTCCGATTTTCATCAGGTAATTTAACTGTATCTTTAAATCCCGAACTGTCTCTAAATTACGTTCAAAACAAAGATCAAAACGACATTCCCGATTTTGACGGAAGTGATATCGTAGAAAAAGAGAAAAAAATAACCGCTTCCATAGCAACATATCTCTACAAAGATAGTAATCAGATTGGAAAGTTGACGATAGAAAACGGGTACAACTTTTATCTAAAAACAGAACCTTGGGAAACATGGAATATAGACGCAGAAATTACACCAACACAACAACTAACCTTTCGAGAACATTTAGAAATTGACGGCAACACGAGAGACATAAACAAAACAAACTCCTATATAAGTTTTAAATCCCAAAAATTTTCATTCTGGACAAACTATTACCGCTCGTTTATTACGGAAGAAAAAAACCACTACATCCGCTGGGGAACAACCTTTCACATAAATCCGTACCTGACATTTTCCTATGCCCAACGTTATGACCTTAACTATAATTTTGACAGGGAAAGACAGTATGCCCTCACGATTAACAGAAACTGCTGGAAAGGCAGCATAACATACCACTGGATAAAGAGCTTCGACGGAACGATAAATTATCAGGTTATGCTAAGAATAGACCTTCTAAAACTTGGTGGTTATCAGTATAAATATGAAGGCATAGCGGAAGAGAAGGGAGGATAGAATGGAGTGTAAAAAGGAAAAGAATCTTCAATTTTGCAGCTGCACTTACACTGCGTGCAGCAAAAGGGGTATCTGTTGCGAATGCATAAAATACCACAGAGACATGGGAGAAATACCCGGCTGTTTATTCCCGAAAGAAGCAGAAAGGGTGTATGATAGAAGCATTGAATTTTTCATAAAATCATGGGCTGAAAAGCTTGGTTATAAACTTGTCAAAAAGTGAGGTTGCAATACATGAACGAAAGTATCAGGAGATTCAACACGTTTACAGGCGTGTTCATACCGACACTTCTTTCAATTTTCGGTGTAATCCTCTTCCTGCGAACCGGCTGGGTAATAGGAAACACAGGACTTATAGAAGGTATTATTCTCATAACACTTGCAATGTCCATCTCTTTTGTTACAGGCCTCTCACTCTCTTCCATATCAACGAACAAAGAAGTAGGTGTCGGAGGTGTTTACTACATCATTTCAAGGAGTCTCGGACTTGACGTTGGTGGAACTATAGGCATCCCTCTTTACATCTCTCAGGCTATATCCGTTGCCTTTTACCTAATAGGTTTTGCCGAATCCCTGAGAGGTATTTTTCCCAACATCTCCATAACAGTTGTGGCAACAGTAGTTCTAATAATTTTTACCGTGATAGCCTACATAGGTGCCGATTTCGTAATAAAACTTCAGATAGGCATATTTTTAGCCTTAATAGCGGGTATTCTATCGTTCATCTTCAACCCACATTTTTCCCTTATAAGCCATAACCTTGCCCCCCATTACTTAAACGGACAGAATTTCTGGACGGTCTTCGCAGTATTTTTCCCCGCTGTAACGGGAGTAACTGCGGGTATCGCCATGTCAGGCGAGCTCAAAAATCCCAAAAGAGCAATACCTATCGGTATCATATCAGCACTTTTCGTATCTTACGTGACTTACATCTTCATCGCATACAAACTCGCCTGTACCGCACCTTACACCGTCCTTCAGAAAGACACACTTGTTATGGTGCACAATTCAATATTTCCATTCTTAGTGTATATCGGTATATGGATGGCAACGCTATCTTCTGCACTAACATTCATCGTTGGTGCGCCAAGAACTCTACAGGCACTCGCATTTGATGGAATAGTCCCTTCTATGTTAGCAGCAACAATGGGTTCAAAAAAGGAAGAACCAAGAGCCGGCATACTCATCACCTATGCAATTGCTCAGGGCATACTATTCCTTGGATCATTAAACTTAGTAGCCTCAATAATCACAATGTTTTTCCTGATAACTTACGCAGTAACAAACTTGGCTGCAGCACTTTATGGACTGCTCAAACCACCAACATACCGTCCGTCGTTTAAAGTCCCCTGGTACATTTCTGCATATGGTGTTGCGGGATCTTACATAGTTATGTTCTTGATAAATGCCGGAGCAACGGCTGTAGCCACAATTCTCCTGCTGCTCCTCTATGGATTCTTGAGAAGAAGACAGTACAAACAGGCATGGGGTGATATCAAAACGGGAATTCTAATATCCATAGCCAAATTTGCACTTTTAAAAGTTAATGAAAAAGAGCAGGATCCTAAAGAATGGCGCCCCAACGTACTTGTGTTTTCAGGAAGACCGGAAGAGCGGCCCTATCTTGTTGATTTTGCAAGATTCCTCTCTTTCAACGACGGTCTCATCAGTCTGGTTAACATCCTTTTTTCATCTGAAAACGAAAACATGGAAATAAAAAAACAGGAAGAGACAAGGATACTGGCAGAATTTATAAAGAAAAATAAGCTGGATTTCTTTCCAAAAGTTATTGTCGCAAGAAACGACAAGGAAATATTCCCGATAGTAGCCCAAAGTTACGGCTTTGGAACAGTGGAATCAAACACGGCTCTATTTGGATGGGGCAGGAACCTTCAAAACCAGTTAAGACTCATTAGAAGCATCAAAGAACTTACAAATTTGAGGAAAGATGTACTTATTCTGAACTTCAACCATTCCAGAGGATGGGGCAAAAAAAGGAACATTGACATATGGTGGGGCGGAAGAGGTGGTAACTTTGCACTAATGACCTTTATAGCCCACACACTTAAAGAACACCACGAGTGGAAAAAAGCGAGTATTCGCATAATGAGAGTGGTAAACTCACAGAAGGAAGCGCAAATTTTCGAAGAAGCTTACAAAAAGTTACTCAAAGCAGCAAGACTTGATACAGAAGTTAACATAATCATAAACAACGAACAGAAAACGTTTCACGAACTGATAAAAGAAAACTCTATGTTTTCCGATCTGATAATACTTGGACTTGGCATTCCTGAAGAAGGAAAAGAGATGGAAACGGTAAAAAGAATAAACCTTATTACAGAAGACTTACCAACAACACTATTTGTTAGAAGCATGACACCAAAAGATATATGGGACATCGGGTGAAAACATTGCAACCGGCTGTGGAAAACTATACTTTTCCTCCAGCTAAAAACTCCTTTAACGGAGGGAAAAAATGAAAAGACTTCCTGTAGTAGCTATAGTAGGAAGACCCAACGTTGGAAAATCTTCTCTTTTCAATAGACTTTTAGGAAAAAAAGCTGCCATCATTGACGATACACCAGGTGTAACAAGGGACCGTATCGTTCAGGAAGCAGATATAGACGATCATACGGTAATATTGGTAGATACGGGGGGCGTTGACACTTCGGGAGAAGGTTTTTCAGCTTCTGTAACAAAACAGGCCGAAAGGGCAATGGACGAAGCTGATGTTATTGTCTTCGTAATTGACGGACAGGAGGGGATAACACCACTTGATGAAGAAGTGGCAAGAATTCTTAGAAAGTGGAAGAAACCCATCATTGTGGCTGTCAACAAAATAGATGAACCCTTCATGGAACATCTTGCCTACGATGCCTACAAGCTCGGATTCGAAGAAGTTATCCCCATGTCAACAATACACAAAATAGGAATACCGACTTTAAAAGAAAAAGTCATAGAAAAACTACCTGAAGAACTTAAAGAGAGTGCAAAATCCCGGTTTAGAGAAAAAGAAAATGCGGAAAAAGTAAACCGAATTATTACGGGTGATGATGTTGAAGGCCTTGAAGAGATAGCAGAGGCTCTCGAAGAAGAGAAAGAGATTGAAGTCCGGGAAAATACGGAACCTCCTAAAATAGCAATAATCGGAAGACCGAATATGGGGAAATCAACACTCCTTAACGCTCTCGTCGGTGAAGAGAGAGCAATCGTCTCAGACATCCCGGGAACAACAAGAGATGCAATAGACAGCTACGTGGAAATAGACGGAAAAGAGTACATCTTTATAGACACTGCAGGAATCAGAAGAAGAGGAAAAATAAAGGATATAGAGTACTACAGTTACCTCAGGGCCCTTGATGCTATAGACAGGGCAGACATAGTTATTCTGTTAATAGATGCTGAAGAAGGAGCAACCGAAAGAGACGCCAAAATAGCAGGAATTGCCCTTCAGAAATACAAGCCAATAATTATTGCGGTAAACAAGATAGACAAGATAGAGAACCGCAAAGAGTGGGAAAAACTTCAAAGCAGGTTAGACATGGTATTTGACTTTATTCCATACGCACCGAGAGTTTTCATCTCTGCAAAAGAGAAGAAAAACTTAAAAGAACTCTTCAAACAGATTGATGACATATACAAACAGTACACAAAAAAAGTTAGAACAGGAGAGTTCAACCGTGCATTAAAAGAGTTGATGGAAATCCACCAGCCGCCTGTATATAAAAACAAGATTGTCAAGATTTACTACGGAACGCAGGTAAAGATAAAACCTCCCACATTCCTTTTATTCTCAAATTATCCGGAAGGCATCCCTTCCAACTTCAGAAGATTTTTAGAAAACAGGCTAAGAGAACGTTTCGGCTTTACAAAAATACCCATAAGAATCGTATTCAAAAAGCGGTAAAAGGAGGAAAGATGGATACGATAGAGATGACAGAAAAGTACGTAATGAAAACATACAATAGATATCCCGTATCTTTTGTAAGGGGAAGGGGATGTTACCTTTATGACGAAAATGGAAAAGAGTATCTCGATATGCTTGCAGGAATTGCCGTCTGTAACCTTGGACACTGCCATCCCGAAGTAACGGAAGCGATATGCGAACAAGCAAAAGAACTTATCCACACATCAAACCTATTCCACATTAAACCGCAGGCTGAACTTGCAAGGTTGATATGCGAAAACTCATTTGGTGAAAAGGTCTTTTTCTGTAACAGCGGAGCTGAAGCAAACGAAGGAGCTATAAAACTTGCAAGACGCTACGCATTTGAAAAAGGCAAAAAAGGTTATGAAATAGTTGCATTCAAAAACTCTTTCCACGGAAGAACATTCGCAAGCGTCTCTGTAACAGGACAGGGAAAGTACAACGAAGGTTTTGGCCCTATGTTATCAGACGTGAAATTTGCCGAATTCAATAATCTTGACTCTGTAAAAGCTGTCATAAGTGATAAAACCTGCGGAATTATTGTTGAACCTATCCAGGGAGAAGGTGGCATAATTCCTGCAACAGAAGAATTCTTAAAAGGGTTAAGAGAAATTGCCGACGAAATAGACGCAATCCTGATTTTTGACGAAGTTCAGACAGGAATAGGTAGAACAGGAAAACTTTTTGCCTATCAACACTACAACGTTGAACCAGATGTTATGACTCTCGCAAAAGCTTTAGGCAATGGCGTTCCTATCGGCGCAATCGTTGCAAAAGGAAAAGCCGCAAACGTTCTCAAACCGGGCCTGCATGCTTCAACGTTCGGCGGTAATTTCCTTGCCACAGCTGCAGGCGTCAAAGTCATTGAAACAGTATCAAAAGATGAATTCCTTGAATCAGTTAACGAAAAAGGAAATTATCTTAAAGGTAAACTGTTAGAACTTAAAAAAGAATTCCCACACATTATAGAAAGCGTTAGAGGAATGGGATTAATGATTGGCGTCGTGTGCAAGATGGAATGTGGCAGGATAGTTGAAAAAGCTCTTGAAAAAGGACTTATAATAAATTGTACGGCCAAAAACGTCCTCCGATTTGCACCACCACTTATCATATCAGAAGAAGAGATAGATACAGGTATTCGCATCCTAAAAAATATACTATCAATCTTTTAACCGTTAGAGAATGTCTCCTGCGGTCTTTGCAGGGGACATTCAATTTTCACTATCTATAAAGCAGGGCGAGTACGATTATACCTAAAATGATGCGATATATACCAAACGGTATGAAAGTATGGGTTTTAATGAATTTGAGAAGCCATTTTACTGAGATGTAAGCAAAGATAAAGGCTGTGATAAATCCTATTGCAAGAACAGTGAGATTGTTAAACGATAGCGTGTGGTAATTTTTGACAAGCTCAAGCCCTGTTGCCGCTCCCATCGTAGGTATTGCTAACAGGAATGAAAACTCTGTGGCCGTTACTCTGTCCATTCCGAGTATGAGACCACCGCTTATCGTGGCACCTGAACGGGATGTTCCCGGAACCATTGCTAACGACTGGAAAAGTCCCATAAGAACAGATTTAAAATAACTGATGTCTTCCGGTTTGTGAATTGTGTGTTCTTTTGCCTTATACATCAGTTCAATAATAATGAAAAAGATACCCCAAACAATAAGAGAGATACTTACAACTACCGGATTGAAAAGCTTTTCCTCTATGATTTTGTGAAGAAGAAGTCCCAAAATGCCGGTGGGAATAAAAGCGGTTATCAGTTTTTTCCACAACGTTACATTGCTTTTAAGCTTTTCAAAATATATCAAAACAACGGCTAATATGGCACCAAGCTGAATTACGACTTCAAATGTTTGCTGAAATGCATCCTGCTTTAGTCCCATGAAGGTTGAAGCTATTATCATGTGGCCCGTGGAAGATATGGGTAAAAATTCCGTTATACCTTCTATGATACCAAGGATTATGGAATCAATAACGGTCATTTCAGCCTCCAAAGTGGTCAAATGAAGAAATCTGTGCAGGTTTTCCGTCTATGTACGTTCCACTGCCTTCCGTGACTCTGCCAATTATAAAGACATTTTTCTCTTTTTTAAACAGGCTTTTTAGCGATTCTGGAAATGTAAAAACAAGGTTAAAGTCCTCTCCACCTGATAGGGCAAATTTGAAAGCTTTATCTCCAAATAGTTTTTTGACTTCTTTAGACACCGGTATCTTCTTGGATTCCAAGTTCACTGCAACATTGCTCTTTGAAGCTATTTCATGACAGGTAAGAAGAAGACCGTCACTGTTGTCCATACAGCACTTTACACCAGAAAGGACTAACCTCTTTCCCATCTCAATGGATGGACGGGGAAATAGAAATCTTTCAACAAGTTTCCGCTTTTCTATCGTGTCTATCTTTCCCGATTCAATGATGTTCAGTCCTGCTGCTGCGTCACCACAGATCCCCGTAACCGCAACAAGGTCACCAGGCTTTGCCGCACTCCGCGTCATTATCTCCTCGGCCTCTCCCGTCAGTGTTAGAGAAAATGCCTCACAATTTCCCTTTACAGTGTCACCGCCTACCAAAAGCACGTTAAAGTGGTTGCAGGCAGCCGATAAACCTTTTGCAAGTTCAACTATTTCACCTTCCTCGAAATCCTTTTTCAGCGTGAATGATGTTACCGCAGCGTGAGGCATTCCACCCATAGAAGCGATGTCGCTGACGGAAACAGCAAGCAACTTCCAGCCGATGCTTCTGTAAAGATGGGGAAACACCTTTCTCCACTCTTTTCTGTAATGTGTACCCTCTGTCAGTGTATCAACAGTTATCAGGTGGTATTCGTATCCTGATCTTATTGCTGCAGTGTCGTCACCTATACCAATCCCCTTTGCAGGACTTTTAAAAAATCGAGAAATTTTTTCTATGAGATCAAACTCTTTCAAGTTTTCTCCTTTTAAACATTGAATCGGAAATAGATAATATCACCGTCTTTCACTTCATAATCTTTTCCTTCAAGTCTGACGAGTCCCTTTTCTTTACACTTCTGCATAGAACCTTCTCTTATAAGGTCTTCATAGCTTACAACTTCTGCCCTTATGAAACCTCTCTCAATGTCAGAGTGAATTTTTCCGGCAGCCTGAGGAGCTTTTGTTCCTTTTTTAATAGTCCAAGCTCTCACTTCCTGTTCACCTGCGGTGAAAAATGTTATCAAATCAAGCAATCTGTAGCCTTCCCTTATAACACTATTAAGCCCCGGCTCTTTTAGTCCCAATTCTTTGAGGAACTCTTCTTTTTCTCCCGGTTCAAGCTCGGAAAGTTCTGATTCTATTTTTGCACATATCTTAACTACCGGGGCTTTCTCTCTCCCCGCTAATTCTTTTACCTGTTTAACCAATTCGTTATCCTCTAAAAGGCCCTCTTCATCAACGTTTGCTATGTAGAGAACAGGCTTTGCAGTTAAAAGTCCCAGCTCTTTTACAATTTTTTTGAAATCTTCTCCTGCCTCCTCAAGGTAAGGGTGAATTCTCTCTCCCCTTTCTAAGATTCCTTTAAGATTTTCAAGTACTTCCTCTTCTTTCCTTGCAGCCTTGTCGCCGGACTTTGCCTGCTTGGCAACTTTTTGAAGTCTCTTTTCAACGGTTTCAAGGTCTTTAAATATCAGTTCCATGTTTATCGTTTCAATATCTCTTACCGGATTTACTCCACCATCAACATGAACAACATTTGGGTCTTCAAAACATCTCACAACATGAGCTATAGCATCAACACTTCTGATATTTCCCAAAAATTGGTTTCCAAGACCTTCACCCTTGCTTGCACCTTTCACAAGTCCGGCTATGTCAACAAACTCTATTGTTGTCGGAACTATCCTTTTAGGGTTAACGATTTCGGCTATTTTTTGAAGCCTCTCATCGGGAACTTCAACTATTCCAACATTTGGCTCTATCGTGCAGAAAGGAAAGTTTGCAGCTGCTGCCTTTGCAGAGTTTGTTAATGCATTAAAAAGTGTTGATTTTCCAACATTCGGAAGTCCTACTATTCCACAGTTAAAACCCATTTCTTTCTCCTCCGTCATGTACAAATTGCAAGCTTAAAAGATACCTGGAAAGTGATATTATTGCAAATGGAAATATAGTTCCTAATTTTCTTTAGCGGATAAACTATCTTTAGGAGGTACTGTAGAACTTGATAAAAATTTCGCTTGAGTTGACGCCAGAAGAGTTTTATACGCTTGTCGGACATGGTGAGGAAAATCTAAAGAAGATTGCAAAGATCTTAAATCTTGACATAGGCTCTCGTGGCACTGAGATTATCGTCAAGGGTGAGAAAAATAGTGAAGAAAAGGCAGAACGTTTCTTTAAGGACATGGAAGAACTTTTCCATTCAGGATACTCTCTTTCTGGTAGTGACATTCAGATGTACATAAATCAGCTTCAGAGAAATGCAGGTAGTGTTGTAGTTAAAGATGAAGCTATTGTTACCACTTACAGAGGGAAAAAGATCGTTGCCAAAACGCCTACACAGAAAAAATACATCAATGCGATAAGAAAAAATACGATTGTTTTCGGTGTCGGTCCTGCCGGAACGGGTAAAACGTACCTCGCCGTTGCAGCTGCCGTCTCAGCTTTTAAGAGTGGACAGGTCAATAGACTCATACTTACAAGGCCTGCCGTTGAAGCTGGAGAAAAACTCGGATTTCTGCCGGGCACTCTTCAGGAAAAGATAGATCCCTACTTAAAACCTCTGTACGATGCCCTGTTTGAAATGATAGAACCTGACAGGGTAAACCTCTTGATAGAACGGAACATTATTGAGATAGCGCCTCTTGCCTATATGAGGGGAAGAACGCTTAACGATGCGTTTATTATTCTTGATGAAGCTCAGAACACGACGCGGGAACAGATGAAAATGTTTTTAACAAGGCTGGGATTCAATTCAAAGGTTGTCATAACCGGTGACATTACTCAGATAGACCTTCCCAAAAAGAGAGATTCCGGTCTCGTAGAAGCCACAAGGATTTTAAAAGGCATTGACGGAATAGAAATAGTAGAATTTAAAAGAGATGATGTGGTAAGACACAGACTTGTTCAGGAAATTATAAGGGCTTATGAGGAAAATGAAGAGTAAAGACTTGAAAAGTTACATTACCGAAGTTATTGAAAGGGTGAGTTTGCCGATTCTGGCAGTTGCTTGTTCGCTTTTCATTACATTCTTGATGCTTCCAATAGGTTTTAGCCACATTCCGGAACTGAAAGTCGGTAACATTTCACCTGTTGATATTCGTTCGCCTGCAAATTTAATAATTGAAGATAAAGAAGCCACAAAGTTGAAAATTGAAAAAGCCCTTCAGAGTCTCAAGCCTGTTTTCCAGGTGAATCCGCAAATCTTTACCGACATTCAGAACACTGTCGAAAAACATTTTTCAGCAAACGGAACAAAGGAAGAGATAAAACCAGGATTTATTGCTGACCTCCTTGAGAGGTATTACTCTGCCGGTGTAGTTGATGATAAGACAGCCTCTGATTTTAATGGGAAAGCTGTAGAGGTTAAAAATCCGCTAACGTCAACAGTTACTGTTAAAGAGGTTTCAACATTTTACACCGTTTCAAAAGTTAAAAAGAGGATTAAATCTGAGCTTCTAAACTTTTACGGCAGGAAAAAAGGACTTGAGATTTTTAAGTTTATAGAACCTCTTATAAAGCCGAACATCTATTACAGCAGGGAAGAAACTTTAAAAGAGCAGAAAGAAGTAAAAGAGAAAATCAAACCTGTCCTCTACGAAATCAAAAAGGGTGAACTTATAGTCAAGAAAGGAACAAAGCTCACCAAAGAGGATATACAGAAAATAAACGCCATTAAAAATTTAAGGGGAAGAAGTAAGACAATAAATAAGTATGTGTCAATTTTTCTTATTTCTCTACTTATGTTTTATCTTACATATAAACTTTACTTTCTTGTCAGTCCTTCTGCTGCAAAGGTTACCAAGAATATCACCTTCTCATTTCTTATAATAACGCTGGATGTTTTTCTTATAAGAATTTTTACCTTTTTTGCAAAGCTTGTAGTTGAAGCAATGAATCTCCCGCTTAAAGAGGACCTTATTTTTATTCCAGTTATTACGTCAACAGTTTTTATATCTATGTTCTTGACAAAAAAAGTTGCTGCTATTCACGCTATTCCTGTTTCTATTCTGCCGTCGTTTCTCCTTTCAAAGCCTTCATTTTTCATCATTCCGACAATTATAGGTTCTGTTTTTTCCTGTTTCGATTCAAGAACCTACAAAGATAGAAATGTCATATACAAGAGTAGCCTTTTTGCAGGTGTTGGCATTGCCGTTTCCGAAATATTACTTCTCCTCTACTATAACGGGTTTCACTTTAAAGAAGAGTTCATCTTCTATCCAATGTTTGCCATTATCGGTTCCGGAATAGCTTCAATTATCGTTATAGGGCTCTTACCTCTCTTTGGCTCTCTGTTTAAGTTCACCACAGACATGGTTTACATGGAACTTATAAATCTTAACCATCCTTTGCTCAGAAAGCTTGTTCTCAAGGCGCCAGGAACATACAGCCATTCCGTTATGGTAAGCACCCTTGCTGAAGCCGCGGCAGAAACAATAGGGGCAAATTCACTCCTCGCAAAAGCAGGTGGTCTGTTTCACGATATAGGAAAGTTGAAAAATCCTCAAGCGTTTGTTGAAAACCAGCAGAATGGGATAAACATGCACGACACAATTCCACCCGAAAAGAGCGCTGCAATCCTGCGGTCTCACGTTGAATACGGCGTTGAATTGGGAAGGAAACATGAGTTACCAGAACCTATCATAGATATTATCCGGCAACATCACGGAACAAAATTGATGAAATATTTTTACGCCAAGGCAAAAGAGCAAAATCCAGACGTTGATGAAAAACAGTTCAGATACCCGGGGCCAAAGCCTCAATTTAAAGAGGCCGGTATTGTTATGCTTGCCGATACTGTAGAAGCTGCTGTAAAGTCGGTTAAGGATAAAAAAGATGTTGACATTGACAGTCTCATTCACAAATTGATAATGGAAGATATAGAAGACGGTCAGCTTAATCAGTGCGGTTTAAGTTTGAAAGAGATTAACCTGATAGAGAAAGTGTTTAAAAAGATTCTTTCAGGTGTTTACCACAACAGGGTTGAATATCCAGAAGATGTTAAGCAGGAAGAGGATTCAAAGGGATGATGGAAGAGATCGGGAAAACTTTAATAGTAACGGGATTCTTCCTTGCACTGACCGGAATTCTTCTCATTCTGATTTCAAAAATGCCGGGAGGACTTCCGATCGGAAGGCTTCCCGGCGACATTTACATAAAGCGGGATAACTTCACTTTCTACTTTCCAATAACCACAAGTATAATACTCAGTATTCTCTTTTCACTTATTCTCTATTTGTTTTCAAAACATTGAGATTACCTGAAACTTAACCTTGGAAAAAAATCTCGTTGGATTCTTCTCGCATATTTCTAAGGCAGTGTCAAAATTCTACTATTAAACAAATGCAAACTCCTTATTAATTAGTTTCTAAGTTTCACCCAGTTTAACAAATTGGTCCCAAATTGTTGTAAAATTTCCTATTAAATCCACTCTATGTCGGAGGTTGCCTTGCCAAAACGAACAGATCTTAAAAAAATCATGATAATCGGTTCCGGACCTATTGTGATAGGACAGGCTGCGGAGTTTGACTATTCCGGAACTCAAGCCTGTAAAGCTTTAAGAGAAGAAGGATACGAGGTTGTTCTCGTTAACTCGAACCCTGCAACGATTATGACCGATCCGGACATTTCCGATAGAACATACATTGAACCTCTTACGGTTGAGGCTGTTGAGAAGATAATCAGAAAGGAAAAACCTGACGCGTTACTTCCTACGGTTGGCGGTCAGACTGCCCTTAACCTTGCCGTTGAACTTTACGAGTCCGGCGTCCTCGAAAAACATGGCGTCGAGCTTATAGGTGCCAATGTTGAGGCCATTAAGAAGGCTGAGGATAGAGAACTGTTTAAAGCTGCAATGCTGAAAATAGGGTTAGATGTTCCCAAAAGTGGTTTTGCCCGTTCAATGGAAGAGGCAATGGAAATCCTTGAAGAGGTTGGACTCCCCGCAATCATAAGGCCATCATTCACACTCGGTGGTGAGGGCGGTGGTGTTGCCTACAACGTTGAAGAGTTTAAAGAAATTGTCAGGAAGGGACTTGATGCAAGCCCGATTACAGAGGTTCTCATAGAGGAGTCTGTTTTAGGCTGGAAAGAGTACGAATTGGAAGTTATGAGGGACTTGAACGATAATGTTGTTATTATCTGTTCCATTGAAAACCTTGACCCGATGGGGGTTCACACCGGTGATTCTATCACTGTTGCACCAGCCCAGACACTTACAGATAAGGAGTATCAGATTTTAAGGGACAGTGCCATAAAGATTATCAGGGAAATTGGCGTTGAAACTGGCGGATCTAACGTTCAATTTGCCGTGAATCCTGAAAATGGAAGGGTAATTGTTATCGAGATGAACCCGAGAGTTTCCCGTTCTTCAGCCCTTGCGTCAAAGGCTACAGGATTCCCTATCGCTAAAATTGCTGCAAAACTTGCCGTTGGCTACACACTTGATGAGCTTCCAAACGACATCACCAAAAAAACACCTGCATCTTTTGAACCTGCGATTGATTACTGCGTTGTTAAATTTCCAAGGTGGGCCTTTGAGAAATTCCCTGAAGCTGATGCTGTTTTAACTACCACTATGAAATCTGTCGGTGAAGTTATGGCTATCGGCAGAACGTTTAAAGAAGCCCTTATGAAAGCTATCCGTTCTCTTGAGAACGGAAGGTATGGTCTTTTCTTGAAAGGAATTGATCAGGTTTCCCGTTCTGAACTTGAGTCGAAGATCGCTGTTCCAACTCCTGACAGGATATGGTACATAGCGGAAGGTTTTAGAAGAGGAATGTCAATAGATGAAATTTACGAACTGTCAAAGATAGATAGATGGTTTTTACACAATATAAAACAGCTTGTTGACCTTGAAAAAGAGCTCGTCAAGTACAATGTTGACACTGTTCCTGAAGAGCTTCTTAAACTTGCCAAAAAGTGGGGATTTTCAGATATCTATCTTTCAAAAATCTGGAATGTACCTCAAAAAACAGTGAGGGAAAAGAGAGAAAAGGTTGTTCCGGTTCTTTACAAGAGTGTTGATACCTGTGCCGGCGAGTTTGAGGCTTACACACCTTACTACTATTCTACCTACGATGGGGTTGAGTGTGAGGCAAAACCTTCTGATAGAAAGAAGGTTGCCGTTTTTGGCTCAGGGCCCAACCGTATAGGTCAGGGTGTTGAGTTTGACTACTGCTGTGTTCACTCTGTTTGGGCTTTGAGAGAACTTGGTTATGAAGCCCACATGGTAAACTGTAACCCCGAAACTGTTTCAACAGATTACGATACGTCAGATAAACTCTTTTTTGAGCCGCTTACACTTGAAGATGCCCTAAACATAGTAAGAAAAGAAGGACACGAAGGAGTTATCGTTCAATTTGGCGGTCAAACGCCGTTAAAGCTTTCTGTTCCTTTTGAAAGAGAAGGTGTGAAAATTTTAGGTACAAGTTCTGACAGCATTGACATAGCCGAAGATAGAGAAAGGTTCAGGGAACTTCTCAACCGTCTTGGGTTAAAGCAGCCCCCTTCAGGCATTGCTCACTCCCTTGAAGAGGCAGAGAGAGTGGCTGAAGAGATTGGTTTTCCAGTTCTCATGAGACCTTCTTATGTGCTTGGCGGAAGGGCTATGAGAATCGTTGACAGCATGGAAGAGCTTAGAAATTACATGAACGAAGCAGTTGAAGTTTCCGAAGACAAGCCCGTTCTTATAGATAAGTTTTTAGAGGATGCCGTGGAGTTTGATGTTGATGCAGTTTGTGACGGAAGCAGGGTCGTTATCGGTGGCGTTATGGAACATATAGAGGAAGCCGGCATTCACTCTGGTGATAGTGCCTGCGTTCTACCAACGTTCTCTGTTCCGAAAGAAATTGTTGAGAAGATGAAAGACATAACAAGAAAAATAGCGGTTGAACTGAAAGTTAAAGGTCTAATAAACATTCAATTTGCCGTTAAAGATGGTGAAATATACATAATTGAAGTCAATCCAAGAGCTTCAAGAACTGTTCCTTTTGTAAGTAAGGCTACAGGTATTCCGCTTGCCAAGATAGCGACAAAGGTCGCCCTCGGTAAAACGCTTGACGAACTCGGTGTTAAGGAAGTTGAGCCTCCCTATTACTCTGTAAAAGAGGCCGTTTTCCCCTTTAACAGGTTCACAAAAGTTGATCCTGTCCTGTCACCGGAGATGAAATCTACCGGTGAAGTTATGGGTATCGATGAAGACCTTGGCACGGCGTTTTACAAGGCGCAGCTTGCCGCAGGTTCAAGGCTTCCGATAGATCCTTCCAGAGGGAAGGTCTTTGTAAGTGTGAAAGATAAGGACAAACCAAAGGTCGTGAATATTGTTAAAGAGCTTATAAATATCGGTTTTGAAATTGTTTCTACTGAAGGAACCTACAGGTTTTTAAAAGAACAGGAACTTCCCGTTTCCATAGTTTACAAGATCCAGGAGGGAAGAAGACCAAACATTGCCGATATGATAAAAAACAACGAGATTGCCCTCATTATCAATACGCCAACAGGATCAAAGTCAAAGAGAGACGCGATGAGCATAAGGCGGCTGGCAGTTAATTACGGAATTCCTTACTACACCACTATAAGAGGTGCCGAAGCAGCCGTCATGGCTATCAAGTCTGTAAGAGAGAAAAACTTTGACGTTAAGCCCTTACAAGAATATCATAGATTTTAACTCGCATTGAGGTCCTCATAAAGGACCTCACTTTCGTTTATATATTTTTCAACGGTTATTCCGGCTTTTAAAAGATAATCAGGAAGGAAAGAAAGAAGTTCTGATAGTTTTTTCTTAACGATTTTTTCCTTTAACCTCTTGGTGTTTCTGATAGGATCTTTTACCTTTGTTATGTTCGCAAACCGGATATTTGCAATCTGACGCTTTCCCTCTGTTATAGAACCAAAGATTTCAACGGTTATCGTTGCAGTTTTACTTTCTCTTTTGATATTCACCGCTGTCTTAAGGTTGACGGTTGCGCTGATTCTCTTCGTTTCAACGGCAAGTTCCGGGTCAACAAACAGCTCCTGAAATGGCCAGATGCTTTCAATCTCTTTCAACGTTCCTCTCCAGGATTTTAAGTGTCGTCTCAATTTTATCAATGGAAGATGCTATCCAGACTTTTATCTCTATTTCCCTTTCGCTTCCGGAGTCGCAAGCCCAACGGTAATTCCTGAAAATGTTGTGAAACAAGTCGTACAAAATTTTCTTTTCCCTTATCTTTCTGTTTTTTCCTGACAGTCCCTTTTTCATCTTTAAAATGTTCTTCTTTCTCTTTCTGAAAAGATTGCAAAAGACTCTGTTAGACAGCTTCTTCGTGTCAAAATTGACAATCTCTCTTTCAGCCACTTTTAAAAACCTTTCAAACAACTTTTCGTGGCTTTCCGAATAAACAGGTGTCATCTCTATTTCATGCCTTATTTTAAGCTGAACTCTCATAATGATAGAATTATAAACCAAACCTTTAAGCAGGGGCGTGATGAAGTATGAAATTTTTATATCGGAAAAACCGACTGATGGAAGGGAAATAGAAGAAATAAAAGGGATTCCCGTTATCAGGCCGGTTCAGATCCACAGCAGTACAGTGGTTTTTGCAGGTAGAAGGTATTCAGGAAGGAAAGGAGATGCGATTGTTACCGATAACAGGAAAGTATGGGTTGGGGTTTTGAGCGCAGATTGCATTCCCATCCTTGTCGTGGCAAGGGGCATGGTTGCAGCTATTCATGCCGGATGGCGAGGAACACTAAAAGGTATCACTTTCAAAACTTTAAAGTACATTCAGACTTTTACAGATGTTCAAAAAATCATAATAGGTCCCGGTATCTGCAACAAGTGCTATGAGGTAGGTGAAGATGTTTACAAGCTTTTCAACCCACATTTAAGGAACAGGCTTTTCAGACCTTATGGAAGCAAGAAATATTTGTTTGACCTTAAAAAGGCAAATACCATTCAGGCAAAGTCAGCAGGCGTAAGTGTTATAGAGGATTTAAATCTCTGCACCGTTTGTAATAACGATAGGTTTTACTCTTTCAGGAAAGAGAAGACAGAAAAGAGGATTCTATCTGCTATAAGGCTTTTATGAACCAGCAATAGGAAAGAAGCAGCGAACTCCCCTGCCGTTTATCTCCTTGATTTCAGGAAGTTCTTTTTTGCAAATCTCTTTTGCCCTTTCACATCTTGGGTGGAACGGGCAGCCTGAAGGTTTTGATTTAATGTCAGGTACATTGCCGGGAAGGACTGGCAGTTTTCTCTTTCCCTTCCCTTCAACTTTCGGAATGCAGGCTATAAGTCCTTTCGTATAGGGATGAAAAGGGGTTTTAAGAATATTTTCTGTCCTCCCGCTTTCCATTACGTAGCCGGCATACATAACGTAAACTCTGTCGGTTATTTCAGAGATGACATCAAAGTCGTGGGATATGAATAGAAGTCCCGTATTTTCTTCCTTTACAAGGTTGTTCAAAAGGAAAATAATTTCTCTCTCAGTTTTCTTGTCAAGGGCGGTTGTCGGTTCGTCAGCTATTATAAAATCCGGGTTACAGGCTATTGCCATGGCTATCATTACCCTCTGTTTCAGTCCTCCTGAAAGCTGGTGAGGATAACTTTCGTACTTTACCTCCGCATCTGGTATGGCAGCCTTCCTGAGAAGCGAGATTACGCTTTCTCTAATGTTTTTTCTCCGGCCTTCGTGGTAGATAATTGCCTCTTCTATCTGATTGCCGATTTTCAGAAGGGGATTAAGAGCAGAGGACGGATCCTGAAATATGACTGAAACGGTTTTCCACCTTATTTTGCTATTGAGATCCCTTTCGTTCAAAAGGTAAATATCCTGATGGTTGACTTTCACGTTTCCTGTAACTTTAAAGCCTCCAGGCAAAAGCTTCATTACCGATAGAGCGGTTACCGATTTTCCGCTTCCACTCTCTCCAACTATCCCAACTCTTTCTCCCTTTTTCACTGTAAGGTTTACATCTTCAACGATTGTGAAGTTTTCGTAGATTATGGAAAGATTCTTTATCTCAATCATTTACAGTCACCTCAATCCAGTAAGAGCTTCCTGAAAACATCATTTCGTCAAAGAAGAATTTTCTACATATTAGCTTTTTCCCTGCCTCTTCCTTTGCTGCCATGTAATGGGCTATCACTTTTGGTACCGTCCCGAGGAAAAAGCCGTGGCTGTCTTTTATCGTGTACGTTACGGGAGTTTGAGGGTTAAGAACTTCTCTCGTTAGGACAATTGGCTCACCTGTTTTTATAACTCTTTCCCAATTCGGTCTGTATTTTCTCTCGGTTATTACCGGAAAGATGTATCTGTTTTCTAAAGCGAAAAACTGGTGGAAGTTTTCGTAGTTCTTGAGTTTTAAGAGAAATTGGAGGAGTTCTCTATTGACGGCGATACCATCGATTCTCGTGTAGCCAAAGCACCTTAAAGCGTATATGCCTATGAGGTACCAGAGGTTTTTCTCTTCTAAAATCTCTTTTATTTTGCTCCCAACGGCTTTAAACATTACAGGACTTTCTGCGTACAAAGATTCCATAGCCGAGAAGAGAAATGTCAGATTTTCCAGAGAGAATTTGAAATCCTGGAGGTTTTTGATAAGTTCGTTTTTTCGTGAAACGGCCTTTTTTCGGTAAAAGAGCCTTGATAAAAGCCACTTCTTGTTGATTCTTGTAGAAAGAAGGTTTAAAACTTCCCTGTCAAGAAACCAGTTTATATAGAGGAAAAACCGTCCTTTCTCTTTTACAATTTCAACGTAGGGTCTGAATGTTTTATGCTTCAGGATGTCCTTCACGAGTGTTTTTAAAGCGTTTTCCACAAGTTCAATTAGAACCTTTTCTTCTTCCGGTTTTGTTTTAAGATGGCTTATCTCTATTTTCAACTCAACACCATCAACAATTTCCCGCGCTACTGGAACTATGAGAACCTTTCTGTCATGTACGATCTCATAATTTGTGTAGGCAACTCTTACGGGAAAGTACGGTTCTATGGTCTGAGAAATCGTTTCAAGGATTGAAGCGATTACTGAACTGTCCTCTCTATTTTTAAGATCAAGTAACTTTTTGTATTTAATTTTGAAATTTTCTTCGTTCTTTCTTTCAGGGAGCGAAGGTGTGTATAGCTGAAGCTTTTCAAGCTTTTCCCAGTAGAGTATATCAACGTCCTCTTCAAGGGGGATAAGATCTGTGGGAACATCATCATAACCTAACTTCATTGCGTTGTTTCTTATCCTTTTTGCCTTTTCAAAGAGACCGATTTCCTGCCTTGATATCTGCCAGAAGGATTCCTCTATGTGAAGAAACTCACCTTCAACGGGAAAGTAGAAGTTTTTATAGGCTTCTGTCAGAAACTTGTAGCTGTTAACTCTCTCTGGATGTTTGTAAAGGACAAGCTGAATGTCTGCCTCTTTTACGTGCCTGTTTGACGCTATCAGAAGGGACGGTGAGTTTGGAAACTGCTTTCTGAAGGTCCTTATCTTTTCCGTTATGTAGTTTTCTGTCAGAAAGTTTATTCCGGATTTTTTAATCTGATCTGGAAATATGGAAAATACCATGAGAACCTTTTCTTCTGGTTTAATAAATTTCTCCTGTTTTACGGGAATGCCGGTTTTTCCGGAAATGTACATGGCGAAGGGAAACGCGCAGGGATCGGCTGGATATACGGCATTAAACTTTATGTTAAGTCTGCGCGTCCTTAAAATAAAGTTGTCAATAGCATCCAGTATGTTCGCTTGAGATAGCGTGTCAACCTTATATATCGGTCTATAGGTGCAACTGTTAATTCTCATATTTCTCCCTGAATTCCTTGCTATATAAATATGGATTTTACATGATGATTGTGCAAATGGAACTTTGACGGAGTGGTATTACAGAGATGCTCTTGTTTTTCTCTCTTTTAGCTTTTTTATGGTGGAAAGGAATTCAAGTTCTTGTTCTTCCAAAGCTGCCTCTATCTCTCTAATTGCCTTTTTGTACATTGGAATGTAGTACTTTTCAACAGCATTAACTCTTATGACTGTCTTTTTCAACTCTTCGGCCAGCTTCCACGCTTTTATTTCCATTTCGGAAAGCTCCATGACCTTTTTCACCGCGTCTATGAAAGCAGTCCTGGCAAGATCTACAAATATGGACTCCGAAACGGCATCTATCGGGAATTTTTCAAGATTTAGCTGGTATTTTATTGACGGAACAGGAATGCCGATAAAACTTTTTTCAACTGCTTCAACTGTTCCTTGAAGTGATGTCACTTCAACTTCATCCTTTACAGCCTCCTTTCCCTCTTCCATGTAGGCTTTCTTTAGCATTCCGTAGGCTTTTTGAACGTAGATGTTAAGTTCCTGCCTTGCCTTTTCCACTCTGTCAAGGTGCTTCAGTATCTCTTTTATTAGAACGTTTCTTTTATGTTGAAGAATATCCTTTCCCTCTTCCATTACCTTGAGGTCTTTTTTTAACTCAAGCAGTTCCGTTTTGCTCTTGGTAAATTTCATTTTATATACTCCACTATGTCTTCTTCCGTGAGACGGGTTAGTTCTGCTTTTGGAAGCAGGGAAAGAAGCTGCCAGCCAATTTTCATTGTTTCTTCAAGCGTTCTGTCCTCGGTTTCCGATTGTGTCAGGAAATTCTTCTCAAAAGCTCTGCCAAATTCAAGAAATTTTCTGTCCGTATCGCTTAGTTCAGATTCGCCTATGATTGCCGCCAGCATCTCAACACGTTTTGAGCGGGCGTAGGCAGAGTATATCTGGTTTGCCCAGCGCCTCTGAAGCTTTGTTATCCCCTGATTCATAAGCCTTGAAAGAGAAGGCAAAACGTTTATCGGAGGATATATTCCTTTCTTAAACAGTCCTCTGTCAAGGACTATCTGTCCTTCTGTTATGTATCCCGTTAAGTCCGGAATTGGATGAGTTATGTCGTCGTCAGGCATCGTAAGAACAGGAATTTGCGTTAGAGAACCTTTTTTTCCTCTTATTAGTCCTGCTCTTTCGTATATTGTGGCAAGATCGCTGTACATGTATCCTGGATAGCCTTTCCTTCCAGGTATTTCGTCTCTCCTTGATGACATTTCCCTCAAAGCATCGCAGTAATTTGTCATGTCATAGAGGATCGTTACAACATCGTATTCCTTCTCAAATGCTAAAAACTCCGAAAGCGTCAGGGCAGCCCTCGGAACAAGAACGTTATTTACGCAAGATTCGCTTGCCAAACTTATGAATACAGCAGTTTGAGAAAAGTTTCCACTTCCCTTTATGCTCTCTATGAGGTTGCTTGCCACTTCATACTTTATTCCTATCAGCCCTAAAACTATGGCGTTTTTAACATTGTCTCCAGGTATTTTTATCTGTCTTACAAGTTGTGCAACCAACTTGTCGGTTGGAACGCCGGAAACGGCAAATACTGGTAGTTTTTGACCTCTTACCAGGGTGTTAAGCCCGTCTATTGCCGAAATGCCCGTATGAACAAATTCGTTTGGAAAATTTCTCCACGCCGGATTTATAGCTTTGCCATTTATGTCCTCTTCCCTTGAAGAGACTATGCTGCCAAGTTTGTCAACAGGTTCACCGAAAGCGTTAAATATTCTTCCCAACATTCTCTCAGACACGGGAATTGTAAAGGGTTTGCCGGTAAAGCGAACGCGGATTGTGTTTACCTCTATACCTTCCGTTTCTCCCAATATCTCTATCAACGTCACTTTTTCACCAAGCTCAACTACCCTTCCGGGGAGCTTTTTGTTTTTCCAGCGAATAAAAACCTTTTCTCCGTAAGAAACACCTTTTACCGTTTCAAACGCAAGGAGAGAACCTTTTATACCTATTGCACCTTCGTACTCTATAATCATCTTTCTCGCTCACTGTAAATTTTTATGAGATTTTTATACGTAGATTCTATTTTTTCCTCAACATCTTCTGGAATTGCTTCTAAAAATCTGAGTTTTACGATTTCTTCAACTATCTTTTGTTCTCTCAGCGTTTTGACCGGAATTGCTGCCTCTTTCAGACAGGCCTGCCACCAATCGTACAGGCTTTTAAGGGCTTTAGCAAGTGATATCTGTTTCTCCGGTGGACAGTAGGCATCTACAGGATCAAACGCATTTTGCTGCAGGAAAACCTCTTTTACTAAATTAGCTATTTCAACCGTTAGTTTTTGCTCTTCCGGTAGTGCTTCGGAACCCAGTAACTTTACAATTCTTTGAAGTTTGTCATCTTCTTGCAGCAGTTTCATCATCCAGCTTCTAAGTTCGTACCACTCCTTGTAGATTTCTTCCCACCAAACTCTAACCGTCTCGCCGTAGGCACTGTAACTCTGAGTATAGTTGATTGCAGGATAGAACCGCGCGTTTGCAAGCTCTTTGTCGAGTGCCCAGAAGACGCTTGTGAAACGTCTTGTGTGCCTTGTTACAGGTTCAGAAAAGTCACCTCCCGGCGGTGAAACAGCGCCAATTATAGAAAGGGAGCCAACCTTTCCTGAAACAGTTTCAACGAAACCCGCTCTTTCGTAAACACCAGCTATTCGGGATGAGAGGTATGCTGGAAATCCCTCTTCTATCGGAAGTTCCCCCATTCTTGTAGATAGTTCTCTCATAGCTTCTGCCCATCGCGAGGTGGAATCTGCCATTAGAGCTACGTGGTATCCCATGTCTCTAAAGTATTCGGCTATCGTTATACCAAGGTATATGGAAGCTTCCCTTGCCGACACAGGCATGTTTGACGTGTTTGCGATGAGTATTGTTCTTTCTATAAGCTTCTTGCCCGTTTTAGGGTCTTCGAGCTCCGGAAATTCCTCAAGAACTTCCGTCATTTCGTTTCCACGCTCACCGCAACCTATGTAAACTATGATGTCGGCATCGCACCATTTTGCAAGCGTCTGTTGAAGTATCGTTTTTCCTGTTCCAAATCCTCCGGGAATGGAGGCCGTTCCCCCTTTTGCTATAGGAAAGAGAAAGTCTATGATTCTCTGACCGGTTATGAGAGGCGTGTCCGGCCTCAGTCTCTTTCTGTATTTTCTCCCGAACCTTACAGGCCATTCCTGTACCATTGTAAGTTTCGTTCCGTCGCTAAGGAACAAAATCTCTTCATCTATCGTGTACTCACCCTCTTCTCTTATTTTTTCTATGTTCCCTTCAGTGTTGCAGGGAACTGTCAGAAAGTGCTTTATTGAACCTTCCTCAACATACCCAAAGATGTCCCCCTCTTCTACTTCATCACCTTTTTTCAGTAAAGGCACAAAGTGCCATCTCTTTTCTTTTGAGAGGGGATAGACAGAAGCACCCCTTCCTATCCTTTCACCAAGCTTTACTAAAGGTCTTCCTATCCCATCGTATATTGAACCTAACAGACCGGGACCAAGCGTTGCTTTTAACATTTCTCCCGAAAGTGCTACCGGTTCGCCAAGTTTAAGGCCCTCCGTAGCTTCATAGACCTGAACGGTTATCGTGCTTCTCTTTACGGAAACTATCTCACCTATAAGTCTATCCTCACCAACATAGGCAACTTCAAGTAGCTTTGGCGATTCACCTTCAAGTTCTGCCTTTACTATTGGTCCGGAAATGTATGTAATTTTTGCCATCTACTACACCTCTAAAATGGAAGCAATTTCTCTGTCTATCTCTTCTTTGAATTCCTCTAAAATACTGTCAAGGGAAAACTCTATTACCATTCTTCCATGCTTGAATAAGACACCATTTATGTCGCTGCTCTCTTTTATCTCATATTTCCCTTTTACTACCTCTTCCACCTGTTTTTCGAACGAAGGTGATACAATAAAGGTACCTTCATTGAAATTGTCCTTTACCCATACAACAAAGCATCCAAGCATCATCGGAAAGCGCTCTTTTAACCGCTCTCTTAACTCTTTTATCAGTTCCTCTCTAACATGCACCTCTCTGTCTTCTACAGCTTTCCGTATCTTAGCGTCAATTTCAGCCATTGCATTAAACTTGAACGATTCAAGCTCTATCTGGGCAGCCTTTATCTTCTCCTGATAGAGTCTCCTGCCTTCCCTTTCCGCCTCTACCAGTTTCTCCTGAGCAAAAGATTTTGCAGAGTTTATCCTGTTTTTTGCTAACTCTTTTGCTCTCTCTATAACCTTATCTTTAAATTTACTGAAGTCGGACTCCGAGTACACTGGCCAAAAACTCCTTTAAACTCTGTTTTGATGTTGTTCCATCGATTGACGGAACAAATACCACCGCCGGCAATGCCTTTTTGCCCAATTTCTTTTTGAGTTCTCTATCAAATGCATCTGCGAACCTTTCCGATACGACAAGTACTGCCACCTCTGGATTGGTGATGATTTCCGAAGCAACCGTTCTAAATGAAGCTTCATCTTCAGCAACCGCCGTTTCAAGTCCTGCAAGTTTAAATCCGGTACATTCGTCCTCTGTTCCGACGAATACAATTTTCATCCCACTTTCCCTAATATAAGTATTGCAATGATGAGTCCGTAAATTGCAATACCTTCCGCAAGTCCTAAGAATACAATTGCTTTCCCTGAAATTTCCGGTTTTTCTCCTATTGCCCCCATTGCTGCTGAACCGACAAGCCCAACGGCCGCTCCGGCAGCTATTGTGGAACATGCAACCGACACGGCAGCTGATATGTATGCCCACATAGCATCACCTGCCACGGCTATCACCGGAAACATAACTAAAAGGATTGTCCTGAACGCTGTTCTCCTCATTTCTCTTCCTCCAGTTTGAATGGCTTGAAGGGTTTTCCGCCACCTTTAAAAAATTTGCCAAAGAATTCGTAATACTCAAGTCTCATTGTTTGAATTGAAACTACAAGAGCTTCAAGAACTATAACAACAATGTTTCCTAAAACCATCGTAAGCCAGTAACCTGCTCCGTGGTGACCATCTGGTGATACAGCCCTTGCGATTGTGAAAATGGCAAGCATAAGAGCAGCGTGTGCTAAAGCAAAAGCTCCAAGTCTTACAAAAGATACGGTACCTGTTATGTTTTCAAGTAGCGCCATAAAACCATCAAGGAACGAACCAAAGATCTGTTTTTTTCTGTATATCTCGTACCCTATAGCCACTGTTAGCATAACAGCAACAATGATAAGTTCAGCTTTCACATCTCCTTTAAACACCACGGCCTTTATGGCAATTCCGATTAAGAACCAGTAGATAAGAAACCATAAAATACCCCCTTCCCCTGCTATCATATCTCCAAACTCTTTCTCCCTATATCTTGTGACTATGTTGAGAATAAATCCAATAGAAAGGACAAGAATGCCTACCGCTATACTGAAGATGATAAGTTTGTCTATATCCTCCATCGGATTAAAGAGAAGAGGACGTATAAGGTGTTCATCTCCAAAAACAGAACCGTAGAGGAAGCCAAATATTGCAGAGCTGACACCGCAGAAGATGAGAACTTTTCCATAACTTTTGAAGGTTTCTGTTTTCTTTGAAAGAATATAACCTGCAATGGAAAGGACAATTCCGTGACCCACATCTCCAAACATCACTCCAAAAAGTAGAATAAATATGAGAGCAAAAAACGGCGTTGGATTTAGTTCCCTGTAAGATGGGTAGCCAAACCCTGTTACAAGCTCCTCAAACGGCTTAAGTAGTTTTGGCGTTTTAAGAAGCACGGGGGCATCTTCAGGCTCGCTAAAGACCACTTTCGAATGTTTTAGTGCTTTAACTATTTTTTCCTTTCCATCTTCAGGCACCCAGCCTTCAATAACATATCCTTCTGCTGTTCTCTTCACTAAATTTTCAGTTTCCAGAATTTTCTTCATTATGTTGAGCTTTCTTATTATCTCTAAAAGTCTCTCGCCGTATTCGTTGACAGCCTTTTCTTTTTCTCTCAAGTAAAATTCTCGAGTGTTCAAAACTCTGTTTTTTGTCTCTGTCAGGAAGTTGTTGTTGTTAAGAACTCTCCCTCCTGTTTTTTCTATACCTTTCTGGATAATGTCCTCTAAGTCGTCGGTATAAAAAACTGCAACTGCCACGCTACCTTCACTTAAAGGTTCGTGAACAGTGAATCCTTTGTAACTTTTTGCCGTTAAGAGAAGTGACTCTATCGTATCTGACGGAACGAGTACAACTTTCAATCTTATGAACGACAAATTTTTGACAAGTTTTTCAAGGTCTATCTCTTTACTCAGTACCTCCTTAACCTTTTCGGCCGTGAGAACGTCCTTTGTCCTCTGTTCTACCTTTTTGCCTTCTGAAGAAAGTTTGTCTATGATTTTTGATATATCATTCAGGATAACCTCTATTCTATCTATCTCCCTCGGTATCTCTTCAAGGCCAATATTTCCAACTTCTACAACCTTTTCTGAAACGCCAAGGGCATCAAGGTTGCTCTTTGCCATCGATAATAGTGTATTGACACGGTTCAGTTCTGTTTCAAAGATTCTGTTTTTGCTCTTGTCATCTATGTGAAGAACAGCAGCCTTTCCAAGAGCTTCCACCTCCTGGTCAAGATAATCCTCAGGTATCGTTATCGTAACTCTGTACATCTTCTCTGGAAAAATCATCACACACCTACCAACATTCTTTCTATCTCTTTCTCAGGCAGTCCAAAATAGACACCCTCTATGCACGCCTTCAGGTTTTTTATCTCAATCTCTTTGAGTCTCAACAGGGCAAAGGGAATTGAAAGTTTAAAGGGATAGCCATACCAAACCTTACTAATAACATCAATATGATACTTGTAAAGTTCCCTTCGCAGGTCTGTAAAATCCTTTATCGATTTTTTAAAAATCGCCGGAAATACTGAGGGAACAGCAGAGAGCTTTTTAAGATTCAGTAACTTTTTGACATTATTATCGTTCACAATATTTCCAAAGGGAACTACAAACTGCAGAATTGTATCGGCATCGAACTGGTAGATAAATTTTAGTCTAACAACAGTTATTATGTTTATAAGGTCAAAGTAGCTTCCTGCAATGATTTTTAAATCTTTCCTGTCTCCTCTGTCGAGTCTATTTAATGCTTTCTTCAAGGCCTCTACGTATTCTCTATCAAGCTTGTTGAAAATTTTTCTGGCATCTTTTTGGTTTTTAAACTCCTTTTTCCTTTTTCTCAGCTCTTTTCTTCCCATAAAGAAAAGGAAAAAGGCCGCCTTCTCTCTCTCGGAAAGCCTATCTGTCACCTTGTCGTAGAGGTATTGGAAGTAGGCATCAAGCCCTTTAGACATAGACTCTTCAAGCGCCGATTTTACAAACTTCCCATAAGGCGTATCCTTTATGGCTACTAAAATGTCACCGGCGGTCGTTGCAGTTAAAAGTTGCTGAAATACACTTCTTTCAAGCAGCGTTGATTTAATCGCACGGCACATCGCGTTTGTATAGCTAAATTTAAGAGGTCTGGTTAACCACAAATCCTCCCCCTGAGGTCTTCAAATACTTTTTCTATAAACCTTTCCCTATTTTCCTTTGAAAGCTTCTCAAAACCTGAGATAATCTTCTTAAGTTCTTCCTCTTTTTGCCTCCTGTAGTTCTCAACTTCCCTTTTTACCCTTTCATTGATTTTATTCTTCTCACTCTCAGCCTTTTCCATGTAAGAGTTTATTATCTGAGAGTACTTCTCGTTGGCTTCTTCAATAATCCGGGAAGCTGCCTCTTCAGCCGATAAAACAATAGCAGAGGCCTTTTTATCAAGAGTTAAGAGGCTTTCTGTCAGATCCCCCATCTTGTTGTTCCTCTATTGCCGTTTTAACTGCCTCTGATAATAATTTTAGCTTATTATTTTTCCTCTGTAAAGCAGGAAAAAGCGGGCGGAAACCGTTCTTTTCAATCTCTTTTATCCTCATCTCTTCAAGTCGCACGCTCCTTATTTCTCCTGACAATCCTATCTCTCCAAAAACAGCAATATCTCTCCTTACAGGCTTACCAAGGTAACTTGACGCAATTGCCAGTGCAACGGGAAGATCAACGGCCGGTTCCTTTATTTTTACACCGCCTACGATATTTACAAAAACGTCAAAATTTCTTAACGGATATCCCAACTCCTTTTCAAGAACGGCTATGATAATGGAAAGACGGTTGGCATCTATGCCTTTTGCCCTCCTCTGAGGCGTTGAAAAAACAGCCCTTGACACTAAGGCCTGCACCTCAAGAAGCAGCGGCCTTGTCCCTTCTATGCTGCAGTAGATAACAGAACCCGGCTTTCCTACGGGACGTTCCGATAGGAAAAAGAGTGAAGGATTTTTAACCTCTTTTAATCCCTTTTCTTCCATCTGAAATACGGCTATTTCCCCCGTCGAACCAAAACGGTTTTTTAGCGCTTTTAAGATTCTAAAATTGTGCCCTCTATCACCCTCAAACTGGTAAACAGCATCAACTATGTGCTCAAGAACCTTTGGACCGGCTATTGTTCCCTCTTTGTTTACATGACCTACTATAAACGTTGTTATTCCCTTCGCTTTTGACAGGTTGGTTACAAAGGCAGTTCCTTCTCTTACCTGTGATACAGAACCTGCCGCAGATTCAATGTGCGGGAGATAAACTGTCTGTATTGAATCAACTATGAGAAATGCCGGTTTCTCCTTTTCAATAAAATTTTTTATCTCTTCAAGATTATTATTTGCAAGGACTAATATTTCAGGGCTTGATATTTCAAGTCTCCTTGCCCTCATTGATATCTGTTG
Organism: Desulfurobacterium sp. TC5-1; assembly: GCF_000421485.1. NCBI lineage: Bacteria > Pseudomonadati > Aquificota > Aquificia > Desulfurobacteriales > Desulfurobacteriaceae > Desulfurobacterium > Desulfurobacterium sp. TC5-1. Next base: position 415,186 of record NZ_ATXC01000001.1, on the reverse strand, counting down.
AGGCGATTCTTCTGCCGAAACGTAGAGTACTTTACCGTGTTTAGAGAGTTTTTCCGAAAGTTGAAGCAGAAACGTTGATTTTCCTATACCCGGTTCACCTGACAGCAGGGAAACAGAACCTTTTACAATACCTCCACCCGCTACTCTGTCAAATTCTTCAATGCCGGATATGTACCGTTCTTTTTCTATTTCTGAAATTTCAGTTATTGGTGTAGGCTTTTCGGAAGAGGTTTCAATCCATGAAACGGAAGCTTTACCTGCAGGTTTTGAAATTACTTCTTCTATTAAGGTTCCCCAGCTTCCACACTCCGGACATTTTCCAGACCAGGTGGGACTTTTGTATCCACACGATTGACAGATATAAACGGTCTTTTTCTTTGCCATCTCTTAATCAAAGATAACCGTTTTGTTGTCATAAACAAGTATTTTGTTTTCGAGATGCCACCTTACAGCTTTCGCAAGGACAACTTTTTCAAGGTCTCTTCCCTTTCTTATCATGTCTTCAACAGTGTCTCTGTGCGTAACTCTGACAACGTCCTGTTCAATTATGGGTCCCTGGTCAAGCTCTTCTGTTACGTAGTGACTGGTTGCTCCAATTATCTTCACTCCCCTTTCATATGCCCTGTGGTACGGACGGGCACCAACAAAAGCCGGTAAGAAGGAATGGTGAATGTTTATAATCCGGTTTGGAAATTCACGGACGAAATCATCTGTAAGTATCTGCATGTATCTTGCAAGAATTATAAGGTCAATGTTTTCTTTCTTTAAAAGTTCTATCTCTTTCTTTTCAACATCTTTTTTTGTCTCTTTCGTTTTCGGAAAGTGGTAAAAATCTATGCCAAACATCTTTACAACATTTTCAAGATCTCTATGGTTGCTGATTACAAGTCTAAGGTTTCCCCTCATCTCTCCAGCTTTAAATCTGTAGAGAAGGTCGTACAGACAGTGGTCGTACCTTGACACAAATATAGCAACGTTTGGAATTTCAGTGTTGAATTTCAAGTCCCACTTCATGGAAAATTTATTGGCTATGAAAGAGAAAGCGGTTGCTATCTTTTCCTTCGGAATTTTAAAATCTTTCAAATCCCACTCTATCCGCATGAAAAAGATGTGTTTCTGAAAATCGATATGCTGGTCGGCATGAATGATGTTCCCATCGTTTCTTGCGATAAAGCCGGTTATTTCTGCCAAGATACCTTTTCTATCGGGACATGATATAAGCAGTGTGGCTGTTTCTTCCATTGTTCCTCCGGTCTACTCAACAGTAACACTCTTTGCAAGGTTTCGCGGCTGGTCAACATCGTATCCTAAAAAGTCTGCTATATGATACGCGAAAAGTTGAAGCGGCACAACGGTAAGGAAAGGATATAGAAGTTCTTCTGTTTCAGGTATTTCAATGGCAAAGTCTGCAAGTTTTTTAACTTCAAGACAATCCCTGTTTGTTATTGCAATGACTTTTCCTTTTCTCGCTTTCACTTCTTCAATGTTTGAAACCATCTTTTCATAAACCCTGTCTCTTGGTACCACTACAACAACAGGCATCTTCTCGTCTATAAGCGCAATAGGACCGTGTTTCATCTCTCCTGCTGGATAGCCTTCAGCATGTATATAGCTTATCTCCTTAAGTTTCAAAGCACCCTCAAGGGCTATCGGGTAGTTTACGAATCTTCCAAGATAGAGTGCATCCTGAGAGTTGTAAAACTCGAGAGCTATTTTCCTTACCTGCCCTTCTTCGCTTTCCCTATCAAGAAATTCTTTCATCTTTGCTGGAATTTCAGATAGCGCTTTTAAGAGTCTTTCTTCTTTTTCTTTCGTAATTTTGTTTCTTATCCGTGCCGCTTCAACGGCAAATAGGAAAAGAGCGGCAAGCTGTGTTGTAAAGGCTTTGGTTGATGCAACGCTTATTTCAGGCCCCGCGTGCGTGTAAATTGTATAGTCCGCCTCTCTCGTTATGGTTGAACCAATCACATTACATATTGCAACAACCTTTGCACCTTTCTTTTTGGCAAGTCTAACCGCCGCAAGGGTATCTGCAGTTTCCCCTGACTGAGATATGGCAATGATTAAGGTTTTTTCATCTATTATGGGATTTCTGTACCTATACTCCGAAGCATAATCCACAGATACAGGAATACCTGCTACCGACTCTATAAAGAACTTTCCTACTAAACCCGCATGGTAAGAAGTTCCACAGGCCACTATTTGAATTTTGCCAAATGTGGTTAAAAGCTCCCTGTTGTTTTCTTCAAACAGTGACAACTTGCCAGATATGGTATCTGCAACGGCCCTTGGCTGCTCGTATATTTCTTTTATCATAAAGTGCTTGTATCCGCCCTTTTCAGCCTGAGCTATTGACCAGGGAATTTCTTTAGTCTCTTTTGTTATTTCATTTCCATTCAGGTCAAATATGTGAACATTATCGGCAGTTATGACGGCACATTCGTTATCATCGAGGAAGATGACCCTGTTAGTGTAGGATAAAAAGGCAGGTACGTCCGACGCTAAAAAGTTTTCTCCCTCACCGACACCGATCACTAAAGGACTGTCTTTCCTGACGCACACGATCTTGTCAGGCTCACCCTCATAGATAACGGCTGCCGCGTATGAACCTTTGAGGTTTGATGTTGCCGACAAAACTGCACTAAGAAGATTTTTACCATTTTCAATTTCCTCTTCGACAAGGTGTGCAATAACTTCCGTATCTGTTTTGGATTTAAAAATATGCCCTCTGCTTTCAAGTTCTTTTTTAAGCTCCGTAAAATTCTCAATTATTCCGTTGTGAACCACAGCTATTTTCCCGGTACAATCAACATGAGGATGAGCATTTACATCGTTTGGTTCACCGTGAGTTGCCCACCTCGTGTGTCCAATAGCTATATGGGGTAAAGATAGATCCCTGTTCAGTTCAAATTCAAGATTCCTTATTTTTCCACTCTTTTTATAAATCTTAAGCTTCCCTGAATCTATGAATGCCACTCCGGCAGAGTCATACCCCCGGTATTCCAGTCGTTTTAATCCATTTATTACAATATTTTTAGCATTGTCTTTTCCTATATAGCCTACAATTCCACACACAGTATCCTCCAGACAACAATTTACCCTGCCTCCCCTTTCTTTTAGAGTTAAAATATACCATAATTACCGTGTCAGATTATTACCTTTTTAAGGAGGAGAGTAAATGAACCTGAACGTGACTCCACTTGACTTTCAACCGGCAAATGAACTTGCCGTAGAAATCGTTGAAAGGAAGGGTATAGGCCACCCGGATACCATTTGTGATGCTCTTGCTGAAAAGCTTTCAGCCGAACTTTGTAAGTTTTATAAAGAAAATTTTGGTTTTGTTCTTCATCACAACGTCGACAAGGGACTCCTGCTTGGTGGAAGCGCAACGCCATCTTTTGGCGGCGGTGAAATAACAGCACCAATTGAGATATATCTTGTTGGTAGAGCCATAAAAGAGTATAAGGGCATTAAGGTACCTGTAGAAGAATTTGCTATTGAAGGAACTAAAGAGTGGCTTAAAGAGAATATTCACGCTCTCAACCCGGATAGAGATGTCAGAATCCATTGCCTTGTAAGACCCGGTTCCGTTGACCTCGTGGACATCTACATGAGGCAACTTGAAACAGGCGTTCCCCTTGCAAATGACACCTCTTTTGGTGTAGGTTTTGCACCGTTTGATGAAGTAGAAAACATCGCATTCAACGTTGAAAAAGTTCTAAACAGTAAAGAGATGAAGGAAAAACATCCAGAAATAGGCGAAGATATTAAAGTTATGGGTGTTCGCAAAGGGGACACAATTGACATTACCGTAGCTTGTGCTTTCGTTGATAAGTTCATTAAAGACATCAACGATTATGTGGAAAAGAGAGAAAACGTTAGAAGAATAGCAGAAGAAGTTGCCAAAAAATATACAAGCAGAGAAGTAATTATCCACATCAACACAGGGGATGATGTTGAAAGAGAAAATGTTTACATAACAGTTACTGGAACATCTGCAGAAGCTGGAGATGACGGTGAAGTGGGAAGGGGGAACAGAGTTAACGGCCTCATCACACCTTACAGACCGATGAGTCTCGAGGCAGCTGCCGGTAAAAATCCAATTACTCACGTTGGTAAACTTTATAACATCACAGCTAACCAGATATGCGAAGCTGTTGTAAAGGAAATCCCTGAAGTAGAAGAAGCTTACTGTTACATCGTCAGCCAGATTGGTAAACCGATTACTGAACCTTTAGCACTCGATGTTAAGATAAGAACAAAGGACGGAAAAATCGACATCTACAAGGACAAAATAGAACCTATAGCTAAAGAGTGTCTTGCTGACATTTCAAACATATGGAAGAAACTTGTTGCTGGAGAGATTTTAGTTTACTAATTGTTTTCTTTTTGTTCTCAATGGAAGCCCGGAAAATCCGGGCTTTTTCTTTTTAATCCTGTTATAATATTCTTACTCTATCTATCAGGAGGACTTATGAAAGCTGTTATTTTAGCCGGAGGAAGTGGAACAAGGCTTTATCCCGTAACCATTTCAGTAAATAAACATTTTCTCCCAATATACAACAAACCTATGATTTATTATCCCTTATCCCTTGTAATGCTCCTTGGTATAAAAGAAGTACTTTTTATCGTCAATCCCGGTGACATTGAATCCTTTAAAAAACTCTTTGGCAACGGTTCTCACCTTGGTATGAACATAAAATACACAATTCAGGAAAAACCTAATGGTTTAGCTGAAGGACTCGTTCTTGCTGAAGATTTCATTGGCAACGATAACATATGCTATATGTTAGGTGATAACATTTTTTATGGTCATGACCTTGTCCGTATTATGAAAGACGCGAAAAAAGAAATTGAAACGGGTGGTGGTGCCTATGTTTTTGGCTACTACGTTAAAGATCCTGAAAGATTCGGAATAGTTGAGTTTGATGAGGAAGGTAACGTCAAATCTATAGAGGAAAAACCAAAGAACCCTAAATCCAACTATGCCGTAGTTGGTATGTATTTTTACGATAACAGGGCCGTTGAAATAGCAAAGAACGTTAGACCTTCAGAAAGAGGGGAACTTGAGATAACATCTGTTAACGAGAAATACCTTAAAGACGGAAAATTAAAAGTAAAACTTCTTGGCCGTGGTTTTGCCTGGTTCGATGCAGGTACCCATGACAGTTTTCTCGAAGCAGGTGAATTTGTAGCCACCATAGAGAAGAAAACCGGTCTGATGGTTGGATGTATAGAAGAGATAGCCTTCAACAATGGATGGATAACGAAGGAAGAACTTATTAAACTGGCAGAACCGCTAAGAAAAACTGAATATGGAAAATATCTAATGGAACTTGCGAAAAAACCTTGATTTGTTACGGGAAATCAACAGTGGGAAAGTTTCTTTACAGAGTGAGTGAAGGATTTTTTCTCTTTTTAGGCACCTTTATTACAGCTCTTCCTTCAGGTGAACTATTGGGCTTCCCCGTCAAAACAATATTCGCAGCTTTGTTGTTAATAATTTTCATCATTTATGCAGTCAAGTTCAACATAAAAATCAGCCAAAACACTATTTTATCCATTCTGCTTTTTGCAGAATTTCTAATTTTCTATTTATTTATTGGCTATATTAACTTCGGTTACACATCTATTAAAGAATTTAAATTAATGTTTGTTACTTTTTATCTCTCAATAATTATTTATTGGTTCATTTCCCTGGCATTCTCGCTAAACACTCTTGTTAAAATGTTTCGATTATCAATCCTTGTTTTGTTTTGCATAAAGTTTATTGCCTATTATAAAGTATTAAAATACCATGATGCTCAACCGCTATTAAATTTTTTTAAAACTTATTTTTCGACAAATGTTATCACCATGAAATTACCATTTAACCTGTATAGAGTTTACTTACCAACTGACATAATCGCAGCATTCTACCCTTTTATCATTTCCTGGTTTTTTAAAAAGAAAATGGCTGTTCTTAACAAAAAAGAATTCCTTCTGCTTTTTCTTTGTGCATTTATCGTTTTTAGCGGTTTTTCAAGATACCTGATAGTGGTCTTTCTAACAGGTTTAGCACTAATGCTGTATTACTCAAACTTAAATAAGAAATACATCGGTGCATTTGCCGCCATTATGTTGTTTATTTCCACAATTTTCAGTAAAGCACTTTTATCATTTTTAAAACTTAGATTCCTGTCGAAAGCCACAAAAGCATCGGACATGGTTAGGCTACAACAGACAGCAGTTATTCTCGACTTATTTAAAAAATCACCTCTCTTAGGTTCAGGCATAGGTGCATTTAGTTATCGCTGTATTCGATCTTTAACAAATCCTTTTTCCTATGAAGAGCAAATCCTTTCCTTTTTCCCAAAATTTGGAGTTTTAGGAATGGCAATATTCTTTACACTCATCATATATGTTTTCACTAAATTCCTTAAAAGAAGAGAGCTGTTCTCTATCCTCTATCTTGCTCTATTCTTATTTTCAGGCTGGTTCAATCCTTATCTCTACTCATCAACAGTTGTCTTGCTTTACGTATTTATTTTTGTTCTACTTAACAGTGAAAACAAATTTGAAAGGAGGAATCATGCCGTTTGAATTTTTAAAGACAGAAATCCCTGAAGTTATTATTGTTAAACCCCGTGTTTTTGGTGATGAAAGAGGATTTTTCTTGGAAACCTACAAAAAATCTGACTTTACTAAAGCAGGAATAAACGGAGAGTTTGTTCAGGATAACCATTCAAAATCCAGAAAAGGCGTTCTACGAGGTCTTCATTATCAAGCAAAACCTAAAATGCAGGGGAAACTGGTCAGATGCATAAAGGGCAGAATTTTTGATGTTGCTGTTGACATAAGAGAAGGAAGTCCTACTTTTGGAAAGTGGGTCGGCGTGGAACTTTCCGAGGAAAACAAGCTTATGCTCTGGATACCTGAAGGTTTCGCTCACGGTTTCCTGACACTTTCCGAAGAAGCAGAGATCGTTTACAAAGTATCCGGTTCGGAATACTCACCGGAGCATGACAGAAGCATTAGATGGAACGACCCACAAATAGGTATTGAATGGCCCATTGATAAAGAACCTTTACTATCCGAAAAAGATAGGAACGCTCCATTTCTGCAAGAAGCAGAACTACTTTAAAACATAACTTTACTTCACGGAGGCATTATGAAAATACTGGTAACAGGCGGAGCTGGTTTTATCGGAAGTGAGTTCGTTAGACAGGCTATTAAAAGAGGCATTGAAACTGTGGTTGTTGATAAACTTACCTATGCAGGCGACCTTGAAAGGTTGAAAGAGGTCAAAGATGAAATCACCTTCTATAAATGTGATATCAACAATCGTGAGTTTCTTGAGGATATTTTTAAAAGAGAAAAACCCGATGTTGTTGTTCACTGGGCAGCTGAAAGTCACGTAGATAGAAGTATTCTTGATGCTTCACCCTTTATAGAAGCCAACGTCAGAGGAACACAAACTTTACTTGATGTCGCGAAGAATAATGATACGGAACTTTTCATCAATATAGCTACAGATGAGGTCTATGGCGAACTTGGAGAAGAAGGGCAGTTTTTTGAAACGACACCCTTAAATCCAAATTCTCCGTACTCTGCAAGTAAAGCTTCTGCAGACATGCTTGGAAGAGCCTACTACAGAACCTATGGTCTCCCTGTCATTACAGTCCGTCCATCAAATAACTACGGCTACTGGCAGTACCCTGAAAAACTTATTCCCGTGGTTATCCTGAAAGCTCTAAACAATGAACCAATCCCTGTCTATGGAACAGGGCAAAATGTAAGAGAGTGGCTCTTCGTTTCAGACTGTTCTGAAGCGGTCTTTTCCATAATAGAAAAAGGGGAACCTGGGGAAATCTATAATGTCGGAAGTGGAGAAGAGAAACGAAACATAGAAGTCGTGAAAGCAATCCTTTCTCTTTTAAACAAACCTGAAGAGTTAATTACATTTGTAAAAGACAGGCCCGGCCACGATTTCCGTTACTCTCTAAATACAGAAAAAATAGAAAAAGAACTTGGCTGGAAGGCAAAGGTTAAGTTTGAGGAAGGCATAGAGAAGACAGTTAAATGGTATCTTGATAATATTGACTGGGTGAATCGAAAATTAGATTATTTGAAAGCCTATTGGCAAAAAGTCTATTCAGAATAACCTCTTCCCGGAGAAAGATATGCGTAAGTATGTATCGGCCGTGATTCTGCTATTTTCTGACTTGATTGTTTTTTACGCTTCGTTATTAGCAGCGTACATTTTAAGACTCTGGCTTAGCGATAAATTCCTGCCTCATTACTATATGACTTTTGGCAAACTGCTTTCACTATGGTGGTTTCCGATAGCTTACATATTTTCTTTCTGGATTCAGGGACTTTACACTTCAAGATTTCCATTCTGGGAAGAGGTTAAAAGAATAATAAAAGCTGTAAGCTTTGCAACAATAATAATACTTTCTGTTGTGTCTCTTGGAAGGTTAAGTGAGCACGTTTCAAGAACCACAGTAGTTATCCTGTGGATGATTTCTATTCCAATATTTGCTGTTAGTAGAAAATTTCTCAAAGCATTACTATACAGACTTTCCCTGTGGAAGCAAGAAGCAACTGCTGTTGGTAACAGAGAATTCATAGATAAAATTAAAGAAATCTTTGACAAAGATCACTTTATGGGATATCACGTAAATAAAGGAATAGAAATTTCCCCGTCTAATTTCTCGTACGAAAAGGAATTATTAGATCTTGAGGCTGATACACTTATCGTTGCCATTCCGGACAGCTTTGAAGGTGATACTGAAAAGTTTCTTGCTAAAATTCATAAATCTGCCAGAAATGTTCTTTTCGTTCCTGATATTAAGGGACTGGCTTTTTTAAACTCCGAACTTTATCCTCTATTTTTTTCTGAAATGTTTCTACTGTCCGTAAAAAACAATTTAAAATACTTTACCAATAGATTTTTAAAAAGATTATTTGATTTAACTGTTTCCATCCTACTGCTACCCATTCTCCTTCCTATTATTACCATTATTGCCATATTGATAAAATTTGATTCTGAAGGCCCGGTATTTTTCGTCCATAATAGAGTAGGTAAAGATGGAAAAATAATAGGTGTAATAAAATTTAGAACTATGTATAAAGATGCCCAGCAGAGATTGGAAAAATTACTTGCCGAAAATGAAGAGATAAGGAAAGAATGGGAAACCTACTTCAAATTAAAAAACGATCCCAGAATCACAAAAGTTGGAAAATTTTTAAGAAAAACATCTCTTGATGAACTTCCTCAGATTTTCAACGTTCTTAAAGGGGATATGAGTCTCGTTGGCCCAAGGCCTGTAGTTAAGGAAGAGATAGAAAAGTACTACAAAGATTTTGCCCAATATTACTACCTTGTAAAACCAGGAATAACCGGTCTATGGCAGGTAAGCGGAAGGAGTGATACCGATTACGATAAACGTGTAAGATTGGATACCTGGTATGTACTTAACTGGTCCCTCTGGCTTGATATAATCATTCTTATAAAAACGGTTAAGGCAGTTTTGAAGAAGGAAGGTGCTTACTGACAGGTAATTATCTGATTTCCGTAGCAGTCCTGATAAACTGCCTTTCTCCCTCTGTCAATTTTTTATCCCGTATCCATGTTATTGTCAAAGGAAGAAGAATTTTAAACCATTCTTTCCCCTGAAGTTTCTCTCTGTGTCTATAACAAAAGTAGATAATATTCATCCTCGTTTTAAGCGGTAAATTCCATCTAAACGCAACTTTTTTTATGTAATTTTCCACTTCGCAAAAGAGATCTTCAGGAATTTCTATTTTCGAAAATGCGGCAATTATATAGTCTATGTAAGGTATCATTTTAGCATCTTTAAATGAAGCAATCCTCACCATCGTCAAAAGTTCATTTATAAATGTCCTCATTTCATAACTGTTCAGGTTCATTTCCGTAAGCGTCTCTATAATTTTCACACCAGTAACATCTCTCTTCCTGAAATCTTTCCTCAGTTCGAATAGCAATTCTTTGAAGCTCCTGCGTTTTACAGGTAAATCTTCTATCTCTGAATAACTCTTTCCGTTATATTTAGTTTTCATCCTGTGAAAAGAAATTCTATTCTTACAATTAATAACTTCTTTTTTAAGTAGCTCTTGAGGATTTACAATTTCTGGCGGTAAACCGAAAATCCTCTCTACTGTTTCCCTGTACAGGTTGGCAATCCTTCCTATTATTGCAATTTTTTTGATAACAGGTTTTTCTCTCTTTTCCTCTTCATAGGCGTAAAGAGCATTAACTATAGCCGATGATAAGTCTGTAATCTCTGGCGTAAATTCACCAAAGTTAACCTGTCCCGCCAAAGGAGTAAGAGCCATTTTTACTTCTTCATCACTGACTCTTCTTTGGTAGTTTTCTTCTTTAACGCAAATTTCATCACTCCGTTTAAGAAGAACTCTTGCCCCCATTGCTCTGAACTTATCAAGATATTTTCCTCTTTTTCCTTCCTTTCTCAGAGATACATTGGAAATTTTCATATCCCTCAAAAATCGGTTAAAGAGATAATTGCCGAACACGTCAATGAAGTTGAATTCTCCAATGTTGATAACCGATAAAAAATTGCCGCCAATCGATAAAGATGTCTCTCTATAACCAATATTTATTACAAGCGTTTCTTCTGTAAACAGATTAAAGTCATAAAAAATGTTTATGTCATTTTTCTTTTTACCTAAAATCGTTTTTAAGCTTTCTCTTATTATAAATGTGGGTTTTCCATAAGTATATCCAGGAAGTATTACTCTTTCTATTTTCTGATTTTTAATACCGAAAAGTGCAAATTCCAAAATATCAGAGGCATCATAATAAATATCGTTTATAAATACGTAATCTTTTTCTTTCAATGCATCAAGAAGGCCAAGTAGCTTTTTCTTCACTTCTACAGGAATAGAGTCATACGAAACGTTTACCTCTTTAAGAAAAAGATCTTTAAGTTTAAAAGTTCTTTCATCTGCGTAAGATTCAGGATACCCCAGATAAAGTCTCAAAGGTAAATAACCTCCCTATTGGCCGCATGCTCTTTGTGGTGTTTTCCAGGATAACCGTGTATTAAAATTGTTTTTTCAGGTCTGAGAATTCTTCTGATTTTTTCAAGATCTTCTCTTTTTGAATGTGCTGACAGATGATGCTTTAAAATTTCACATTTGAATTGCTTAAATTGATGGCGGTTTTTCATAAGTTTAAATCCAAAACTTTCCTCAGATAAATAACCGCTGAATATTATGCCGTTTTTCCCTCTTTTTCCTATGATTTTTGCATAGGCGTGAGAAGGTGTATTTTCCATCAACATTCCTGAAGTTGAAACAATTATGTCAGCCTCTCTTATATTTTCTTCACATGCCTCCTCAAATGACAGTCCCTCGTATCTTGGTGCCGGTTGTATGTAAAAATTGAAAAATTCCCTGTCGATATTATGTTCGTAAATGTTACATATCTCCCTGGCAAGACCATCAACGTAAACATTAACAGGAGGAATTTCACCGCTTTTTATGCCTTCCTTAATAATAGAAATTATCTCTTGTGCTCTTCCTAAAGCAAATACAGGAATAAGAATTTTTCCCTTTCTACTAAGAATACGGCTTATACTTTCCTCTAATGTTTCGCCAGAAGTTTTTTCGGTTTTTGTATAGTAATAGGTGCTTTCCATAATCAGATAGTCAATCTTTTCTTCCGGTAAAACAGCACCTTTTACTGTTATCTGGTCTTTCAACGAAATATCACCTGTATGAAACAGCGTTTTCCCTTCCCATTTCATTAAAACAGCAGCTGCACCAAGTATGTGTCCCGCAGGGTACAGAGTGATCTCAATGTTGTCTATCACTATCGATGAGAAAAAATCCTTTCTTTCTATCCTTAAAAACGCTTCGTCAAACAGTTTATATTCAGATGTTGCTTCCTCCTCTATCCCAATGTACCTAACCTTTATAGCATCTTCCACCATTACCGATAAAAGTTCTGCTGTCTCAAATGTTGTATATACGGGTGTTTCTGGATAGAAGCTAGATATTATGTGAAAAGCACCACAGTGATCTATATGAGCATGAGTTATTATTATAGCGTCAAGTTCAGGCGCAAGCGTTTTTAAAAACTCAGGATCCGGATACGGTTCTTCTGGATTAAACCTTATTCCAAAGTCTATCAGTATATTTTTTCCACCTATCATATAGAGATAGGCACTTGCACCTATCTCATTTCCGCCACCAAGAGGAATCATCATATCCATGGCAAATTAATTTAATCCCTTTGAACATTTTTGGAAGAGTACTTTCCCCTAAATCCACTGTTTCTTTCTGAAATATACCATGAAGGCCATACTCATAAGTACCATCATTCCCGTTACTATAAAAAGACCAATATGAGAATCGGCAAACGGAAGGTCAACAATGTTCATACCGTAGTATCCAGAAATCATCGTAATTGGTGCAAATACGGTCATAATGATAGTGAGAGTTTTCATTATATCGTTCAGCTTGAACTCTACAAGAGAGGAAAATACAGAGAATATATTCTGGAGCATTTCGTGAAGCGTATCTATGTGATCATAAAGCATCACAAGTTCATCAGCAAGATCCCTTAAATAGTGAATACTCTTTAGAAATCCAAAAGAAGAAAGAGAGGAGAGAAATGAACGGTAAACATCCCTTAACTGTTTAACTGTTCTCCTTAAAGAGATTATTTCAAAACTCAGATCAGATATATCTTCAAGAAGTTCTGGATTCTGCTCGCGGAAAACCTTAACTTCAATATCGTCAAGCTGTTTTTCAAGGTCAAGAGCGACCCTTTTACATCTGTCAACAATTGTACTTGAAATTAACCAAAATATCTTATCGGTCGTTATTTCTTCCGGTTCTTCTAAGAAAAGTTCTGTCTTTATTTCCTCAAACAGCTTACGGCTCCCAATGGTTACTATAAGTTCCTTTGTCCAGAATATTGAAAACTTACGTTTCCTGCTTATTCTACTATCAAAGTATATAAGAAGTACAAAAACGTAGTTTTCAAAAGTTTCCGCTTTAGGCCTGTCTTCAAAAGTGGCATCTTCAAGAGACAGCTCATTTATTTTCAGCTTCTCAAGAAGGAAATCCTCTATCTCTTCATCTAAGTTGCGAAAATGTATCCATATCGGTCGTTTTTCAATAGCACGATAGAGCTGAGCAACATCCAAAGTGTCCGTTTCAATTCCATTGTCTGTTTTAAACAAAAGCCAGCACTTTCCCATAACCTACTTCCTGTCAAAGAATATGTTTTTTCCACTTACGGACAACGGTATGCCATATCCCACTTTTATTTTTTCAGGAACAAATCCACCTTCTATTGCTGCTTTTCCAAAGGAAAACATTATTCTGTTATCTATGTGGTGTAGTGAGGCCATGGATACAGCCGAGCCAATGGCTATCCCTAAATCACCTGTTGCAAAGGCACAGTGTATCCCTCTTGAAAGCGCATCTTCACAGTTTTTTGCACCACAAAATCCACAGTTTGGCACTCTCCTTGGTGTTATAGCTGTTCCTATGAACACCACACACACTGCGTCAAAAACGTTTTCGGCATCTCTTATAAAAAAGGGAATGTTTTTTTCTCTACCTATCGTAGCCATGAGTTCTGCCACTTCATCTTTTTTTGAACCTGTAAACACCTCAACGTGTAAAAGATTAATACCTTTGCCTTTCGGTGCGGTGATTGCAGCAGCACACATCATTTCAGCTATGGATAAAACGGTTTTTGAGATAAATTCCATAAAAACCTCCATTAAAGCCTTTGTAATCAAAACTAATTATACCCTATTTGTTAATCTCCATACGATTTCACTATTAAAACAAAAAGAGTATAATATTTGTCAAATCAGGTATGGAGTGTTTTGATGGTTTTGAAAGGAAAATTTTCTTCTTATCAAGAGTTTTTCGACCTGATAAAGCTGGTTACACAGATGAAGATGACAATTAATTTATGCCTTACTCATGAAAAAGATGGAAAGCGTCTCTTCCTCTCTTTTAAAGAAGGGGCACTTGTGGCTCTCGAATGTGACTGCAAAGAGTTCGTTTTGCTGTACTTCAACTTTATGAACAACAAAATTCCTGTTGAAAGTTTTATAAAGGCAACCATATTTATGTTTCTTATAGATTTTGAAGATGTCTTTTTCGAAACAGTTACAAAAGAAAAAGAGGAAATGTTTAAGATTCAGGATTTTGAAACGTTATTTTTAGATGTAATAAGGGAAGTTGACGAGATCAGAGATTTTCCAGACAATGAAAATATTAATGTCAACGTAAAAGACTTTCACCTTGAAAGTGTGGAAGAGGTTTTGTTGCTTGGTTATCTTCTATCAGGTTACTCTCTATACCAGGCCATATTTTCAATGGGAAAAGTCAAAAAATTCTTAGATGCATACAAAAGTTTAAGGAATAAAGGAATTATATCTTAACTTAAAATGAAAAATTCCTTCACATAAACGTTTTCAGGATATTAAAATTTAAAAGCATGCTCAAATTGCAAGGCTTCCTTTTTAAAGAGGAAGCCCGATAAAATCTGATAAAAATTCAAATATTGAATAACTACTCTTCATCAACTTCAACTGATATTTTAAGATCCGCAAGCTGTTCCGGCCTAACGCTATCTGGAGCACCCGTAAGTAAACATTGCCCTCTTTGTGTTTTTGGAAACGCTATTACATCTCTTATAGATTCTTCACCTCTCATAATTGTACACAACCTATCCAGTCCAAATGCCATGCCACCGTGAGGAGGCGCACCGTAATGCAGAGCTTCTAATAAAAAGCCAAACCTATCGTGTGCTTCTTCCTCTGACAAACCTATTACTTTAAATACCTTTTTCTGAATATCCGGTCTGTGAATACGGATACTTCCCCCACCTATTTCAACACCGTTCAGCACCATATCATAAGCTCTGGCTCTTACACTTCCCGGATCCACTTCAAGCTTTTCTACGTCTTCCTCTTTAGGACTTGTAAATGGATGGTGAAGAGCTTCCCATCTGTTCTCTTCCTCATTCCACTCAAACATAGGAAAATCTGTAATCCAAAGGATATTAATCTTGCTATCATCAATAAAGCCGGCCATCTTTCCAAGTTTAAGCCTCAAGTTAGAAAGTGCGTGGTTTGTAACCTCAGCTGTATCAGCTACGAAAAAGAGAATATCGCCCGGTTCAGCTTCGAGTCTTTTCAAAATTTCATTTATTTCACCCTCGGTAAAAAACTTGACAATCGGCGATTGAAGACCGTCCGGCTGAACTTTAATCCAGGCAAGCCCTTTCGCACCATAAATTCCAACAAATTTTGTAAGTTCATCGATCTCTTTTCTTGAGAGAGAAGCACCACCTTTTAAATTTAAGGCTTTAACTATACCGCCATTTTCCGCAACCGTTCTAAAAACTTTAAAATTACAACTTTTAGCTATATCGGTAAGGTTTTTAAGTTCCAGCCCAAATCTCGTATCCGGTCTGTCCGTTCCGAATCTCTCCATAGCTTCATCGTAAGACATAACCGGAAAAGGTGTCTCGATTTCGATATCAAGTAGTTCCTTATAAACTGTTTTTATAAGCTTTTCTGCAAAGGACATTACATCTTTTTCTCTCACAAAAGACATCTCAAAATCTATCTGAGTAAATTCAGGCTGTCTATCCGCTCTTAAATCTTCATCCCTAAAGCACTTCACTATCTGAAAGTATTTATCGAATCCTGAAATCATAAGTATCTGTTTAAAAAGCTGTGGTGACTGGGGAAGAGCGTAAAACTTCCCGGGATATATTCTGCTTGGTACGAGAAAATCTCTTGCTCCTTCAGGCGTGCTCTTTGTAAGAAATGGCGTCTCTATTTCAATAAATCCCTCTTTATCAAAAACCCTTCTAACAGTCTGATAAAGTTTATGGCGAAAAATGATGTTCTCCTGCATTTTCCTTCTTCTCAGGTCAAGAAACCTATATTTAAGCCTCGTATCTTCACCTACCTTTATCTCATCTTCAACAGGGAACGGCAACGGCAAAGAACGATTAAGTACTTTTAACTCTTCAACATAAACTTCTATTTTTCCCGTTGAAATTTTGGGATTCTCCGTCCCCTCCGGTCTTCTTCTCACCTTTCCCTTTACAGCAAGAACATATTCATCCTTTATCTTCTTTGCCTTTTCTGTAAGCTCTTCGTCTATTTCGGGACTAATAACAACTTGAACCTTTCCCGTTCTATCTCTCAAATCTATAAATACAACGCCACCATGGTCTCTGGTAGAATCAACCCATCCGGCGAGGCAAACCTCTTCACCAATGTTTTTCTCATCAAGTTCACCACAGTAGTGACTTCTTTCAAAATCGCCAAAGTGATCCAACATCACGATACCTCTCTTACGAAAATTTTTCAGCGCTAATTATACTCTTTATTCAACTCTCTCCCAACCTGACTGTTGATTTCGCCATTCTTTTTCTCTCGCTTATATCAAGGTACCTTTTCCGGATTCTGATGCTCTCAGGCGTAACTTCCACAAGTTCGTCCTCTTCTATCCACTCAAGGGCCTTTTCCAGTGTCATTTCAGCCGGCGGAACAAGTTTTATCGCATCGTCACTTCCAGCAGCCCTAACGTTAGTTAACTTCTTCCCTTTTATAGGATTCACATCTATATCACCACTCCGATTATGTTCACCAATTACCATTCCTGCATAAACTTTGTCTCCGGGCTTAACAAACAGTTTTCCCCTCTCCTGAAGGTTGTAGAGAGCGTAACCGGCCGCCTCACCATTGGCCATTGAAACCATCGCACCGTTTCCACGTCTGTAAGGAATGCCTCTAAACTCCCTATATTCAAGGAAAGAACTGTTCATTATCCCTTCACCTTTTGTATCGGTTAAAAACTCGCTTCTGTAGCCGATAAGGCCTCTTGAGGGAATCTCAAACTCTATCCTTGTTCTTCCATTTCCCATAGGCATCATGGTAACCATTTCAGCCTTTCTCTTCCCAAGCTTTTCTATAACCGTCCCCACAAAATCATCCGGAACATCAACAACAAGAAGTTCAAAGGGTTCAAGATGCTTTCCGTTTTCTTCTTTAACAATAACCTGTGGTCTGCTTATGGAAAATTCGTAACCTTCTCTCCTCAGATTTTCGGCAAGAATACATATCTGAAGTTCTCCCCTTCCTGAAACCCTGAACTTACCCTCACCTATTTCCTCAAACTTCATGGCGATGTTTGTTCTTGCCTCTTTCACAAGACGATCTTTAAGCTTTGTTGCAGTAACGTACTTACCTTCCGTTCCAGAAAGTGGTGAATCGTTCACACTCAGGTAAACGCTAAGTGTTGGTTCCTCTATATGCAGAGGCTCAAGAGGTTCGGGGTGTTCAACATCCGCCACGGTATCACCGATATCAATTGTGTCAAAACCGGCGAAAGCAACAATATCACCACATACAGCCTCATCTATCTCAATCCTTTCAAGTCCTTTAAAACCAATAAGCTTTGTAATCCTTCCATTCATGGTCTCGCCATTCTTTTTAAGCAGCAAAACGTTTTGTCCTTTTTTAACCCTTCCGTTAAAAATCCTTGCTATTGCTATCCTTCCAACATAGTTATCGTAATCAAGCGTAAAAGCCTGCATCTGGAGAGGAGCATCTTCGCTTCCGGAAGGTGCTGGAACGTGAGAAATTATCGTTTCAAAAAGAGGTTTAAGGTCAAGATTGTCATCACCTAAATCATACTTTGCATAACCGTCTCTTGCGGCAGCGTAAAGCACTGGAAAATCAAGCTGTTCATCAGTGGCATCCAAATTGACAAAAAGGTCAAAAACCTCATCAACAACCCTATCAGGTTCTGCTGCCGGTTTATCTATTTTATTAACAACAACTATCGGTTTAAGCCCAAGAGAAAGAGCTTTTTTAACGACAAATTTCGTCTGAGGCATAACTCCTTCCTGTGCATCTACAAGGAGGAGAACGCCATCAACCATTTTTAAAACACGTTCAACTTCTCCGCCAAAATCTGAGTGTCCCGGCGTGTCAATGATATTTATCTTGTAATCACCGTAGTAGATAGCCGTGTTTTTTGAAAGGATAGTTATTCCCCTCTCTTTCTCTATGTCATTGCTATCCATTACCCTTTCGCCAAAATCCTTTCTCTCGTTTAAAGTACCACTCTGTTTTAAAAGTTCATCAACCAGAGTGGTTTTTCCATGATCAACGTGAGCTATAACAGCAATATTCCTTATTTCCATCGTTTCACCTCTTTATGGTTTAGACGGCTAAATATACCCGGAAAAAGTAAGAAGTCAAATAGTATAATTTCCCAATAATCAGACCAAAAACAGGGAGAGAGAAATGTTTGAACTACCAAAACACATAAAAGAAGTACACGTTTATGAACCGGGAAAACCTATCGAAGAACTTGAAAAAGAGTTAGGAATAAAAAACATCGTAAAACTTGCCTCAAATGAAAACCCTTTAGGCCCTTCACCAAAAGGCGTTCAGGCTATAATTGAAGACCTTAAGAACCTGAACCGTTATCCTGACGGAAACTCTTACTACCTTAAAAAGGCACTGGCACAGCACCTAAACGTGAAACCTGAAAACATTTTCGTCGGGCTTGGCTCAAATGAGGCGTTAGATATCATCTCAAGAGCTTACCTTCGCCCTGGAAAAAATGCCGTTTATAGTGAAAAGTCTTTCGCAGTCTATCCGATAGTTGTTCAACTTGCCGGTGCACAGCATAAAGTTGTCAAGGCAAAAGACAATTACTACATGGATTTAAAAGCCCACCTTGACGCTATAGACGAAAACACCGCTGTTGTTTTTCTTGCAAACCCAAACAACCCAACAGGAACTGCATTCACAAAGAAAGAGTTTGAAGAATTTTTGAAGGAATTTCCTGATGATGTTCTTTTAGTCCTCGACGAAGCTTACTATGAGTACGCCGTTGGTGCTGGACTTGATGTCGAAAACGGCGTTGAGTACATCTACGACAAAAACATCTTAGTAACGCGAACCTTTTCAAAGATATACGGCCTTGCAGGACTGAGACTTGGTTACGGGGTTGCAAAAGAAGAGATAATAGCGGACATGAACAGAATAAGACAGCCATTTAATATTACCAGGCCTTCTCAGATTGCAGGCGTAGCGGCATTAGAAGACAAAATGTTTATAAAACAGTCCCAGGTTGTTAACGAAGAAGGAAAAAAGTACCTCTATAAAGAATTTGAAAAGTTGGGATTAAATTATGTTCCCACATATGCAAACTTTATTTTGGTAGACGTTGGACTTCCTACAAGGGAAGTATTCAGAAGGCTTCTTGAAAAAGGTGTAATTGTGAGGGCAATGGACGGTTACGGTTTCCCAACCTGTATAAGGGTAACCATCGGAACAATGAAAGAAAACATCATGTTCATTGATAAACTTAAAGAAGTCCTTGAAGAGATGAAAAAATAAGGGGGAAACGATGGAATATCACGTAAAGGATCTTTCACTTGCAGACAAAGGAAGGGACAGAATAGAGTGGGCAGAGATGGACATGCCCGTTCTAAGGAAAGAAATAAGAGAACGCTTTATAAAAGAGCAGCCCCTTAAAGGGATAAAGCTTGGTGTGTGCCTTCACGTTACAACAGAAACGGCAAACCTTGTGAGAACACTCAAAGAGGGCGGCGCTGAAGTTTACCTCTGTGCCTGCAATCCGCTTTCCACCCAGGACGACGTTGCAGCAGCTCTTGTTAAATATTATGACATTCCCGTTTTTGCCATAAAAGGTGAAGACGAAAAGACCTACTACGACCACATAAAAACGGTTATCTCAAAAGAACCTGACATAACAATGGATGACGGTGCTGATCTTGTCTCAACGCTCCATAAAGAACACCCGGAACTCCTCGAAAAGGTAATGGGCGGCACAGAAGAAACAACAACAGGTGTAATAAGGCTAAAAGCAATGGCAAAAGACGGCGTTCTAAAATATCCCGTGATAGCGGTAAACGAAGCGCTTACAAAGCACCTCTTCGACAATAGATACGGAACAGGACAGTCAACCATAGACGGTATTCTTAGAGCCACAAACAGATTGCTTGCAGGTTCTGTTTTTGTCGTTGCAGGTTATGGCTGGTGTGGAAGAGGTCTTGCCATGAGGGCCGCCGGTATGGGAGCGGAAGTCATAGTAACAGAAGTAGATCCAATAAAAGCGATAGAAGCAAGAATGGACGGATTCAGAGTTATGCCGATGGCAGAAGCGGCAAAGTTAGGAGATATTTTCTGCACGGTGACAGGAAACATACATGTAATAAGAGAAGAGCACTTTAACGTTATGAAAGATGGTGCAATCGTCTCAAACTCAGGGCACTTTAACGTTGAAATAGATGTTGCTGCCCTTGAAAAGATAGCTGTTAAAAAAAGAAGAATCAGAGATTTCGTTGACGAATACACAATGATTGACGGAAGACGTATCTACCTTCTTGGCGAAGGAAGGCTCATTAACCTTGCTGCAGCGGAGGGACATCCTGCATCTGTCATGGATATGAGTTTTGCAAACCAGGCACTATCGGCAGAGTATATTGTGAAAGAAGGTAAAAACCTCAAACCTGACGTTTACGTCGTCCCGGGACACATCGATAACAAGGTTGCCGAGTTAAAACTCAAAGCAATGGGCATAGAGATAGATAAACTCACGCCTGAACAGATAGAGTACCTCAATTCCTGGGACGTGGGAACCTGATTTTTTAAAATGTTAAAATGTAGTTAAATCCTTATATGGAGGGAACAATGAGAAAAATTCTTGGACTCTTAACGGTCGGATTCCTTCTTTCCTCAACGGCTGCCAACGCTTTGCCTCTTTTAACAATAGAAGCCGGTGCCGGTGCTGTTCAGGAACAGCCTTCAGGATGGATAAACTATCAGGGTACTAACGTTGATGTAAAAGATGACCTCAACTTAGGAGACGAAACAAAACCTTTTGGGTGGGTAAGGATAGAACATCCGATACCACTTATACCAAACGTGAAAATTGAAGCGACAAAGTACGACTTTACAGGTTCTGGAACCATTACTCAAACATTCCAATTCGCAGGAAAAACATTTACTGCAAGCGCAGATATTGACAGTGAACTGAGACTTGACCAGTACGATTTAACACTCTACTGGGGCGTTCCGTTCCTTGGACTTGCAACACTTGGAACAACACACATAAACTTTGGTCTAACACTTAAATACATTGATGGCTACGCTTCAGTTAAATCCTCAACTCTTGGTTTTGATGAATCAACTGACTTTCAGGTGCCGCTTCCAATGCTCTACGGACAGGGAGATTTTGGCGTGGGACCTGTCAGGGTAAACGCAGAACTCAAGTGGATAGGATACTCTGGCAATCAATTTATTGATGCAAAGGCAGAAGTCAGATACTCACCGATTCCACTGCTTTTTATCGGCGCCGGTTACAGGTATGAAAACCTGAAAATTGATGACATAGAAGATGTATCTTCCGACATAAAGATCAAAGGTCCTTATCTTGAGGCAGGCCTCAGCTTTTAATGCTGGGGCTTTTGCCCTTCACTTTCTTTTCCACAGTGGGCGGTTGTCTATTTTCAAAGAAATTAAATCTTTATTGTAAAGGTAAGACAAATACGCAAGAATTCCTGCATGAATCAAAAAGTAGTGATGAGTAGCTTTGACCTTTAAACCTATTTTGCTTAAAACATGGTCCACCACCTCTTCAGAGGAAACCTCTTTTTCAAGAAAATTAAGTATTATTTTTTCAATCTTATCAATCTGTTTGAAATTCTCAGAAACATAAAATCCAATATCTTCCACCGGCTCACCGTGAGAAGGAACATAAAAGGAAAATCTGGTATTTTTAAGGAATTTCAATGTCTCTTTCTCCGTTTTTATATCAACGTTAAAAGGGATACCAACCCTTTCAATAACTTCCGGCGCAAATACGGCATCACCGCAGAAAAGAATATCGCCAACAACAATACCGACCTGCCCCGGAGCGTGACCGGGAAGAGGAACAATTTCAAGCATAGCATCGCCGATTTTAAGCTCTCCCGGCTCTATCTCAACATCAACATCGGATGGCTGCGCCATCACAAACTTGTTCATCAAATCCTTTACAGGATAAACACCGGAAAAAAGAGAAAAGGGATTTATAAAAGGATACTTTATAACCGTCGCCGCAATACCGGAAGCGTAAACCTTAACATCCGCTTTTTCCTTCAGTATTCTGTTTCCACCACAGTGATCCGTGTGAAAATGGGTATTAACAATAGCCACCGGTTTCAAACCATGTTTTTCAAGCAGCCTTAAAATCCTCTTTCCGCTACCGGAATCAATACCGGTATCAACTAAAATAACATCTCCACCGCCGCACTGAATGACACCGACATTCGTCCTTCCCGGAATATAGTAAACACCTTCTGTCAAACACTTAAGTTCCACATAATCTCCCTTATAAATATTAAAGTAACTTTTCTATTTCTCTAACAACTGCTTCTACAGTTTTTCCGGTGGTATCTATCACATAAGCCCCTTCAGGCACGGTTAAAGGTGCTACTTCTCTGTTTTTATCCTGATAATCTCTCTCCCTGACTTCTTTTAAAACCTGTTCGAAAGTAACGTTAAAACCTTTTTCTTTAAGTTCTTCATACCTTCTTTTAGCCCTTTCCTCAGGAGATGCCGTTAAAAATATCTTAAGCTCTGCATCAGGAAAGATGTTTGTTCCGGCATCCCTTCCATCGGTTACAACTTTTCTACCTTCTGCAGCCTTTCTCAGAACTTCAATTACTTTCTTTCTTACTTCGGGAAACCTTGCAACCTTTGAAGCTAAAACTCCACCCTCAGGCTTCCTTATCTCTTCTGTTAAATCAAGACCATTAAGAAAAACTCTACCATCATCTTTTATCTCTACAGAAATACGTTTAAGAAACAAAGAGACCGCTTCCTCACTATCAAGGTCAATTCCCGATTTCTTTGCAGCAACACCGATTGCTCTGTAAACTGCACCGGAATCAAGATGCAGAAATCCAAGCTTTTTCGCTAAAATCTTTGCTATGGTGCTTTTCCCTGCTCCAGCAGGACCATCAATCGTTATTTTTTTCACTTCCATTCCTGTTCCTCTATCTCTCTGTAAGTTTCCTCGTAAAGCTGATTTAACCGCTCTGAAATTTCCACAGGCCGCGTAAACTTTTTGTAAATATCTTTAACGCTATCATCTAACTTCTCAAATTCAGAAAGAAAATGCTCCCTGACTCTCTCTAAAGAGGGAAGCTCTACAACCCTTTTTCCGCTGAGAAAAATTGGTTTTAAAAGGGGTCTGCCCTCGCTTTTTTCACCCCACACGGTAACACGGTCAAATGATTCAAGACGGTAAACCTGCTTTTTACCGGGATACATCTTTTTCCCGCTGCTTGTTTTCATTACAGGCTTTCCGTCAAGTTCAACGAGTTTATAGACAAAGTCAACATAGGGCGAATCCGACGATGTTCCGACCTTTGTGCCAATACCGAAAATATCTATGGGTGCTCCTCTGGAGAGAAGTTCATCGACCTTGTATTCATCAAGACCA
Source organism: Desulfurobacterium sp. TC5-1 (assembly GCF_000421485.1). NCBI lineage: Bacteria > Pseudomonadati > Aquificota > Aquificia > Desulfurobacteriales > Desulfurobacteriaceae > Desulfurobacterium > Desulfurobacterium sp. TC5-1. The sequence continues at coordinate 391,639 of NZ_ATXC01000001.1, read as the reverse complement.
CCGCTGACTATAATTTTTGTCTCCCTGAAACCGTGTTTGTCAAGCATTTTCCTTGCAAGTTTTGAAAGCTCAAGTATGTTGCCGCTATCAAGTCTTATGCCTCTTAAAGTGTAGCCCTTTTCTTTTAATTCCAGAGCAACTTCTATTGCTTTCTCAATGCCTTTCACTGTGTCATAAGTATCAACAAGAAGAATAGATCTATCGGGAAACGTTTTAAGATAAGCTCTGAAAGCTTCTTCTTCCGTCTTAAAACTCATAATAAACGAGTGAGCCACGGTGCCAACAACTGGAATGCCGTAGATTTTTCCGGCAAGAACGTTGGAAGTCGATGAAAAGCCTGCTATATAGGTACTTCTTGCAACCTTTATTCCAGCATCTTTACCGTGAGTTCTTCTGAGAGAAAAGTCTGAAAGCACCTTACCCCGGGAAACCGAATAGACCCTCGCTGCCTTTGACGCAATCAGTGTGCTTATGTGAGTCATATTCAGAATGGCTGTTTCAAAAAGCTGTGCCTCATAAATTGGCGCCTCAACTCTTAAAACAGGTTCGTGAGGAAAAAAGGGCGTCCCCTCGTCCATACTGTAAAGGTTTCCCGTAAAGCGAAATTCCTTCAAAAAGTCTAAAAACCAGTCAGGAAAAAGGTTAAGAGAGTAAAGGTAGTCTATGTCATCCTTTGAAAAGGAAAAGTTTTCAAGGTAATCAACAACATCCTGAAGCCCTGCATATACAAGGTAGTTTCTCCTTTCAGGAAGAACTCGGGTAAAAAGTTCAAAAGAAGCAATCTCTTTCTTCCCGTTATCAATATAAGCACACATCATTGTAAGTTCGTAAAGATCTGTAAGCAGCGTTTCAGTCATTACTTTTCCTCCGTTACCTGCTCCTTTTGACACCCACTTTCTGGCAGTAATCTCTTATCGGACATATACTGCATTTAGGAGAAGTCGGATGGCATACATGCTGGCCCAGGGCAACAAGAAGTTCATTAATAATCTTCCAGTACTTCTTGGGCAACTTTTTTCTCAGAGCAAATTCTGTCTCTTCAGGTGTTTTTGTTTTAACGTAACCAATCCTGTTCATTATCCTGTGAACATGAGTATCAACACAGATACCCGGCTTGTTAAAACCAAGCGTAACAACAAGGTTGGCCGTTTTTCTGCCAACACCTTTAAGCTTCAAAAGTTCATCAAGAGAATCAGGAACCTTACCGTCATATTTTCCAATAAGTGTTTTACATATCTCTTTTATCGTTTTCGCCTTGTTTCTGTAAAAGCCAACAGGATAGATAAGTTCTTCTATCTCCTTTTCGGAAAGTTTAACCATATCGTAAGGATTGTCGGCCTTTTTAAAAAGCCTTTCTGAAGCCCTTGCCGTTACTTCATCCTTTGTTCTTAAACTGAGTATCGTTGAAATCAGAATTTTAAAAGGATCTCTATCGTGCCGGGACATTAAACTTACAACAGGAACATCCCACTTTTTGGATTCCCTCTTAAGGATTTCGACTATCTTATCTATATCAATCTTTTTAAGCCTTTCTGCCACTATCCTGCCTCACAAACCTGTAAAGTTCAATAAGTTCCTCAACAAGCAATGGAAAATCCTTTAAAGGAACCATGTTTGGACCGTCTGAAAGGGCGGTTTCGGGATCCGGATGTGTTTCAAAAAAGAGACCATCAGCACCAACAGCCACGGCAGCTTTCGCAAGATAAGGGACAAACTCTCTATCCCCGCCAGAAGCAGAACCGAGTCCTCCAGGTTTCTGAACAGAATGGGTGGCGTCAAAGATAACAGGAACACCAAAAGATTTCATTATGGGAACACTTCTAAAATCAACCACCAGATTATTGTACCCAAAAGTCGTCCCCCTCTCCGTCAGAAATATCTCTTTCGCTCCTGATTCTCTCAACTTCTCAACAACGTTTCCCATGTCCCATGGAGCCATAAACTGCCCCTTTTTCACATTAACCGGCTTACCGGTCTTTGCAGCGGCAACAAGAAGGTCTGTTTGGCGACACAGAAATGCAGGAATCTGGATGTAATCAACCACACTACCGACAGGTTCTGCCTGATATGATTCGTGAATATCCGTCAATACAGGCAAATCAAAGGTTTCTTTCACCTTTTCAAGCATTCTCAATCCTTTATCAAGCCCAGGACCTCTGTAGGAACGGATAGAACTCCTGTTTGCCTTATCAAAAGAAGCTTTAAAAATAACTTTGCACTCAGGGAAAAGCTTCTGAGTCTCCTTAACAACTTTAGCAACCTTAAAAAGAATCTCTTCTGTCTCTATAACGCAAGGACCCGCGATTAAAATCATCTCTTCTCCCCTATTCGTCTCTCTGTGGTAAAACGGGTATAACCCGGCTATCTATTGAAGGAAGCGCCGTCAAAGATTCAAGAAACACTTTTATGCGCCATGCTTCAACATCGGTGAGTTTTTCATCCAGCATTTTGTCCGCCATAACTTTTACCGCAACATCCAGCCTTCTTACAGAACCGTTGTGAAAGTAGGGAGCAGTTAACGCAACGTTCCTCAAAGGTGCAGTCCTGAAAGCATTTTTATCAGTATCATTTCCGGTAACCTCGTAACGTCCCGGGTCATCATCTATCTTAAAAACGTGAAACTTATTATCTGTAAGCATAGGACCATAATGGCAGGATATACAACCTTTTTCAATGAAGAGATTCATCCCCATCTTGGCATCATCAGAAAGAGCTTTAGTATCACCGTTAAGAAACCTGTCAAAAGAAGAATCAAAAGTGTTCAAAGTTCTGACATAGGCAGCTATCGCCTTTGCTATGTTATCAAAGGTTACAGGATCTCCTTCATCGGGAAACGCTTTCCTGAAAAGCGCAACATACTCAGGTATCGTTTTAAGTTTGTCTGCTACATCTTCAGAAGAGTTCATCTTAACGGGATCCTGAATGTTCATCTTTATCATCTCTTCAAGAGTTTTTGCTCTTCCTGTCCAGCCGTAGACCTTAAGGTAACCTGCATTAAATATGGTGGGTGCATTTCTCAAGCTTTTACGCCAGCCGTAACCTATTGCAACAGGCTGATTGTCATCACCGCCAGAAGATATGTTGTGACAGGTGTTACATGAAATCGTGTTACTTTTAGAGAGCCTTGTTTCGAAAAAGAGCATTTTTCCAAGAATAACTTTAGCAGGTGTCTGGGAGTTATCTGAGGGTATGGGCGGAAGAGAAGGAAGTGGCTTTAAATCCACACCTTTTGTTGAATTTAGAGAAGTGGGCACAGAAACCGTTGCGGCACTGTTAAAAAGCTCCTGCGCAGCTGCCTCAAAATCAAAAGAGGGCATTATCTTCTTATCTGCAAGTGCTCTGGCCCTTGCAACAAGATCCTCTGGCGTTTTGAACTTCTGAAGCAGCTCTTTTTTAGGTGGTGCTATCAGACCATGGCAGTCAGAACATTTAGTCTCCCATACACCGGCACGACACACAGAAGGAACAATAAAAAGAGAAAGAAAAATCAGCACTTTTCTCATGACATACCTCATATAGTTAGAGTTTAAAACCGGGAATTTTAACTTCAAGTTCAAGCTCAACACCAAAACTATTGAATACTCGATTCTTTATAACATCTACAATTTTACAAAAATCTGAGAATGTTGCACGGCCTCTGTTAATGAGAAAATTGGCGTGTTTTTTGGAAATCTGAATATCACCTACAGAAAATCCCTTTAAACCAGCCGATTCAATAAGAAAGCCGGCAGAACGGTTTTCAGGATTTTTAAAAGTAGAGCCTGCAGTTTTTAGATAGAACGGTGGATGTTTTTCAAGACGTTTCTTTACAAGACTTTTTATGGTTTCTTTCACGTTCTTAAAATATTCAACCTTAAACTTTACACTAATAATAATGTCCTTTTTCGAAAAAGGTGATTTTCTATAACCGAAACCTGAAGTATCAGACAGTTCCTTAAGTTTTCCCTCTTCATCTATGTACTCTATAGATTCTATAAGCTCTGCAGTTTCTCTGCCAAAAGCTCCGGCATTCTGATAAACTGCTCCTCCAACGGTAACACCCGGAACTCCTGCCAAAAATTCAAAAATGGAAAAGTCTTTTTTAATCTGAAGATTTAAAATTTCACCTACTCTAACACCTGCTTGGGCAAAAAGATAATCACCATCACAGTAAAACTTCTTAAATTTTGAAAGAGAAATCAATTTTAGATTGAGCTTATCCGGGAGAACAAGGTTGCTCCCACCACCGATAATAAAGAAATCTTCATAGATAAGTTCTAAAAGTTCTCTCTCATTTTCGGGGAAAAAAACTGGAAAATGTCCACCTATTCCAATAGTGGTAATTTCTTTCCCTGAAAGCTCCTTTACCTCCATTCTTCCTGCCTACATCTTAAACCACAAAACTTTTACACCAGAAATAATAAACTGAGAAGCTATCGCACCCACAATAAGTCCCATAATTCTCGTAATTATCTTAAATCCTGTAATACCAAGTTGCCTCATAAGTATTCTGGCATTTTTAAGAACAATATAAGTAATCCATGAAGCAACACCTATTGCACATATAAGAAGTGCAAGAGTAAACAGCGTCATGCTTCTCTCTTTTAAAATAATAACCGTGGCAATAACTCCGGGACCAAAAAGCACTGGAATCCCAAGAGGCACTATCGATATGTCCTCTTTCTCTGCAGCTTCCGAAATCTCTTCGGCGGTATGCTTTGTTCCTATGGAAAGTTTACCGTTAATCATGTTTAATGAAAGAACAAGAAGCACAAGACCACCAATAACCTTTATTGAATTGATGTTTATACCGAAAACCTTAAAGATTAAATCACCAAAAAAGAGGGTGACAATACAGGCAATAAAAACAAGCCTCGCCGTTTTGAGTGCGATACTATCAGTAACGACTTTCGGTGTTTCCGGCGGCAAAAGAGATATCATAACAGCGGCAGCTGCCACCGGATTAAGTATGGCGATTAGAGATATAACGTCCTGCAAAAAAAGATTAGCTGCATTAAGATGATACATTGTCTCTCCTACCAACAGAAGCTCTCACAAAGTCAACAAAGAGAGGATGAGGTTTCCAGGGTCTCGATTTAAACTCAGGATGAAACTGAACACCTACAAACCACGGATGATCCTCTATCTCCACAATTTCAACAAGTGAGTTGTCAGGTGAAGTTCCTGCAATGGTAAGTCCTGCCTTTTCAAGAACTTCTCTAAAGCGGTTGTTAAACTCGTACCTGTGTCTGTGCCTTTCAGAAATTTCCTTCTCTCCGTAAGCCGTAAAACTCTTTGTACCTTCTTTTAAAACACAAGGATAGGCACCGAGTCTCATTGTTCCGCCTTTTTCCTTAATACCCTTCTGAGACTCCATCAAATCTATAACCGGATATTCCGTCTCCGGATTAAACTCAGCACTGTGGGCACCTTCCAATCCAGCAACGTTCCTTGCAAACTCTATTACTGCACACTGCATGCCAAGACATATACCAAGAAACGGAATCTTGTTTTCCCTTGCGTAGCGGATAGCTTTTATCTTCCCCTCAACACCTCTCTCACCAAACCCACCTGGAACAAGGATACCGTGAACGTCTTCCAGATACTCTTCCGGCTCTTCAGAAACAAGAAGGTCAGCGTTAACCCATCTTATATCAACCTTTACATTGTTCTCAGCCCCTGCGTGGACAAAAGACTCTATTATGCTCTTATAGGCATCGGGAAGCTCTATATACTTTCCAACAACAGCTATTGAAACCGCTCCATTCTCCGGCTTTTTAACCCTGATAACAAAATCCTTCCACTCGTCAAGTTCAGGCTCTCCCGCGGGTATCTGAAGCTTCTCAAGTATTATTTCATCAATCCCTTCCTTTTTAAGATGAAGAGGCACTTCATAAATCGTTGAAAGGTCCTTAGCGTTTATTACATCCCGTTCTTTAACGTTCGTGAAGAGGGCTATCTTCTTCTTAACGGAAGAAGGAATTGTCCTTTCAGAACGACAGACTATAATGTCGGGCTGGATACCTATTGCCCTTAACTCTTTAACAGAATGCTGTGTCGGTTTTGTTTTAAGCTCTCCTGCAGCCCTGACGTAGGGAACATACGTAACGTGAATATAGATAGCGTTGGTTTTTCCAACTTCTATACCAACCTGCCTGATTGCTTCAAGAAACGGCAGTCCTTCAATATCTCCAACAGTTCCACCAACCTCCACTATTGCAACATCAACACTTGAAGAAGCTATTTTCCTTATCTTTTCTTTTATGCTGTCTGTAACGTGAGGGATAACCTGAACGGTAGCCCCCAAAAATTCTCCTTTCCTCTCTTTTGAAATTATCTCCTGATATATCTGTCCGGATGTAACGTTATTTATCCTTTTCATTACGCTGTGAGTAAAACGTTCGTAGTGCCCTAAATCAAGATCTGTTTCAGCACCGTCATCGGTCACGAACACCTCTCCATGCTGGTAGGGATTCATCGTCCCGGCATCAACGTTAAGGTAAGGATCAAGTTTTTGAATTGTAACCCTCAAACCTCTACTCTCAAGAAGGGTTCCTATCGAAGATGCCGTTATGCCTTTACCTATGGAAGAGAGAACACCACCTGTGATAAATATCAGTTTAGCAGCCATCAAACTTCTCCTTCAGTAGTTTTTCTGCTTTCAGAAGGTCTTCCTCAGTATCAACACCCATTCCATAATGCTCAACGGTGCAAACGTATATCCTGTCACCGTGTTCTAAAATTCTAAGCTGCTCAAGTCTTTCAGCCTTTTCAAGAAAGCCTTCATTCCACGAAACAAAATCAAAAAGGGCATCTTTCCTGAAGCCGTAAATTCCTACGTGCTTAAGATAGTCTTTTGGTAAAAGATTTCCATCTCTATCATAGGGAATGGGACTTCTTGAAAAGTAAACACCATATCCCTCTCTATCCCTTACAACCTTTACATTTGAAGGTTTATTTATTTCATCAAAAGAAGAAAAAGGAACAGCGACAGTTGCAAACCTGTCACCTGCCCTTAACCTTTCAACTATAGGAAGAACGTGCTCCGCTTTTACAAAAGGCTCGTCACCTTGAACGTTCACAATATATTTAAAATCAGAACCTGAAATCCTTACCGCTTCCGCAACACGGTCCGTCCCACTCGGAAGATCCGAAGGCGTCAGAACAGCTTCACCACCGACACGTCTTACAACATGTGCCACCCTTTCACTGTCCGTGGCAACTAAAACATTGGCACAAAAGGCAGAAACAGCTCTGTAAACCCATTCTATCAGCGGTTTACCACACAAAAGTCTAAGCGGTTTTTCCGGAAGCCTCGTTGAACCAAGTCTTGCAGGAATAACAATTAGAAAATCTGAACTCAAAATCTACCTCTCTCCCTGTTTTAGAAATTATATCTCTTTTTACTGCTACAACGGCAGAGAGAAAAATTAGAGTATAATATTTCCTGTCTTTTAACCGTTATGGAGGAGGCTACTTTGAAAATTGGAAGGTTCAAAAAAGGGGATAGCGTATTCTTCGGCATAGTAAAAGGAAGGGACGTTATACCGGTTGCCGAACGGCGCGTTTCAGACCTCATGGAATCTGTAACACCACTTGAGGAAACCTACAACATAAAAGAGGTAAAATTTTTGCCGCCAACAAAGGTAAGCAAGGTTGTTGCCGTGGGTCTTAACTATAAAGCCCACGCAGAAGAGATGGGAAAACCTCTACCGGAAGAACCTCTACTTTTTATGAAGCCCTCAACAGCAGTTATTTCAAATAAAATGAAAATTATCTTGCCGCCCGCTTCTGAAAGGGTGGACTACGAGGGAGAGTTAGCTATCGTAATAGGCAGAAAGTGTAAAAACGTGAGAGAGGAAGAGGCAAGGAACGTCATTTTAGGATACACTTGCTTTAACGACGTAACAGCAAGGGATTTGCAGAAAAAGGACGTTCAATACACAAGAGCTAAATCTTTTGACACATTTGCTCCTTACGGCCCGTGGATAAATATGAACATAGACCCGACAGGATTACCAATTACCACCCGTGTAAATGGTGAAGTAAAACAGCAGGGTAATACATCCGATATGATATTTTCGCCGTTCTACCTCGTTTCTTACATATCAAAGATTATGACCCTTCTCCCGGGAGACGTTATAATCACCGGAACACCTCCAGGGGTAGGACCTCTTAAAGATGGAGACAAAGTTGAAATTGAAATTGAAGGAATTGGAACTCTCATAAACTATGTAAAAGCTGAAGGAAGGGAGGAAGCGTGAAAAAGGTAGCAATAGTAATGGGAAGCAAATCAGACATGCCTGTAATGGAATCCTGCTTTAAAACGTTAGAGGAATTTGGCATACCATACGACGTAAAGGTTTTATCAGCTCACAGAACGATAGACGAAGTAATAAAGTTTTGTGAATCAGCCGAGGAAGAGTACGAAGTGATAATTGCAGCTGCCGGATACGCTGCTCACCTTGGCGGTGTTATAGCGGCAAAGACAATCCTTCCAGTAATCGGTGTTCCGATCGACGCATCTTCACTAAACGGATTAGACTCTCTGCTGTCTATAGTTCAGATGCCTGGCGGTGTGCCCGTTGCAGCAGTAACTATAGGAAAGGCCGGTGCAAAAAATGCAGCTGTTTTTGCAGCTGAAATAATGGCTATAAAGTACCCGGAACTAAAAGAGAAACTTAAGAGCTACAGAGAAGCTATGAAGAAAAAGGTATTAGAGGGCTGATAATGAAAGTCTATCCTGAATGTATTCCCTGCTACATGAAGCAGGTTTACAACATACTCAAATTCATAGACGCCGACCGGGAACTATCCCTGAAGGTTTTAAGGGAATGTTCCCGTTTCGTAGCCGAAAACCTAAACCCCGACGAATCACCGGGACACAACGCCACTTACATCCACAGGCTTTTTAAAAAGATCGTTGGCGTAAACGATCCTTTCAAACCACTAAAAGACAAGTACACAGACATAGCACTGAGATGGGAACCCGAAATTGAAAAGACGTTTTACGAACCGGCAGAAGACAAGTTGGATATAGCGGTAAGACTTGCTGCCGTGGGAAACATTATAGACTTTGGCATTCCAAGGGAAAGCGACAAAAAAGAAAATGAAACGTTTGAACCTTCCTCTTTTGATCTTACGGAAGAGGTAAAAACGATTCTACACCAGAGATTTGCCTACTACGATAAAGAGATATTCGAACGCTTCATAGTGGCAGGGAAAACAGTCCTTTACGTTGCCGATAACGCAGGTGAAATCGTTTTTGACAAATTCCTCTTAAGATATTTAAAAGAAAGGGGAATGAAAATTGTGTTCGCCGTAAGGGGCGGCCCCATACTCAACGACGCAACGGTAGAAGATGCTCTTAAAAGTGGTATAGACAAAATCGTCGATGAACTCATAACAACTGGCGGTGATTTCATAGGAATAGACTTTGCCTACGCAGGAAAAGAGTTCAAAGAAGCATGGAATAAAGCCCATGTTATCATATCGAAAGGGCAGGCAAATATTGAAACTCTTGAAATTATTAACGACAGAGATATCTTTTTCATACTGAAGGCAAAATGTAACGCAATGGCCGAAGAGCTAAGGTGCGACAAAGGGGAACTTATATTCCTCTACAACAAGCACCTTATAGAGATGAAAAGTGAAGATTCTGACGTTTAAAAGCGATTTTAATATTATAAAAGAACTCATTCTGTCGGGAGAGATTCTCTGCTCTCCCACAGATACCCAGTACGGTCTTATAGGTAGTGCTCTGAACGTTGTTGCAATTGAAACCGTTTATAGGTTAAAAAAGAGAGACCAAAACAAACCACTAATAGTTCTTTTTGACTCTGTTGAAAAACTTAAAAAGTACGGTGTATTCATTCCAGAAAAATATGCAAATTTCTTAAAAGAAATCTGGCCGGAAAGGTTAACTGTAATACTACCTCTTAACGAGGAAAGTCCTTTTAAAACGTTGTTTAACCGAAGCAACCTTGCAGTAAGAATTCCGGCGTTCAAACCTTTAAGAGAACTCATATCTGAAACGGTACCACTCTTTGCACCAAGTGCCAACATTCAGGGAGAGAAACCAGCAGAAAGCTGTCAGGAGTGCCACAACTATTTTAAAGAACAGGTAAAGTACTGCATAAAAGGAAGAAGTACACCGATTCCATCCACGCTGCTTTCACTAACAGGCTCCCCACCCGAAATCCTCCGTGAAGGGGCAGTTTCTATTGAAACCATTAAAAAACGACTCCCTGAAGTGAGGATGAGGAAATGAAAACTATCCTGTTTGGCAGCTTAACTCCGATTCACGACAGATTGATAGAAGCAGCCGTTGAACATCTTGGCTACGATGCACAGCACTTACCTCAACCGGACATAGACGCATTGAAAACAGGAAGAGAACTGTGCGACAAAGGAATGTGCAACCCTGTCTATTTCACCGTTGGAAATCTTATCAACTTTCTGAGAAAACAGGCTGAAGAGGGAATAAACGTTGAAGATAAATACACCTTCGTAACAATCGGTGCCTGCGGCCCATGCAGGTTTGGAATGTACGAAATGGAGTACAAAAACGCGCTAAAATCAGCAGGTTTTGAAAAACTTAAAGTTTCACTTTTAAACCAAACAACCTTTTCTGCTGAAGGTGAAATAAAGCTAACATGGAATCTAATCTATTCCCTCATGAAGGCGATAATGGTAGCCGACATATTAAGGGATTTAGGTTACAAAATCAGACCTTACGAAATTGAAAAAGGTGAAACTGACAAAAAGCTTAAAGAAGCAACGGAAATAATGTTCAGAATTATAAGAAACAGCGGAAAGACAAAGGACATAATAAAAGGACTTAAAGAAATAAAGAACTTTCTTTCAGAGATAGAAATAAACTACAGCGTCCCCAAACCGATAGTAAATGTAATTGGCGAGTTCTGGGTTCAGACAACGGAGAGCGACGGAAACTATCACATCCACAAATGGCTTGAGGAAGAAGGAGCTGAAGTTAAAGTAGAACCTGTATCCATATGGATAGACTACCAGCTTTACATAGAAAGAAAAAAAACACTCTATGAAATCAAAGCAAAAGGCATTTCCATCAAAAGAATAAAAAAATTAGCTTTCCTAACCGGACTTCAGGAATTTTACAGATGTCTGTTTGAAACTCTACGACACACAGTGAAAGAAAGAACCGGAACGCTCCCTTCCCAAAAACTATTATGGAATCTTGCAAAAGAGTACTATGACCCCTTTGTAACAGGTGGAGAAGGACACCTTGAAGTGGCAAAACACATATACAACGTTAAATTTCACAGGGCGCATATGACACTTTCGTTAAAACCTTTTGGTTGCATGCCCTCAACACAGAGTGACGGTGTTCAGTCAAAGGTAATATCTGACTACCCTGAAACGATATTTGTATCTGTAGAGACATCGGGAGACAGCGAAGTAAACGTTAAAAGCAGGATACAGATGAAGCTTCACGAAGCCAGGGAACTTGCACTTGAAGAGTTTGAAAAAACATTAAGAGAGACAGGAACGACAAAAAAAGAGATTGAAAAAGCTTTGAACCTTAACAGAAAACTTAAAAATCCGTTCGTTAAACTTGATGGAAAAGGACTGCTTACCGCCGAACGGTTTGTAAGAGCAAATCTTAAATCAATAAAAGCAGCAGTGGAAAAGAAACAAGTTTTCCATAATCAGGAGACAAGATGGACACCCTCTACATCGAAAAAGTAGCTGAAGAGTTTAACACCCACTTCAAAAAGAAAAAAATCGTCGGATACGATTTAACTAACAACCATTTCAAAATATCTATAGAGGGAAAAATCTTCACTTTTGTCCTCACAAATCCAAACGGCATCCTAATAGAAAAAGGGAGAATTGAAAACAGAACGCTACTAAAGCGCTACAGAAACCTTTTTATCAGGGAAGTAAAAACACTCAACTGCGACAGGATCATTGTTTTTAAGCTTGTAAAAATAACTGTTTCTGGAAGAATGGAAAATTACCAGTTAATAGCTGAACTAACAGGAAAAAACAGCAACATCTTTTTCACAGAAGAAAACGGAAAAATTCTCTTTCGGGCAAAGGAAGCCCTGACATCTGCAAGAGAAACCGAAATAGGGAAAATTTACCAGCCGCCCCCCTTAAACAAAAAGGCCTTTAAAGAGATAACATTCGGAAAGGTAACGCCTGAAGGTGTTGAAAAAAACCTCTACAAGTACGTAGCAGGCCTATCACCGCTAAACTGTAAAGAAATAGCTTTCTACATGAGAGAGGGAATGCCTCTTGAAAAAGCCTACCAGACTTTTATGGAAAAACACAAAATTTCAAAAACAGCCTTCATCTACTTTAAGAACGGAAAACCAAAAATACTGACAACGTTCCAATACTCCTGCTTATCAGGAATAGAGTTTAAAATCTTTGAGGAAGACTTAAGTTTTATAAAAGCTTGGGACTACTTTACAAGAGAGAATAGAAAAAGTGATAAAATTGGAAAAATAAAACGAGAATTGAGCAAAATCATTGATAGAAAACTAAAAGCAGCCGAAAATAGATTAAAACAAATAGAAAAACCGGAAAAACTTTTAAAAGAAGCTGAAGAGTTTCAGAAAAAGGGAGAACTGTTAAAATACAATCTTCACCTTTTAAAACCGGGAACAGAGTCCGTGCAGGTCAGGGATTTCACAACAGAAGAGGATATAACCATAAAAATAGATCCTGCAAAAACACCGTCAGAAAACCTAAATGCCATATTTAAAAAGGCAAAAAGATTAAGAAGCAGGGCTGAACACGAAAAAATTGCAGAAGAAGAATTAAAAAGAGAAATTGCCTGGCTAAAAGCTTTAAAGGAAAAAGTAAAAGAGTTAGAAAACTATGAAGGACTGCAGGAAATTAAAGATAGCCTCATTCTGGAAAAGAGAAATAAAAAGAAGAAAAAGACAAAACCTTTTAGAGAAATCATTCTACCTTCGGGAAAAACCATTCTCATTGGAAAAAATCGGATTGAAAACGAAATATTGTCACTAAAAGTAGCAAATCCCTGGGATTTATGGTTCCATACAAAGGAAATTCCCGGCTCTCACGTAATTTTGAGGCTTGAAAGGAACGAAACACCAGATGATGAAGACATAGAAACGGCCGCTTCAGCAGCCGTCTTCTATAGCAGAGGAAGAGAATCGGGAAAGATCAAGGTGGACTTCACAAAAGCGGAAAATTTGAAAAAACCGCCAGGTACGCCGCCGGGATTTGTCATCTATAGAAATGAAAAAACAATACTGACAACCGCCGAGAAGTTTGAAAAGCTATTGAGAAACAACCTTATCAGGTTTCAAAACGCCTGAATGAACGCTACCAACGCCTAAAAACTTACCGGATTCATCAACAACACAGTACCTGCCATCGGAAACGGGAACAGGAAAATGCCTGCCATTTAAAAACCAGCAAGAATAGGGAGAGGTAACTGTCAACCTATCAAACGGCAAAACTCTATCCACAGGAACAATGTAGTTTCCAACATTATCGGCGTTCAGGATATCAATGGAAACTGCCTCTTCAACAGATATCTTTCCAATGGAAACGCGGCGCAAAGACGTAACGACAGCATCACCACCGCAAGCAACACCTATATCGTGAATTAAAGACCTTATGTAAGTTCCGGAAGAACAGCAGACTTTAAGAGAAAAATCGGGATAGGAAAAAGAAAGAACATCAATAGAATAAATGGTAACCTTCCTTGGCTTTAGCTTTACTTCTTCACCCTTCCTTGCAAGCTCGTAAGCCCTTTTCCCCTTAATTCTTATGGCGGAAAAGGAAGGTGGAACCTGTTCTATTTCACCTTTAAAAGAGGAAAGTACATTTAAAAATCTATATTCTGAAACACCTGCCATATCTATATTTTTAACATTACCGTCGGTATCGTAAGTATCACTTGAGAATCCAAAACGTCCACCAACCACGTAACACTTATCCTGTTTCAAAAGGTACTCTCCAAATCTCGTAGCTTTACCAACAGAAAGGATAAGAAGACCTGTAGCAAGGGGGTCAAGTGTTCCGGTATGACCAATCTTGATTTTGAAAGGGAAAAACCTCCGCACGCCCCTCACAACGTCAAAAGAGGTAACGCCCGAAGGCTTATCTATCAGCAGAAATCCGTCCATAAACCTATTTGCTGGAAGGAGTTATAACTTTAGGTGTAATAAATATCAAAAGCTCAGAATTGCTATTTTTCACAACCTCATTCTTAAATAGCCACCCGAGAAGAGGTATCTTTGAAAGTACAGGTACTCCCGTCTGGCTCTTGGATTTCTCCTGCTCATAAATACCACCGATAACCAGCGTGTCGCCATTGTCAACCATTATCTGTGTTTTAACATTCCGGGTATCTATAGCAGGTTCAGAATTGCCGGTTATTGCAACATAATCATAATTCGGCTTGTCCTTTTTAATTTCAAGATCAAGAACTATTTTGTTATCGTTTGTCACATGAGGTCTAACCTTGAGAATAAGTGAAGCCTTCTTAAACTCTGTGGAAATGTTCCCATTCTCATCTATTACCTTATAAGGAATCTCCATACCCTGTTCTATGGTCGCTTCCTTATTATCTAAAGTTACAACTTTTGGTTGAGAAATTAGCTTACCATCACCGTTTAGCTCTGATGCCTGAATAGCCAATTCTGCTCTCAAACTCTGTCCTTTATTGAGTATTCCAAGGGCAAGCGTATAAGGTTGAGAAGGGATATTGTAAACGTTCCCCACTGAGAGAGGATCCGTTACACCAGGAATTGTAACACCATCATTAAGTTGAAAGCTTCCAGTTTTATAGGAATGCTGCCAATTGGAACCGGTATAAAATGCAAGATTCCAGTTTACCCCTAAATCTTTCTCAAAGCTTGAACTAACAAGCACTATCTTTGCTTCTATAGAAACCTGCTTGGTAATTTTATCAGTATGTCTGATAATGTCCATTATCCTGTCATAATGTTCCCTGGTCACCTTAAGAATAAGACTGTTGGTTCTCTCATCAACTTCAACGAGTTCTTTACTTGCCGCCTTTACTTTAGAATTTTTACTTTCCGCACTGCCCAAATACTTTTCTATAAGCTTTGCAACTTCGGAAGCATAAGCATAATTCAGAGGAACGATATAAGTATTAACCGGTTCGTACCTTACCTCCTGCATAAGGGTCTTCCTGGAAGCTATTCGAAGATAATCCTTTTCTCTAACATATGTATAACCAAGAGGCTCGAGGACCGCTTTCAGTGCCTCTTGCCAGTTTACAGGTGTTAAAAACCTTACCGAAACTGTTCCTTTTACGTCAGGATCAAAAACAACGTTCACACCAACCGTATCTGCAATGGCCCTTACAACCGTTCTGACATCGGCATTCGTAAAATCAAGCTTAATCTTCCTATCACTTAACTTAGAAGAAGCCGTAGCCACGGGTTTTAAAAACTTAATTTCATAGGTCCTGCCAACCTTCATTACCTGAGCTGGAACTTCTGTCTTCAAACTTATAACAATGTAAGATCTATTCCCGGATGTGTATGTAGAAATCCTGTCAACGAATGGAGAATCCACTTTCTTCTCTGTTGTCTTCAATACAGGTTGTTCAGCTGTTAGAATAATCTTCCCTGGTGATTTTGATATGGAAAACTCAACGTCACCATCAACAGTGACATTAATGCCATCCGTGGTAGTAGTTACAACAGGAGAAACAAGAGTGTAAGGTGCTACAACAATTGTTGTAGCCCTGGGATAGGAAGAATAAGAAACTTTCACCTTATCGACAGGAACTATCTTTATTAATGTACCGCTATCTTGAGGAATAATATCAATAACTTTAGTGATATCATCCTGACGGCCAAAAACCTTTCTGTTAGCAATCTTACAATTTTTAAGATAAAGATTATAAATATCGCCCGCTCTACTTTCAGAAACAATACACTGCTCATCTGTTAAAAGGGTTATTCTCAATTCGCCATTAAGATTCATAAGATTAACGTTTGAAATCGTTCCGGCATAGACTGAACCGCCGATAATAGGCAAAACCGTTAATATATTTAATAATTTTCTCATTTCCCTTCCTCCGAATTGAAGTTGATAGTGACAATAGAAGAGATGAGCTTATTTCCCTTCTTCTTGTAAACTTTTAAAACCAATTTGTCGGGTAGAACTTTCAAAACTTTTGCGTTTACATCAACAACATCGCCGGAAGATATTAAATATACTTTACCGGTTTCAGGATCGGCAGCCACCGCTTTTAAAGTATTGCCGCTACCTATCACACCCTCAAGAACAAGCTTATCTATAGGCGGCATTTTTAAATCGAAAACTTTAGGCTTTTTAACTACAACAATCACTCTTTTCTTCGCTTCAAGCTCCATCTCTTTCCTGTGCCACTCTGCAATCTCACGAATGTAGATAGGGTTTACAAACGGATCAATATAGGCATGAGCGGCTCCCGAAAAAAGCAAAGCCAGGACAAAAGCTTTTAAAAATTTCTTCATCTGTTACCTCTTAAGCGTATAAGCATTTAAATTAAGATTAACCTGAACCGTATATTTATAAGAATAGTACTCTTTTTCTTCTTTCTGCCTTTTTCCATCAACTATCTTTTCCACAGTCATTTTTTTCTTCTCTGGTACCAGGCCAACCATAGACATGTCACCGAAAGTCATTATCCTGTTTGCTTTAACAAGACTTTTACACCAGGATATGAAGTTCGGAAATCTTGTCTTCATAACAACCGTGTAATCAATTTGATTGTAATATTCTTTGCTTTGCTCTTTACCTCTTCTAATCAACCCTATTTCTGTATTCCCGGTACTTTTAGCTATTGACTTTATTATACCGCTCACCTCTTCTCTACCTGTCGGCAGTTTTGCTTCAAGGGCAGCTATTCTGGATTTTAGATTTGCTATCTCTTTCTTAAGCTCATTCCTCCTTTTCTCAACGGCAAGAAGCCTTGCTACCTGAACTCTCTTCTGAGAAATCTGCCTGTTTAACTGTTCTATTTTCATGTTAAGAGGATCTATCACATTCATCTTATACACATACGAGATAACAATAAGAATTACTATGTAAGCTATCCATTTCTGCCATTTAGGTATTTCTGACCACCTATCTTTAAAATCGTCAAGGAATCCTTCAAATGCCATCACTTCATCTCCACAGTAAACTGAAATTTATAGTAGTGGTAAGTTTTATTGCTCTCTTTAGATTTATATTCTTCGTAACTCGTCTGCTTAAATTTAACAGTACCAAGATTTTGCTCCACATTCTTTAAGAACTTGGAAACCAATTTCAAATTGTAAGCAGCACCTTCGATAAACAGGCTGTTTCCTGACTGGCGAAGGCCCATAAGCCAGACACCGTAAGGAACATTATTCCTCGCTGCAAAGAAGTATATGTAACGTGGCACTTCTCTTTTCTTATCCAGCTCACTGATAACCTGCAACTTTTTCTTAAGAGCTTCCCTCGTTTTTATTAGCAGCTTCTCCTCTTTTTGAATCTTTCTGAGTCTTACCAACTCCTTGTCCAGCCTGGCATTTTCTTTCTTCAAAGAAAGCTCTTCCAGCTTAAGCTGACCGGCATACCAGCTTAGGCCACCCGCCAGTGCAAAGGCAAGGAGCACTGCCAAAATAACGTCCGGCTTCAAAATCTTCTCTACGAAAGTCTCTTTTTTCTCTAAGAAATTAAACCTTAGCATGTTCGTCACCCTTAAACCTTAGACTTAGTCCGCATGAAACGGCAAATTCCTGAGCGCCTTCAATACCGCTGAAATAAAGAGGCTCGCCAAGTTCAACCTTCTTGTTTGTAAAAGCTTTCAAAAGGGAAACTAAATTTTTCTGTTTTGCTCCACCGCCGAATAGATAAATCTCTTCCACATCTCTTCCGAAACGGTCATTAAAGTTGTCTATCGCCCAGATAATTTCTGTTGATATCTTCCTGATTATTTTTGATATAACCTCATCTAAAGCCTTATCATAAGAGATAGATTCTATGTCATTTCCAAATTTAAGCCTCTCTGCCTCTCCGTAACTTATTAGATACTCTTTCTGAAGCTGCTCCGTAATTGTATTACTACCAATTTCAATATTCCTCGTAAGGTATGGATAGCCACCGTAACTGATAACTATTTTTGTAAATGTTGCACCAATGTCAACAAGGCAAACGCAGTCAATTACCTTATCCGGGTAATTGAGATAGAACTGGTTGTTTATAGCACACGGCTCTATATCTATAACCTGAATTTTCAAACCTGCATTTTCTGCAAGAGCAGTATATTCCTCAAGAATGTCTCTCTTAACGGCGGCTATTGCTATATCTATGTGGTCTTCAGAAATGGAAACAGGCAGTACCTGATACTTAACCACAACCTTATCAAGGTCATCCTCGGAAATAATACCTTTTATGTGTTCAAGGGCTATCTCGTCCGGATTTTCAGATGGAGAAGCACTTATCACGGTATAAAAACAGAGAGAAAGAGGAACATGAACAGCTATATTTTTTGCATCAGGAACCACAGCCTGAACACTCTCTTTCATTTTTGCCGAAAGAGAAACAAAATCAATTATCTCTGTTCCAACAATATAAGACTCTTCATAATCCATCTTACCGTAATTAACAACGTTGTAAAGGCCCTTTCTTTCTCTTAGTTTACAAACTTTGATACTGGAAGTGCCAATATCTACTCCTGTAAAAAGAACCTTTCTCCCCGTAAAAATACCTATGACACTATCAAGATTTATCATTACTCCATCCCCTACAATTTCACTAACAGAGTTAGAATTACCAAAGCTGTTTCTTGAATTTTTTAATTTGTCCATTATTGCTACAAGCACTAACCTAATGTTAAGAAATCTCTTAGGTATATGTCAAGACTCAAGGTGCAATTATGTTAAAAAAATCTTTTAAAAATTCGGGATAAGACGTTGATATACATTGAACATCATCAATATAAATCGGTGAAGAAGAAATTAAACCTGCAACTATAAAAGACATAGCTATTCTGTGGTCACCAAAACTTTTTATCTTCCCACCTTTCAATTTTGCCTTTCCTCTTATTCTCATACCATCTTCAAATTCTTCAACATCAACACCTAAAACCTTCAAGTTTGAAACAACAGCCCTGATTCTATCGCTTTCTTTAACCCTTAGCTCCGCCGCTTCTTTTATCACTGTTTCACCTTCCGCCTGAGTTGCAAGGACTGCGATTATCGGTATTTCATCTATTAAACGGGGAATAATATCTCCCTCTATTACAACCGCTTTTAAATCCGGGGAATAAAGCACTTTAATGTCACCAACCTCTTCGCCAGAAACAGTTCTTTTGTTAAGAATTTCAAAATTTACACCCATTCTTCCCATTACATCGAGAATACCTGTCCTTGTTGGATTGAGAATTACATCTTTCAATACAACCTCTGAACCAGGAACGATAGCTGCAGCAACCATGAAAAAGGCAGCGGAAGATATGTCTGCCGGAACATCTATTTCTAAATCTGCTTTAAGGTCTCTATTTCTACCGAGAGAAACCGTTAATCCATCAACTTTAACATCAACACCAAAAGTCTTAAGCATTCTTTCCGTATGGTCACGACTTTTTGCAGGTTCGGTGACAGAAACCTCTTCATCTGTAAAAAGACCGGCTAAAAGGATACACGATTTAACCTGAGCACTGGCTTTTGGACTTCTGTATACAATTCCGTTAAGTGGATTCCTGCCAACAATTGTGAGAGGTGGATACTTGCCGTTCTCTCTACCCAAAACGGTGGCTCCCATCTGTCTCAACGGAATGGCTATTCTGTCCATAGGTCTTTTTCTTAAATACTTGTCACCTGTGAGAACGGAATAAAACGGCTGACCGGCAAGAATCCCGGATATGAGCCTTATAGATGTTCCAGAATTACCCATGTCAAGAATATCAAAAGGTTCTTTTAGAATCTTACCCTTACCACGTATCATTATAATCTTCCCGTCATCTTCTATGTCAACCCCTAAGGACTTAAAAGCTTTAAGCGTATTGAGACAGTCCTCTGAACGGAGAAAATTTTTCACAATCACCTTTCCCTGATTCAGAGAAGCAAGCATTATAGACCTGTGGGATATGGACTTGTCAGACGGCACCCTGAGAATACCTTTCAATTTTCCTCTAAAACTGACCTCGTACATACAACAACTCCTTGAAAATAGATTGATAAACGGAGGAAAATTATAGCAATCTATATTAAAATAGACTATGCAATTCCAATAATTTAAAACTCAGGAGGTAAGTTATGAGAACTTTAAATCTGGAAGAGGTGAAAAAGTCTCTTGATGGTATCGTTGAAGTTAACGACAACGGTGTAAAAATAATCAACGAAGAGGCCGTTAGAAAAGGGCTAATCGACAATCTCATCTACACTGCTGTTTTTGGCGAGGACGATGCAAAGCGATTTAGCCGATGGCTTATCAGAGCTATAGCTGTAGAATTTGGAGCAATTCCAGCGTCTATACACGACCTCTACGTAAACGGCATGGGAAGGGAAAAGTTAGACAGGTGGTTTACAGTGCCCGCCATGAACATCAGAGGCATGTCCTACGACGTAATGAGAAGAATTTTCAAAATTGCCGTTGAAAGGGACATGACAGCCTTTATCCTTGAAATCGCAAAGTCCGAGATAGGTTACACCTATCAGAGACCTGAAGAGTACGCTTCCTGTGCACTTGCAGCAGCTGTTAAGGAAGGTTACAGAGGACCTGTTTTCATCCAGGGTGACCACTTCCAGTTTAAAGCGAAAAACTACTTTGAAGATCCTGAAAAAGAACTTAAAGCTATTCAGGATCTCACGAAAGAAGCAATTGAAGCGGGCTTTTACAACATAGATATCGACCCATCAACATTAGTTGACTATTCAAAACCAACACTCATAGAACAGCAGTATCACAACTATCTCAATACAGCAAAGATGACAGCATTTATAAGAGAGGTAGAACCTGAAGGAATAACTGTATCCGTCGGTGGAGAAATCGGTCATATAGGTGGAAAAAACTCCACGCCAGAAGAGTTTGAAGCCTTTATGGAAGGATATCTTCAAACGTTAAAAGAGTACGGCGAAGATCTCCCTTACATAAGCAAGATAAGCGTTCAAACGGGAACAGAGCATGGTGGCATTCCTCTTCCTGACGGAAGCATTGCAAAGGTGAAACTTGACTTCTCTGTTCTTGAGGTTATTGGCGAAGTCGCAAGAAATAAATACAGCATGTCAGGTGCCGTTCAACACGGTGCTTCTACACTTCCAGACGAACTCTTCCATAAGTTCCCTGAAGTGAAAGCCTCTGAAATTCATCTTGCAACAGGATTCCAGAACATTATCTACGACCACCTTCCTGAAGAGATGAAAAAAGAGATATATGCATACTTAAAAGAAAACTTCAGCAACGAGTGGAAAGAGGGCTGGACGGAGGAACAGTTTATTTATAAGCTTAGAAAGAAAGGATTTGGACCGTTTAAGAAACAGTTCTGGGATCTACCATCAGACATTAAGGAAAACATTTTAGACGCATTAGAAGCAAAGTTCAGATTCCTGTTTGACCAGCTTAAGGTCTACGACACGAAAAAATACACAGATGAATACATAAAACCTGTAAAGGTTCTCCCTAAAAAACCTGAATAATTTGTGAGGGGGCTCACCCCCCCTCTTTTAAACCTACAGCTTCCTTTAATTTCTCAACCTCTTCCCTTGAAAGTTCTCTGTAATATCCTCTTGGCAGATTTCCAAGCTTTAAAGGCCCTATGCTAACCCTCTTCAATTTAAGGACCGGATGTTTGAATCTCTGGAAAAATCTCCTGACAATTCTGTTTCTCCCTACATCTATAGTAATTTCAAGGTACGTGTTTTTACCGGTTCTACTTGGTTTAAGGTACTTAACAGACAGAGGCTTAATAAAACCGTCTTCTAACTTTGCACCCTTTTTCATCCTTTCTACTTCTGCCAGCGTAACCTTTCCCTTTACCTTTGCAATGTAAGTCTTAGGAACGTGATATCTTGGATGCATCAACCTGTCTGCAAGTTCACCGTCGTTTGTCATAAGGAGAAGACCTTCTGTGTTGTAGTCAAGCCTTCCAACCGGGAAAATCCTTACAGGGTACTTTCTAAAGAAATCTCTTACTGTTGTTCTCCTGTCTCCCTCTACCTTCTCCATTGTAGTTAAAACACCCTGCGGTTTATTAAACAGAAGGTAAACAAACTTTTTAGGAAGCCTGACCCTCTCACCGTCCACCTTTACAACATCCTTTTTTGGATCAACGTCAACTGCAGGAGAATCAACGACTTCGCCGTTAACAGTAACCCTCTGCTGTTTTACAAGTTCTTCCACTTTACGCCTTGCACCAAAACCGGCATACGATAGAAATCTATTTAATCTCATTATTTCCTCCCTCAATAAGGTTATAATATTTCTAATGCTAAATCTTTATCAGGAGAAGTTGCCATGGAAGAGATACTTTCAAAGATAGACCATTCAATCCTCAAAGCAACCACAACGGAAGATGATGTAGTGAAAGGTGCCGAACTAACAAGGAAGTTTAACTTTGCAACACTGTGCATTTTGCCAAAACACGTCAAGTTTGCAGCAACGCTTCTCCCTACCGAAAAGATAGCCACCGTCATCGGATTCCCATTACATGGAGTCGCATTCCGTTCCATAGTTGTTGAAACAGAAAAAGCCATAAGTGATGGAGCAAATGAACTGGATGTCGTACTGAACATCTCTTTAGTAAAAGAAAAAAGGTGGCAAAAATTGGAAAAAGAACTGTCACAAATAAGAGAAATCAGCGAAAACCACATAATAAAGCTGATAATGGAATGCTGCTACCTTACAGAAGAGGAAAAAATTACGGTAGGACAAATTGCCGTTGATACAGGCTGGGATTTTTTAAAAACTTCAACAGGGTACGGAAAGTACGGTGCAACTGTTGATGATGTCAAACTTCTAAAAACGATAGCAAGGAAGAAGGCTAAAGTTAAAGCTTCAGGTGGAATAAGAACACTTGACGATGTCTTAAAATTTATACTTGCAGGTGCCGATAGAATAGGGACAAGTTCCGGAGAAAGGATAGCCAATGAAATCATGCATAGTGGGAAAGTTTGAAAGTTTTCACCGGGGCCATCAGAAATTAATCAGAGAAGCAAAAAAGTTAGCTGACACCGTTGAAATTCTATCAATATGGCCACCACCAGGAAACAAAAATCCGCTCTTCACAGAAAGAGAGAGAGAATATCTGGCAAGAAAGTTCAACGTGCAGCTTCACAACATAAATTTTGAGAAGATAAAAGAACTATCTCCAGAAGAGTTTTTTATCTTCCTTGAAAACTGTAACTGCAACTTATTAGTGGTTGGTGTTGACTGGAAGTTTGGCAAAAACAGAAGTGGTGATGTAAAAACGGCAGAAACCCTGGGAAAAAAGTACGGGATAAAAGTAGTATCTATCCCACCTGTTATTGAAAATGGAAAAAAGATAAGCACTTCATGGATAAAAGAGCTACTGGAAAATGGACAAATTAAGAAGGCAAATCACCTCTTGGGTTTCAATTTCTTCGTTATAGGCATTTCTGTAAAAGGACAAGGAATAGGAAAAACGTTGGGATTCCCAACTGTGAACATTGAACCAGAAAAAATACTTGTAATACCATTTGGTGTTTACGAAGTGAACATGAAATACGACGGCAAAACCTTCAAAGGCATAGCAAACTACGGCGTAAGACCCACTTTCAAAGGTGTAAATCCCACTTTAGAAGTCCACATAATAGGTGAGGATTTAGAGGTCAAAGAAAAATCCACCGTAAAAGTGGACTTTATAGACTTTATACGGGAAGAGAGAAAGTTTAAATCTGTTGAAGAGCTGAAAAAACAGATTAAATTAGACGTGGACAGAATTCTAAACAAGTAACGGAGGGAACTTTGAGCGAAACACCTTTTAAATCAGGTTATGTTGCAATACTTGGAAGACCAAACGTAGGAAAATCAACACTTTTAAACAGTTTCCTGGGAACAAAAGTGGCGATAGTCACAGACAAACCGCAAACCACAAGACATAGAATTGTAGGTGTAAAACATTTAGACAACGCACAGGTTGTCTTCCTTGACACACCCGGAATTCACAAGGAAAAATTTGAACTTAACAAATACATGAACGAGGTGGCCTTCAGCGTAATACCGGATGCTGACATAATACTTTTCCTCATAGATGCAAGGACAGGTCTTACAGAAGCTGACAGAAAAATTCTTGACAAAATTGGAGAAACAAAGAGAAAAGAGACAAAAGTTTTTGTTGTAATAAACAAAATTGACGGCGTACCAAAGGAAGAGCTGCTTCCACTCATTGAAGAGATAAACGAAAATTACCCATTTGTTGATGAGATAGTACCAATATCAGCAGCAAGAGGCACAAACCTTGACAGGCTTCTTGAGCTAATTATTGAAAACCTTCCAGAAGGTCCAAAATACTATGAAGAAAACATGGTAACAGACATGCCCCTTGAACAGTATGTTGCTGAAATAATAAGGGAAAAAATAATGCTTCTTACATCGCAGGAAATTCCTCACGCCGTTACGGTAAACGTGATAAGCATAGAACCGGGCGATAAAAACCCAAACATGTTGGTCATTGATGCAGATATTATCGTTGAAAGACCTTCTCAAAAAGCAATAGTAATCGGCAAGAATGGACAAAAGTTAAAGAAAATAGGAACACTTGCCAGGCAGGAACTTGAACAAATTTTAGGAAAGAAGATATACCTTAGACTCTGGGTAAAGGTCAAAGAAGACTGGCGAGACAGAGCAGACTACCTTAGAAGGCTTGGCTATGGCTTCTAAAATAAGGCTTGATAGATTTCTATCAGAAAGCGGCTACGGAACGAGGAAAGAAGTAAAACAGATGATAAAAAAGGGAATCGTCGAAGTAAACAGTGTTTCTGCTAAAGACCCTTCCTTTAAGGTAGACCCGGAGAAAGATTCCGTCACCGTTGAAGGCGAAGATGTTTTCCACACAGATGAGTTTTACATAATGCTCAACAAACCTGAAGGGTACATAACCTCAACAAAAGATAGAGAACTTACCGTTATGGAACTTATCTGCGACATTCCCCGATTTGAAAACCTTTTTCCTGTCGGAAGGCTGGACAAAGACACTACAGGACTCCTCCTTATAACAAACGATGGCGAACTTGCCCACAGGTTAACCCATCCAAAGTGGAAAGTGCCAAAAGTTTACATTGCAACTGTTAAAGGTAAACTTTCAGAAAAAGAGATAGAAAAACTTGAAAAGGGAATTAACCTTGGTGACTTTGTAACAAAACCGGCAAAAGTTAAAGTCATAACTGAAGAGGAAACGACATCAGAAGTTGAGATTGAAATAAAGGAAGGAAAATACCACCAGGTAAAAAGAATGTTTGAAAAGGTGGGACACCCTGTCATAAAACTCCGCAGAACTTCATTTGGACCTTTAAAACTTGGCAATCTCCCCGAAGGTGAATATAGATTTTTAACAGACAAAGAGATAGAGAAGTTGAAGAGAGCAACGGGACTGCTCCCTTAGCAGTCCCTTATATCAGTTAAGGAAAACGTTTAATTTCTTCTTAAGGGCGTACTCTTTCATCTTCTTCTTTGCTCTTGTCTCAAGTTGCCTTACCCTTTCCCTTGAAATACCGAGTTTTTCACCTATCTCTCTTAAAGTTTTAGGATCGTTGCCGTCAAGGCCAAAACGCATGATGATTATCCTTTTTTCCTGAGGTGTAAGCTGCTCAAGCATCTCTTCAATGCTGTGTTTAAGCTCTTCCTGAACAACTTTTTCCTCTACTTCAGCAGTTCCTTCACCTTTGAGAAAGTCTTTAAAAGTTGTGTCTTCCTCATCGCCAACAGGTGTATCAAGAGAAAGCGGTACCTGGCAAACAGTAAGAAGCCTCTCTATGTCTTTCGCTTCCATTCCAAGGTAATCTGCAAGTTCCTCTGTCGTCGGCTCTCTCCCTAACTTTTTGAGAAGCTCACCGTAAGAGCGTGTAATCTTGTTCACTAAAACTGCCTGCTTAACGGGAATCTTAACAGCACCCGTCTGCTGGGCAAGGGCTTGCATGATTGACTGTCTTATCCACCATACAGCGTAAGATATAAACTTAACCCCTTTATCCGGGTCAAAGCGCCGTGCTGCCTCTATAAGTCCCAAAATCCCCTCAGCAATCAGATCGTGAAGCGGCAAGCCGCAACCAAGATATTTTTTCGCAACACTTACAACAAACCTCAGGTTTGATTCAACCAGCTTTTTAAGGGCTTCCTGGTCACCTTCCTTCGCCCTTTTTGCATACTCAAGCTCTTCTTCCCTTGACAGAAGAGGAATTTTAGAAATAGCCTTAAGAAAGGCGTCAAGTGAATCCTTATCAGGAACGAATGATTCAATAAGAGAAGGGTCTATTTCAGCATTCAAAATAGATGTATCATCAAAAGGGTTTGCATTTTCGTCTATATTTTCAAGTAAAAATTCATCATCACCGAAAACAAACTCTTTTTTTCCCATAATCACACTCCTTCAGAAAACCTTTTTAAGGTTAGAGGGGAAATTTTATACGAAGGAATTAGAAATTCCAAGCCCCCATAAACTATTTTAACATATTAAAAATTACTTGTTCAATAACGGGGCTAAGCCCCGCAGATTACTCTTCCGCCTTCAAAACAACAAAGAATGAAAATCCATTTCTGTAAACTTTAAGCAGAATACCATTGTCCTTCGCCTTTTCAACAAGTTTGGCAAAAGCCTCAACACTCTTCACGGGTTTAAGGTTTTGAGGTTCCGTTCCCGCACTGACTATAACGTCACCCTCTTTAAGTCCAGCGTCATCAGCAGGTGAACCGGGCTTAATGTCCGTAATCACAAGACCAGAAATGTTGTCCGGAATACCAAGTTTCTGTTTTAACTCTGGCGTTAGCTTTTGAACTGACAATCCAAGTGTTGAAAGAGCATCAGCTACCATCTCGTGTTGTGGCATCTGTCCAATTTTGACGGTAATTGTCTCTCTTCTACCATTCCTTATTATGCCAAGTCTAACTCTATCACCGGGTTTTGTGTTAACCACCTTAAGTTGAAGGTCGGAAACACCTTTAACCTGTTCACCGTTATAAGTAACAATTATGTCTCCACTCTTTAACCCTGCCCTGTACGCCGGACTATCCTTTATAACTTTTGTAACAATAACCCCTGACTTGATACCAAATTTAGCCGCAACTTCAGGCGAAACATCCTCAATGTAAACTCCAAGCCACCCTCTTATAACCTTACCGTACTTAAGCAAATCGTGCATAACTTTTTTTGCTATGTTTATGGGCACAGCAAAACCAAGACCCTGAGCATTCCTTACAATTGCAGTGTTGATACCTATAACATTTCCGTAAATATCACAGAGAGGGCCGCCACTGTTACCCGGATTGATGGCAGCGTCTGTTTGAATGAAGTTTTCTATTGGATTCAACCCAAGACCGTGCCTTCCCTTTGCAGAAATAATACCGTGAGTCACAGAACCGTCCAACCTGTAAGGATTACCAATAGCAATAACAAGCTCACCTATTTTTATCTTGTCAGAATCACCAAGCTTTGCCACAGGAACCTTTTTATTACCAACCTTAATTTTTATCAGCGCAACATCTGTTTTAGGATCAGCCCCTACAACCTTTGCCGTATAAACATCTCCATTGTAGAGTTTTACACGAATCTTTTTGGCTTTATCTATTACATGGTTGTTTGTAAGAATATAAGCCCAGCCGTTTTTTACTTTAACGATAAACCCTGAACCAAGAGATTTTCTCTCAAACTCTCTTGGCATATCAGGAAACTGAGGCATCGGAAAACCAAACTCTCTGAAGAAATCCCTGAATTCAGGCGGAATGGTGGGATGCTGAAATTTAACGGTTGAAACAGAAGTAATGTCAACAACTGCCGGTCTAACCTTCTCCGCAACAGACTCGATAACTTTTTGGAGAGAAAGAGCAACTTTATAATCTTCAGGTGTTACGTTAACCTGAGCCTTTACAGGCGTTAAAAAAGATACCGCTGCAGCAGTAGTGAGCACCGCCACTTTTAAGAGCTGTCTTGTGTTCATCGCTTACCTCCTTCTTTGTGCAGTTTTTTATTATTTTTATACTGCAACTTATTGTAAACCTTCTTTTAGCTTAGCTACAACTTCTCTAACCTTTTTCTCGCTTAAAACTCTTTTAGCACCGATAAACCTCTTTCTAAAATATCTGCTATCAAGAGAAGATATTGCAAGCCCGTGGTTTGAAGAAGAAAAATGGACAAACTTGCCATCTCCGATGTAGATGCCAACGTGAGAAGGAAATCTTGCATACGTTCTGAAAAAGACAAGATCACCAACTTTCAAATGCTCTCTATCAACGGGAACGCCAACATTAAACTGCCCTCTTGCCGTCCTGGGTAGAGATATACCTAACTTCCTATAGACTCTCATCGTAAAGGAAGAACAGTCAAGCCCGCGAGACGGGTTGTTGTAGCCAAAAACGTAAGGAGTGTTCTTGTAACGCTTAAATATAGTTGCAAGTATCTTTAAAAGAGAACTTTTATACTGAGGCAAATTCAAAATTGAAAGGCTCCAGTTATCGTATGGAACATCAAGGGGCGTTGATATAGCGTCAGAAAGGAGCTCCGATTCTGTCTCTACAGTGTCTGTAATGGAATAAATATCCTGAGGATTAAGCTCTGAAAGTGTTTTTACTGCCAGTTCCCTTTCAGAGGCTTCCGAAAGTTCTCTCGCCTCCGTTTCAAGTAGATTTATCGTGGCAACGCTCTTTTTCGGCTTTGCAAACCGGCTTCTACCGGGAACAATTAAACGCTGGCCGGGCCTTAAAAGTTTTCCTCTTATACCATTCAGGCGTCTTATTGTCTCAACAGTTGTATGGTATTTGCGGGCTATTTTGTAGAGGGAATCGCCTCTTCTAACAACATATAAATCTGCCCTTGCAGTTACCGGCAGAACGCATAAAGCTACAGCAATTAACAACTTCCTCACCATTTTCCCTCCCTTAACCCACATTACCATAACATAAATTAACAGATTTGTAAAGGCCTGAAACCTTTTAAGCCTCAGGCCTTATTTCCACTTTCTTCTATCTGGCTTTCAACATATTTAAAATAGTTAAATATACCGTCAACCGTTGCATCTTCTATTCTGGAAATAAGTTCCTCAAACAGTATAAACGCCTCCTTCTTAAACTCAACAATTGGATCTTTCTGAGCGTAACCCCTCCAGCCAATACTCTCTTTTATGTGGTCTAACGCTCTCAAGTGCTGTCTCCAGTAGTGATCAAGTGTCTGAAGCATAATGAGACGCTCTATCTCTCTCAACTGCTGGCTTCCTATGAGTTTTTCCTTTTCTTCATACTCCTTTACAAGTCTATCGTAAATGAGATGGAATAGTTTATCTCTCTCATCAACCGCACCTTCAACTTTCATCTCCATAAGTTCTTTAAACGACGAAGGGATATCAAACTCAAGACCGAAACGAAGTTCTAATGCCCTCTTCAATCCTTCGAAATCCCATTCATCAGGAATAATATTTTCCGGAGCATAAAGGTCTATAAGCTTCCAAACAACCTCTTCAATCATGTAGAGAATATCCTCTTTAAAGTTTTCTCCATCAAGCAGTTTATTCCTCTGCTCATAAATTACCTTTCTCTGAACGTTGTAAACCTCATCGTACTCTAAAAGTCTCTTTCTTATCTGGAAGTTCTGGTCCTCAACCCTTTTCTGTGCATTTTCAAGGGCTTTTGAAACCATCTTGTGTGTTATTGGCTCGTCATCCGGAACGTTCATCATTTCCATTAACTTCTTAATTCTGTCAGAACCGAAAAGTCTCAAAAGATCATCTTCAAGAGAGAGGAAAAATCTTGATTCTCCGGGGTCCCCCTGTCTCCCTGCACGACCTCTCAACTGATTGTCTATACGACGGGCCTCGTTTCTTTCAGTTCCTATGATGTAAAGGCCGCCAAGCTCTATAACCTTTTTCTTTTCTTCTTCCGTTATCTTCTTAAACTTTTCCGTTTCCTCTTTAAGAAGTTCCTCGTACTTTTCTTCACCTACCTTTTCCGGCGTTATTCCCCTCTTCTTAAGTTCCTGCCTGGCCATATATTCAGGATTGCCACCAAGAAGAATGTCCGTTCCACGACCAGCCATGTTTGTTGCTATCGTAACAGCACCAAGCCTCCCAGCCTGGGCAACAATCTCCGCTTCCCTCTCATGATATTTAGCGTTAAGAACGTTGTGTGGAATTCCTTTTTTCTTTAAAAGCATGGATAGATATTCTGAAGCTTCAATAGAGTTTGTTCCAACAAGAACAGGTCTTCCCCTTTTGTAGTTTTTCTCTATCTCCTTAACAACAGCATCGTACTTTGCCTTCATTGTTTTATAGATAACGTCTGGATGGTCTATTCTTATAACCGGTTTATTGGTAGGAATAACAACAACATCAAGTCCGTAAATCTCTTTCAGTTCTGCCGCTTCCGTTTCCGCTGTACCGGTCATTCCAGCAAGCTTTTTGTAGAGACGGAAGTAATTCTGAATCGTTATCGTTGCAAGTGTCTGGTTTTCAGCCTCTATCTTAACCTTCTCTTTTGCCTCTACAGCCTGATGGAGACCGTCACTCCAGCGTCTTCCCGGCATTATCCTCCCTGTGAATTCATCTACGATAATTACCTTGCCATCTTTTACAACGTAATCAACATCCTTTTTAAAAAGGTGGTGAGCCCTCAGAGACTGTATAATTCCGTGGAGCAGGTCAGCAAATTTAGGATCATAGAGATTAAAATCTTTTATACCCGTCATTTTCGTAACAATTTTTTCAACTTCTCTTATCCCCTCATCTGTTAAAACAGCAGTTTTGTTCTTTTCATCAACGGTAAAGTGCTTCTCTTTTTTAAGCTGTCTAACGATAGAATCGGCAATGTAGTAGATATCAACATTTTCCTCTGAAGGACCAGAGATAATTAGCGGCGTTCTTGCTTCGTCAATCAAAATAGAATCGGCTTCGTCAACTATCGCGTAGAAAAGCTCTCTCTGAACCCTTTCATCCTTTGAAAACGCCATGTTGTCACGGAGGTAATCAAATCCAAATTCACTGTTGGTTCCGTATGTTACATCCCTTAAATACATCTCTTTTCTTTCCGGCTTTTCCATGCTGTTCTGAAGATAACCAACAGTTATGCCAAGGTAGTTATAGACAGGACCCATCCACTCTGCATCCCTCTTGGCGAGGTAATCGTTAACGGTAACAACGTGAACACCCTTTCCTGCAAGTGCGTTAAGATAAACGGGAAGCGTTGCCACCAACGTTTTACCTTCACCGGTCTTCATCTCAGCAACTTTCCCCTGATGAAGAACCATACCACCTATAAGCTGTACATCGTAGTGCCTCATTCCAAGAGTTCTCTTTGCAGCTTCACGAACGGCTGCAAAAGCCTCAGGCAGAATCCTGTCCATGTATTTAAACTGTTCTTTTACATCCTTTATCTTGGAAAGTTCTTCCTTCCATTTAGCCGTGAGGGCTTGAAGCTCTTCTTTACTCTTCTTCTCAAACTCAGGTTCCAGCGCATTTATTTTCTCGACAATCGGCTTCATTTTTTTAACTGCTCTTTCGTTTTTACTGCCAAAAAGCTTCGTAAGAACAATATCTATCATTTAAGACCTCCTGATTTTTTCTAAATTTATCGCAGGTGATTGAAAAGATGAAAATAGCATATGAATTTAAATAAGAGGTGACGCACGAGGCGGGAGAGCTCTTTTCGTGAAAGAACAGAAAAATAACGGCGAATTTTCAGAAAAGGTATAAATGGAATCTGTTTCATGCTTGGAACGTTTTGAGGCGGAAAAGAAAGATATCTTTTCTAATCTAAGTTCAATTTCTTTTTTAATGCTAACAACAGCAACCGTTTCTACAGAAGAGCCAACTGGCGAAAAAACCTCTACCGGCGCTTCTCCGCAGGTAAAAACGGTCAAAAAGATAAATCCAACTATAATCGTATTAATTCTGAACTTTTTCATGGCGATTTAAAGATACACCAATAAGTGGAAAGTGTCAAAATATTTGGATGGAACGGCGGGAAACGTTTCCCGCCGTTAAGCTACTATAGTCCCAATTTTCTCTCTATTTCAGCAACCGCCTTTCTTGTCTTTAAAAGGGCATCTGGATTGATAGATATGGTGTCTATACCTTTTTCTACTAAAAATTCTGCAAATTCCGGATAGTCAGAAGGGGCCTGCCCGCATATTCCAACCTTGCGACCTAACTTTTTAGCCTTTTCTATAACGGAAGCAACCATAAACTTAACAGCCTCGTTCCTCTCATCGTATATAGAAGCAACAAGCTCTGAATCTCTATCAAGTCCAAGTGTTAGCTGCGTAAGATCGTTTGAACCTATCGAGAAACCGTCAAAAATCTCTGAGAATCTCTCAGCAAGAATAACGTTAGAAGGAATCTCGCACATCACGTAAACCTTTAAACCGTTTTTTCCCCTCTCAAGTCCATATTCTTTCATTACCTCAAGAACTTTTCTGCCCTCTTCGGGCGTACGACAAAATGGAATCATAACAATCACATTATCAAGACCCATCTCTTCTCTAACCCTTTTTATAGCAATACACTCAAGACCAAAAGCCTTTCTAAACTTTTCTGAATAGTACCTTGATGCACCCCGCCATCCAAGCATCGGGTTTTCTTCCTTAGGTTCAAAGTAAGAACCGCCTAAAAGATTTGCATACTCGTTTGATTTGAAATCGGAAAATCTGACTATAACAGGTTTTGGATAGAAAGCAGCCGCTATCCTGGCAATTCCGTAGGAAAGTTTATCAACGTAAAAATCAACTAAATTATCGTATCCAAACGTTCTCTCATTTATAACTTTAGCAACTTCCGGATCCCTTTCTGCAATAAAGTCAAAGTGCAAAAGAGCAAGAGGGTGGATACCGATGTAATTATTTATTATAAATTCCTCTCTTGCAAGGCCTACACCATCATTCGGCAAAAAGGAAAGTTCAAAAGCCTTTTCTGGTGTTGCAACGTTAAACATGATTGGTGTTTTAACCTCGGGAATTTCAGAAATATCAACCTCTTCAACGGAATACGGTATCTCACCATCATAGACATATCCGTCGCTCCCCTCTGCACAGGAGACAGTAACTGTCTGACCATCTGATAGAAGATCAAGTGCGCCTTTAGCTCCAACAACTGCAGGAACACCAAGTTCTCTCGCAACAATGGCAGCATGACAGGTTCTTCCGCCTCTTTCAGTAACAATAGCGGCTGCTTTCTTCATAATAGGTTCCCAGTCAGGATCTGTTATCTCGGCAACAAGTATCTCACCTTCTTTAAAACTTGAAGCATCTTCAGGGGATGAAAGCTTTCTAACTTTTCCACTTGCTATTTTGTTCCCGACAGCAATTCCTTTAAGGATTCGCCTCTCCTCTCTCTCTTCCCGGGGAAGTTCTATTTTATAAACAGTGAGTTTACTCCTGTCTTTCCTTGACTGAACAGTTTCTGGACGAGCCTGAACAATAAAAAGCTCCCCACTTATCCCATCCTTTGCCCACTCAACATCCATGGGACACCATCTACCGTGAAGCTCTGAATAGTGTTCTTCTATCTTTAGAACCCAATCAGCAAGCTTTAAAACTTCTTCATCCGAAAGGCAAAACCTTTTTCTTTCTTCCTCAGGAACAATATCCACTACAGTTCCCTCACCGTCGTCTGTGTAGATAAGTTTTTTCTCTTTATCCCCAAGTTTTCTCTCTATTATTGCCCTGTAACCTTTCTTTAAAGTTGGCTTAAAAACCAAAAATTCATCTGGAACAACCTCACCACCAACTATCAACTCACCAAGGCCGTAAATACCCGTTATCAAAACAACATCCTTAAATCCCGTTTCTGTATCGAGAGAAAAACAGACCCCAGAAGCACCAAGGTCAGAACGAACCATTTTCTGAACACCCACCGAAATACCTACTTTAAAGTGATCAAAACCAAAACTTTCGCGGTAAGATATGGCTCTCGCCGTGAAAAGTGAAGCGAAACAACGCTTTACCGCATCAAGAAGGGCAGATTCCCCTCTTATATTTAGATAGGTATCCTGCTGGCCGGCAAACGACGCATCCGGAAGATCCTCAGCCGTAGCAGAAGAACGAACGGCAACATCAACGTTTTCCATGTTGTACTTCTCACCAAGAGCACGGTAGTACTCAAGGATTTCTTTCTCCATATTTTCAGGAAATTTCCCTTCCCTTATAAGAGCCCTTATAACACCGGCTTTTCTTTGAAGATCCTCAACATCTTTAATGTCAATAGAGCTTATAACTTCTATTATCTTATCCCTCAGGTTGTTAAAATCTACAAATCTAAAGTAAGCATGAGCTGTCACGACAAAACCGTCAGGTACGTTAATTCCTTTTGAAGAAAGTGCATTAAGCATTTCCCCCAGAGAGGCATTCTTTCCCCCTACAAGATGAACATCCTCCAGAGTCACCTCCCTTAACCAGAGAACGTCTCTATTGTCCATTTTCAAAAACCCTCCATATTTATAGTAGGTGTCTTATAATGCAATTATAACTTTTACAGAACATTCTATAAGGGAGGAACCATGAAAAAGATAGCAGCCCTCACTGTCGCAATACTGCTGTTGGTTACCGGAATACCGCAAAAAAGCCATGCCGAGGAAAACGCAACAGGTAAAACAAAGACATCTTTCAATCTTCCGGGGAATCAGTGGCGCGTAGGACTTGATACCATCATTGCAGGAAGAATTGAGAGAAACGACAACGGTACTCCAAAGTACCTTTTCGGAATAAGTGCCGGATTAGGATTCGCCTTCAGATACTATTTCACCGTAAAAGATGAACTGCAGGCGGTCCATCCATACCTTGAAGGGGGAACAACCATGGTAATTTATCCATACTTCGGCGGCGGTGCAGAGTACGACCTTCCAGACGGGAACGACCCTACAGGCGAAAGTGGTGTCTTTTCTGTAGGTGGTGGATTATACTTCTTCAGCAAGCTCTTTGGTGCCAACTTTGTCCCACTACCAGTAATAACCATTTCTTACAGTTTCAAATAAGATGGAAGTGGGTCACCTCTACGTACATGTACCATTTTGCCGGACAAAATGTCCCTACTGTGATTTCTACTCTACAACAGGTAAAGTAGAACCTGAATGTTATCTAAATCTACTAAAAGAAGAACTTAAATTGAAAAAACTAAGGGTAAAGCCTAAAACCATATATTTTGGGGGAGGTACTCCCTCCCTAATGCCACCTTCATTTTTTGAGCATATAATCTCCTTATTCCCGGAAGCAGAAGAGATAACTGTAGAAGTCAATCCTGACGATGTAAACCATGAATACCTTAAAGGTTTAAAATCTGCTGGTGTAAACAGAATAAGTCTTGGAATACAAACTTTTGACGACTCACTTTTAAAAATCCTAAAAAGAAGACACACGGGAACAAAAGGAATTAAAAGTATAGAAACAGCAATATCTATTTTTGATAATGTTTCCATAGACCTGATTTTCGGGATTCCGGGACAGGACGAAAAAAGTATGGAGAAAGACCTTAAAACCCTCATGAAATTTCCATTAAAACACGTGTCAACTTACGCTTTAACCATTTACGAGAAAACCCCGTTCCATAGACTGTTTAAAGAAAAGAAATACGCTCTTCCTTCAGAAGAAACCTTCAGCAAATACTACTCACTGATAGTGGAGAAACTATCAACTGGCGGCTTTTACCAATACGAAATATCGAATTTCTCAAAACTCCAATTTGAGTGTAAACACAACCTTGCTTACTGGGATATGAAAAACTATCTCGGTATAGGTCCCTCTGCGGCCTCTTTACTTGCTAATAAATACCAAAAAAACGTAGATAACTACTTTGCCTATAAAAACGCCATCTCGTCTGGAAAAGTTATCTATAAAGAAGAGGTTAATTTGAGCAGAGAAGAAGTCTTTAAAATAAAACTTGCTATGGGATTAAGGAAAACAAACGGAGTCAATCTTAAAGTTGAAGAAGAAAAGGTAGTCAGAAACTCAATAGAAAAAAGCCCTTTCTTGCAAAATCTGTTAAACAGTAGAATACTTATACTTGAAAAAAGAAAACTTAAATTAAATCCCGAATTCTTGTTCGTATCAAGTTACTTGATAAGTAGAATAGGAGAAGAAATTATTTTTCCTGCATAACGAAATCTCTACAAAAGTTGCTATAATGTAGGTAGCTAATATTAACTGCAGGGTGGTAAATTAAATGACAATCCTTGGTATTGATACATGTCTTCCTCTTGGAAGCGTTGCACTTACCAATAATGAAAAAGTCTTATTTTCCAAAAGCTGGAATTATCCCAGAGAGCACTCCTCAAAAGTATTTGAAGCACTCAGCTCCATACTGGGCACTGGAAAAGGGAAATTTAACCCTATTGATCTTATAATATTTACATCTGGTCCAGGATCATTTACGGGAATCAGGATATGCCTATCCCTTGCAAAAGCTTTTAAAGCTGTAGTGGGTAAAGAGAAAATAGGCACCGTTTCTACATTGGAAGCCCTTTCCTTCAGCTTTTTGAGCGAGAATCTACCAGTTTTCGTTATAGTAGAAGGACGAAAAAACAAATACTACATTTACTGTCGAAAGAGAGATGAAGTAATCATTCCTCCTAAAGATCTTTCTGCAAAAGAGGTCATAAACGAAATTTCAAGGATTCCGGGAAATATGATAATAACCGGAAATTATAATGACCATTCAGAAATAGGAAACTTTATACAATCTTCAAGCAGGCTATTAGAAAGAAGGGCAAACACATCCCTTGCTCTAAATGCAGCCCTTTTTGCTTTAAAAATCGGATACAGAGAATCCCTTGAACCTATCTACATAAGGCAGCCAGATGCGAAACCTTCAAATAAGAGACTGGAAAATAAGTGACCTCAAGAAAATAGAGAACCTGAAAAAAGGACTTAACCTTATCCTTCCCGTATCCTCAAAAGAGTTCTTTTCTAACATATATAGGGGAAAAGTCGCCCTGATAGATGGAAAAATCGTCGGTTTTGTTTTATACTGGATAGTAGAAGATGAAGTTGAAATTCACGCTATTATTGTCAGCGAAAATTACAGGAGAAGGAGCATCGGAACAGCACTTATGACCTCTATTATAGAAGAACTAAAGAGAATCGGAAAACCCTTTACAATCTTTCTTGAAGTATCTGAGAAAAATTTTCCTGCAATAAACCTTTATAAAAAGTTCGGATTTAAAAAGGTCGCCGAAAGGAAAAAATACTATAGGAACGGGGATAACGCCCTCGTTCTCATGCTTAAAATAAACCCAACGGAGGTACAAGATGTACAGGGACGAAAACTTAAAGAAACTGGCAAGGGAGAAGTTCCACCACTTTGCAACCCTTGAAAAAAAACATCAGGAACTTGACGACATTATAGATAAAATGGAAAAAAAAGCCTTCCTGACACCTAAAGAGGAAGCAGAACTTGACAGGATGAAAAAGGAAAGATTAAAACTCAGAGACGAAATGGTTATGCTTATCAAAAAGGCTCAGGAGGCTGCAAACAATGAGAAGTGACGTTCTGAGAGAATTTGAAAAGCTACCTGCCCGTGCACTCATGATGGCAACAGGAATTAGAAGAGAAGACATCGATAAACCATTAATTGGAATAATTTCAAGCTACACAGACCTTGTTCCTGGTCATGCAGATATGTACGCACTTGAAAGGTTTATAGAAAGAGGAGTTGCTGCTGCCGGCGGCACTCCATTTATTGTTAGAGTTCCTGCTATATGCGACGGTATAGCAATGGGACATGAAGGAATGAGATTCTCTCTCCCTCTAAGAGAGATCATCGCTGATTCTGTTGAAGACGTCGTCAACGCACATCAACTTGACGGTATCGTTCTTCTAACGGCATGTGACAAAATAACCCCTGGAATGCTCATGGGAGCGGCAAGGGTAAACATTCCTGCAATAATCGTAACTGCAGGGCCAATGCTTGCAGGAAGGCGCGGGAAAGAGAGACTTGATCTCGTTACCCACACATTTGAAGCCATCGGAAAGTACAGAGCTGGTGAACTCTCATTGGAAGAACTCCTTGAATACGAACAAACAGCATGCCCATCCTCCGGTGCATGTCAGGGAATGTTCACTGCAAATACGATGGCTTGCTTATCAGAAGCTTTAGGAATGTCTCTCCCTTACTGCGGAACATCTCCGGCACCATTAGCAGAGAAAAAACGAATAGCTGAAGCATCTGGAGAAAGAATTGTAGAGCTCGTAAGGAAAGGTATAAAGGCAAGAGATATCATGACTCCAGAAGCCTTTAGAAACGCGATAAGAGTTGACCTTGCCCTTGGCGGTTCTACAAATACTGTTCTGCACCTTCCGGCAATAGCTTATGAAGCCGGTGTTCCTTTTGACATTAAACTCTTTGACGACTTAGGCCGAGAAACTCCAAAAATATGCAGCATGAGACCTGGCGGGAAATACCTTATGGAAGACCTCCACTATGCCGGTGGGATACCTGGCGTACTGAACAGACTGCAAACATTAATAGAAGACAACCCAACCGTCTCAGGAAAATCCATTAAGGAAGTAGCAGCAAATGGAAGAATATTTGACGAAGACGTCATAAGACCAATGGACAATCCTTATAAAAAAGAGGGAGGACTTGCAATTCTCTACGGGAATATTGCCCCGGAAGGCGCCGTTATTAAACAGGGTGCCGTTAGCGATAAGATGAAGGTATTCAAAGGTACCGCAAAGGTATTTAACTGCGAAGAAGATGCTATGAAAGCCGTGATGAACGGCGAAATTAAGCCTGGCCACGTTATAGTCATCAGATATGAAGGACCAAAAGGCGGTCCCGGCATGAGAGAAATGTTAGCAGTTACTGCTGCCGTCATGGGCATGGGACTTGGTGAATCCGTAGCCCTCATAACAGATGGAAGATTTTCCGGCGGAACACACGGTCCTTGCGTTGGACACATTTCACCTGAAGCTGCCGAAGGTGGCATCATAGGAATCATCGAGGACGGGGACGAAATATACCTTAACATTCCAGAGAGAAAACTTGAACTTTTAGTCCCGGAAGAAGAAATCAAGAAAAGACTTGAAACCTTTAAACCTCTCCAGAAAGAGGTTAAATCAAAACTTCTCAGGAAGTATGCAAAACTTGTATCTTCGGCTTCAAAAGGTGCAGTTCAGGAAATTTGAAATATAATATAGAGGGGAGCTTAAAGCTCCCCTTTCAATTACTGAAAGAAATCTTTTATCTGTTCCCTTGCAGCTTTCTGAGCATCCTGAAGAACAGATTCATCAGCAAGATAATCGGAAACTTCCGGGTAATAAGTCGTATTTGTGCTTAACAGGAAACCGTGATTTACATAAGCGGAACTATTACCAAACATGTACCATCCTGGGGCAACTGTTACATTTGAGAAATCCACCTCTGTATAGTTACTGAATCCTATGGATTTGGCAAAAGATAAGTTGGATACGTATGGAAGTATAGAATCACCATAGGCAGACTGAATTATCGTCTTGTTTGCAACATTGCCGGCAAGATATGATGGGTCTGCAGGATCAAGAAGCGTTTGGAAAATGCCAAGAGTCACAAAGTAATCGATAGAGTTTTTCTCAACTCCAAGAGTCCCAAGGAGATTCGTTATCATACTGTTAGTCGCAGTATCAAGAACAGAAACAAGATTTGCCGCACCAACGTTTAGAACAGCTTTTGAAATCGTATTATTGGTAGCGCTATCTATGCCAAGGAGAGAACCACCAACGATACTACCGAGAGACATACCGACAAGGTCGATATTCTTAGGAACATCCGGGGTTCCATCACCGTCAATATCAAATCTTCCAGAAGCAAGAGCTCTTAATACAACTCGCGCATCAAAAATCGACTGATAAAAGTTTATCCTGTCACTACCCGGATTTTCGGTAAGGAAACAGCTTCCAGAAACATTCTCATAGCAGGTTGTGTAAGGATTATCGTCTGGAAGCACCCTGTCGCCGTGATATGGAAGGTCTATCGAAACAACAGCGTAAGGGATATCGCCTGTTAAAAGCTGCGCCACCGTTCTATTTGCCCCTAAACCGTGGAGGAAAACATAAACCGTATCATTATAGGTAGAGAAATTTGCCCCATTGAAAATAGAATATGGAACTGCCATCAACGTTTGCTCTGCTATATTAACACTCATAACTGTATTGTTCGTCCCATTAACAAATCCAAGAAGCGGTGCCACAGGACCTGATAGAATGAAAGTTTCTATTCCTCTATATTCCAGAGGAACATCAGTATAGTTCAATCCTCCTATTAAACTTTCCAGGTTATCCGCAACCGTGCTGTTTGTCAAAGCCTCATTTATAACGCCAAAGTCATTTATTGACAATGTCTTGTTCGCTGTTGTAAATGTGAATATTTCAAGAACGTTATCTCTGTAAAGTCCAAACTGAGGAAGCACTGAATCGTAAAGAGGTTTATACTCTTCTCTCAAGGCTTCAAGCTGAGGGTCTAAAAGAGTATCGTTTGTTTCAAGCTCTTTATACATGACTGACTCTAAAATCTCATTCCCGGAATTATCCTTTATTCCATTCTCTAAAACAAAAAGGTACTGATGACCTGCGTCAAGAGGCCTTACAGGATAAAATTTCAAAAAGTCTCCATCCTGCCTGAATGTAAGTTTGACTGTCTCATCCATACCAAGACATGCCGCAGATGTACCATTTGATGCAGCACAAACTTGAAAATCTGTAAGATCTATAAGCTTAAAGTGCCCGGAAACATCAGTTAACGATTTATCGTTCATAAGAGGAACACCAATAAACATGTTAGGACTAAAACCTTTTATGTGAAGAGCATTAATTGCCCTGTAGAGAAGCTTGGTGGCATTATCAGAGGCTTCATCCACCGGTAGAGTCACATTACCACCGTACTGAGACCACATAATATCGTTGGGAAATGGTATTTTTTCGGCAGAAGGATCGAAAACAAGACCATTTCTATCGATAGGTATTTCTGTTCCAGGAACAGAAGACGCATTTTCTGTTTCCGCAAGTTTGGTTCCGCACGAACTAACTGCAACCATTATAGTTAAGAGAGCAATCCATTTTCTCATCACTTACCTCCTCTTAAAATGTGTAACTAACGGTAACACCGTACCCCCACAGATGGCCGTCTGCAGAAAGGGATACACTCCCGTCATCGTAAGTTTCATTTAACTCAACACTTTCCCCGCCTATTTCTCTCTTACTCTCGGCAACACTGTACTGAAGAACCGTATCAATCTTCACTCTACCAAAGTTAAATCCGGCACCTACAGAGTAGGTTTTCTTATCAGCATCAGGCCAGGCCATGTCAAACGTGTGATCCGGAATGGGAGAAGGATCATAAAAGTATCCTCCCCTCAACGTAACAACGTCATTAACAATATAGGAAACACCAATCCTAACCTGTCTCGTATCCTGCCAGTCCCTCACGAAAACTTCCTGAGTTTTACCAAGTATCGGTGTTTCAAAATCAACAATATACTTATCTATCGTGCTCCACCGTGTCCAGACAACATCAAACTCAATAGAAACTCTATCATCTGGCGTATACCTTATACCACCCTGTATCTGTTCAGGATGATCAATCTTTGTCGTAGCATTTGTGAAGTAAGAAGTTCCCTCTACTTCTACAGTGCCGGTAAAGTCGGTTTTCGCTCGTGAACGGTAAGTCAAACCGAGAGTAAGTCTCCTGGAAGGTTTATACATGAAACCGAAGTTGTAAGAAACATTGAAATCATCTGAAAACTCTGACTTAATAACCTTGTTGTTTAAGGATGGTAGCGTTGGAGCGTAAATTCTCCTTTGAGTACCAGCATC
Organism: Desulfurobacterium sp. TC5-1; assembly: GCF_000421485.1. NCBI lineage: Bacteria > Pseudomonadati > Aquificota > Aquificia > Desulfurobacteriales > Desulfurobacteriaceae > Desulfurobacterium > Desulfurobacterium sp. TC5-1. The sequence goes on along the minus strand of NZ_ATXC01000001.1, from coordinate 349,718 downwards.
GGAACGACCAAGAGAAACACCAAAACCAAACGTTAAATCATCAGTCAATCTGAACGCAACTGTAGGTGTAACAACACCCCTTATATAATAGGACTCGAAACAGTTGTAAGCGGCCGGATTGACTGCAGGGTCAGAATCCCATTTAATATGGAGACCATAAGGAATATAAGCAGCAATACCAAAAGCAAAGTTGTCATTTATTTTCGTTCCGTAACCAGCAAAAGGAACGAAAAGCGTATCTGAAACGTCAGTGAATGAAGCATCGGAAGGAAGAACAACGCTCCCAGTCCCATCAACTGCGGTAAAATCGTGAATCCTTAAAGTTGGATCAAGAATTTCAAAACCGGCAGAAACGACCTGACTATCAAGTTGCATTAAACCGGCAGGGTTGTAGTAAACAGCATAAGGATCGTCTGCCGTAGCAGAGTAAGCACCGCCAAGTGCCGTTTCTGCAGAACCTATACCAAAGGTATCAACATTACCGCCATACGCAGCAGAAGAAACGGCAAAAAAACAGGATAAAAACAGCAACAGTTTCCGCATCCCTTCCTCCTCAAAAAGATAATAATTACAGAGATTTTAGCATATACAAATAGATAGAAAAAGAAAGTAAGAGAGAGATTTCCCCGGTCAAAGCAACCCTTTCTTGCTCTAAACCCAATAACTGCATAAATTTCTCTTTACGTTAGTGCCGAGAGGGTGATAAATGAAAATTACAGGTCATATACCGGGAAGAGACATCATAGAAAACCCTGAGAGAATAGAGAGAACCCTGAATAGAAACCTCGGAATTGAACTGCAACTTACGGCCGATGTTCTTGAAAAAGTACCATTAAAGTTTTTCTCAAAATTAGCCGAAAAACTGGCCGATAAACCGGTAACATTTCACGCTCCGTTTATGGATCTAAACCCGGGCGCCATAGACAAATACATACGGGAGGCAACACTAAAACGGTTTAAAGAGCTGAAACCCGCAGCAGAGATATTAAGACCTGAAGTAATTGTTTTTCACTCCGGGTTCCATCCCCGAAAAATTCTTCCTGTCTACGACAGATGGATAAAAAATTGTGTAGAAACATTTAAAGAAGTGTGTGATCTATTCCCGGAAACAAAAATAGCAGTTGAAAATGTTTTCGACGACGTTCCAGACTACCTAAATGAACTTTTAGAAAAGGTGAACAGAAAGAACATGGGAATATGTATTGACGTTGGACATCTAAACATTTTTTCAAAACTACCACTCGAAGATTGGCTTAACCTCTTTGCAGACAAAATTTTCGAGTTTCATATTCACGATAACGACGGTATAAACGACCTCCACATAGCTGCCGGTAACGGAACTTTTAACTTTCAACCTTTATTCAACTTTTTAAAGGAGAACAGAGAAAACCCGGTAATTCTTACCTTAGAAGCCAAAACCGAAAAAGATCAGATGGAATCTTTCCAATTTTTGATAAACAACTTAGCAGGAGACGAAGATGGAAATAAGAATATATCCCGATGAAGTACTCAAAAAAAAGGCAGAAAAAGTTAATGAATTTGATGAGAAATTAAGGAACATTGTCAACGAAATGTTTGAAACAATGTACAAAAGAGGTGGCCTTGGACTTGCTGGCAATCAGGTCGGCATTCTTAAACGGATAGTCGTCATAGACATTGAAGCTGGCAAAGAGAGAGAAGGGAAAAACAAAATTGTTCTAATCAATCCCGAAATTATCACCATGGAAGGTGAACAGGTAAATCAGGAAGGGTGCCTGTCACTTCCAGGTCTTTATAAGAAGGTAAAAAGAGCTGCCTACGTAAAAGTAAAAGCACAGAATATTGACGGAGAAGATTTCGAAATAGAAGGCGAAGACCTTGTAGCAAGAGCCCTTCAACACGAAATAGATCACCTTAACGGTATAGTCTTCATAGATAGACTTTCACCACTACAAAAAAGACTCGCCCTTCAACGCTACAAAAAGCTTAAAAGAGAATATGAGAGAAAAATGAAGAAAAGATAGGCGGAGGGCGTTTAATGGAAAAAGTCATAATAGAAAGACTTGAAGAGATAAGCAGAAGATTTAAAGAGATAGAAAGCCTTTTAAGTAATCCAGATGTAATATCAGACAGCGGGAAGTATAAGAAGCTTGCCCGCGAACATAAAGAATTGCAACCAATATATGAAACATATCAAAAATACAAAAAGGTAGCCGCTGGCATTCAAGAAGCCATAGAGGTGATGAACTCCGGTGAGGACGAAGAGTTCATAGAACTTGCAAAAGAAGAAAAAAAAGAGCTTGAAAGGGAAGCAAAAGAACTTGAAAGCCAACTGAAAATGCTCTTAATTCCAAAAGATCCAAACGATGAGAAAAGTGTAATCCTTGAAATAAGAGCCGGAACAGGCGGTGAAGAAGCTGCTCTCTTTGCAGCAGATCTATTTAGAATGTATTCAAGATATGCTGAAAGAAAGGGCTGGAAAATAGAAATTCTGTCTGCAAATGAAACGGGACTTGGCGGCTACAAGGAAATATCTGCCCTGATATCCGGAAAAGGCGCCTATAGCAGGTTAAAGTACGAAAGCGGCGTTCACAGAGTTCAAAGAGTCCCTGTAACAGAATCAGGCGGCAGAATTCACACGTCAGCTGCCACCGTTGCAATTCTTCCAGAAGCAGAAGACGTCGAGATAAAAATTGACGAAAAAGATCTTAAAATAGACACCTACAGATCCTCAGGAGCAGGTGGTCAACATGTAAACACGACAGATTCCGCCGTCAGGATAACACACATCCCAACCGGTATAGTGGTAACCTGCTCAAACGAAAGGTCTCAGATTCAAAATAGAATAAAAGCAATGAAAATTTTAAGGGCAAGGTTAAAAGAACTCTACGAAAGACAACAAAAAGAGCATCTTGATTCAACCCGCCGTTCCCAGATAGGAAGCGGGGATAGAAGCGAAAAAATCAGAACGTACAACTTTCCAGAAAACAGAGTAACAGACCATAGAATTAAACTTACCCTCTACAACCTCGAACAATTCTTAGACGGAGAAATGGACGAAATGATAGACGCCCTCGCCGCTGCTGAACAGGCAAAGAAAATAGAGAATTTAGTAACAAAGGACAACCAATGAAAAAAGTAAATGTAATCGGTGCAGGATTGGCGGGAAGCGAAGCGGCGTGGTATTTAGCGCAAAAAGGCATTCCCGTTACTCTTTACGAAATGAGACCTAAAAAACTGACCCCTGCTCACAAAACAGAACTTTTTGGAGAGCTCGTCTGCAGCAACACACTTGGCGGAATTGACGAAACAACCGCAAGAGGTCTCCTGAAAAAAGAGATGGAAATCCTCAATTCACTCATAGTTGAAGCAGCTAAAAAAACAGCCGTTCCAGCAGGCGGTGCACTTGCGGTGAACAGAAAAGACTTTGCAACTTATATAACAGAAAAAATATCGCAACATCCTCTCATAGAAGTTACCAGAGAAGAAGTTACAAAAATTCCTGAAAACGAAATTACAATAGTGGCAACAGGCCCCTTAACTTCAGATTCCCTTTCTCAATACCTAACTGAATTTCTTGGAGAAAAATCTCTTTCTTTCTACGACGCCATAGCACCCATTGTCTATGCTGATACAATCGACTACTCAAAATGTTTCTGGGGTTCACGGTACGGTAAAGGAGGCAACGACTATCTAAACTGTCCAATGACCGAGGAAGAGTACGAACGGTTCTACAACGCCTTAATGGAAGCGGAAAAAGTCCCTCTAAAAGAGTTTGAAAAGGAAGCCTACTTTGAAGGATGCATGCCCATAGAGGAGATGGCAGAAAGGGGAAAAGAAACACTGCTTTTTGGACCTCTTAAACCTGTGGGATTAATAGATCCTAAAACGGGCAAAAGGCCTTTCGCCGTAGTTCAACTAAGGAAAGAAAACAGAGAAGGCACACTGCTTAACATGGTAGGATTTCAGACAAAACTTACCTATCCTGCACAGAAAAAGGTGTTTAGACTCATCCCGGGTCTTGAAAACGTTGAATTTGCAAGGTATGGTAGCATTCACAGAAATACATTTATAAACTCTCCTAAACTATTGCTTCCAACCCTTCAACTGAAGAAAAACCCAAACATTCTCTTTGCTGGACAGATAACAGGTGTAGAAGGCTATCCTGAATCTGCCGCAAGTGGCATAATCGCAGGAATAAATGCGGCAAAACTTTTAAAAGGTGAAACACCGGTATCACCACCCCCTACAACAATGATAGGCGGTTTGTTAAAATACATAACGGAAGCTGACTCTAAAAGGTTTCAACCTATGAACGCAAATTTTGGTCTTCTTCCACCTGTTAAAGCAAAAGGTAAAAGGGTTAGACGAAAAATACAGGCAGAAAAAGCTCTAAAGGATATGAAAAGATGGGCTGGAAACGTTTTATAGCAGCATTGCTAATCATTCTGCCTGCTCCGGCTCACGGTAGCAGGAATATCTATAAGATAAACATAATAAAAATTAGAAAGGCGCAAGAAAATACCGGGAAAAAGATAATCTATTATAAAATAAAGCCGGGGGACACACTTTACGGAATTCTGAGAAAGTATAATTTACCCCTTAAAATGATAGGTGAAGTGGCCAAACTAAATAAACTTAAAAACCCCAATCTTATTTTGAAGGGACACATTCTCAAAATTCCACTACCGGGCGTAAAAAAGAAAGGAGTAAAAGAAAAATTTAAAATAGCAAACAATGTAGTTCCGGATTTTTTCCCTATAATAAACGGCAGAGGCTTCAGAAGTTACAAGAAAGGAATGATTCTACTAAATTCAGGAACGGTTAATCTTCAACAAAATCCGGTAGTAACAACCGGCGGAAACAACTACATAATCGATCTTAACAACAACCTGACGGAGCAGGAAATAAAAGAACTGCAGAACATTGGATACAAAGTAATAAAAAACAAAAATCAGCTCAGAAAGCTCGTTGAAGAAAATCTCCTGAACACATTCGGTTCGTTTGAAGCAAACGGCACGATAAAGCTCGGTACATTTGACAGGTTAACATACCATTATGACTACCTGATATATGACATGGAAACCGGAAGCACAAAAATATTTAATCTTACACCCGACACGCCGAAAGAACTTAAAAACCTTCTATCAGCTTATGGAATCACAGTGGAACAGCCAGAAGCAAAATCTGAAAAAGGAGAATCTGGAACGCTTAAAATTTTAACAGGAACAAATATAGAAAAAATCACAGAGCTAATACACCTTCTAACAGGAGAAAAAGCCATAAAAGATGGAAACGGCTATAGTTTCAACAGGCACAAAATTTTTGTTGTGAAAGAAATGACCTCACCAGAAGAGATAACAAAGAAAAAGATGGCAGGTTTCACGATAGCAAAAGTCTATCCAGACATGGGAAAAAGCATAAGAGAAGCTGTTAACACCATTCCTTTCGCAATACAAAGAATAAAGCTCATAATAGTGGAACCGCCGGGAACTGAAGGAAAGCGATCAAGATTCGAAATCAAAGGTTTTTCCATAGAAACACCAAACAGAACGTACTTTCTCATACCTGGTGTGGAAAAGCCAGAAGAGATTCCGTATCTTATCTCAAGAGGAATCAATCTAATAGTATATTAATTTGTATTATATGTAAGCTTGAAGGGTCGTGTTAATAATTTTATGTAGCCATGAGGAACATATCATGAACCTCTTCTTTAGCCTCAAGAAATCCATTGTGTTGGATCACCTATGCCTGTTGTACTTGGAATACTTTGACTCCCATTTCTTATAGAAAAATGACGGGCTAAAACCCTGCTTTTTAAAGCGGGGATACAGCCCGACACCCCAAAAGGGTATTGACTTTGACTTAGCGGTAATATACCACAAGAATATGATAGAAGCTAAACGCACTAAGGGTTGCGTCAAGGAAAGTGAAACGAGCGATAGTTTTTGAGTTAAACCGTTTGACAGAAGAACAAGAGATAATTCTCGGATACCTCACCTACCACGCTGGAAGACTCTGGAATCAAGCAAACTACCTCATAAAGAACAAGTTAGCGAAACCTGATTACAGAGACCTCTACAACAAACTCAAAGATGAATCCCTACACTTACGCTCCTTACAATCCCGCTGTGCTCAAATAGTCCTTGATGAGCTGTCAAGAGGATGGAATAACTTTTTCAAGTTCCTAAAAGACCCTAAGAAGTTCAAAAAGAAAGGAGTAAGTGTAGTTAAACCGCCAAGCTGCGTAAATCCTGAAATTCCCCACAGAGTGGTAACTTGGGATAAAACAGGATTCAAGATAGAAGGAAGTAGGATAAGACTTTCGCTATCAAAAAACTTAAAAGAATACCTGCTCAAAAAGTTTGGATATTCACCTGCTTACCTATGGATAGAGACAGGGTATAAGGACTTAGAAAACCTCAAAGTTCTCAACATACAGATAGTTCCGTATAAGTCCTACGGACAGGTAAGCTTTAAAGCGGTAGTAGTGTATGAGAAAAAAGTTCCGGAGGTCAAACTGCAAAGTAACAAAGTATTAGCGATAGACTACGGAATATCAAACTTTGCCACCTGTGTGATAGAGAAAAATCCTATTTCTTACATCATAGATGGTAGAGGTCTAAAGACCCTTCTCAGGAAAAAGCTCAAAAAGATATTTAACCTGCAAAAGAGAGTTGATAACCTAAAAAATAAAGGACTGCCGACGATTAAGTTGGAGAGGAAACTTCACAGACTTTGGAAAAGTGTTAAAAACCTTTTAAGAGACTACGCACACAAAGTAAGCAGTCTCATAACAAAGCTTGCGGTTTTAAATAATGTCAAGACAGTAGTAATAGGAAAAGTTCAGGAGTCAAAGAATAAGGAAAACAACCTTCCAGACCTTGTGAATCAAATGTTCAAGCTGTTACCGCACGGGAAAGCAACAGAATACTTAAGATACAAGCTCAAAGAAGTGGGGATAGAAGTTAAGCTGATAGACGAAAGCTACACTTCCGTTACCGACTCCTGCGACGAAAATGCAGGAGTTAAAAAAGAGAGCAAGGGTAACGGAAGAAGGATAAAGAGAGGACTTTTCCTATCACCGATTAAAGGACTCATTAACGCAGACGTTAACGGAGCGAGAAACATCTTAAGGAAGTTCAAAAGGAAGTGGTTTGACCTTGTGACGGGACTTAAGAAAGTAGTAAGGGTAAGAATCTACGAGTTTGGGAAAGGTATCTCCGAATCCCTGCAAATAGCAGGGATAGGAGTAGAGGGCAGCGTGAACCTGCCCGGAGGGATAAGGGTAGGGACAACCTACCAAACTCCCTCAGAAGCCTACGACTTTAGTCGTAGGTAGTTCACTGAATCTTTCGAAACCCTTTAGAGCTTTCTTTGCCTCTACTTGCCTGTTCCTTCTAAAGTTATTTGTAATATCTAACAACTATCATACACCACCTTTCTACTGTCTAAAATAAGTTGTTTAAAATAAAAAATCGGAACACAAAATAAGTAATTAAGAATAACCCACTTTGTATAGTTAGATATATAATCTCGTGATTCTCTATAGCAGGAAATTTATGTTTAAGTAGTAAACTTGCCCCACCAACAATCGGTATTGAAACTATTATGCTTAATAATCTTTTCATAAATTTACTCCACAAAGATCTACCAATCCCAGTTATAATGACGTGCATTATCTATGACTACTTGTATCAGTTACTACTACACCCTCTAAAATTGCCATGCTAAAGAAGCTGCTTCTAAAACATCTATTATAGTCTCTATAGCACCATACTAAGAGACAGGACACATCAAGCCTTTATAAAATTATTAACACAATCATAAAAATATTGATTATTGCTTCAATAAACTCTATAAACAAAATCTACTATAGAATGTTCCGAAGGAACTTTTTTATTTCTCACCACAACTTCAACCGAATAAACAACTCCTTTTCCTCTGTTAGTAAGGTCTATCCGCCTTATAAGTGTAGCTGTTGTACTGTAATCTCCAAAAGAAGCATACGAACCTAATTGAATAGGCTGATTTGTTTTAGAACAATCAGTATATGAACACAACTTATCATCGTCCATCAATTCCATTAAATATGAAGAAACCCCTTTAGCAACTTCAAGCGAACCAGAATACCGTTTTTTACTACCAACAATTATGACATTGTTAAAAAGTATATATAAAAGTGCAGCAATAAAAGCTGAAGCGATGAAGGTTACAATTAAAGTTACTATTAAAACTATACCTTTCCTTTTATTCAATGCTCCTCCAAAAATTATAAATTCATTGGTTTAACGGAAAACTTAATCAGCTTCCACCTATATTGCTGCCAGTTTTTCCCTATGCGAGCCCTAATCTTGGCAGTAAAATCTATTCCTGCATTTCTTAAGCGATTTGTAAACTTATATTTTCTGTTCCTTTTGCCTTGCTGAACAACAATGAAAACAGTAACAAGCTTCAATTTTTTTCTTTCATCAGTAGCAGAAATTTTTCCTATTGCAGAAACAGGTAAATATCTTTCGTTCTGTTCAATGATTCCATCTCCATTTAAATCCCAATCAAACCTCACATCAAAATCTGCAACACAATCAAGTATAGGATCCTGTTGAGATGTACCCTTAACTTCTCGTATCAGCTCTCCAGTTCCAGCGGCACAATAATCTGGAACGTCAACATTCAAAATCTGATAAATTATTCCCCTACAGTACTGAGAGCTGCAAGCAGAAGGAGCAGAGACGGTAAAAGCAGGATAAACAATATAAGTCCCATTCCCTGGACAGGTTAAATAACTTGAAAGACCACTTGCAATAGTTCCATTAACAGATAAATACACCGCTTGTCCAACATGCAATTCTGGAAAAAATTTATTTACCAGAACATTTGCACTGCCAGAAGAACAATCTACAATCTGCCATGCTGACGTTTTCTGGTCCAGAATATCGTAAAGAGTCCTTAAAACCAACTCGTTTTTAGTCATATTCCATTCAACAGGTATAGCCGTTTCGTTTTTTCCCACTCCAAGTCCTGCATTTTCTATGTCCTGCCTTAAAATTTCAAGTCCCAAAACCCTTTTTATGTCGGAAGACTGATATGAAGATTCCTGAGTATATGTTCCGAGAAGCCTCGTGTATACAACATAAACTGCAGACATTACAATTGTAGCAGCAAAAACAGCAACTAATAACTCAAGCAAAGTAAGTGCCTTTCTCATTCTTTTTCCCTTACCACTGTAGAATAATCAAGCTGATGAAATTTACCATTATAATTCCAGCAAACATACACTGTAACTTGTTTTATGTCCAGAGTAGGATCAACAACAACATTAAAATATTTTCCAAAAGCAAAATTTTGATTCCTAAGCTGCACTACTTCGAGATTTTTACCTGTCGTCAAGGCTTCTCTGCAAGAACTGGTTCCATTATCAAGAACTGATGCCGTGATAAAGTTGTAGTCCATGTTGCGAACAGATTCAAGATTTTCTCTTGCAATTTTAGAAGCAGCATTTAAAAGATCATTTTCTACGCTTATCCGATAATAAAACCCTGCAGAATCAAGCAAAGCAATCATAACTATAGAAAAAATCACAAACGCTACCAAAACTTCAAGCAACGTAAATCCTTTTCTCATCAACAACGACTAATCCTCACGTCTGTTCTGTCTATGATTATGCAGTTATCTCCCTGATAATTAAAATCACCTTTATAAATAATTTTAGAAGTAGCATTAAAAGTTCCTTTATCTGTAATGATAACGGGAGCGGTCTGCACAAAAGGTTCTTTTAAATCGTAATTTTTGTAACTTTTCCAGCTACTACCATCCCATATGTATATCAATAACCGATGCTTATCAGGACTAATATATACTTTAAACTGCCTTTTCTGAGAAAAAGCCTTCATTCTCAAATTCTGCAGCATCGAAGCCATCCGGCGGATTTCTGTATTTATTGTATTTGAATCTATCCAGTTTCTGTACTTTAAGATTCCCGCAAAAGCAAGAATAGCTATCAAAGCTATAACTATCAAAAGCTCAAGTAAAGTAAAAGCTCTATTTTTCCATCCATAACAGAAGTTCACCTTTCCCTCCAGAGGGTGGTACAAACTTAGCTCCACTTTCAGGTGCCACACCAGTAAACCAGCCAGAACCTGTATCTGAATTTAAAACAGTTCTTTTGTTTGTTGTATTATCAAATTGTGAAGCTTCACTTTTAAGACTAACTTTGTGAATAGCAGCAGTAGAAAGCTGCACAAGTAGAGAACCTTTCAAATTTTTTCGATCCATTGAATATCTCGTGCAGTTATCAAAGATGCTGCTCCCCGACGCTCCGTTTAGAAGCCATATCCTTGAACGGCCACCAAAACCACATACATCTGCTGTTGGTTCTGTAGTTACAAATGCAACAACATTCAGATCAGTTATCGTTGGGTCTGAAATTAAGCGCTCTTTAAGGTATCCATCATCATCAGTATTCAGTTTTATGTACCAACCTAAAGGCAAAGTTGAAGAAATAGAACAAACTGAGGCAGAAGTCTCTGTAACATCAACAATGGAACTTGCATCAGGTAAACTCCAGTTGTCTCCAGAATGAATCAGAGGAAGTCCATAAATCCTATTTGCTACTTCAGGGTTCGGATTATCTTCTTTATAAAACCAGCGACCTGTACCAAAGAAAATGTAATATCTCCCAAAATATTTACCAACTGCTACTTTTGAAGTTACCGGTGGGATTTTATTTTTAAGGTATATATTAAACTTCCAGTTAACTGGATCGTCACTCCTAACATCTGCAACGATTATTCCTCCTTTCCAGTCCTGCATGTCTGCAAATTTCTTTGAATAACCAAAAAAGACAAAGTCTGTTTTTCCATCATCATTAACATCGAGCCCATTGGTAAAAAGGCGTCCCGCAAAGGCGTTCGGCAGTTCATCAATTGTTACATTTCTAATTTCTTTCCCTGTCAACAAATCCAAAATGTAAACAGAAAGAGGCTGATCAACATCACCGTTATAGTCAGTAGGTCCAGAAGCAAACATAACATAAATCTTGTCACCTTTATTTATTACAGCAGGGCCGGAATAGGAAAATCCAAGAGATTTAGAACTAAACTCCCACAAAAACTTCGGGTTTTCAGGATCTGTAACGTCAAGAGCAAAATAAGAAGAGTAGCCAACACCTGCATCGTTTGGTGGTGGAGCCAACATCTTGGAATTTCCAGGAGCACCTCCAAACCTCATTCCGCCTATCAAAATTACTCTGTTTTTGTAAGTGACAATAAATGGTTTTAAATCAACATAGTAAGTGTGTTCATAATTTGGAGAAGCAAGATATTTCAGGTAAGGAAGAGCATTAGACGGAATAAATGCCCACAATTCCTCTCCTAACAAATCTTGAGATGTTGAGTTAAAACTATCTGTAAGCTTTACAGGGTGAAGGCTGCTGTCAAGGTCTTTAACATAACCGAGTCTAAAAGCGTGAAGCATCCCATCATTAGCTCCAACAAATACAACGCTGTAATCAGGATATTTAACAATGGTAGGAGAAGAATAAATAATGTCCCCCAGTTTCCAGGTATCTCCTGAATCGTCTATATCTCTAATTCTACATCCTCTTACATCTTTTCCTCTAATGAAAGCAATCAGATTTGCTACATCATTATTTAAACACGAAGGCTCTGTTAAATCCCCTACATATTCTGATATAAGGTCTTTATTAAAATTATTAAATTCAACAAGTCTGCCCTTGATGTTGGTAAAGATTTCTCTGCTATCTGGTGATGTAAACGCGAGATTTTCACCAGCTTCCCAAACAGGATGAAGATCGTCAAATGTATCATAAGTAGCTATTTTCCTCTTGGCAGTACCGTTCAAATAACTGCTATACAAATCTATGGAAACTTTTCCTGTATCCGGATCAACTCGCCATCTAAGAATACGGTCATCTTTAATGTCAAGAATCTTATTGAGATTTGTATCTTCTCTTATGTTTTGAACAGCTTTCTTGTTTAAAAGCCACCAGGTATATAGATAACCCGGCCAATCAACATTTTTTCCTGAAAAATCTTTGCGAGGATAAAACAAGGTTTGTTCTGCCACCACTCCTGATTTCTTTCTTTCCGGCAGAATACCAGCTGAAGTTCCAGAAAAAGCATCCTTTAATATAGCGGCAAATATATTTTCTATCGCCTTTTTCAGTGCTGCCGGATTATTACCAGGATAAAAATCATCAGGCCTGCCATCACCATCTGCATCCCAATCAGAAGAGGAAGATGGAAGGCTAACAAAAGATCCACACGGCGGGGATTGTGTCACAGAACACACAGGTTGTGGCGGAACAGAAGAATAACCTGACGGTAGTTCATCAGAAAAGCTTCCCTTGTATCCACCAAAAACCGCTATGTTCTTTAAAGCGTTCAAGCCCACAACATCATCAAACTTAGAACTATTTATAAAAGCTGAAACGGTATAAACTTTCACATTTTGCCTTCCTTTCAAATCAGGCACTAAATCAGCATACCCCCCTTCCCACATTTCATAAGCAGGCTGAACAGGATCTATAGTGCAAGCATAAGGAGCGCCCGCATCCACAGGATCTATAATAGGGTAACTTCCATGCTTACAATCCAGGTCCCTAAGTCTTTTAGAAAATTTATGTCCATTCCATGCACCATCACTGATCAAAAGAACATAGTTTTTCGTGCAGTGAACATCCATCCAGGTACCGTTTATTTTAAACTTATACGGATCTACGTAACTGGAATCAGATTTTTTAAATCCTCCCCACACTCCATCTTCACGGGAAAAATACCTTCTAACCTCGTCAAGAGCTTCCCCGGTGGGAGTGCCATCTTTTGCAGGTTTATAATTTATTGCTGAAATAACTTTTTTATATTCAAAAGATGGATAAATCCATTTTCTTACGACATCTGTCCCTGAAAATATCTCAAGACCGACACGAGGATGCTCTTTTAATCTTTCTATCTTTTGCAACACACCTTCAACCTGGCCTGTAGTGCTGTTGTAAGAAGTCACGTACTTAACCGGTATATATGTATTTATAAACAAAACATAATAACCGGAAACTTTCTTTCCATGTGAAATAAGTGTCAGCTTTCTAACCGGTCCCCCTGTAAGTATCCAGCGCAGAATATCTATTTTCCGCATATACTCCCAATTCAAATAATTGCCGGTATCACCAGAAGAAGAAGGCACCCACACATAAACATAATTTCCATCATCCGTTACAAATCTTTCCAGACTATACTTCTGTTCACCAATAAAATAACCGTAATAGCTACTGCTGTCGTTATAAGTATCAAAGTAAGCATAATCATTCATACTGCCACTATAATCAAGAACCAGCATCAGATTAACAAACTTTCCCTGCTGAAGAAAAGGAGGCAGGGAAAAATATGGATTAAGACTTCCAGCATAAGATTTTCCAAAAGTAAGCAAAAACATCAAAAAAATCAAAAACTTTCTCATCTTGGCTCTCCGCCATATTTAAAACACTGAACTTTTCCGGTTTTATCAACTACGCAAATCAGGACATCCCCCTTGTTAAAGACTGTTTTTGATTTAAGTTTCAACAAACGCTGCCTAAATGGGCCGGTTAAAATTTTAATTACCAGAGGATTGACAGAAACTACTTTAGCCTCAAATTTGGCGGGCACTTTAAAGTTAGAATAAGCTAAACTCAAATCAGCCAATAAAATTCCCCGCAAAAAGCAAAACACAAACAATAAAATAAGTGTATATTTAATCTTCCTTTTTTTAATAGAAAGTTTTTCTAATAGCATTATCGCTTCTCCTCTAAGTTCAAATATTACGAAATATATTATTAGATTTAGAAGTAAATTTGTCAATATCAAATATCAAATTATTCATCGGTCAACATTTTAAATTCAGCAATAATTTCTTTTTGACGTTGAATAATGTACTTACTTATAACATTTCTGTATCTTTCTTTCAGTGACACAAACGCCAAACCAGCCTTTTCTTCTTTCTTATTCCCGGGAACAAGTTCAATACGAACAACTTTTGCAGGAACATTGCTAATTACAACACCATCTGGAAACTTAAGTGTCAAAATAACATCCTCTCCTAATTTTAACACCCCTTTATCTAAAAAAACACCTATTCCTCCCTCACTTATATCAGCAACTTTTGTGGAAAGAGTAACACCTTCAGCTTTTATATCGACATACACAGGCTTAAATTCCGAAACAGTTATTCTAACGGCAGTTCTGTTGAATTTAGGTTCAATAGTAAGAGATGGAAACGTTGTTTCTATATAATCATTGTTGTAATAGAGAACACCCGCTGAAAGAATCCGATTTTCCCTGTATTCAGGATGAAAAAAACTTATGAAAAACTTCTGAGTTTGATCTATTGCCGGAAGAATTTTGGGATTTCCCTTCCATCCCACCACTTTAAAATTCTCTATGGATAAAGGTTTTATCTTCACCCTTACAGGCATTTCGTTATAAAAACTTATAACTTCAAGCGGTTCCTCTTTTTCAGTTTTTTCCTTAAGCCACTGCAAGACTAACTGCTTAAATGAATCCACAATCCCTCCATCAGTAAAGATACATTAGTTCTTTCCTTTCCACCTCGCCCTTTAATATTGCAGAAATTTTATCAAAGAAGAGAGAAACTTCACCACCTATTATCCTGTCAATAAAAGGTTTTTCTTTTTTAACTTCAAATGGTTTTGCATCTGGAGAATGAGAAAGCTCTCTTGCAACTGAAACAGCCTTTTGCAGGTCTCCGAGTTCATCAACAAGCCCAAGCTTGAGAGCTTCTCTTCCTGAAAATATTCTACCGTCTGCTATTGGTTTTAGCTTGTCCATGGAAATGTGCCTTCCTTTGGAAACAGCTTCTAAAAACTGTTGATAAACATCGTTTATAACATTTTGAACAATTGCAACATCACCGGGATCAACCTTTTTAAAGGGATTCAACAGGTCTTTGTGAGGACCGCTTTTAATTGTAACAACCTTTATTCCCAATTTATCCGCTACTTTTCTAAAGTTCATTGTCTGCATTATTACACCGATACTTCCTGTAATAGTGGCAGGATCAGCAACTATCCTGTTAGCAGCAACGGAAATGTAAAGGCCACCGGAAGCAGCAACAGAACCCATAGAAACGACAACCGGTTTTTTCTTTTTCACCCTTAAAATTTCGTCGTACATTTCCTGACACGGAACGACAGAACCACCGGGAGAATCAATCCTTAAAACAATCGCTTTAACGTTCCTGTTTTTCGAAAGCTTCTCAAGTTCCTTAATGTAATAGCTGGTATCTGTTATAACGCCATTAACTTTTAAAATCGCTATCCCTTTACCCGAAGGAACCTCACCGGAAAAGAGAAACCGCATCAGGCTGAAAAACAGGATAAGAAGAAAAACCGCTCCAAGCATCGTTAAAAATCTACGAAAACCTTTCAAGTAAAACCTCCATCACACATTCATATTGAAATGAATCTTAGCAAGATATGTTAACATATCCTTTGATACCGATTTAAGAAATTTTACTATCTCTTCTCTGCTGTTACCTGCAGGAATGGAAACTCCAAACTTCTTTTCTAACATCTTGCAGCCCTTCAACCTCTCAGCTCTGGCAATTATAGAAGCTGCCGCCACGACAGGATCTTTCTCCGCTCTTTCAACAACAACAATTTCTACCGATTCAGGCAAACAGTCACGAAGTCTTTTCTCCACACTGTTTCCATACTTATCGACTACTACTTTTAACGGCTTATACTTTTTAACAAGTTTCTCTATTAAAGAAAGATAGACTGAATCTAACAGTCTGTTTAAGTTTTTGTATTTAGAATAGAGTTTATTGTACTCCTGCGGCATTAAAACTTTAACAGCACCGTGAGCAACCTGCTTAATTTTTTCTGCAAGTTCACATACCTTTTTATCGGAAAGTCTCTTTGAATCCTTAACACCCATCTTTATCAATTCTTCAACGGCAGGACCGTCACAGTAAACACACGCAACCACCAGAGGTCCCACATACTCACCTTTTCCCGCTTCATCGCACCCTATTCGCGGCGTTTTATCCACGTTTCCTATCAAAACGGTATCAACAACGCTTTTAAGTACATCCCTGTCTCTTTCCTTACCGCCGTAAACAATTGAACCTGATTTATAAATTGTAACGATACCATCACCAAACTTAAACCTGTAGGCGGCATGTTCCGGCGGTTGCTGTGAAACCGCACCGGCTTTTTTCAAAGCATCTGCTATTTCTTCAATTTTTCTATCTTTCTTTCTATCTTCTCTTTTAGCCATACCCAGTCCTTAATTCTAAAGTCAAAACCGACACCGTACTCGTTATGGTAGTAATTACTGTACTGATATTCAAGATAAACATTTTTATAGTGACCCACGAAATACTGCGCACCAATACTAAATTCAGGGTCTTGACCTGTAGTTTCATAACCGATAAACCTTAATCTGTCTCCTATCCTTTTTGTTACCGAAAACTTTATAACCGTTTCTCCGTACCTGGTTATATAAGGCTCAAGCGAAAAGGACTCTAATTTCAGTAGTTTTGAAAAAGTTTTCTCAACAGGCTTTAAAAACGTGGAAGTTGCATAGTAAGCCACCTGGACGACCGGGAAAAGCTCATTACTCCTCTCCATCTCTGACGGCGTGGCACCGGTCATTATGAGACTGAGAATCTCTTCCTTTGTCAAAGGCGGTTCGGAAGAAAAGTAAAGAACCGGAGAGGCAAGGTTACCCCTTACGAACATGTAAACGTAGTAATCGCCTATCCTTGAAGAGGCAGCAATATTCACGTTTCCTTTTAGCTCGAGCAAGTTGTCAATAATGCCGGAACCATAAGAAATAACAAATTCCTTTCCCATGTACTTTATCTTTCCGTCCAACACGAAGAAGTTACCAGAAACAGCAGGCATGCCGTTATTCACCGTTACTTTTAGCATAGGAAGTAACTTTATACTCCAGACATCCGTTTTAAACTCAAGAGGTTCAAGGAAGTTAAGACCTATATCAACGTTGAAAGGAATTGAAAATGTTGAAGAAGTTTCCTTTCTCTCAGAGGTAAGTTTCAAAATTACAGGACGAGAAATGTTAATCGTTCCTGTAAGATTCCTATTTGCAAATTTAAGATTACCCGTTATCCGTGCACGCCACATACCCCTCTGTCCGACAGGAACGTTGAAAATGGAAGCCGTGATAACGTCTCCACCTGAAACAACTATGTTCCCATCCTCAACCTCTGTGGCGGTAAATATGTATCTCAATTTACCATTTTCAACGCTTAAAGAAAGTTTATCTATCTTCACAGTTCCAAGAAGATAACTCACACGACCAACGACACCATCCGTTTCCACTTTAACGGAGTAAGAGAGCTTTTTGTCGTACCTGAACTTACCTGAGACGTTAAAGTCTCCTTCCTTCACAAGAACTGAAGGCAGGAATCTCCTTGCAGCCGCCCTGGCACTTACGGAACCTTTAAAGTCACCCTCAAGTACACCGTCAGCAAAGGAAAGATTAAGGTTAAGCCATCCTCCAGGAAAAGAAAAGGAAGCATCACTCACTTTAATAGCACCCTTGTTAAAGTTAATATAAATTCCCGAAACGGCATCAATTTCAGGCAGGTTTTCTGGAAAGATGGAAAGAACGGGAATTCCGATAATACCGTTTAAATGTTCAAAATCAAAATCCTTCACATTAAGGTTAAGAACTACAAGCCCTGCCGTTCCGCTAACCTTTTCAAAACCAAAATCTAAGTCTTTTAATGTTCCATTCAATGATAAATTTCTACCGTCCATCTCTATATAAATACTACCTCTATTTGAAGAAAAGGCTATCTCACCTCTATTGTCAGGTTCATGAAGGTTACCGGAAAACTTAACAGAAAGTGTATCCTTCAAATAATCGGAAGAAACCCTGGCTTTACCTTTAATGGGAACTGTAAAGTTGTCAAAAAGACCTTTAATTTTTCCCTGCAGATTGATATCAGTTACAACGTGAGGAAACGTTTTACGACCGCTCAACGAAAAAGAACCATCCACTGATTGCTTTTCCGTATCAATATCAACGGCAAACTTTATGGAACTTTTATCTAATAGAGGGGAAGAAAAATCCTTTCCAGAAACGTTTATATCTTTACCTTTCAGTTTAAACTGGTAACTGCCCCCGGAGAACTTTAACCCTGCAACTTCAGCATCCTTAGACCTGCCTGAAAGAGAAACAGCAAGCTTTCCATCAAAGACTACCTCTCCTGCCCCTGTAGCATTCCCGGAGATTGTACTGCCAAGGACATAGAAAGAACGGTACCTATCAATGGAAACGTCCATCGTGAAAGGAACTTTCTCACCGTGATGAAAACCTAAAGTAATACTTCCATCAGCATTTCCATCTAACCTTACAGGCATGTTGACACCATACCTTTTTGTTATCCTCTCAATAGTTGAAAGGCTAAAATCCTTAACATAAGCGGCAACGTCTATTGCAAAGGTTGGGGAAAATTTAAGGGCAATCTTCCTGACATCCAGCTTTCCTTCAGAATCCTTAGCCTCTATAAACAAAGAAGGATAATCAAGATTAACCGTTCCTGAAATGTTTTTAAATTTTTCACCAAAGTATGAAAATTCTTTAGATTGATACTTGAAATTACCTCTTAAAGAGGATAACCTGCCAAAAAGTGTTCCTCCACCCGTAACGGTACCATTAAGACCTTCAGAAGCAAGGAAATCAAAAGAGGAAAGCTGAAGATTTTGACAATAAAGGTCACCGTTTATAGAAACCTGAGAAGGGTTCAAGTATCCTTTAAAGCCAACTATTCCGTTATCTCCGGAAATCTTCAACATTACCAGAAATTTTCCCTTCTGCGTCCTTGAAGCTAAATAGCCCTTACCGATAAATCCTCTAAAGTTGAACCGTGAAATGGCAAAGGTTAAATCTGCTGCAGCAACTTTGCCATCTTTGATTTCTCCTTTGAGATAAAAATTACCGGAAACGTCGGGAATCCATTCTCTTACAGAAGGAGAAAGAGAAGCGACAAAAGGATCAGCCTTTAAATCAAAACCTTTCACGTCAGCGGCAACGGAAAAATTCCGCTTAACAATATCACCTGAAACCTTAACATTACCATTATTTCCATCGTGCCAGGATAGATCAGCGTCCAGATATCTTGAATTTTTTAACTTAAGGGTGACCGCAAGGTTTTTAAAATCTCTCCCGCTAAAAGAGACTTTCCTTACATTTCCTCTAATAAACCCGCTTAAAGTTTCCGTTTCGCCTGCAAAGTCGCAATGAACGTTCACCCCTTCAAGGGAAATTTTGTCGTCAAGGGCAAAATCACCGGAGGCACTACCCTTAACGGAAACCTCATTACCATCAAAAACACCGCTGAATGAAAACTTAAAAGGTTCCCCTTTTTCAGATACAACTCCTTTGAAGTCAACTTCTCTCTTTATCTTGCTCTCAAGGGAAAAATCAAACCGCTTTTCAAGAGACTTTAAAGCAAATGTTCCGGTAGAGGTAACCTTTTCACCTTCTTTTTTCAAAGTAAATGTAACGTCCCCTTTCGGCATAGAAAGCGTTCCGTTAAAATTAGCATTATAAAGGTTAAGTGAAAAGGAAATTTTTCCTTCTAAAGAGATAGAATCCCAGGAAAATCTAAAAAGCCGCGTCTTTACCGTGTCGTTATCCAGAACGCCGGCAACATCTGTGAGATAAAAAGGCTTTCCTTTAATTCTCCCCTCTGTTTTGCGGAGTAAAAATCTCCCGCCGCCCCAGTCTATACCGCCAAACTCGGCCGAAAAATCCCTTGAATAGACATTTCCTCTTCCTAAATGAAGATTTCTAATAATCACACCGAAAGGAATAGAATAAATATCCGGTATGGTTACTTTTCCCTTTTTATCATCACCGCTCAAAGAGAGAGAAAAAGAAGCAAGAGAAAACCTTTCAACAACAGGCCTTTTCTCTTTCAACGACTCTACAAGGTCTAAAACAACTTCTCCTCTACTGCCGTGAAACTCGGTTCTTTTGTTCCTGTACTCAATACCATCAAAAGTAATCGCAAACCGCGTCCCTGGATGAAAGTGAAGGTTTTCAACATAAACACCGTAACCTCTCAGCTTATCCAGGTAGTAGTCAACCATGGCAAGCGAAATCTTAAATGTAAGAAAAAGGAAAGCGGCAAGGAAACAAAACCTAATGAAATAATGAAGCTTTCCCCTAAAAAGGGAATGGAAAAATCTTTTTACCCTATCCCTCATCTTAAACTATATCCAGCCTCA
Source organism: Desulfurobacterium sp. TC5-1 (assembly GCF_000421485.1). Taxonomy (NCBI): domain Bacteria; kingdom Pseudomonadati; phylum Aquificota; class Aquificia; order Desulfurobacteriales; family Desulfurobacteriaceae; genus Desulfurobacterium; species Desulfurobacterium sp. TC5-1. The sequence continues at coordinate 329,458 of NZ_ATXC01000001.1, read as the reverse complement.
AAGTTTCCCACGACTTACACTTTGGACAACACCAGTCAAAGGTGTCCGTCTTGTAACCGCAGTTTTCACAGACGTACTTTTTCCTCTCTTTTTTAAGCCTTTCAAGGGATGAAACGATAACGTCAACAACCTGCTTCCTCTTACCAAGTTTCCACATAAGCCTTAACTGGTGTTCCTTTACTTCAGCTTTAAGAGGATACTTTTCAGCAATTTTGTTTACAACCTCAAGGGCCTTTTCATCCTCACCCCCTGCTGTCAGAAGCTCAACGTACTTAAGGGCAAGCGGATAGATAAGCCCAACTTTATCTATAAGCCTTTCCACCTCTTCAACATCAAGTGTTTGATAGTTCTCAAGAAGCTTCAGGAACATGTCAGACTGTTTCTCCGAAAGCCTCATTCCTGTAACAACATTCCTGTAAGCTCGCTCGCTGTCGCCAATTTCAAAGTAGATCCTCGCAAGCGTGTAGTAGAAAAATGGCACTAAAAGAATGTTTTTAAGCGTTTTCATAACCTTAAAAGCCTTGTCTATCTTCCCATTATCAAGAAGTCTATTTATGTAGAAAAGTTTTGTATAAAAGAGTTCCTCCTGGAATATGCCGTTAAGGCCGTTCGCTATCTCAAAATTTTTAACAGCCTCCTCCCAGTCATCATACATCTGCTTCAACTTCGCAAGTTCGTAGTAGAAGTAACCTTCAGCAGGAAACCTTTCAATCCCTTCTCTAATTATCTGTTCTGCTCTATCAACAAAACCTGCCAATTTATAGGTGATCGCAAGGTTAAGAATCACGAGCTTTTCGTCGTCTATCGTCAGCTCTTCAGAAAGCAGGTTCTCAAGCAACTTTATAGCCTTGTGAAACTCTCCCTTCTCTCTCAAAAGAATGGCAAGAGTAACGTAGGCGTTAAATGGCTTATCAATATCAAGGTCGGGAAGTTCTTTTAACGTATCAATTCTGTTAATTGAAAGATTTTTCAGGAAGCTTTCAACCTTCCTATCTATCCTCTTTCCTTTCTTCCCAAGCCAGCTAAAAGGATTAATCATCATTTCTCCAGAACTTTTTAAGTATATCGTAAGTCTCCTCAAGAGATTGAGGTATAACCTTAACACCGCCTATTATCGGCATAAAGTTTGTATCACCATTCCACCTTGGAACAACGTGGTAGTGAATGTGTGTATCGTGGCTTCCACCTGAAGGCTTACCAAGATTAAGACCTACATTAAAACCGTCAGGATTATAAGCTCTCCTTATCACCCTTACGGATTTTTTAAGAAGCTCATCAATCTCTGCCATCTCTTCAGGCAGCAGAGACTCAAAATCCCCGGTATGTCTTACAGGACATATCATAAGGTGCGCAGTGTTGTAGGGAAATCTATTCAAAATCACGAGAGCTTTCTTTCCCCTGTGAAGAAGCAGGTTCTTCTTGTCATTCTCCGGACTATCGTTAAAGGCATCGCATATAAAACAACCACATCCTTTGTTTTCTGTAACTTTCTGAACATATGACAACCTCCACGGTGCCCACAGTATCTCCATGTCTTCCTCCTCTACTCTCCGTAAACTTCTCTAACCTTCTCTATCAGGCGGTAAGCTACCTTTTCCGGAATCCCTATCTGTTTCAGCTCGTCAACGGTAACGGTGGCAAGTTCCTTAATGTCAGGATAGAATTTCTCCACTATCCTTCTCCTCTTCATTCCGAGACCCTTCACATCGTCAAAAATACTCTTTTTAAGCTTTTTACTCCTTAAATGTCTATTATAAGTAATTGCAAATCTGTGAGCCTCATCCCTCAAAACGGTAAAAAACCTGAAAAGGTAAGGGTACTTCCTTGTCTCAACAACCTCCCCTTCATCAGTATAAATTATCTCTTCCCTTTTTGCTATGGAAAAAACCCTGAAAGGAAGTCCAAAAAGTTCTTTAATCCTGATAGCAACGTTAAGCTGTCCCACTCCACCGTCTATCAGAATAAGAGATGGCATTTTTACCTTTCCTTCCTTTATTGAACGAAAGCGTCTCGTAAGCACCTCTTCCATAGAAGCGTAGTCGTTAATGCCGCTTACAGTCTTTATTCTATACCTCCTGTAGTCTTTCTTGACAAACCTCCCCTTCTCCCAGACAACACAGGAAGCAACGGTCGCTTCACCCTGAAGTGTGGAAATATCAAAAACCTCAACTCTTTCAGGAAAAGAATCCATAAAAACCGATTCGTATTCGGAAGATAAAGCTTCAAAATCAATGTTAAGATGGAGTTTTTCCCTCTTCTTATTCTGAAGAACAACTTTAAACATTTCCTCAGATATGGGTTTCACATTAAGAGGAAGATTTACAGGAACAAAATTTGCAAAGATATGAGGCGGTACTTCCCTATTTTCAAAGTAGTTTTTAAGCCATATAGAACCTATAACATCAATTCCCGCACCACTGCCTGAAAAGAGTTCTCTAACGGTTTCCGTATCCCACGGTTCAAATGGATCAAAGGAGAAGTTTTCCCTGCCCATTATGATGCCGTGACGAACGATTATGTGAATACCTTCAAAAAATCCGCCCTTTTCCTCAAGGTAGAAAATGTCACAGTCCTTATACTCATCCATGAAAACGGCATATTTTTCATAAAGATTCTTTATAGCCACAAATTGATCCCTTAAGAAAGCTGCCCTCTCAAACTCCTGCCTCTGTGCAAGAGCTTCTATATGCTCATAGAGTGACTGAAGGTAAGCCTTGACATTTCCCTCAAGGAAAGAGATTGCACCTTTTACCTGCTCCATATATTCTTTTTTTGAAACGTAACCGCAGCAAGGTGCACAACATCTCTCCATGTGGTACTGGATACAGGGACGCTCCCTTTTTTTTAGCTCCCTGCACTTTCTCAACCTGAAAAGTCTATGTATAAGGTCCATGGTAAGTCTTGCGTTTTTTGCAGGTATGAAGGGGCCAAACCGCCTTCCAGAAGTGTTATCCGTTTTTCTGACAAGCCTTACAGAAGGAAAAGGTTCATCGGTTATTAAAAGAAAGGGGTAGCTCTTATCGTCCTTCATGAGAACGTTATATTTAGGTAAATGCTTCTTTATAAGTTCTGCCTCTAACGCAAGGGCCTCCCTCTCGTTCCTGACAACGACATAGTCAAAATCGGAAGAAGCCTTTACGATTCTGTAACTTTTATCGGACGGATCCGTCGCTTTGATGTGAGAAGCTATCCGTTTCTTTAAAGAACGTGCCTTTCCAACGTAGATAACCTTACCGTTGCTATCGTGAAATAGATAAACACCGGGAAGGTCGGGAACTGATTCAAGTTTCTTTTCAAGTCGTTTCACACCCATAGGATAAAAGATAAACTTAGAGAAGGGCAAAACAAGTGGAAGACACTATATTTAAGAAATCAAAAGTTGAGAGGTGATCTATGGAACTTTTAGAGATACTAAAAAAGTTGATTGAAATCCCCTCAATCTACGGAAACGAAAAAGAAATTGCCGACTTTACGGAAAATTTCATAAAGGAAAACAACCCATCCCTCACGGTTAATAGAGTCTCAAACACGATAATTGCCTGCTCAAGTTTTGACGAAGAAAAACCTGTACTTGCCTTAGTAGGACACCTTGACACCGTTCCTGGAACGAACGAATACACAGGAAAAGTGATAGATGGAAAACTCTACGGCCTCGGTGCCAGCGACATGAAGGGCGGTGACGCCGTAATACTTAAAATCATTGAAGAAACCGGTAAAGGAAACCTTAACCCACCCTATAACCTGGTCTACATCTTATACGAAAGGGAAGAAGGACCATACCTCGAAAGCGGACTGATACCACTTTATGAAAACTTTAAGAAACTCCTTGAAAAGATAGACCTTGCCATCATACTTGAACCTACAGACAATGCAATTCAGGTAGGATGCCTTGGCGTAATACACTGTGGAATGGTATTTAAAGGGAAAAGGGCACACTCAGCACGACCATGGCAGGGCGAAAATGCCATTCACAAGGGATGGAAACTGCTTAAACTGCTATCTGAAAAGAAACCTCAAAAATATGAGTTTCAGGGACTAACCTACTATGAAGTGATAAACGCAACAATGGTGGATTTCACAGGTGGTAGAAACATAATTCCCGATAGTTTTACCGTTAATGTGAACTACAGGTTTTCACCATCAAAAACGTTAGAAGAAGCAGTCAAAGATTTAGAAAACCTTGGCAACGAAGCAAACGTTGACGAATTTGAGTGGCGAGACCTCTCACCATCAGGAAGGGTATGTCTTGACAATCCAATTCTCCAGAAACTGATAAAACAATTTAATCTGAAAGTTGAATCAAAGCAGGCGTGGACAGACGTTGCTCGATTCTCACAGTGGGGAATTGACGCGGTGAACTTTGGCCCCGGCCAACCATCACAGGCACACCAGAAAAACGAATACATAGAGATAGAAAAGCTACATGAAAATTATAAAATCCTGAAAACATTTCTTTCTAAATAAAAAAGCCCCGAAAATCCGGGGCCTTCTATCCTCGCCAGAATCAAAAATTAAACGCCACAACCACCGCAGCTTCCGCAGCTTCCGTGCTGCTTCGGACCTTCAATAGCCTCTTGAAGCATCTTATTTATCGTTTCAAGCATAGCACCAAACTGCTGATTGGCTTCAAGAAAAGCTTTCGCTTTTTCATTTTCAGCAAACTTTTTGTAAGCCTCTTCAAGCTGCTGCATTACTTCTGGTGTTCCAGCCATTTGAGCCATCTGCTGAAGCCTTTGAAACTCATTGTAAAGTTCCATAGCTTCAGAATCAGCAAGGAGTTCCTGCTCAGCACTTCTTAGATTCTTGAGCTCTTCTGACTTTGCTATAGCGTCAGCAAGCTCGGCTGCTTTTTTGATTACTTCAGACATACTTCCTCCAAAATTTAAAAGTGTTAAAGGTAATCTATGTCTTAAATTCACGATTTACAAATTTCATCCCTTTATTTACATTATCTTTGAAAGGAACTCTTTTATTCTTGGATTTTCGGCATGCTTGAAGAATGTCTCCACATCAGTATTCTCAACTATTTTACCATTATCCATAAAGATTATCCTGTCAGCAACTTCCCTTGCAAAACCCATCTCATGAGTGACACAAAGAATTGTAATATCTTCTTTTGCAAGTCCTTTCATAACATCAAGAACTTCATTAACCATTTCAGGATCAAGAGCAGAAGTTGGTTCATCAAAAAGCATAACTTCCGGTTTCATAGCAAGAACCCTTGCTATTGCTACTCTCTGCTTCTGTCCACCAGAAAGCTCACTGGGATACTTATGAAGTTGATCGCCCATTCTAACCCGCTCCAGAGTTTCAACAGCTATCTTTTCAGCCTCCCTTTTCTTCTTTTTCTGAACCTTAACAAGAGGAAGCATAACATTTTCAAGAGCCGTCAGGTGAGGGAACAGGTTAAAATGCTGAAAAACCATTCCTATCTTCTTTCTTAATTCTATAGGTTTAATCTCTCTTATATCCTTTCCGTGAAAGAGAATTTTGCCCTCGTCTATCTCTTCAAGCCTGTTTATACAACGAATCATCGTTGATTTACCACTACCACTCGGACCACAGATAACTATAATTTCGGACTTTTTCACGTCAAAGTTTATATCATCAAGAACCTTGAAATCACCAAAGTACTTACCAACGTGAATAAATTCTATTATTTTCTCTTCCATTGCTTTCTCCTTACTCACTTAACTGCTTCCTCCACTTAACCTCAAGATGTCTTGCAAGTTTACTCATAGAAAAGGCTATAATGAAATAGACTATTGCAACTATGGTGAAAATTTCCATACTCAGAAAAAGACGGTTATTTAAAATCGTTGCAGCACGGAAAAACTCTATAACACCGATAATGTAAGCGAGAGAAGTATCCTTAAACATCGCAATATACTGAGAAATAAGGGCTGGAAGCATCCTTTTAATAACAAGCGGCATAATAATGTACAGGTAGATCTGAAATTTTGTAAAACCGAGACTTTCACCCGCTTCTTTTATACCCCTTGAAATAGAATTGAGACCACTTCTGATAATTTCTGCAATGTATGCCGAAGTAAAGATAGAAAACGCAATAAGCGCAGCAATAACAGGCTGAACAGATATGTCCTTTCCGGTTACTCCTTTAACGAATATAGGTATAGCAAAATAAACCCAGAAAATTACCATTATAAGAGGTGTTGCCCTTACCACTTCAATATAAACAGTAGCAAACCATTTAAAAAGTTTTGAATTCCTCATAACGGCAAGAATAGCACCCCAGACAAGGGTAATAGGAATTAAAATAATTGTCATCAAAATTGTAAGACTTAATCCACCTATTTCACCCGGCATCCCAAAAAGAAGAAACCTGATGTTGTCTTTCGTCAGGACCGGTTTAAGCTCAAGGTGACGAAAATAGAAAAACAGGAAAATCACGAGTATAACCGTAGCACCTAAATGGATTAGACGCTCTTTCCGTTTGTTCTCATGCAAATACACGCCTGCCATTTTTAGAAACCCACCTATTAACGAGACTCATAATTAACGATGTTGTAAGTGTCAAAACTATATAAAGCACCGTCACTATGGTTGCTGCTTCAAAACCTCTAAACGTTTCTGCATCTATCTGCTGGGTTACAAAAGTTAACTCTGCAACACCAATGGTCATTGCCAGTGAAGAGTTTTTAATAAGGTTCAAATACTGATTCGTAAGCGCTGGAATAATTATCAGGAACAACTCGGGAATGATAACGTACCTGATCGTTTGAAGCCTTGTAAGACCGAGACTCATCGCTGCTTCTATCTGTGAATAGGGAATAGCGTTAAGTCCCGACCTTACAACTTCAGAAATGTAGGCAGAGGTATAAAGAACAAGCGCTATGAGGGCGGAAAAAAATGCATTTGGATCTTCAACGTGAAGGACTTTTGCGGCAATTTTCAAAACGGGAAAAATATCAACAATATTAAAGGAGAAATAGATGAAGAAAATCTGGACAATCAGAGGAATATTTCTGAAAAGTTCCACATAGTAATAGCCAAAAATTCTCAGCCACTCGGAACGTGAATTTCTGAAAAATCCTATGATAAAACCCCAAATAGTGGATAAAGCTATCCCGATGAGGGATAGCTTTACCGTGGTTATAAAACCTTGAATTACTAAGCTTCTAAACTCAACAAGTAGATCAACTATCATCCACCAAACCTCTTATTTAGGCCAAACTTCTGGAAGTCTTGTAGGTTCTTTACCGAACCATTTCTTGTAAATTTTAGCATAGGTACCATCCATTACAGCGTCCTGAATAGCAAAGTTGATAGCATCTCTGAAGTCACTGTCGTTTTCTCTTACTCCCATGCCGTAAGGTTCATAGGTAAACGGTTCACCAATAACTTTAAGTCTTCCGTGAGAATCTTTTGCCTGTGTTGCACACCAGGTATAATCTGTTGTAATAGCATCAACTTTACCCTTCATGAGAGCCATGAGAGCCTGAGGATACTCCTGGAAGTAAACAATTTTCGCTCTTGGCTGAACCTTTTTAAAGTTAGGACCGCTCGTTGCACCCTGGATGGCAGCAACTCTTTTTCCTGCAAAATCTTTATAACTTTTAGCGGTGCAATCACTCCTTGCCAGAATTGCCTGACCGTCAAAGTAGTAGCTTATGGTAAAGTCTATTGGAAGATCTCTCTTTCTCTTGTGAGTCATTGAAGCAGCTACAAGATCAACACTCCCACTTTCAAGCATCGGAATTCTCGTCTTTGAAGTAACCTGAACAAGCTTAACCTTCACACCAAGCTTTTTAGCTATGTACTTAACAAGGTCAATGTCAAAACCAACAACTTCACCCTTTTCGTTTACGAACCCGAAAGGTTTAAAATCGTACTTAACACCCACGATCATGTACCCACGCTTCTTGATCTTATCAAGTGTCCCGGCTTTAGCTGGAAGAAAAGAGACAAAAGCCACAAGAAGAGCAAGCAACGTGAGATAAATACTCTTCACCCTTTTCATCACTACCTCCATATTTTTAATTTATTTGAGAGTATTGTAACATAATCTCATTATCAATTACCATCTGAAAGCGAAATCAGGTACTACAAAACGGAAAATGGAAAAGTATCAGTCAACCACCTGTTGCTTTTTTCTGCTCTTATGATAAATTATAGTGAATGATGATTCACTATTCATTAGAGAGAGGGACGACAATGAACGGAAAGAAGATATTCTCAGCATTCGGACTTGTAATAGTAATTGCTGCAACACTCTGGCTGGGACATTATTTTTACCTTCGTCACATCTACGTAATCTCAGAAGATGCCTTCCAAAAAGCCAATATTGTAACAGTATCAACAGAAGATGTATCAGGAAATATTAAAAATCTATATGTAAAGGAATTTCAACAGGTTAAAAAAGGAGAACCTTTATTTAAAACCGATGATTCTCTTTACAGAAAACAGGTAAAACTGCTCCAGGAAAAACTTTCTGCCCTTGAATTTAAGAAAAAATCCATGGAAAACAAACTGAGCCAACTAAAAATCCAGATTCCAGAACAGGTTAAAATGGCTCAGGATAAGCTAAAAGCCGAACAGCAACAGTTATCCATGCTGAAAAATAAAGAATCAATGGCTCTCGTAAACTACAAAGCGAGCGTTGAAAAAGCATCAAGCGGTGTTGATGCGGCAAAAAAAGGCGTTGAGGCTGCTAAAACCAATCTGAAAAGATGGGAAAATCAGTACAAACGATTCAAAAACCTTTACGAAAAAGGAATAGTTTCAAAACAGCAGCTTGAAGAAATAGAAAGCGCTTACAGCGCAGCACAGTTTAAGTATCAAAAAGCATTAGCTGAACTTAAGAGCGCTGAAGAGGGACTCAAAGAAGCCAAGTCTCTGATTAACAATGTTTCCATAGTAAGAAAAGAGAGAAAAGCCCTTGAAGCAAAAATTGCTGCAACTAAAAAGCAGATTAGAGTTGCAAAAGCAACACTTAAATCAATAGAAGAACTAAAAAACTCAATAAAATCCCTTGATAAAGAGATTGCTGCTACTAAAACAGGGCTTGAAAAAGCAGAAATTCTCCTTTCCCACACAACCGTTAAATCACCAATTAACGGCGTTGTAGCTAAAAAATGGCGGGAGAAAGGCGATTTTGTAACACCAGGCCTTCCTGTCTATTCTCTTTATGATCCCAAAACATTCTACGTCTTAGCGTGGATAGAAGAAGACAAGCTTAAAAACGTAAAAGCCGGAGCTGACACAGAAGCTGAACTTGAAGTGTGCGGCAAAACATTTGAAGGTAAAGTTGTATCCATAGGTACAGCAGCAGGTTCAACCTTTGCCCTGATACCAAGGGACACTTCTCAAGGCGAATTCACAAAAGTAACCCAGAGAATTCCTGTAAAAATAAGACTTGAAAATGTTCCACAGGTCTGTATAAAACCGGGAACAAGCGTTACCGTTTATATAAGGAAGGATTAACCATGGACAGAAAGACGCTGATAATAGGTCTTCTGATAGTTATGGGAATGTTCATGACCCTTCTTGACACAACAATTGTTGACATCGTTATCCCTCACATGATGAGTGCTTTTGACGCAAAAACGGAAGACGTTCAATGGGTCATAATCGCCTACATGATAGCATCTGCCGTTTCAATGCCCGTGGTTGGATGGCTGGGTGGAAAAATAGGTCACAGGAACACTTACCTTCTTGGAATTTCCCTGTTCACAACGATGAGCGCTCTGTGTGGAATTGCTCCCAGCCTTCAAGCCATGATTGTCGGAAGAGTTATTCAGGGCGTTGGTGAAGGATTGGCTGTTCCAATGGCATTAACACTGCTATTTGAAATATTCCCGCAGGATAAAAAGGGATTGGCAATGGGAATGTACGCAGTAGGAGCAGCTTTTGGCCCATCGCTGGGACCTACAATAGGCGGATACCTGACAGAACACATGGACTGGCGGTGGGTATTTTACGTTAACGTTATTCCGGGAATTTTAGTTGTTTATTTTCTGAGTTTACTTCTTGAAAATGTTAAAGAAGAAGGCCACAACGACCTCTTTGACATAACAGGATTCAGCCTGCTTTCAGTATCGTTAACAACCCTTTTAATAGCACTTTCAAAGGGAAACAGCTGGGGCTGGCACAGTGAAAAAATTGTTCTCCTTATCTATACTTCAATAATAACTGCTGTAGCGTTTATATATGTCGAGCTCAGAGTCAAATCCCCCCTTGTAAATTTAAAGCTGTTTAAATACGATTTCTTTACCTACAGTTCCATCTCAAGAGTCCTGTTCGGAATGGGGTTGTATGCTTCCTACTTCATGCTTCCCCTGTACCTTGAAAAGCTCAGGGGATTTTCCACAATTGATGCCGGTGAGATTCTGTTTTTCCCAGCATTTCTAACAGGTATTGTCAGCTTAATTACAGGAAACTTGATAGATAAGAAGTTAATCAGCTTAAAAACAGCTATTATATCTGGAATTTTAATATTTATTTACGGAACTCACCTCCAGTCAAAACTCGACCTTGTAATGGGAAAAACGGAAATAATACTTCTCCTGCTTCCCTGGGGTGTAGGAATGGGCATATTCTTCCCGGCACTGGCACAGGTAGCACTTGCAGATTTCAAAGGAGAAATGCTAAGACAATCCTCAGCCCTTCAAAATCTATTGCGCCTTGTAGGTGGAAGTATTGGAACATCCCTTGCAACCTTTATTTTAACTTCAACAAAAGACGGCCACCTTGTACATATGACTGAAAGAATTTCAAACGCTGCTCCTCAAATAACAGAATACATGGCAAAGGCAAAGGCGTACTTATACTATTTCCGTTCAACGCCACTACCTATGCTTGAATCTAAAGCAAAAGCAATAATTGGATTTCTATTTCTTAAAAATGCCTTTTGGATATCATTCAGAGACGTTTTCTTCTTTGCAACGGTTTGTGGTATTCTCTCAATTATCCCTGCCATATTCATAAAACCAAAGGAGGAAAAAGGTGAAGAAAATAGTGGTAGCACTACTGATGATACCATCACTGTCAATGGCTAAAGGATTAACATTAAGCCAGCTTATAGAAAAAGCAATAATGGAGAACCCGGAAATAAAGATAGCAAGAAAAGAAGAGAAGATAAGTCAATACCAGTACAGAGAAGCCATAGGAAAGTTTTTTCCCATTATAAACCTTGAGTACAAAAAGTTTTCTCATTCTGACGTCCCGGAAATGCGCTTTTCTCTTCCACCGCTCCCTCCTTCAAGCTTCCCTCTAATAGAGAAGCACTACCACGACCTTCAGGCAACGTTGACTCAGCCTCTCTTTACGGGAGGCTACCTTCTTTACAATGCAAAAATGAAAAAGGCCGCTGAAAGTGCGCAATTTTACAAATTCCAGGACCGTGTAGCTAAAGTAATAGCAGAAGTTAAAAAGGATTACTATACACTTTCTGAAGCAAAAACAGCAGTAAAAATTGCAGAGGATTACGTGAAAGCAGCAAAAAGCCATTTAAAAGACGCAAAAGCTTTTTATGACGAGGGAATAGTTGCACGGAGAGATTACCTTGAAGCTGAAGTAAAGTATAGAGAGGCTATAGAAGCCCTAACAAAAGCAGAGAGCTTCTACACTGTAGCACTTGAAAAATTAAAAACAGACACGGGTATTCAAAAAGAAAGCATTGAAGTAGAAAACCTTTCTTACAAACCTGTAAACTACAAACAATCAGAACTCATAGAAAAAGCATTTAAAAGCAATCCCCTCCTCATAGCAATTAGAAAGATGAAAGAGGGAGCGAACTACGGCGTAAAAATGGCCTACTCTCAGTTTCTGCCTAAAGTTTCTGCTGTCCTTGGATATGAAAAAACAAACCAATATCCTGGAATTGGAGAGTTTGATGAAACCTTCGGAGCTTTAGTTGTTCAGATGCCGATATTTGAAGGAACGCAAAGATATTGGAGAACCCTCGAAGCAAAAGAAAACAGCGAAAAGGCATCTTTAACACTCCAGCAGGCAAAAGATCGGATAAAGTTAGGAATCATATCAGCATTCTCCAGGCTTAAAAGCGCCGCTTCAAGAATAAAAACGGCTCAAGCAATGGTAGAGCAGGCAAAAGAGCTACTGAAAGACTCAAAAGAACGGTACAAAGCTCATGTAGGAACATCAACAGAAGTATGTGACGCCATTGCTTACTATGTAAAAGCCGAAGGAGCATTAAACTCCGCCATCGCCGACTATAACAGAGCTTTAGCAGACCTTGAATACTACACAGGAGGACTTCCTGCTGGCCAACCTCCTCTCAAATGACACTGAAAGGCGGGGGTCTCCCGCCTTTTCAATATGCAAATAATGGATTTCCCGTTAGAGTTCCGCTTTATTTGTTCTAAATCAAGGAAACGTCTTCATCAATTTGATAAACTGAAAAGTGAATTTAAACAAACTCTGGAGGAGGTGTGAAAACTGCTCTTATTATAAATGGATTCACTTTCCTGTGTCTTATAGCAGCATTAAAAAAAGACAGAGAGAAGACAAAGAAAGCCTTAAAGATAGCAGGAAAATCCTCCCTTCGAATACTACCAATGGTGGTCATCGTAATCCTGATCATAGGCATTATTCTGGGATTTATTCCTAAAAGTGAAATTGCCAAAATTGTTGGTGAAAAAGCCGGTTTTAAAGGCATCCTAATCGTTGCACTTTTAGGCGCAATACTTCACATACCATCTATAATTTCTTTCCCTCTTGCTGCATCACTATTAAAAAGCGGCGCTTCAGTAACATCAGTAGCCGTATTTATTACAACGCTGACAATGATAGGCATAGTCACCCTACCTATTGAGATAAGAGAACTTGGAAAGAAAATAGCACTTTTAAGAAACGGATTAAGTTTTATCATCGCTATAATAATTGGCCTGATAATGGGAGCAATATTATGAAAAATAACAGCGAAGAGAAGAAAAAACTGAAACAGGATATTATAGCTATGCTTCTGACAATCGCAGTTACCGCAGTTTTATTATTCTTTTTTCCTTCAAAAAGAGACACGGTAATTTTGACTTCATGGCAATTTTTTGTAGAGATGATCTCTATCTTACCGGCGGTGATGATACTTATGGGACTGTTTGCCGTGTTTGTCCCAAAAGATTTAATCGTAAAACATTTAGGTGAAACAGCCGGACCAAAAGCAATACTTTTAGGCATCCTTTTAGGAACGTTACCAACAGGGCCTCTTTACGTTGCATTTCCAATGGCTGCAGTTCTTCTTAAAAAAGGTGCGAGAGTTTCCTGTATTGTTGCTTTCCTATCAGCATGGGCATGCATAAAGATTCCTCAGGAAATGGTTGAACTTCAGTTCCTGGGCTTCAAATTCATGATAGTTAGATTAACGTTAACGGTACTTTTCGTCGTCATAATGAGTTTGATTATTGAAAAACTTGCAGGTAAAGAAAAAATAAAACCTGCGGACTTTACCGCAGGTCACTAAAGCCCCAGGTAAGCCTCTTTAACTTTAGGATCATTTTCAAGCTCTGAACCTGTGCCTTCCATCACAATCTTGCCGTTTTCCATCACATAGGCGTAATCGGATATCGCCAGTCCAAGATGAACGTTCTGTTCAACAAGAAGCACAGTTAAACCTTCACTTTTAAGTTCCTGGATAATCCTGAAAATGTCAAGAACAAGATTTGGCGCAAGACCAAGACTTGGCTCATCAAGAATAAGTACTTCCGGCCTTGCCATAAGGCCCCTTCCTATGGCAACCATCTGTTGTTCGCCGCCAGAGAGCGTTCCCGCTTTCTGACTGGCTCTCTCCTTTAACCGTGGAAAAAGCGTGTAAACCCACTCTAACGTTTCATTTCTCTTTTCCCTTGCCCTTTTTGTAAATGCACCCATTCTTAAATTTTCAAGCACTGTCATCTCCGGGAAAAGCCATCTACCTTCAGGAACCATTACAAGTCCCTTCTCTACCCTTTTGTGAGTAGGAAGAGAAGAAATATCCTCACCATTCAAAATTACCGTCCCTTTAACTCCTTTAAGAAGGCCACAAATAGATTTAAGCGTTGTCGTCTTACCTGCCCCATTGGCACCTATTATAGTTGTAAGAGAATGCTTTTTAACCTTTAAATTAACGCCCCACAAAACCTGAACATCGTCATATCCAGCCTCAAGATTTTTAACTTCAAGAACAATTTCATTCGCCATCTCTCTTCTCCTTCAGGAGCTTAAGAGCCATTTCAGGATCTCCAAGGTAAGCTTCTATAACTTTTGGATCATTGGCAACCTTTTCAGGTGTCCCATCGGCTATTTTCTGACCATAATCAAGAACGATAACTCTATCTGAAACATTCATAATAGCGTGCATCAGATGTTCAATCATAAGAATCGTAATTCCCCTGTTCCTTATCTCCTTAATAATCTCAACCATCTCTTTAACTTCACCTGGAGTGAGTCCTGCTAAAACCTCATCAAGGAGGAGGAGTTCCGGTTCCCCTGCAAGTGCTCTTGCAAGCTCCAATCTCTTCTTCTGAGGAACGTTTAACTTACCTGCCTCAACATCTTTTTTATCATAAAGCTTCACAAACTTAAGAACATCAATAGCTATCTCCTCCGCTTCTTTTAGCGAAGCATACCTTTTGCCAAAACAGGCGCCAACCATAACGTTTTTCAAAACCGTAAGGTCTTTCAGCGGCCTAACTATCTGATGCGTTCTCGCAATACCAAGCCTTGCCTTTTTGAAAGTGGGAAGGTTCGTCACGTCTTGCCCTTTAAAATAAACCCTTCCCCCGGTGGGCTTATAAACGGAAGTTATACACTTGAAAAGCGTAGTTTTACCAGCCCCGTTAGGGCCTATAATGCCCAAAATCTTTCCCTCTTCAATCTGAAAAGAGACCCCATTTAAGGCTACAAGCCCTTTAAACCTCTTTGTTAAATTCTCAACCTTCAAAATAATCTCTGCCATCTTTTTGCCCTCTACTCAAAAACCTCTTTAAAAAACTTAACTTTCCTTCTCAAAAATCCAACAATACCGTCTGGAATAAACAGAACAATAAGAAGAAGAATCACACCTGAAATAGCCAAATGTAGGTCTTTAAATGTTGGATTAATAAGAAGATATGAACGAATCTCTTCATAAGTAAGAGCACCAACAACAGGTCCAAATATCGTCCCTATACCACCAAGCATAACCATAAATATCATTTCAACAGACTTCAAAAGATGAAAAGCACTGTTTGGATCAATGCTACCGTTTTTAAAGAAAAAGAGCCCCCCTATAATTCCGGGGAAAAAGGCGGATATCATAAAGGCAAGCGTTTTATAAAGCTTAGTATTTATCCCAAGAACTTTAGCAGCATCTTCATCCTCACGGATAGAAAAGAGACCAAGACCAAACTTTGAACGTTTAACCAAAAAACTGACAATTAAAGCAGTTAGTGTAACAATCACAAGAATTATAAAAGAATACCAGAGTGCTTTTTGAGAACCACCGTAAGGTGAGTATGCTTTTCTGAGGTTAAAAAAGAGACCTTCAGCACCACCGAGATAATCTATATTTGAAATAAGTGTCTTAAACGCCTCATTTATACCAATTGTTGCTATTGCAAAATAGGCACCTCTAAGGTTCAAAACAGCCATTCCAAGAAGACCTGCTATGAGTGCAGCGACAAGACCTCCCGCTATAAGTGCGGGAACAAGACCAATTCCATAGTGATAGATGAGAGCAAAAGTTGTATAACCACCAATACCAAAAAATACCACGTGCCCAAAGGATACATAACCTGTAAATCCCATCAAAACGTTAAGAGAAAGAGCAAGTCCTATGTAGCTAAGCATAACGAACATATCTTCCCTTGCCATAGGTGAACCTGTAACAATTGGATAAGCACCACAGGCAAGTATAATGAGCAAAGAAACAATAAATCCCAGATGCTTTTTCATCAGTGTCCTCCAAGAAGACCTTGAGGCTTATAAAGAAGAATAAGAAGGAGTATCGTAAACTCTACAAATGGAACAATCCCCTGATTCACAAACAGACCAAAAACATTTTCGAGGATTCCTAAAACGATACCACCAACAATAGCACCAAGAGGATTTCCTAAACCGCCAATTACGCAAATTACAAAGCTTTTAAGCTCATAAAGTCCGCCTGAAAGAACCGAAAAAGGAAAGATCATTGAAATCAAGTTACCGGCAGCCATAGCAAGGGCAACCCCCAGTCCAAAAGAGAAGGCTAAAATCTTAACGGTATCTATTCCCATAAGCTTCGAAGCATCAGGGTGCTGAGAAACCGCTCTAATCGCCATACCGGTATCGGTTTTATAGAGGAAATAGTAAAGAACCAGAGAAAACACAAAAGAAAACGCTGCTGCTATTATCTTAGCGGTAAAAATGTTCATTCCAAGATTGAGAGCCTTCGGTGTGGTGGCAAAGAGAAACATGAGAATACCAACGATTATCAAACTAACCGAATAGGTTGAAAGCAGTGTTGAAAGTTCACCGGCGTTAAGTACCCTATGAAGTGCCGTAAAATAGGTAATCACACCTGCAATTAGACCAACAACAATAGCTAAAAAGACTGAAATGTAAGGTGGAAAATGAAGAGATTCAAACACAACGTAAGAAAGGAACATTCCAAGGGTTATAAAAGCACCGTGGGACAGGTTAATAACCTTCATAACACCCCAGATAAGAGCCAGCCCCATGGCCGCCAGACCATAGACAAGTCCAAGCAAAATACCGTTAACTAAAGCATCTGCATAAACGTTCAAAGCAAACCTCCCACCCTGATAATCTTTAAAAGAGCGGGAAAACACACTAAGCCACCCTTTTAAAAACTACCAGGAAATGGATAAGGGGGAGAAGCTCCCCCTAAATCTTAAAACTTAGAGCTGTAAGGAATAACTATCTTGGCCGTTGCAGCCTTTTCAGGATAGACAATTTCCTTGCTTAGATTACCATCTTTATTAAGCCACTGAATAATAACCATTGTATGTCCTATCTGTCTTCCGTGGTATTCACCGGTATCAAACTTTATGTGTCCAAAGAGGGTATAGATATCCATCTTATCAAGAGCCGCCTTTACCTTCTCACTGTTAAGCGTTCCCGCATCCTCTATGGCTTTTTGAAGAACAAGCCCGGCAGTGTATCCACCTGCAGCGTGATAACCGGGAACATTTCCGTACGCACTCTTGTACTCTTTTACGAAATCAGCCGCAGAGATTCCGAAAAACTCATATCCTGAAGGGGTTGTCTCTTTTGAAAACTTAACTTTAGACTCCCACTGTGAAGGACCAGTAACATAAAGGGCAGCTTTACCAATTTCACTAAACTCAGGAAGCGCAGGTGCAACAAGTATAGAAAGAAGGTCAATTTTAAGCTTTGCATCGTTAATCTGCTTAGCAAGTGTTTCACCATCGGTAAAGTGACCACCACCTATAACGGCCTGAGCACCAGAAGCTTTTATCTTGTTAATCATAGAGGTAAAATCTGTAGTTCCGGGTTCATAGCTCTCAAAGAGAACAACCTTAAACCCATTCTTTTCAGCATATTTTTTTGCAGCCGTGGCAACGCTCTTGGCAAAATTTGAATTTTCATAAACGATTGCTATCTTTTTAACCTTTGAATCTTTTTGCTTTAAGATATCAACCGCATCTGTGAGGTAGCGAGATGCAGGCGTATAAACCTGATAAACGTACTCATAACCTTTTGAGAATATCTTATCAGAAGCAGCACCTGTTGCGACGAGAATCTTTCCGTACTGCTCTGTAACAACCGCTGCTGAAGCTGTAAGACCGGAAGAATAAGGAGATATTAAGAAATCGGCCTGATCCTCATTAATAAGCCTTGTATAGAGCTGCTGAACCCTATCCTTAGAGCTTTCATCATCATAACTTTTAAGAACCACCTTTAGTTTTTTACCTAAGTCTTTAACGTAGATTCCACCGTTGGCATTAACATCCCTGGCCCACAACTGAAGACCGTTTGATTGCTCACGACTCTCAGTTGCAAACTTTCCCGTTTGAGAAGAAGTATAACCTATGACAATAACATTCTTTCCTGTTGACCCTGTTTTCGTTCCTTGTTCAACAGCTGTGGTTGTTTCAGCAGTTGTTTTCTCCTCTTTGTTCTCGCTCTTTGAAAAACATGAAAAGGAAACGAAAGCAAGAACAAGGAGGAAAACCACAGAGAGGAGTTTCCTGAAATCCCCTTTTTTCATTCCACAAACCCTCCTGTCAAAAGTTTTAAAGTTGCTTTTTTATAGCTGATGTATTATACAATAATAGGCATTATCTTTTCAATATTATTCACAAAAACAAAATTGGAAAAGCCTGGAAATATCTCCAGGCCATCATCTGACTTCTCTACTTATTCTATGGACAGTTTCCACCAAAAATTTCGCCTTTTTAGGATCCGTCTGTGGAAGGATTCCATGACCTAAATTAAATATGTGCCCTCTTGCCCTGAGGCCTTCTATCACTATCTTTCTTACTTTTTCTTCTATAACTTTTTCATCCGCAAACAGAGCTACAGGATCAAGGTTACCCTGGATTGATTTGTCCGTTCTACCAAGGGCAAACGGAATCTCTGTTCTCCAGTCAAGACCTATTACATCAACGTCCAACAGATTATTAATCTCTATAAGATGAGAACTGTTAACACCAAAATGGATTATAGGCGTATCAGGATGCCTCTCTTTAAGAATATCAACTATTTTCTTCGTGTGAGGGAAAACGTACTTTTCGTAATCCTCAGCAGAAAGAACCCCCATCCAGGAATCAAAAATCTGAACAAGATCAACCCCTGCCTTTATTTGAGATGACAAATATTCCGTCACAACAACTGTCAGCTTATCCATCAAGGCCTGCCAGAGCTCTGAATTGTTCCACATTGTTGTTTTGGCAGCCCTGTAGTCTTTTGTAGTTCCCCCCTCAAGAATATAACTTGCAAGTGTAAAAGGAGCACCGGAAAACCCTATGAGCGGTCTATCTGTCAAACGATCTTTTATAATTTTTATGGTCTCAAGAACATAACTAAGGTCATCTTCAGGCACGGGAATACTGAGATTTTTTACATCCTCCACTGTTCTAACAACCGGAGACAAAACGGGGCCTTTTCCCGAAACAAATTCAATATTTATTCCCATCTTTTCAACAGGAACAAAGATATCGGAAAAGAGAATAGCGGCATCAACGCCTATCTCCTCTATCGGAAGAAGAGTAACCTCAGCCGCAAGTTCGGGATTTCTACACAAATCCATGAATGAACCGGCCTTTGCCCTTATCTCTCTGTACTTGGCAGAATACCTACCCGCCTGCCGCATAATCCATACAGGCGTGTAATCAGTTTTCTCTCCTCTTGCCGCTTTAAGTATTGGATGATCTTTCATACATCTCTCCTTTCTTTCCTCATTTTTACAGGAACGTAATCACAAACAGGATCTTCCTGCATGTAGTCGTTGTACTTCCAGTAAGCCCTCACTCTACAACCGTTACATATTTTAAGATACTCACAAACCCCACATCTTCCCTTAAACTCGTCAATCTTTCTCATATCCTGCATGATTTTCGATTCAAACCAGGCCTTGCTAAAAGGAACATCAAAAACGTTTATGTCAGAAATTGGAAAGTAGCTACACGGTTTTAGCCAGCCGTGACAGTCTATCAACGCTATTGACTGACCGGCGACACAACCCTTCCCTCCACCGGTCCCAAAAACGAGATTTCTCCTTTTAAGATCAAGACCGTCCCTTTTAGCATTCTGCCTGAAAATTCGGTAGTAGTGAGGTGCACAGGTAGGCCTAACCAAAATAGTGTTGTCACCTTTTAAAATTAAATCTTTCTCAAGCTCATAGTGCCAGTTTAACCAGTAGTTTGCCTCTTCCGCATCAAGAAGCTCCGTATTTGCTTCTTCACCTCTACCTACTGGAAGAACTAAAAACATGTACCAGGCCCTTGCCCCAAGCTCTCTGGCCTTTTTATAAACATTAGGTATATCAAAGGCGTTCCTCTTTGTAAAAGAGGAATTTATGAGGAATGGAATGTTATGCTTCCTTAAATGTTCAACGGCGTTCAAAACACCATCAAACGCTCCCGGTTGTTTCCTGAAGTCGTCATGAATCTCTGCGGTAGAACCATCAAGAGAAAGAGAAACCATTTTTATGCCTGTTCTCTTCATTTCACGACAAACTTCGTCATCAACAAGAACACCATTAGTAGCTATGCACATTCTGAACCCTTTCTCTGTACCGTAGGCAGCAATATCAAACAGATCATCCCTTAAAAGAGGCTCACCACCGGTAAGGACAATAGTCGGACTGGAAATGGTGGCAATATCATCCATCAGCTTCTTAGCTTCTTCAAAAGTAAACTCACCCTGCTCAGATTCCATAGTGGATGATGAACGACAATGAATACAATTAAGGTTACATCTCCTTGTAACTTCCCACGCTATCCATTTCGGCAAGAATTGTTCATGTCCCATAATTTTCTCCAGAATTCTCAATTATCTCAATTATATAAAGAGTGCAGTGTAAATATTACTATTTAAAATCCCGATTTTAAAGACGCTTCTAACATAAATAATAATAGCTATGAAACTTAGTAAAAATTCATTTAAATATTCGACTGTTAAGGTTAAAAGCACTATATTAAAAATATGCAGAATACGAAATTTTATTCTAAAGCGTTACGTTACACTCATTAGCATGTTTTAACCGTACGGTTATGCATAACAAGATTGATTTAAGACACAAAAATGTTACAATGAGGAAAAATTTTGCTAAAATAAGCAGAGAATCAATTTTTATTAAATTTAACTAAGGAGGAAAATATGGCACGAGGAAGAAAGCCCGGGAAGAGAACCAACAAAACTGTAAAGGTATCCCTTCCAAAAAAGACTTACTACATTCTTTACGGAATTGCCGGTAACAACGAAATGAAGCTTAACAAGCTCATCAAAACCATCATTGAAGAAAGACTGGATAATTCAACAATCGCTGATCTCTCTAAGTTACTTGAATCTGGAAGAAAAGAAAAGGAAGAAGCAGCAGCAGCAAAAGAAGCAGAAGAATAAGTCTTTATTATTTCCATTATCAGTTTAAAAAAAGGGGGGGCGCATCCCCCCTTTTCAATTTTCTACAAAATTTTTTCTAAATTGGCCGCAGACAAAAACGCCCGGGCTTTGTGGATTGTCTCTCTGTATTCTCTCTCGGGATCTGAATCCCAAACAATACCGGCACCAACCTGGAGATAAGCTTTGTCATCCTTCATCAACATTGTCCTTATAACAATGTTGAAGTCAAAGTCACCGTTAAATGAAAGATAACCCACTGAACCTGTATAGAGGGCTCTCCTTGTTGGTTCAAGCTCTTCAATAATTTCCATTGTCCTCACCTTCGGTGCACCTGTAATTGTTCCTCCTGGAAAAAGAGCTTTTACAACATCCACGGGGTGTACACCTTCGTCAATTTCTGCCCTCACATTCGAAACTATGTGCATAACGTGAGAATAAACCTCCTTCACCATTAGCTCATCAACCACTACCGTTCCGTATTTTGCTATTTTTCCTAAATCATTCCTCTCTAAATCCACTAACATAATGTGTTCCGCCCTCTCTTTTTCTGACAGGAAAAGTTCTTTTGAAAGAAATGCATCCTCATTTTCATCTTTTCCTCTCCTCCTTGTCCCTGCAATAGGCCTCGTTTCAACAATACTGCCGACCTTTCTTACAAGTCTCTCCGGAGAGCATGAAACTGCTTTAAACCCATCCATATCAAGATAAAAAGCAAAAGGTGAAGGGTTGATCTCCCTGAGGCGATGATAAAACGCAACCGGTGAACCGGAAAAAAGAAAATTGAGCCTTTGTGAAAAGTTAACCTGAAAAGTGTCACCTGAAGCTATGTACTTTTTAATCTTTTCTACACTACTAAAAAACTGCTCTTTTGTCATATTGAAAGAGAGAAAGTCAATCTGAAATCCTTCACTTAAAGAGAGAACACTCTCACAAAAAAATTCCGGCATTTTGCCATAGACATATATTGTTCTACTCAAATTATCAAAAACTACTGTTGTTTCCGGCAAAAAGAAAGAGATATCAGGTATTTTAATATCATCAGATGAATATCGGGGCAACCTTTCTATATATCGTCCCGCATCGTAGGAAAAATATCCAAAAATCCCAAAATAGTCATCAGAATACTTCTTTCTCAGGCGCTCATAAAACCCTTTCAACAATTCAAAAGCCTGACCTTTATAATCTTTTACAGTGAATTTTTCTATTTCTCCTATACATATGAAAGAAAAACGACCCTTTTTTACATCAATTAGCGCCGAATCAAGAAACATCCTTACAGGATATCCTTTATCAACCATGTGTAGAAACAAAACGTACGGATCAACCCAGAATGTAAGCTTTTCCAATAATTCAACCTCCTACTTCCTGTGTAAACCTCAGAAATTTTATGATATTATTTCTTTCTATCAACTGTACAAGCTTTTGGCTGCAATTTTGGGAGGCAGAAAAATGAAATTGTCAGGTGCAGAAATACTTCTTGAAGCGCTTCAGCTTGAGGGTGTTGAATACATATTTGGCTACCCCGGTGGAGCCGTTCTTGATATTTACGACAGACTATCGTACACATCTTTAAAACACATCCTTACAAGACACGAGCAGGGAGCCGCTCACGCAGCAGATGGTTATGCAAGAACAACAGGAAAAGTTGGTGTCTGTTTTGCAACTTCAGGACCGGGCGCCACAAACCTGGTTACAGGACTTGCTACTGCCCAAATAGATTCTGTCCCCATTGTGGCATTTACAGGAAACGTCCCCACATTTATGATAGGAAACGATGCATTTCAGGAAGTTGACACTGTCGGTATTACAAGACCAATAACAAAACACAATTTTTTAGTAAAAGACGTAAATCAGCTGGCGGATACCGTTAAAAAAGCTTTTTATATAGCAAGAACCGGAAGGCCGGGTGTCGTGTTAGTTGATTTGCCAAAAGACGTTATGAGAAGCATAGCTGATTTCTTTGAGCAGGAATACAAATCACCCGTTCAGATAAGAAGCTACAAACCTGTAAAGAAAGGACATCCAGGACAAATTAAGCGGGCCGCAAAAGCGATAGCCGCAGCTAAAAGACCTGTCCTTTACGTTGGTGGTGGTGTCATCAAAGCAGGTGCTTCAGATTTAATAATTAAGCTGGCGGAACTGTGCACAATCCCTGTAACCACAACACTTATGGGGCTTGGTGCAATTCCTGGAACTCATCCTTACTTCTTAGGAATGCTCGGAATGCATGGAACTTACGCAGCCAACATGGCAGTAACAGAATGTGACCTGCTCATAGCGGTAGGAGCAAGATTTGATGACCGAGTTACCGGTAAAGTAGCTGAATTTGCACCTAACGCAAAAATCATTCACATAGACGTTGACAGTGCAGAAATAGGCAAAGTCAAGCATGCTGACATTCCTATAGTTGGCGATGCAAAACTTGTTCTTGAAGAGCTGCTTCCAGAAGTCGAAAAGCAGGTAATGAAAAATAGAGAGGTATTTCAGGAAAGAGACAGGTGGATGGATCTTATCCAGCACTGGAAGGTAAGATATCCACTCTACTACGAACCAAGTGACATCGTAATCAAACCACAATTTGTAATAGAAAAAATCTATGAAGTAACCAAAGGAGAAGCCATAATAGCAACAGACGTTGGACAGCACCAGATGTGGGCAGCCCAATACTATAAGTTTAAATACCCAAGACAGTTAGTCACATCAGGCGGCCTTGGAACAATGGGCTTTGGTGTTCCTGCAGCCATCGGTGCACAGATAGGTAATCCTGACAAAACCATCTTCTGCATATCAGGTGACGGAAGCTTTCAGATGAACATGCAGGAAATTGTCACGGCAGCCAACTACAATGTTCCCGTTAAAATAGCCATACTCAACAATCAGTTTTTGGGAATGGTTCGCCAGTGGCAGGGTATATTCTACGACCGAAACTACTCTCAGGTTGACATAGCCTTCCAGCCAGATTTCGTAAAATTAGCCGAAAGTATGGGTGCCGTCGGTCTAAGGGCAGAAAAACCTGAAGATGTTGAAAAGGTTCTTAAGGCGGCGATGGAAATAAGCGACAGGCCGGTTGTAATAGACTTTGTGGTAAACAGGGAAGAAGATGTATTCCCCATGGTACCGCCGGGCGCTGCAATTAACGAAATGATACTCCCCAACTACGGGAAAAAACTCAAAAAAGCTGTTAGTTAAGAGGTAACCATGTGTGAAAACGAAAGAAAACACATAATAAGCGTTCTTGTTGAAAACCATCCAGGCGCTCTTGCAAGGATAGTGGAACTTTTCAGCGCAAGAGGCTACAACATAGAAAGTTTAAACGTGGGACAAACAGAAGACCCGACAATTTCAAGGTTAACAATGGTAGCCCAGGGGGACGAACACACAATAGAACAAATTGTCAAACAACTCAGAAGGCTTGTAGATGTATTTAAAGTAAGAGACCTGACAGATAAGAAAAAACTTGACAGAGAACTCCTCATTGTAAGGCTAAATGCAGACACATCAGAAAAGAAAAATGAACTGATGAGAATAGCCAGCGTGTTCGGTGCTCAGATAGTTGATATATCTCAAGATACTTATACCCTTGAGCTTACAGGCGATGAAGACCAGATAGACGCTTTTATAGAACTCATCAAGCCCATGGGAATAAAGGAGATGGCAAGAACCGGTAGAGTTGCAATGGTAAGAGCCCTGCACGGAGAAACTTTCGGTTAAAAATTCTTGAAAATTACAGTTAAAATTTGCAGGAGGTAAACTATGGCAAAAGTGTACTATGAGCAGGACGCATCTCTTGCGCCGCTTGAAGGAAAAACGGTTGCTATTCTCGGTTATGGAAGCCAGGGACACGCCCATGCGCTTAACCTTAGAGATAGCGGAATTAACGTTGTAGTAGGATTAAGACCTGGAAAGTCAGCAGAGAAGGCAAAGGCTGACGGTTTTGAAGTGCTCACTCCAGCTGAAGCTGCTAAAAAAGCTGATGTAATAATGTTTCTCCTTCCTGACCCTGTCCAGAAAAAGGTTTACGAAGAGGCAGTTAAGCCAAACCTGAAAGCTGGAATGGCACTTGCATTTGCCCATGGATTCAACATACATTTCAACCAAATTGTCCCACCAGAAGACGTTGACGTATTCATGGTAGCGCCAAAAGGGCCTGGACACCTTGTAAGATGGACCTACCAGGAAGGTGCTGGCGTTCCAGCCCTCGTTGCTATCCATCAGGATGCTACAGGTAAGGCTATGGATGTCGCCCTCGCCTACGCTAAAGGAATTGGTGCAACAAGGGCAGGTGTAATAGAAACAACATTTAAAGAAGAAACAGAAACTGACCTGTTTGGTGAGCAAGCTGTCCTTTGCGGTGGAACAGCGGCTCTTATCAAGGCTGGATTTGAAACTCTTGTTGAAGCCGGCTATCAACCTGAAGTTGCCTATTTTGAATGCCTCCACGAACTTAAATTAATCGTTGACCTCATTTATCAGCACGGCCTTGCCGGAATGAGATACTCAATCTCCGACACAGCTGAATACGGCGATTACACGAGAGGACCAAGGGTTATAACAGAAGACACCAAAAAAGCAATGAAGAAGATATTAGACGAAATACAGAAAGGCGAGTTTGCAAGGGAATTTGTTCTTGAAGCTCAGGCAAACTATCCTGTTCTCAACGCTCACAGAAAGATAGAAGCAGAACATCCAATCGAAAAGGTTGGGAAAAAACTGAGAGAAATGATGCCGTTCCTCAAAACACAGAAAAAAGACCTCAAATAATCACCCGGCGGGCTCTGCCCGCCCTTCTCACGCAACTTCCAATGGACATATCTCACATTTGAAATAAATTATTACTACCATGAAAGATAAGATTATAGTTAAAGGCGCAAGACAGCATAATCTTAAAAACATAGACGTAGAAATTCCAAAAAACCGATTAGTTGTAATAACAGGACTTTCTGGTTCGGGAAAATCGTCCCTTGCCTTTGACACGCTCTACGCCGAAGGACAAAGAAGGTACGTAGAGTCACTCTCTTCTTACGCAAGGCAGTTCCTCCAGCTGATGGAAAAACCAGACGTTGACCTGATAGAAGGACTATCACCTGCAATTTCTATTGAGCAAAAAACTGTCTCTAAAAATCCCCGCTCCACCGTTGGAACAACAACAGAGATACACGACTATCTGAGGTTGTTATTTGCAAGAGCTGGAACGCCGTTCTGTCCAAACTGCAACATTGAAATAAGACCCCAAACCGTTGAAGAGGTTGTAGATAGAATTTTGAAATTCACAGGAAAGCGGATTCTCATTCTTTCACCTATCGTAAGAGAACAGAAAGGCGAACACAAAAACCTGCTTGAAAGACTGGAAAAGCAGGGATTTAGAAGGATTAGAATAGACGGAAAAACGTACACCATAGATGAAGCCCTCAATCTAAAACTTGAAAAGAAGGTCAAACATACAATTGAAGTTATCGTTGACAGGATAAAAGTAAAACCGGAAGATAAAACAAGAATCGCTGACTCGGTAGAAATAGCCGTAAAGCTGTCGGATGGACTTGTCTTGATTGTAGATTACGACTCTAAAAAAGAGGAAATCCTTAGCACAAAAGGGGCATGTCCAATATGTGGTTTCAGTTTTAAAGAGATTTCACCGAGACTTTTCTCTTTCAATAGTCCTCTCGGTGCTTGTCCGGCGTGTGGTGGTATAGGCTTCTCTCCGAAAATAGACCCTGACCTTTTAATAAATTGGGACAAACCCATAGTAAACGCGTTTAACATAACTGAAAGAGCAAAGTTTGAATACATAAAAGATATGGTCTCTTCCGCGTGCGACTATTTAGGAATATCCCGCGACACACCGGCAGGAGAACTGACAGGAGAAGACCTTGACTTTATACTTTATGCTGACAGGGGAATTTTGAGAGTCTATAACACCGTTTCATGGAGCAGAGGCAACTATAAACCCTACTACTTTGAAGGCATAATAAAACACCTTGAAAGACGCTACATAGAAACAGAATCAGAATCTGTCAGAGACTATATAGAAGAGTACATGAGAGAAGTTCCGTGTAAAGAGTGCAAAGGGAAAAGGCTCAACAAAGAAGCTCTTTCAGTAAAGATAGACGGCCTTTCAATAGCTGACGTTGAAGAGATGAGCATAAAAAAGGCTTATGAATTCTTCAATAACGTAACATTTGAAGGAAAAAGAAAAATAATCGCAGAAAGAGTTCTGAAAGAGATTAAAAACCGCCTAAAATTCCTGTTAGACGTTGGATTAGACTACCTAACACTTGACAGAAGAACAGGAACACTTTCGGGCGGTGAATCCCAGAGGATAAGGCTTGCAACTCAGATAGGCTCAAAATTGACCGGCGTTCTCTACGTCCTTGATGAACCAAGCATAGGGCTCCACCAAAGGGACAACGACAGGTTAATAAAAACGTTAAAAGAACTGAGAGACATAGGAAATACGGTAATCGTCGTAGAACACGACACGGATACCATTAAAAGTGCTGACTACGTAATAGACATGGGGCCGGGTGCCGGCATCCACGGAGGTGAAGTCGTAGCAGCGGGAACACCAGAAGAGATAGAAAAGAGTGAAAAATCCATAACAGGTAAGTACTTATCCGGAAAACTTGCAATACCCATACCTGAAAAAAGACGCAAACCCAACGGAAAGTTTTTAAGAATCATAGGTGCAGCAGAACACAATCTGAAAAATATAACCGTTGAATTTCCCCTTGGACTGTTTATTTGCGTTACCGGTGTATCAGGTTCAGGAAAATCAACCCTAATAAACGACATCCTTTACAACGCCCTTTCACGAGAGATATACAAAAGTAAGACCATACCTGGAAAATATGAAAAGATAGAAGGTCTTGAAGACATAGATAAAGTCATAAACGTTGATCAATCTCCCATAGGAAGAACACCAAGATCAAACCCTGCTACATACATCGGCGTTTTCGACTTTATAAGAGAACTCTTTGCGGCCACACCGGAAGCAAGGGCAAGAGGATACAAAAAGGGAAGATTCTCATTCAACGTTCCCGGCGGAAGGTGTGAAGCCTGTAAAGGTGACGGACTGATAAAGGTGGAAATGCACTTCTTACCTGATGTTTACGTCACCTGTGACGTCTGCGGAGGAAAAAGGTACAACAGAGAAACCCTTGAGATAACATACAAGGGAAAAAACATATACGATGTGCTTGAAATGAGCGTTGAAGAAGCCCTTGAATTTTTCAAACACCACGAAAGAATAGTAAGAAAACTAAAAACACTCTATGACGTCGGTCTTTCTTACATAAAATTGGGACAGCCGGCAACAACACTATCAGGGGGAGAAGCCCAGAGGGTAAAACTCGCAAAAGAACTGTCAAAAAGGCCCACAGGAAAAACTCTCTACATTCTTGACGAACCAACGACAGGACTTCACATCCACGACGTTAAAAAGCTTATAGAGGTTCTTCAAAAGTTAGTGGACAGGGGAAACACCGTAATTGTTATAGAACACAACATGGACTTTATAAAGTGCGCCGATTACATAATAGATTTAGGACCTGAAGGTGGTGACCGGGGAGGAAAAATCGTTGCGACCGGAACACCTGAAGAAGTAGCACAGACAGAAACCTATACAGGTAGATATTTAAGAAAATATCTGGTATATTAATAATACTTAATTTTAGAATTTTTATCCTGACCGGAGATATTATGGATACCCTTAAAGAACTTTTGGAAAACTACACCTTTACAGATAAAGAGTTCAAGGAGGTTAATAAATTAAAACCCCTATTCTCAAATGAATTCGTAGAAATTCTCGGGGAAAATCTGGAAAAGTATGTTACTGAACACTTTTATTCCTTTTCACAGGCAGCAAAAAGCAATAAGATAAACAGAGAAACTTTCATAGAAACTGTAAAAAAGTTTGTGCACGCTTTTTTCAACAAAGAGCAGATATCTGAAATAATGGAATCCATCACTTCTGTTAACAAGAAATGGGGAATTGAAAGACTTGAATTTATAGAAGCCTATTTCTACTTTATTGAAAACTTACTTTCCAATCTTTACAGAAAAACGAAGGAAAATCCCAAACTCCAGAAAAGCATAAAAGCACTAACACGTCTTCTATTCATCATTGCCGTTTATTTTTTGAAAAATTTCTGCATTAACAGAGACATATTCAGCAAATCCATAAATATAGATCCAATGACCGGATTTCTGTCCCGATACACAATTCAGAAAATATACACAAAATGTTCAAGAAGAGAAAATCTATACGCAATACTCTTTGACATAAGAAATCTTTCCAACATTAACACCTATTTCGGATACGAAGTTGGAGATAGTGTAATAGTGTACCTGGCAACATTCATAAAAGAGTTTTTCATTCAGGAATTCTGCTCCTGCTATCCGAATATATTCAGACTTCAGGGAGACCAGTTCATCGTCTTTTTTAGAACCACCGAAAATATCGAAGATAAGATACAAAATTTCTTAAACAATTTTAAAAGCAAACCGATAAAGGTTGCCTTCAACGGCAATATTCTTCCAATAGATATCCCTGTTCTCGCAACAGTAATGAAGGTGGAAAATGAAGATATCTCTTCCCTCCTCTGGACAATGGAAAATGCTATGAGAACAATTAAAAAAACAAAAAAGGAAGGCTGTCTTACAATAGACAAAAATCACAAGTTTAAATGCAAAAGAAGAAGAAAAAACGTAGAACTTGTGATAAACGCCATAAAAGAAAACAGAGTTTCTTTTACTTTACAAAAAATCGTAAATTTAAAAACAGAGCAAACGTTCGCTTACGAAGTTTTAACCAGAATTCAGCATGAAAACAATATAACTATTAACGCAGAGTCGTTTATTGACGACATAAGCATATATTCGCTTAATGAAGATCTTGACAAAATCGTTATAGAAAAAGCACTAAAATACAAAAGGAGAGAAAATATAAAAATTCCTTTCTCTATAAACGTCTCCAATGCACTTTTAGAGGGTGATATAGAATTTTTAGAGCAAGCAGTAAAAAGACATAACATTTCCCCACAGGAAATAATAATAGAACTTATGGAAAGACAGAATGTGG
Organism: Desulfurobacterium sp. TC5-1; assembly: GCF_000421485.1. Classification (NCBI taxonomy): domain Bacteria; kingdom Pseudomonadati; phylum Aquificota; class Aquificia; order Desulfurobacteriales; family Desulfurobacteriaceae; genus Desulfurobacterium; species Desulfurobacterium sp. TC5-1. The sequence goes on along the minus strand of NZ_ATXC01000001.1, from coordinate 299,361 downwards.
CACTTATATCTGATCTGACCGAAAAGCTTAACTATTTGAAAAATTTAGGTTTCAAAATATTTATAGATGACTTTGGCGTTGACTATTCCAATTTCCATCTCATCGAAAGCTTACCAATAGATGGAATAAAAATTGACGGACGATTCGTTAAAAATATAGATAAGGAAATTATAGACTTAGAATTCATAAAATTCATTGTTTCCCTTGCAGAACAGCTGAAAATTTCCGTAATTGCTGAATACGTTGAACGAAAAGAAATAAAAGAACGTTTATTACAAATCTCCAGCTATCCTATTATGGGACAGGGTTACCTGTTCGGAAAACCTGAAGCAATTTTAAAATAAAAAAATATTTAGTTATCTTTTTAAAAAATTAACCGATTGATTAAATTTACCCCAAACATAAAAAAGAATCTTTATTGACTCCAGACAAAAAAAATGTTAGATTGATCCAACTATTTTTCCAAACAATACTGCCTCAAAATTGGGGGAAGCTTATGAAACTTCTTGAAGAACTTTTCCAAATATATAATTTCACGGAAGATGACTTCAAACAAATACAGGAACTAAAAAAATTTATTAATATAAAAGAAGCGAATAAACTGTGCGAAGAACTAAAAAAAGAAGTCGTTGATAAATTCCCGGAATACAAACATCTTTTTAAAAATAGAGGCGTGGACAGTAAAGTTTTCTCAGAAACAATCAATGATTTTTTCAATTCCATATTTGATTCAAAATCCCTGCATATCTCAGTCTATTCCATCACACAAACCCACAGAAAATGGAACATAAAAAGCCTGGACTTTATTGAAGTTTACTTCTCTTTTACAGAAAGGATTCTCTCTCTCCTCTATAATCTATCCGCAAATCATCCCGAATTAATAGACGGAATTAAAAAACTAACAAAACTTCTCTTTATAATTGCTATATACTTCTTGCGTTCTTCCTGCAGATTTACACCTGACCAGACACTAACGGCAGCCGATCCTATGACCGGACTTCCTTCAAGATATAACATCCAGAAAATATTCCCCAAATGCAGCAATAAAGATTTAACATTTGCCGTAGTGTTTGACATAAGAGGATTTGCAAACATAAACACATACTTTGGATATGAAGTGGGGGACAGTGTCATTATTTACTTCGCCACATTCCTAAAAGAAACCTTTTTAGAAGAATTCTGCAATGGATATCCCAACATATTTAGGCTTCAAGGTGACCAATTTTTAGTTTTGATGAAAGGAAATCAGGAAGACATAAAAAAGAAAGTTGAAGACTTTCTTAACAGTGTAAAAGAAAAGCCGATAAAAATACCCCTGGAAGGCGACAAACATACCCTTGACATAGTTCTAATTTCTGTTGGAACAAAGGTAAGCGTATGCAACGATATCTCCAGCTTGCTATGGATTCTTGAAAATTCGCTGAGAGAATTCAAAAAAACCAAAAAAGAAGGATTCTTTTTCATAGACGAAACTGTTAGAAAGAGATGTCAAAGAAGAAAAGAAAACGTAGCACTTGTAATAAAAGCCATAAAAGAAAACAGAGTAACTTTTGCTTTTCAAAAAATTATAGACTTATATTCCGGGGATATTTTTGCTTTTGAAGTACTTGCAAGGATAAGAACTAAAGACGGAAAGTTAGTGCCTGCGGGTGTTTTTATAGACGATATCAGCTTTTACTCTCTTGATGGAGACCTTGATAAAATAGTTATAGAAGAAGCCATGCAATACAAAGCTAAAACCGGAATGAAAGAAAGGCTTTCAATAAACATTTCCAACGCCCTCCTCGAAGGAAATGTGGACTTTCTGGAACGTATAACCAAAGAAAACAACATTTCACCAGAAGAAATAGTAATAGAACTTATGGAAAGACAAAACCTCTCCTTAATTTCTCACCTTGAAGAAAAAATTGCTTACCTCAAAAATCTTGGATTTAAAATATTTATTGACGATTTTGGAGTTGACTATGCCAACTTTCACCTGATAGAAACCCTTGCCATTGACGGAATAAAAATCGATGGAAGATTCGTAAGAAGCATCGACAGAAAAATACTGGACAGAGAGTTTGTAGAATTTGTCCTTTCCGTAGCAAAACAGCTAAACATCGCCGTTGTAGCAGAATACATTGAAAATGAACGGATACTAAAAATAATAAAAGAATTGGCAAGAGATTTTACAGTCTTTGGACAGGGATATCTATTTGGCAAACCTGAAGTTAAAGAATAATTTATCCCTGAGTCAAATGGTAAAATTTCTTTAAAAGCACAGCCGGAGGTCTTGAGTGAAGCTCAGAATAGATGGAAAGGTGCAAAAAGTTAAAATAGAGAAACAGAAATACAAAAATCTAAAAGAAATGCTGAGACTCGTCGAATTTAAATATCTTTTTCCGGAAAGAGTAATAAAAAGCGTTGAAATCGGTGGCAAAACTGTCCATCCCGACTACCTTGATAGTCTAAACGATGTATCAGAAATTAACATAGTAACCGACTCCACAATAAACTTTTTAAAAAATCACATAGAACTTTCTATAATGGCTCTTGACTCGGTAAACGGTGCAATAGAAATGGTAGTAGAAGCCTTCGAAGCTTCGGAAGAGCTGGCACAACTACACATCAATTACATCAGTGATTCCATAATGAAAACCGTGGAAATCCTTGAAAAGGGAAGCATATTCCTGCCTATAGTGGAAGGAATGGACGAGGCAATACTTGAAATTGAAGAAAAAATGCTCCGCCTTAATGAAATAAAAGCTCCTGAAGAGATGGTAAAATTTTTAGAAACTGACTTTTTAACCGGCATTGAAAAGTGGAAAGAGTTTCTTCTAAAAATTCTTTCCGTTATTAACAACGCTTCTATGGAGACCCATTAATGTCAAATTCTCTGCTGTCCGTTTTATTTGGCTTCGTTTTAGGGAGCATTGTCGGAAGTTTCTTGAATGTCTGCATCTACAGACTTCCCAGGGAAGAATCAATAGTATTTCCAGGGTCTCACTGTCCTAAATGCGGTACGCCAATCAAATGGTACGATAACATACCCATAATCAGCTATCTCCTTCTTAGAGGAAGATGTCGTTACTGTGGTGAGAAAATATCACCAACCTACCCGCTCATTGAGCTTCTTACAGCCATTCTCACTGCAGCAATATTTTTTCGTTTCGGAATCACCTTTGACGCACTATACTACAGCATACTAACCTGGTTCCTTATAGTAATCTCTGCAATTGACATAAAAGAAATGATGGTACCGGTTAAACCGTGCTACATCGTTATGATTCTCGGGATAGCTCTTTCACCATTTACCCACAGTATGAATATTATTGATTCTATCTTAGGTGCATCTTTAGGTTCCGGAATCATTCTATTTATCATAGAAACGTACTTCATGATAAGAGGTCGTGAAGGGATGGGATATGGAGATGCCAACATAATGGCTACAATAGGTGCATTCCTCGGGTGGAAAAAAGTCTTCTTCGTAATTTTCTTTGCTTCCCTCATCGGCGCAATAATTGGTATTATATTTATAATATCAAAAGATAAGGATAGCGAAACCCCTTTACCTTTTGGTCCGTTTCTAGCAGTAGGGGGATATTTGACGATTTTTTTAGGTAACTTACTTTTAAAGTTTTACCTGGGAGGATAGATGAACGAGACCTTCTCAATGAACACCAATTTCCGTTGCGGAACAAAAACGTTCCACGTCCAGACTGAATACTACAAATCATCAGGAAAAGTTGTCACGAACATATTCTTCCAGGGAAACATAGTAAAAAGAATAGAACGGCTACCTGCAACGGCGGACATTTATCAGGAAATAAAGAAACAGCACGAACAGGTTCTTCATAAACTTCAAGAAGCTCTGGAAAAGCAAAAATCAAAAACAGAGGTGCACACCTGTAGAGAAGAAACCTTTAATCAAAAAGCCTCTTACGAACATGGCGAAAGATTCATGAAACACAGAAACAAACCTGGCGAAGATATCATTAGAAAGCTTGTGACAAAAAAACCGGGAAAAGAGCTCGTCAGCAAAATAGTGGAGAAGAGACCCGGGGAAGAAATTTTAAAGAAGGTGATAGAAAAACGACCTGGAGAAAAAGCACTTAAAAAACTGATAGAGAAAAAACCCGGGAAAGGGCTATTTAATAAACTTTTGGAAAAGCGACCTGGTGAAAGCATAGCAAAAAGCATCATTGAAAAGAGGCCAGGCGAAAGAGCCGTTAAAAAGCTAATCGAAAAAAAACCGGGGAAAGAGCTGTTTGAAAAAATCAAAGAAGAAAAACCTGGAAAAGACTTCTTTGAGAACTTTATAGATCTTTTAAAACATTGAAAAACTCTTGAGGTGAAGAAATAATAAAATCTGGGGAAAATCTCAACAGGTTCTCCGCCGAGTTGAACCCCCAGGTTACTGCTACTGAAACTACACCGGCCTCTTTTGCTGCAACTACATCCCTCCCCTCGTCACACACATAAACAAAATCTCCGTGGAACTTTTTTAATTTTTCCAAACTTTTATGTTTACCTCTCAAGAAAGGATTTGTCTCAATGAAAGAAAAACACTCAGAGAGTTTCTCTTTTTCAAGAAGCGAAGAAACAAACCTCCTCGAATTTGTTGTCAAAATACCACATCTAAAACCACTATTTCGTAAATCCCTGATCATCTGAACTGTGCCTGGAAAAAAGGAAATTTTCTTCCTCTTTTTCTCCCTTACCATTAAAAACCTTAAAAAAATAACAAGGGGAAGAAACTTATAACTTGCAATACGATACTTAACAGCAAATTCATTGAGAGAGAAATTCTTAACTGTTTCCCTCTCTGTACGGGCAATCCTGCGAATACGAAAAATCGGTGCAACTCTGTTGTAAACGTTAACCGCTATGTCAAAAGTATCTACTAACGTACCGTCAAAATCAAAAACAACCGTTTTCATAATTTTTGACTTATAAGCTTCAAAATCTCTAAAGCCACCTTTCTTTTAGAACCACTTACTTTTTCCTCAAAATTCTCCCCAACAATAACACATTCTGTCTCATCCTTTCCAAAAACTTTTCCTTTTACATCATTGGCAACGACCATATCTATCTTTTTGGATTTAAGTTTCTTTCGGGCATTCTCAATCAGATTGTCCGTCTCAGCAGCAAAACCAACGATAAAACGGGCAAGTTTACCTTCAGCAACTTCAGAAAGAATATCAGGCGTTCTCTCAAACTCTATAACAAGCCTACCTGCCCCTTTCTTTATCTTACTTTCACTTCTCTTAACCGGTCTATAATCACCGATAGCTGCCGCTGAGATGTAAACATCAGCACCTTTTATATTCTCAATAACGGCACTCCTCATCTCATCAACCGTTTCAACCTCAATAAAATTCATCCCGGAAGGAGCGTCCAGGCAGGTTTTTCCGGATATTAATGTCACTGATGCACCTGCAGCTCTTGCAACTTTAGCTATTTCATATCCCATTTTTCCAGAAGAAGGATTGGAAATAAATCTGACAGGATCTATATACTCCCTCGTAGGACCTGCCGTAACAACAACCTTTTTCCCCCTCAAAAACTTCGGAATAAAGTAATCTTCAACTGCCTCAACAATCGTCTCAACTTTTGCAAGTCTCCCCTTTCCTCTCACGCCACAGGCAAGCTCTCCCTCATCAGAATCAACTATAACGTACCCCCTCTTTCTCAAAAGCTCAATGTTATCAACAGTTGCTGGATTCTCATACATCTTAACGTTCATAGCAGGGCAGATAATACCCTTTCCTATCGCAAGTGCTGAAGCTGTAACAGGGTTATCAGCTATACCACAGGCTATCTTTGCTATCGTATTGCCGGTAGCCGGAGCAACAATGAAAAGATCAACCAAAGATGCAAGGGAGGTGTGCCTTATTTCAGGATTTTCTTTTGGCACAATCTCTTTATAGACAGAATGTCCTGAAAGGGTTCTTAAAACCACTTCAGAAACAAATTCAAGAGCATTGGGAGTAACAGCAGTGTAAACGTCCGCTCCCCTTCTCTGGAGCTCCCTTAAAATCTCTACGGCCTTATAAGCTGCAATACTTCCCGTTATTCCAAGCAATATTTTCTTACCTTCAAGTGTCCTTACCACGTTTTGTCACTCCTTTTATTAAAGGTTTAATGTCTATCTCCTGGCCAAGGTAAAGACTGAATCCAAAGCTCGTCGTGTAACTGGTAATAACTGCTGCCGTCATAGGAATAACAACATCAGCATGGCTCATCTCGGTAATCATAACGATGGCGGCAAGGGGCGTTTTTGCACCTGCAGCGAGCGCTGCACCCATTCCAGCAAGAGAAAACATAACTATCTGATCAGGAAAAAGATGTCCAAACATATTACCAACAGCGGCACCTATCAAAAGGTTAGGAAGGACAAGCCCCCCGGGAATTCCAAAACCGAGGGTCAGGCTCGTCACAAGGATTACCCCAATAACTATTATAATGTCAATCCAAACAGGAAACGGCACTTGTGCCAATTTTGAAACAATATTCATGTGTGCCGGTGCAGCTAAAATCTCCGTATCGTTAGTAGCAAAGTAAAGAGCAATAAGTATCGGAAGAGAAACTGCCGTCCCGATTACAGGCCTTTTAAACGGCTCAAAAAATTTAGAAACGCAGGAACCTGTGTGAAACATAAACGTGTAAAGGTAGATAATAAAAGAAATCGTAAGCCCCATAATTACAAGGTAGGGTATGCTGTCAAGCGTCCATACAGGTTCCCGAGTAAGAGCTATAAATGCACTCTCACCTCTAAAAAAAGTAAAGGTCAAATAACTGGTAATGGCTGCAATAATCATCGGAACAAAAGGCGAATAATCAAAATCGTACATATTTTCAAGTTCCATGGCAAAGATTGAACTTCCAAGAGGTGCTTTCAAAAGTGCCCCGGTAAACGCACCACCTCCTATAAGTCCTAAAAGATTTTTAAATCTTTTGCTAAAACCGTAAGCCTTTCCAAGCCACTCTCCAATGGCAACACCGATGAAAAATGAAGGGCCTTCTCTACCGGCTATAAAACCGCCGGAAAGAACCAGAGTTGAAGATACAAACTTTAAAAAGACAAGTTTAGCAGGCAAAAAGTACTTTGTTTTTAAATGAACTATGGCATACCCTATCCCGGGACCGCCAACGACAGGATCAATTACAAGCGTATAACCAACCACAAGTGCCGTAGCTATAGGATACAGAAAGAAAAGAACGTCATGTATGGATATCAACCGATTTATCTCTGTAATTAAAACATCCATAAAGGCAGCTATAGAACCTGTTATTATGCCGACAGTGAAAGCATAAGGTATCCACCTTCCTAAAAAGTGAGAAATGGAAAGAAGATCAAAACGAAGTTTTAGATTTACCTTTGCACAACCCTTAAGGTATTGCCAGACAAGCTGAAAGAAAGTTCTATCAAACTTCATAAAAATCTCCGATTACAGATCAAAAAAATCTCTCACTCTGCCAAACAACTTTTTAGCAATCTCCAGAAGCCTTCTTATTCTCTCTTCTGTCGGTGGATGTGTTGAAAAGAGAACAGCCAACCCATCACCTTTAAACGGATTTACAATAAACATGTGGGATGTTGCAGGTTTTACCTCTGCCTCTACAACTTCCGGCGGAAGACCTTTTGCGTAAAGTTCAAGCTTCTTCAAAGCGCTGGCAAGAGCTTCAGGTTTTCCTGAAATTTTTGCCCCCGTTTCATCCGCAATAAACTCTCTTGACCTTGATATAGCCATTCTTATAAGAGTTGCAGCTACCGGTGCAACAATAATCATTAGAATAAGACCTATAGTCTCCGCTATACCGTCCCTTTCGTCATCTCTGCCAAACCCAAAAAAGAGAGACCACCTTGCCATATCAGCAATCATGACAATAGCACTCGCCATCGTTGCAGCAACAGCTGAAATTAGAGTGTCCCTGTTTCTGATGTGGGCAATCTCATGGGAAAGAACACCCTCTACTTCATCCCTATCCAAAATTTCAAGAAGCTTCGTAGTTACACAAACAACGCCGTGTTCCGGATCTCTACCGGTTGCGAAAGCGTTTGGAACATCCATAGGAACGATAGCAACCTTTGGCTTGGGAATTCCGGCATTCTTTGCAAGCTTCTCAACAATTTCGTGAAGCTCTGGGGCTTCCTCAGGTGAAACTTCCCTTGCACCGTACATTGAAAGGACAATTCTGTCGGAGAAGAACCAGCTGGCAAAATTCATTCCCATGGCAATAAAGAAAGCAAAAATCATACCGGTAGTGCCACCGACCAGCTTCCCGAAAACAAGAAGTATGGCAGAAAGAAGTGCCAAGAAGAAAACAGTTTTTACCGTATTCACCACCTTTTACCTCTCACAATCTTCCCAGCTTTCTCAAAATTTCTCTCTTTTTAATTCTATAAAATATAGGTCTTCCGTGGGGACAAACCCGTTTTTCCTTACATTCAAGATAGAGAGAAATCAGCTTTTCAAGTTCCATCCTGGAAACAAACTCAACACCCGACTTAACAGCATTTTTACATGCAGCAGACGCAACACTTTCAGGATCCTCACCTTTTATAACAGCTTCAACATCTTCCCGCGAAAGAATCACAGGAATAGAAGGAACAACGTACTTTTTACCATCTCTTTTAACAGTTATTCCCAATTTTCTAAGTTTATCAGCAACCAGAGGTTCAGTAAATGCAACAACCGGAAAAAGCTCTTTTTCTTCAAAAAACTTCTCTTTTAGTTTTTCAAGTATCTTTTCGTAATTAACCCTTTCGTGCAAAAGGTGAATATCAAAGAAATAGTAATAATTGTCATCATCACATATAGCAACAGTACCGTCACTGCCAATTAACTTTAAAGTTCCATACTCAATGTGTTTCTCCTCTTTAATGCCTTCAACAGTTTTAAACTGCGGAAGAAAGTAAAACGACCTTTCGAGCATCCTCTCCAAACCGCTAAACAACGTATCAACGTTCTTAAAAACTACCCTGTCTTTCAACGGAGAAACGTTAAAGTCAACCTCTGAAGGTGAAAGCTCAATAAAAAGAATATACTCTTCCACGTGATGTTTCTTCATAAACTCTGAAATATCCTTTGAAACAACCGGACGTCCATTTACAAAAACTTTCCTCACCCTTCCAGAACCGCTTTCAAACCTGCTTTTTAAAAAGAGCTTAAAAAATTTCCCCTCTTTAAATTCAAATTGCTTGCCGGTAATGCGAAAAACTCTCTCCGCCTTAGAAGAGGCTGGATAAATGGAATTATCTATCCTGAAAGAGACATTCTCATTGGCAAGGGCCAAATCTTCAACCGCGCTTCTTATCTTTTGCTTCTCATTCCTTGAAACGCTCTTTTTCCTCACGGGAACGTTAAAGTAAAGGTCTTCAACAACAACAGTCGTTCCACCGGAAAAAGGCATCGGCTCATATCTTTCAACAACCCCACCCTTTAAAACTATAACACCACCAACATCTTCTGAATGATAACGGCTCTTTATCGTCAAACGTGAAAAGAGGGATATAGCGTGGAGCGCCTCACCTCTAAATCCATAAGTTTTTAATCTCAATAAATCCTCAACGCTCTCTATTTTACTTGTAGAAAACCTTTCAACAGCAACAGGAAGCTCTTTAAAAGGAATACCCTCACCGTCATCAACAACTTTGAAATTAAAGGGTGAATTTATGAAAACGCTTATAGCAGAAGCATTAGCGTCAAGGCTGTTTTCAACAATCTCTTTAACAACAGACGCCGGCGAGACAGCTATCTGTCCCGCCGCTATTCTTGAAATAACAGTCTCATTCAAACGCCGTATCATGCCCTTCCGCTAATTTCTTTCTCTCCTGTTCGGCAAGGAAGTTAGCAATATCAACCCGTGTAATCATACCAATAAGGTTTTTGTTTTCATAATTATCAACAACGGGAGCTCTCCCTATACCGTTGCTGATAAATATATTGAGAACTTCAAGAATTGACATATCGGGAAGAACACAGACGGGATTCCTGCTCATAACGTGTTCAACAGTTACCTTGGCTCTGTCAGAAATCGGAACTTTCATTATATCCCTACCGGTAACCATTCCTATAACCTTTCCGTTAACAACAACAGGAATCCCTGAAATTGTATATTCTGCCATCAACCTCTCAGCCTTTAAAACAGGATCAGTGGGAGATATCGTTACCACATTCTTAGTCATAATGTCGGCAACCCTGTAAGTCCTGAGCAACGCACCTTTAAGTTCATCCATATGCGCCGGTGAATCAATCCTGCTTTTAACCTGAGCAGGGAACATTGTAATGTCGGTAGTAAGCAGGTAAGCAACAGATACCGCTATGAGAGAAGGAACTAAAAGATCATAACCACCCGTTATCTCAACAACAAGTATAAGCGTTGATAGAGGGATATTGGCTGCAGCGGCAAGAGTGGCTATCATACCCACAATCATGAAAGAAGCTATATCTATATGAGATTGAGGTAAAACACTCAAAAATTTAGCTACATGGTAAAAAGATGCTCCGGTTAATCCACCTATAACAATACACGGACCAAAAATACCACCGGAACCACCGGAACCGAGAGTCAACGATAATCCAACAATAACCATAATAACACCGGTAATTATGTGAAGCGGGGTTAAATAATGCGTCTTTCCCAGCATTATAAGCTGAATCCATCCATAAGCACTACCAATGGCAAGAGGGTTAAGCATTCCAAGAATACCCGTAAAAAAACCACCGATGGCCGGTTTTAAAGCTGGATGAAGCTCAAGGTTTACGAAAAAGTGATGAACTGTAAAAAACGTATAGACCAAAAGTCTCGCAACAAGAGCAGCAAGAACACCCATAACAAAATAGGTAACAAAGAGAGGAACAGAAAGACCTTTAAAGGGATGGACCGGTACTTTAAACATATGTTCGAAACCGGTAAAAACGCCAACTATAATGTAAGAGGTAACAGAAGCTATAAAACCCGGAATGAGAGCCTCTACCTCAAAATCTCTCCTGTAAAAAAGCTCACCTGAGAGGAGAGCACCGGCAAGGGGTGCTTTAAAAACACCTGCAATACCTGCTCCGAGACCAACCGCAAGAGCTATATTTTTTGTGTGGTCATCAAGTTTGAAAAGTTTCCCGACAAAAGAACCAACGCTGCCACCAATTAAAGCACTTGGACCTTCAGTTCCTGATACGCCACCGGAACCAATTGTAATAGCAGAAGTGATAAGTTTAAAAACAGCCGATTTAAGTCCTAAGTGAAGGCGAAAGTGAAAGGCTTTGATAGCCATTTCCGTACCTTCACCTCTTGCCTCAGGAACGAGATAGGTAATAACACCCACAATCAAACCACCTATCGCAACTGATAGAGGCAACAGGTAAGGTCTTGCCATTACAAAATGATAAACAGTACTTCCACCTTCACCTGCAGGGAGAGGCGGAATGTAACCAACAATGTTTCCAAGGAAAATCTTCGTCGAAAACTCTATGGCTCTGACAAACACAACTATAAAAAGACCCGTTATTAGACCTATAACCCCTGGAATGAATAAATCTTGAAAGTTCTCCTGATAGGAAATAGTAAACCGTTTCCTTATCGCCCCTAAATGGAACACCTCACGCCTCCTAACCCCTTATTCACTTTTTTCTGTAACAACCTGGCCAACGCGCAAGAAACTATTATATACCTAAAAAGGTGATATATGCAAAAAGTTTAAAATCTCTAAAAATCTACCAACTTGCTGAGAAACTTGAAAAACAAATACATTCCCTATAATTTGATATCAAATTCTATGTGTGCAGGTGAAAATGTGAGAAACATTAAACTAACCATAGAATACGACGGAACAAATTACATGGGATGGCAGATTCAAAAGCACGGGAAAACCATTCAGGGAACAATAAAAGAAGCTCTTGAAAAAATACTGCACCACGATGTCAACCTTAAAGGGGCAAGCAGAACAGACGCCGGCGTCCACGCACTTGGACAGGTTGCGACTTTCAAAACAGTAAAAGAGATTCCGCTTTTCAAAATTCAGAGAGCACTTAACGGACTTTTGCCGCCAGATATCAAAGTAATTTCAGCAGAGGAAGTACCGGAAAACTTTGATCCAAGAAAAGATGCAAAAGGAAAAACGTATCTTTACAGAATATTTAACAGGCCAGTAGCGTCACCTTTTGAATACAAACGTTCCTGGTTCATACCACAGAAATTAGATGTAAGAATCCTGAAAAACAGCCTATCCTTTTTCAAAGGAACACACGACTTCACAACATTTTCGAAACTTTCAAAAGACGAAGATAAAAATCCAGTAAGAACGATAGACGAAATAGTTGTTTCCCGGAATGAACACACAATAGAGATAAGAATTACAGGACGCTCATTTCTCCGGCATATGATAAGGGTAATAGTTGCCACCGCCGTTGAAGCGGCAACAGGAAAGTTAGCTCCAGATGAAATACCTGATATGTTCAGAGCGAAAAACCGGCAGGTAGCTCCATTCTTAGCACCGCCGGAAGGTCTCTACCTGATAAAAATTTACTACGAAAGCTACCCCTCCCTGTAATGGTAAAATATTTGACACTCAAAAGTTAAAAGGAGCCAGATGAGAGCTAAAATCTTTGTAACGGGAACCGTTCAAGGAGTCGGTTTTCGTCCGTTTATCTATAGACTTGCCACATCATTGAACCTGAATGGATACGTACTCAACGACACATCAGGCGTCATCATAGAAGTGGAAGGCAACGAAAAAGATGTTAAAGAGTTTCTACTGAGGATAGAAAAGGAAAAACCTCCTATTTCAAAAATTTACAGTCTTGAGTACAAATTCTTAGAAGATGCCGGATACGAAAGCTTTGAAATAAAGAAAAGCACCGAAGGTGGAAAAGTTGAAGTTCTTATTCTTCCCGACCTCGCAACGTGTGAAGAGTGTATAAAAGAGATGGAAAATCCGCAGGACAGGCGGTACCGGTATCCATTTATAAACTGCACAAACTGCGGTCCCCGATACACCATCATTGAAAAATTACCATACGACAGAAAAAACACTACAATGAAAATCTTTAAAATGTGTCCAGAATGTGAAAGGGAATACAATGACCCCTCAAACAGACGATTTCACGCACAACCAAACGCCTGCCCTGTCTGTGGCCCTCATGTATGGCTAACAGATAAACAGGGAAACACGATAGCGGAAAAGGATGAAGCCATAGAATTAACGGCAAAACTGATAGAAGCTGGAAAAATCTTAGCCGTAAAAGGACTTGGTGGTTTTCATCTTATATGTGACGCGTCAAAAGAAGAAACCGTAAGGGAGCTGAGAAAGAGAAAAAACCGTGAAGAGAAGCCTTTTGCGGTAATGTTTCCCGACATTGATTCAATAAAGAAAGAAGCTGTCGTCTCACCGTTAGAAGAGCGGGCACTGCTCTCCATTGAAAGACCAATAGTCGTTCTTAAAAAGAGCAAACACTACTCGCTTGCACCTTCTGTTGCACCATCAAACAGCACGGTAGGTGCTTTTCTTCCGTACACACCGCTCCACCATTTAATTCTGAAAGACTTTGGCAAACCTATCGTTGCAACAAGTGCCAACGTTACAGATGATCCAATAGTGAAAGATAACGACGAAGCCCTTGAAAGACTCACTGAAATAGCGGACTATCTGCTCCTCCACAACCGTCCTATAAAAAGACGCTGTGATGATTCCGTTATTAGAATCATTGCGGAAAAACCATCACCACTGCGCCGCTCAAGGGGATTTGCACCTTTACCGGTAAAACTTCCCTTTAAACTCAAAAACCCAGTACTGGCACTTGGACCTTTTATGAAAAACACAATAGCTTTAGGTATCGATGACAAAGTCTTCATATCACAGCATATAGGAGACTTAGAAACGCCTCTTTCCGTTGAATTTTACGAAGAAACAATCAATGATTTTCTATCTTTATTCAATGTAAAACCTGAAATCGTTGTATGTGACAAACATCCCCTCTACTACTCAACAAAGTTCGGCGAGAGGAAGTTTAAAGAAAAACTACTAAAGGTTCAACATCACTTTACCCATCTTTTATCGTGCCTTGCCGAAAACGAAGCCGACCCGAAAGAGAAGGTAATAGGCTTCTCTTTCGATGGAACAGGCTACGGAGATGACGGAACGATCTGGGGATGTGAAGTGTTTCTCCTGAACTTTTTCGAATACGAAAGGAAGTTTCACCTCAAACAGTTCAGACTTCCGGGCGGTGAAAAAGCGGTAAAAGAACCTTATAGAGTAGCCATTTCACTCTGCACTGAAGCAGACATAAAACCACCTGAACATTTAACAGATGAAAAATCGGCTGCTTTCATCGTAAAAATGGTTGAAAAAGCTATCAATTCACCACTTACATCCAGCATGGGAAGACTGTTTGATGGCATAGCAGCGCTAACTGGAATAAAAAAACGGGTTTCATACCACGCACAGGCTGCAATACTCCTTGAACAGGAAGCACTAAAGTCGGACACAGAGGAAAGCTACAAATTTTCCATTGAAGGAGAAACGATTAACTGGATACCAGTCGTAAAAGGTGTTATCAAGGATACAGAAAGGGGCGTACCTATCCCCATTATTGCTAAAAAGTTTCACAACGCCGTGGCAGAGATGATTTTAGAAATTGCCAGAATACTCAAGAGAACAGGCATCTCCAGGGTCGCCCTCTCCGGCGGTGTGTTCCAGAACGGCCTTTTAGTTGAAACTGTTCTTCCTCTCTTAAAAGAAAACGGCTTTACCGTCTATACTCACCAGATAGTTCCAACAAACGATGGCGGTATATCTCTTGGACAGGTAATTGCAGGAGGAATGAGATGAAAAGGCTTGACGGCGTTTCTTCATTCATAGTTATGGACATTGTCAGGGAAGCCGGCAGATACGGAGATACCATTCACTTTGAAGTTGGTCAACCAGACCTTCAACCACCACCACAGGTGTGGGAAGAGACAGAAAGAGCCATTAAAGATGGGAAAAACGGTTACATTGAAAGCCTTGGACTGCTACCTTTGAGAGAAAAGATTGCAGAGTTTTACCACAGAAAGTACGGCATCGACATATCCCCCTCAAGGATAGCAGTAACACCAGGTACGTCAGGCGCCTTTTTAGTGGCCTACTCCATACTCCTTGACTTTGGTGAAAAGATACTGCTTACAGACCCATCCTACCCTTGCTACAAAAATTTTGCAAAGGTCCTGGGCATCGATCCTGTTTTTGTTCCTGTTAACAAAAGCACAAACTACCAGCTAACACCTGATATGTTAGAAGAAAACAGCAATGTTAAAGCAGTTCACATTCCCTCTCCCTCAAACCCCACAGGAAACGTTTATGAGAAAGAAAATCTTAAAAAGCTCATAGAAACGGCCGACGAAAAAAATATATGGTTTATATCAGACGAAATCTACCACGGTCTCGTTTATGACAAAAAAGAACACACGGCCCTTGAATTTTCCGATAGAGCTATCGTAATCAGTGGTTTTTCAAAATATTTCTGTATGCCTGGATTCCGCCTTGGCTGGATAATTCTGCCTGAGAACCTAATGAGAAAAGCAGAGATAATACTTCAAAATTTCTTCATAAGCGCCCCAACAATAAGCCAGTATGCAGCTCTTGGTGCCTTTGATTATCAATACCTTTCAAAAGTGACAGAAACATTTAGAAAGAGGAGGAACTACCTCCTTAACGCCCTTTCACCATTATTTGACATAGACGCAAAACCCGAAGGCGCCTTCTACATATGGGCGAACATCTCTAAATACGGTAAAAACTCCTTTGAATTTGCAAAAGAACTTTTGGAAAACATCCACGTTGCCGTTACGCCAGGCGTCGATTTTGGAAAAAACGGAACTGAAAACTACATAAGGTTCGCATATACGAGGAACATTAACCATTTAGCGGAAGGCGTAGAAAGGCTGAAAAGCTACCTTGACAGATTGTGAACTATAAGAACTCACATCTATCTCTACCAAGCGCCTTCGCCCGGTAGAGAGCTTTATCTGCCCTTTCAATAAAATCTCTCAGCGTATCACCTGCTCTGTACTCAGTCACTCCGCAACTTACCGTAACCTGTCTTCTTATTCCAAAATCCGCATTTTTAACAGCTTCCCTTATCCTTTCAGCAATTTTCCTGGCCTTGTTCAAAGAAATTCCGGGAAGAACAACCAGAAACTCCTCACCCCCGTACCTAAATGCAAGGTCAGAATCCCTTATCTGCTTCCTTATTATCTGTGCTATCCTTGCAAGAACCTCATCACCCTTTGTATGACCATAAGTATCGTTTATCTTTTTAAAAAAATCTACATCTATCATTATCACAGAAATCGGCAGATTATCCTTCCTGCTTTTCCATATGTATCTTTGAAGCTGACTGCCGAAGTAGTTTCTATTGTACAAAAGCGTTAAACTATCAAGTGTGGCATTTTTTTCAAGGTCTTTCTTGACAAAGAAGTAAATTGCCACCACCAATATGAAAATTATGCTGAATATCAGATTCCTCACATTTTCAATTATGTTCAATAACTGTTTATCCTTTATTTCCGCTATGTGCTGTGCCTTTGTAGTCGTCTGGTCAGCCAAGTTCCAGCATTTTTCACTTAAACTGACGATTTCAGGAACGGATGTCGCATTTTCCAAATCCTTCCATACACGCTTAAGCTTGACGTAAGATTCCCTGAACTTCACCCGTTGCTGGTAACTCTCAAGAAACTTGTTGTTCAGGTATTTTGCGTCCACCTCTTCAAGAGCTTTATTTACATAGTTTTTAATTCTAACAGCTTCGGGCGACTTTATAATTTCCAGTTTGGCGTATCTCTGGATAGAACCTCTTATCTGCCCGAGACGGTTTATGATAAAGGCATCATCGGTTCTATAAACTTTTATCGTTCTTATTATGAAACTGAATCCAAAAAAGACGATGAAAAAGAAAACTACCAACAAAGATATGAGAAGTGTTGATTTAGAAACCTCCCGCTCCCTAAAGATTACCATTTCCAACCCTTTAAAATATGTTTAATAAAACAAAAACAAACAAAATAATTTTTAAATCTAAATGTTAAACCAAATGGCTTTATGATTTATTTTACGAAAAAAAGAACATCCTGAAAAGCCCCTATTATAAAACCCAAAATGCCACCCAAAAGAGTTATGTATCTAAGTTCTTCGTCAATTAATCTTAAAACTATCCCTTCAACCTCATCTATTGGGAGCGAGTTAACCTTTTCAGCAACAAGATTTTCTATATCCATAGACTCCATAATCACGGGAAGTTCTTTTTCTATAAGCTCAAGCAACTTTAAAGAGATGTTCTCAATCAACAATTCTCTGTTTTTATCAATCAATGCTCTCATCCAGCCGGCAATTAAAGTGTAAGTTTTATCCCTCACAAAGGGTAATTTTCTTATCGGTGTGTTGAAGTTTTCATATACGATAGCCGTTAACCTCCTTGTTAAAGACTCTCTATCATATTTTTTTCCTACTAACTCTACAATCTCTTTTTCTAAAAATCTGTCAAAAGTACGGGATATGTAACTTTTTGCAGCTTCTACAAAAAGCGGACTCTCCACCGTTTCGTTCAAAGTCTTCACTATTTTAACAGCTATCGTATCTGATATGACTTTTACAGGTTTCCTAAATATAACTACATCGGGAATTTTTCCTGATGTTTCCATAAATTTCTGTATCCTGTCCGCAATCAGGTCTAAAAATTCTTCAGAATTTATCTTTTCTCTGGCCACCTCAATAAGCTTTTTAGTTAAACTACCAATTATTTCCTCTTTCTTTCTTAAAATAGCCTCCGGGAAAATGTCCCTCAACGTTGTTTTTTTTTCATAAACGTAATTAACTACTTTTCCTATCATTTTTTCCACATCTGTTATGTTTAACACCTCAAAAAGTCTTCTGTCAGCTATAGAAAAGGTCATCTTTTCTATATATTCAGGCATGGAGTCAAGTAAACGGTCTAAGCCTTTGTCCACAAGAGCTTCTATGCTTATTTTCACCTTTTCTTCGTTGAGTCTTTTCCTTACCGTCTCTTCCGTTAAAAGATTCTCCTTAACAACCTTTGCAATGGAGGCTGCCAGTTTATCTCTCTTAGACGGTATAAGTCCCGGCGTGAAAGGCACTTTCCATTTTCCTATGTAAACAGCCTTCCTGGGTCGAAAAAGCATTTTTATCGCAACGTAGTTTGTAAAGTAACCTATTATTCCACCAACTACGGGTGGCACTAAAAGTTGAACATTCATCCCAATTCCACCGTTTCCAAATTTTTGTATATTGGCCCTTCCGAAGTAAGCACGCTCTCTACTAAAGATACCTCTTTTATTGTCATTTTCAAAAAGAGATGCTCTTTCATACGGTTAAGATAATTTGAAAATTTTATTCTGTGTTTGAACCTTTTTATCCTTAAAACAGTTACGTGCGGAACAAACTTTTGTTTTTCTTCTTTAAAACCAAACGGCTTGAGTGATGCATCAATAGCTTCCTTTATCACTTCAATACCCGGCGCGCTAATCCCTATCCATAAAACTTTCGGATGTTTAGAGTTTGGAAAGACGCCCAAGCCTTTTAACTCTGCCTCTACTTTATTAACGTTCGATAGGTGACTTCTCAAACTTTTTGAAATTTCAGGGATGAACGGTGAAAGAACCTCGCCAAGAAACCTGTATGTAAAATGGAGGTTATGTTCTTCAACCCACTTTCCAGATATTTCTAACGCGGCCATTTCTTTTTTTATTTCTTTAAGTTCTGGCTCTGGTATAGAAACGGTAGTCCCTATGAAAAGTCTCTTCTTCACGATTCCTCCGGATAGGCCTTTATCAAAAAGTCCTCTCCTATCGGTTCAATGTCAAAAATGGAAACTTTCTTTTCCATTTCACATCCATTCAACGCAGGAATGCCACTTCCAAAGAATTTCGGAGCATAGAAAAGGTAAAACTTATCAGCAAGGTTTTCGTTTATCAGGGAATGAGCGAGCCTGCTTCCACCTTCACACATTACACTATAAATGCCAATCTCTTTTAGTGCTTTAAGTGCCTCTTTAAGATTAACACCGTTTCTTCCTTCCGATGCAGGAATTAATGTAACGCCAAAATCCCTGAGAATACCGCTCTTATAAGAGAGTAAAGCTTCTTCCGTTGTTATCACTACCAGATCAGAAGCTCTTTCCTTTACAAGTTTTGAGTGGACCGGAATTCTAAGCTGCCTATCAACTACAATGGCTTTTGGTTGTCTCTGTGCTGATACAAGCCTGACATTAAGCAGAGGATCGTCTTTCAAAACGGTTCCTATACCTACCATTACACCATTATGTATCGTTCTGAGTCTGTGAACATACTGCCGTGACTGTTCTCCTGTTATCCACTTTGATGAACCGTCTTTCCTGGCTATTTTTCCATCAAGAGTCATTGCAAGTTTTAAAGAACAAAAAGCCCGCTTCTTTTTTACAAGTACTGTAAAATCGTCTATAAGCTCCCTGCACTCTTTGTCTTTTACACCTACTGTAACTTCTATTCCAGCTTCTTTTAACCTTTCAATTCCACCGGATGCCACAGGATTTGGGTCTCTAACACCTATGACTGCCCGTTTGATGCCAGCTTTTATTATTTTTTCCGTGCACGGTGGCGTTCTTCCGTAATGATTACAGGGCTCTAATGTAACATATATAGTTGCCCCTTTCGCCTTTTCCCCGGCTTTTTCTATTGCAACAGCTTCTGCGTGGGGCATTCCTGCTTTTTCGTGAAATCCTGTAGCTACAATCCTGCCATTCTTTACTATTACAGCACCTACAGCAGGATTGGGAAGGGTATTCCCCTTCCCTCGAAGTGCCTCTTCTATTGCAATTTCCATGTACCTATCATCATTCATCTACCGCGCCTCAGTGCTGATTGATGAACAGAACCAGCAGATAGATGAGTAGCGAGGCAATACCAAGTCTAACAACGATTTTTCTTATATTCACAGATCCTCCGGTTTGAAGAAATTCATGGCTTCTCTTACACTTTCCACCGTTTCTTTCGCAATACTTTCAGCCTTCCTGCTGCCCTCTACAAAAATTTCAGCCATCTCTTTCTTTCTTGACAGGTAACTGTTTCTCCTATCCCTTATAGGATTGAGAAAGCTGTTAAGCGTTTCTGCAAGCTTCTTCTTACACTGAACACACCCGATCTTTCCGGCCCTACAGTCAGACTCTATTTCTTTCAAACTCTCTCCGTCGGTAAATATTGTGTGGTAGGCAAATACCGGACACGTTTCAGGATGTCCCGGATCTGTCTTTTTAATTCTCGAAGGATCGGTAAACATGCTTCTAACCTTTCTGTTTACCTCTTCTTCGCTGTCTGACAGGTAGATACAGTTGCCGTAACTTTTGCTCATCTTCCTTCCATCAAGGCCGGGAAGTTTTGGTGCTTCAGAAAGATAGGGCCTTGGTTCCGGGAAAAGATTTCCAAAAAAGTTGTTGAAGCGCCTCGCTATCTCCCTTGTTAGTTCAAGGTGAGGAATCTGGTCTATACCAACAGGTACAACGTCAGCTCTATATATAAGAATGTCGGCAGCCTGAAGGACAGGGTAACCAAGGAAACCATAAGTGGCAAGCTCTCTGTCCTTCAGGTTTTCCATCATCTCTTTGTACGTCGGGTTCCTTTCAAGCCACTTTACGGGTACTGTCATACCAAGGAGCAAGTAAAGCTCAGCGTGTTCTTTTACCCAGGATTGAACGAAAAGTGTTGCCTTTTCCGGATCAAGCCCAGCAGCCAGCCAATCTGCCATCATTTCAACCGTATTTGCAGACAGAGAAGAGAGGTCGTGGTAAGATGTCGTTATAGCGTGCCAATCAGCGATGAAAAAGAAGCTTTCTGCTTTATCTTGAAGTTTAATCCACGCCTTTAACGCACCAAAGTAGTTTCCAAGATGGAGTTTTCCCGTAGGTCTCATACCGGAAAGAACACGTTTTATATTTTCAGGTTCCCTGTACTTTTCAAGGGCAATTTTCATTTCCTTATCGACGTTGCTTACGAGCTTACGTTCCATTATCACTCCCCGTACTTTTCCATGATTCTTCTGTAAACTTCCCTGTAGCTTTCAACAACTTTGCCCATGTCTTTTCTAAATCTGTCTTTATCAAGAACCTCGTGGGTTAACTTGTCCCAGAGCCTGCAGCTGTCCGGTGTGATTTCATCGGCGAGAATCACTTCCCCGTTGTGTCTCCCAAACTCAAGTTTAAAGTCAACAAGTGTTATATCAATAGCGTCAAAGAAATTTTTAAGAAGTTCGTTTATTTTCAGCGCCTCTTTAGCCATGTGGGCAAGCTCTTCTCTCGTTGCCCATCCAAAAAGGTACACGTGATTTGGACAAACCATTGGGTCGTGAAGCTCGTCTGACTTGTAGAAAAATTCAACCAAAGGCTCTTTCAAAAGCGTACCTTCCTCCACACCATACCTTCTTGAGAAACTACCTGCCGCGATATTTCTCACAACCACTTCAACCGGTATGATTTCACACCTTTTAACAAGCATTTCCCTCGGTGACAGAGACTCTACGAAATGAGTTTTTATCCCATTCTTCTCAAGAAACTCAAATATTTTTGTAGAAATAGCACAATTGATAACACCCTTTTCCTCAAGCTGCTCTTTTTTAGCACCGTCAAAAGCTGTTGTATCATCCTTAAAGTACTGGATAAGAAGGTTGTCACTGTCTGTCTCATAGAGAGCTTTAGCCTTTCCCTCGTAAAGGAGCTTTCCTTTTTCCATAACCGTTTTCCTCCGTCTATATAAGTTTGCTAATTTCCAACACTCTTCAGGCTTAAATTATACCTTAAAAGGCTGATGGTAATGTTATAATTGTTAGCCTGAAACAAGAGCTTTTAGAGAGGCGGAATTATGGAGAATTTAAAAGAATACTGTGGAGTATTTGGAATATATAACAATCCTCACGCAGCTTACTATACATACCTTGGACTTTACGCCTTACAACATCGTGGTCAGGAAAGTGCCGGAATAGCGGTATTTGACGGAAATAAAATCGTTTACCACAGAGATTTCGGCCTTGTTTCCAGCGTTTTTTCCCATAGAATTTTTGACGAACTTAAAGGATTCACAGCCGTTGGACACAACAGGTATTCAACATCAGGCGCTTCTGACTCACCTGACAACATACAGCCAATAGTTGTCTCCTCAAGAATCGGAAAATTAGCTATATCCCACAACGGCAACATAGTTAACGCCCTTATGCTCAGGAAAAAACTTGAAGATGAAGGCTCCATCTTCAGAGGCACCACCGACTCAGAAGTTATAGTTCACTTAATAGTTAAGTCAAAAGCTGCTGCGTTTGAAGACAAAATTGTTGATGCTATTACAAAATTAAAAGGTGCTTTTTCTCTCCTTATCATGGCTGACGATAAGCTTGTAGCTGTAAGGGATCCATGGGGATTTAGACCTTTAGTTATGGGAGAGTTAGAAGGTTCTATCGTCTTTGCTTCAGAAACATGTGCCCTTGATTTAGTCGGTGCCAGGTATATCAGAGATGTTGAACCCGGAGAGATGATAATTGTTTCAAAGGATTCCATTAAAACCATCTATCCATTTGAAGGACTTAACTGCCGCCGCTCCCAGTGTATATTTGAATTTGTCTATTTCTCCCGTCCTGATAGTCATATCTTTGGCAAGAGCGTCTATTCTGTAAGGAAAGAATTTGGAAAAACACTTGCAAAAGAAAATCCCGTTGACGCTGATGTGGTCATAGCCGTTCCGGATTCCGGACTTGTTCCAGCTATAGGTTACTCGGAAGAGAGTGGTATTCCATTTCAGCTTGGATTCATCAGGAATCATTATGTTGGGAGAACATTCATTAAACCAACTCAAAAAACAAGGGACATAAGCGTCAAGGTGAAACTGAATCCTGTTCCTGATGTTTTAAAAGGAAAAAGAGTAATTGTTATAGATGACTCAATCGTTAGAGGTACAACAAGCCGGAAAATTGTAAGAATGTTAAAGGAAGCGGGAGCAAAAGAAGTTCACATGAGAATCAGTTCACCACCAACAAGGTGGCCCTGTTATTTCGGCATTGATACACCAACCAGGGAGCAACTTATCGCTTCCAACTATACGATCGAAGAAATAGCTAAGTTCATAGAAGCCGATACACTTGCATACCTTTCCCTCGACGGTATGATAAGAGCTGCCGGCGGAAAAGAGTGCGGTTACTGTACGGCCTGTTTTGACGGCAAATATCCCGTTGAAATTCCCGAAGAGATTGTTGAACAGGCTAAAAAAGAGAGGTAACTGGTGCGCCTGGCGGGACTCGAACCCGCGACACCAGGATCCGGAGTCCTGGGCTCTATCCAGCTGAGCTACAGGCGCAATGGCTTAGATAAAATATAGTTAAACGGGCTGAAGGTGCAACGTGATGTCAAAGTACCTCAATCTTATTTTTATAATAATGTCACCCTTCCTGTTTATTTTCCTGCTGTTTAGACTTGCACACCTGCGTTCCGTATGCATAATTGAAAAGAGAAAGATAGCAAAAATGATAGAAGAAATACAAAATTTAAAATCTGAGTATAATAATTTACAGATAAAATATTACGAAATCTTAAAACCAGAAACGGTGGACAACGCCACCAAAAAAATGAAATATTTGAAAGAGAACGAGGTTCTATACATAGAATGAGAAAGTTATATTACCATATAGCTAACTTTTTAAACAAAATTTACTATTTCATTAAACCATTCGAGGACGACAGGCTCAATTCTTTTCTTTTTATCTCTATCTTTCTCCTGCTGCTTTTTATACTTCGTCTCCTGAATTTGTGCTACTTAGACAAGTCAAAGTATCTGACCTTCCTTCAAAGGCAGTACACAGGAAAACTTACCCTGCGGTCTGAAAGGGGAGAAATCTTTGATAGAAACGGAATCCCTTTAGCAGTAAGCAAGAAAAAATGCTCTTTTTACATAAGACCAAAACTGATAAAAGACAAAAAATTATTTCAGACTATCTTCCTGAATACATTTGGTAACGAAACGGGAATTACCAGATCTGACCTTCAAAAAGCCTTCTCTAAAAACGTAAAGTTTACCTGGTTAAAAAAGAACATAGATGGTGACATTAACCACCTGAGAAAGGAAGCTACAGCGGTAATAAAAGAATACATGGAAAAGAGTCACCAAATGAAACCAAAGCTGTTTGATCTGATAGGAGTAATGCCTGAGTTTGACCGAGTCCATCCGTACGGTGTCGGTTCTTCTGTCGTTGGTGTTTTGGACTCATCAGGTAAAGGTATCAGCGGGCTTGAGCTTTATCTTGAAAAACACAAAATCATCCTCGGTGATAAAACCGTCATTCCAGCCTTAAAGGACGCCAGAGGAAATCTATACGTTAACGATCCAGACGCACTCTTTTTATCATACAAAAAGGGAAATAACGTGGTTCTTACTATTGATGCCAACATCCAGTACATAGTAGAAAAAACCATCAAAAAATATGCAAAAAAGTGGCATCCAAACTTCATAAATGTGGTGGTAATGAACCCTAAAACCGGCGACATTATTGCAGCCGCATCGTATCCATTCTATAAGTACGGAACAAAACGGGGTAAACACTTTATATCAGAAATAAATCCCCGCTTCATAAGTGCCCCTTACGAACCCGGTTCTGTAATAAAACCATTCGTTCTTGCCGCAGCAATAAACGAAGGACTTGTAACACCAATGACACCCATAAAAGCACCTGCCAATTACAGGGTTGACGATAAAGTCTTTCATAACGAATTTCACGGTGAGAACGTTACCCTGGCTGCCTGGGAAGTTATCAAGTATTCGGATAACGTTGGAATCATAAAAATAGTTCAAAAATTAGGGAAAAAGAGATACTACAACTACTTGAAAGCCTTCGGTTTTGGCCAGAAAACAGGAATAGAAATAGCCGGAGAATCTGTTTACCCTTTGAGAAATTATAAAAAGTGGAAAAACGTAGATTTTGCCACACTTGCTTTTGGACACAACATAATGGTTAACACGCTTCAGTTAGCCACAGCCTACTGCGCCCTTGTTAACGGAGGATATCTCTATAAACCAAGAATTATCGCAAAGATTATCAACGACAAAGGAGATGTAATCAAAGACTTTCCGGCAATAAGGATAAGACAGGTTATAAAACCGTGGGTTTCTAAAGAGATGAGAAGAGTTCTGGCCACGGTTGTCGAAGGTGGAACCGGAACGAACACAAAGATGGAAAACTTCTACATAGGCGGCAAAACGGGAACCGCAATTAAATATGACCCGAGGATAAGGGCTTACAACAGGAATAAGATTACGGCAACGTTCGCCGGCGCCTTTCCACTTACAGATCCGGATTTTGTTATGGTTGTTACCGTTGATGAACCGAAAGTCCCGAAAAATAAGCTGTGGGCAAGTGACATAGCGGTTCCTGTTTTTAAAGAAATAGCTGAGAGGATTTTACTCTATGAGAGAGAAAAACCCGATAAGTACAAGTATTTCTTCGTTGGCGATAAAATGGAACGGAAACCTATTAATCAGGATTTCCCATATAAGAAAGGTTATCGTAAAATAGACAGGTAATTTTTTGAGCGGGAGTAGAGAGATGATAGAGATAAGACTGCCTGACGGTAGCGTAATGGAAGTTGAAGAAGGTGTAACGGTAAAGGAAATTGCGGGCAAAATTGCTAAAAGTCTTGAAAAAAATGCAGTTGGAGCTGTTTTTAACGGCGAATTGATAGATACATTAACACCCATAAAGGTTAGCGGTGACATAAAAATAATAACTTCTAAAGATGAAGAATCCCTTCACATTTTAAGACACAGTGCGTCACATGTTCTTGCGAAGGCAGTAAAGAAAATTTACGGAGAAGACAGCGTTAAACTTGCAATAGGTCCTTCAACAGAAGAAGGCTTTTACTACGATTTTGACCTTCCTGAAACAATCTCTGAAGAGGACCTTGGAAAGATAGAAGAAGAAATGGCTAAAATCATTAAAGAAAAAGAGCCTTTTAAGAGAGAGGTTGTTTCAAGAGAAAAAGCTTTAGAACTATTTAAGAATGAACCTTACAAGATTGAACTCATAAATGAACTTCCTGAAGATGCCGAAATTACCATTTACTGGCTCGGTGAGGATTTCTACGATCTCTGCCGCGGTCCTCACGTTGAACATGCTGGAATGATAAAAGCTTTCAAACTTCTTTCCGTAGCTGGCGCTTACTGGCGTGGCGATTCACGCAATAAGATGCTTCAGCGTATTTATGGTACAGCTTTCTGGAAAAAAAGCCAGCTTGATGATTATCTTCACAGACTTGAAGAAGCCAAAAAGAGAGATCACAGAATTTTAGGAAAGCAACTTGACCTCTTTTCAATTCACGAAGAGGCAGGACCTGGACTGGTTTTCTGGCACCCTAACGGTGCAATACTGCGCCAGACCATAGAAGCCTGGGCTGAAGAGGAACACAGAAAGCGCGGATACGAGAGAGTTTACACACCCCATCTTATGAAGGCCGAACTGTGGAAAACATCCGGTCACTATGATTTTTACAAGGAAAACATGTTCTTTGTTCCCGTGGTGGAACATGATGAGGATGAAAAACTTGGAAACGAAGAAATTCCTCTAACGCCTGAAGAGATAGAAAGGGCAAATTGGTATGCAGTAAAGCCCATGAACTGTCCGGCACATATACTCATATACAAGTCACAACCAAGGTCTTACAGAGACCTTCCTATAAGGTATTTTGAGTTTGGTACGGTTTACAGGTACGAAAAGAGCGGTTCCCTTCACGGTCTTCTGAGGGTTAGAGGTTTCACACAGGACGATGGTCACATATTCTGCCGCCCTGATCAGCTTAAAGAGGAGATCCAATCAGTCCTTGATTACGTCATGGAACTTCTCTCAACATTTAAGCTCGACTATGTCATAAACATAGGAACAAAGCCAGAAAAGTACATCGGTACAGACGAGCAGTGGGAACACGCAACAAACAGCCTTATAGAAGCTTTGAGAGAGAGAGGTTTTGACTACAACATCGTTGAAGGAGACGGCGCCTTCTACGGTCCAAAAATAGATATAGCCGTTCTTGACGCCATAGGTAGAAAGTGGGACGGCCCTACAATTCAAGTTGACTTTAACCTTCCGGAAAGGTTTGACGTCCACTACGTTGATAGAGACGGTGAGAAAAAGCGTCCCGTTCTTGTTCACAGGGCTATTATGGGAAGCGTGGAAAGGTTTATCGGTCTTCTTATAGAACACTATGCAGGACTTTTCCCGCTCTGGCTTGCACCTGTTCAGGCAGTCATTATTCCTGTAAGTGACAAGTACATAGATTATGCTGACGAGGTTTACAAAAAGCTTAAAGAAGCAGGAATCAGGGTGAAACTTGACGATGAAAGTGGAAAGGTAGGATTCAAGATAAGAAAGGCTGAAGTTCAGAAGATCCCTTACATGCTCATTGTCGGACAGAAAGAACGAGAAAGCAACACTGTTTCTGTCAGAAGTAAAAAAGAGGGTGACATCGGTTCAATGCCCCTTGATAAACTCGTTGACAGGCTAAAATTTGAGATAGAAAACAAAATTTGAAGGAGGGAGCCATAAGTAAGAAAGCAGAAAAAACAAGGGTAAACGAGGCTATCAGAGCAAGAGAGGTTCTCGTTATCGGTGCTGACGGAGAAAAGCTTGGAGTCATGCCAACTCTTAAAGCACTTCAACTTGCAAAGGAACAGGGACTTGATCTTGTCGAAGTGGCACCAAACGCAAAGCCGCCGGTTTGCAGGATTATGGACTACGGTAAATACAAGTATCAGCAGCAGAAGAAGGCACAGGAAGCGAAAAAGAAACAGAAAACCATAGAGGTTAAAGAGGTTAAGCTCAGACCGAGAACAGATGAGCATGATATAAACGTCCGTATAAAACAGACGCGGCGTTTCCTTGAAAAGGGTAACAAGGTAAAAGTTGTCATCATGTTTAGAGGAAGGGAACAGGCTCACCTTGAGCTTGGATACGCCCAGCTTGATAAGATTTACAAAGCTGTTGAAGACCTTGCCCAGATAGAAAGGAAGCCGAAGAAAGAAGGTAGAGACATGTTCATGATACTTGCACCTAAGAAAGATAAAAAATAATCACCCCTTTTACTTTTACAGCCGGCGTGCGCCGGCTTTGTTCTATGGAGATGGTATGCTGCGGCTAAGACATCTAAACCTTGAAGGATTTCTCTCCCATAAAAATACGGATCTTCCCTTTGAGGACACGTCTTACATCATTATCGGGTCTAACGCTTCCGGTAAGACAAGCATCCTTCGCGGCATTTTCTTCGGCCTCTTCGGCGAGGATATCGTTTTTGGAAGGAGAAATCTGCTCAACCTTGTAAACAGAGAAAAATCTTCTGCAAAGATCACTCTTTCATTTTTAACCGGCGGCAGAGAGTACACCGTCGTCAGGAAGATTACACCAAAAGGCGCTCAGTCTGTTGAGCTTTTCAGGGACGGAAAGAAACTTGCCATGGGCGTTAAGGTTTGTGAAGAGGTTTTAAGAAAAGAGTTAGGCCTTGAACCAGAAATTTTTAAAAATACCGTTTACGTTCCTCAGGGAGAACTTGTTACGTTTCTTGAAGGAACACCAAAGGCAAGGAGAGAAATCCTTAACCGCCTCTTTGGCTTAGAGGAAATAGCCAAAAAGCACGAAACCATAAAAGCTTTTGCAAAACAGATTGAGGTTGAATTCAGCAAGTTTGAATTTCAGCTTCAGCAACTTGAAAACCTGCAGAAAAAGATAATCTCTATTGAAGAGGAAATAAAAGAGCTCGAACGTCAGATAGCAGAAGAAGAAAAAGAAACAATTGAAATGAAAAACCTCCTCTCTCAGCAGCAAAAGGTATTAAAAAGTTTTGAAGAGAAAAAGAGCAGAGTTGAAGCAGTTGAAAAGGAAAAAAGGATATATCAGGAACAGCTTCAAAAGGTTATTTCCGAAATAGAAAAGAAGAAAAAGAAACTGTCCGTTATGGAAGTAGAGGAAAAGAAACTCCCTATGCTAAAGGAAAAGGTGAAACTGCTTCCGGTTCTAAAAGAGATTGAAGATAAAGTATCACAGTTAAAACTTCTGATTGAAAAGAAAAAGAACCTTGAGGAAGGGAAAAAGAGATTTGAGCTTTTAAAGAGGGAATTTTCAAAGAAAAAAGAACGTTTAAAAGTGGTTGAAAGGGAGCTTTCTGAAGCTGCTTTAAAACTTAAAGAAGCAGAAAATGTTTACAAGCAAAAAGTTAATATTTACGAATCCTTAAAAATTTCAAAATCTAAACATGAAAGTCTAAGTGAGAAGTTGTCCTATCTTAAAAAAGAGATAGAAAAGAGAGAAGAAAGATTCAAAAAACTGCCGGCTGTTGATTTAGAGAGTTTAAAAGGACTGATTTCGGAAACTGACAGGGAAATTTCGTCTGTTGAAAAACAGATAGCAGAAACA
This sequence comes from Desulfurobacterium sp. TC5-1, assembly GCF_000421485.1. Classification (NCBI taxonomy): domain Bacteria; kingdom Pseudomonadati; phylum Aquificota; class Aquificia; order Desulfurobacteriales; family Desulfurobacteriaceae; genus Desulfurobacterium; species Desulfurobacterium sp. TC5-1. The sequence goes on along the minus strand of NZ_ATXC01000001.1, from coordinate 269,930 downwards.
GAATCACTTATAAAAATGCACAGGGAACGTCTTGAAAAACTTGAAAGTAAAAATATTAACACCTGTCCTATTTGTGGAAGCAAACTTACAGCAGATAAAATAAAAAATCTCATTTCAGAGTCTTCCTCTTTTATAGAAAAGCATAAAGGCACAGTAAAAACACTGCAGAACAAATTAAAGAATCTCAAACTTAAGAAAAAAAGAGAGGAAGAAAATCTAAAAGAGGCAATAGTTTCGCTGAAAGAGAGAGAAAACCTTGAGAAAGAACTTATATCTCTAAAAGAAGAGAGAGATGCTGTTCAAAAAGAACTTGCCAGCCTGAAATTTTCTTATGAAACTTTTGAATCCATTGAAAAAGAAGTTGAATCAATGAAAGAGACAGTTCTATCTTTAAAAAGCTTCATTTCCTCTTTAAACGGTGAAATGTCCCGCCTTAAACCTGAAATAGAAAAGATAGAGGAAGAGTTAAAATTCTTTGATGCTGACCAGGTTGCTAAAAACATAGGTGCGGTTGACGAAAGAATAGCAAACCTTAAAGCTTCCATTTCAGAACTAAAAAGTAGATTTAATATAGATGTTAAAAGCGGCAAGGAATTAAAAAAGGCAATAGAAGAAATTGAAGCAAACAGAAGAGAAATAGAGAGAATAACCGCCTACCTTGAAGCCCGACCGGAAATAGAACAGGAAATAGAACTTCTCTCTAAAGAACTTGAAACTTTAAAAGAAAAGTTGAAAAACTGTGAAGAAAAGATAAAGGACATCGGCTACGACGAAAGAGAACATGAAACGATCAAAAAAACAGTAGAAGATAGCGAAGAAAAACTTTCAGAAGCTTTAAAAGCTTTAAATCAAAAGAGAGGAACCTTAACGGAGAAAAGAGAAACACTCGCAGCGACAAAAAAAGAGATAGAAGAACTCCTTCAGGTAAAGGATAGAATAAAGGTTTTAAAGAGCGCTTACGACGTTATAAAACAGGTAGAAGCTGGATTTCACCCTTCCACGGGATTTGTGACAGAACTAAGGCAACAACTTCTTCCGGAAATAGCCAGCATCTGCAAAAACATATTTTCTGAATTTAACTTCGACTTTAGTGAAATAACAATAAGTGAAGATTTAACGGTAGAATTTGGTATTCCGGGACAGGGTGTTGTTACTCTTGATCAACTCTCTGGAGGACAAAAAGTTGCCTTTGCCCTTGCCCTTCGGTTTGCCCTGGCAAGGAAATTCATGTCAAAGTTTGAACTGCTTATACTTGATGAACCTACGATTCACCTTGACGATGAAAGAAAGAGAGAGCTTGCCGACATACTGCTTGATTTAAAAGGAAAAATTCCACAGATGGTTGTTGTAACACATGATCCGGAACTTGAAGTTGCAGGTGATAAAATTATACGTGTTGAAAAGACAGCAAACGGTTCAACAATAAAACTTGCAGAAGGTGAGTGATGACAAAGAAGAGCAAGATAAGAACAGCCATACAGGTTTTTTCCATTATTCTGTTGGTGCGGGATGCCATGATTTTCTACAAGAAAAACAAGAAATCAATACAGACAATATACAAAGCCGGTAAAAGACTTCTTCAGAAGAAGAGAACATAACATTTGAAAAGAGGGGGACATTCCCCCCTCCAAATTAGAATCTTACGTTCATCGTAATTTCGCCTTTTGTCCCGGTTGTATCTACATTTGTTAAAGTGTAGGACTTGTCAGGCATAATCACGTAAACGCCGGCGAAGAAGGAAACATTCTTTGTATATTTATATGAAGCGGTAAAGTCAACTTCCTGTCCGGCAGTTGTACTTCCTATGTCTGTCTTTACATAGTGGTACTGAACGCCGACCTTCGTTTTTGCAAGAGGTTTAAATGAAAGCTTAACATAAGTGTCCTTCGCTCCTATTCCCCTGCCAACAAAACCTGTGTAGTAATCACCAAGGCCTAAGAACTTATGCCCGGCCCAGTAGAGAGGATTAAGGCTTTCAACATCCGCCGTCGTTCCATCATCACCAGAGTAGAACTCATATCCAACCTCTGCCCCCCAGCTCTTCTGCCCCAACTTTGCAGAAACGTTGTAGAAAGAACCGTCATAACTGCTTCCGGCAGCTGTATCACCGCCCTGTTTTGCGTACTCAAGGTTTAATCCTAACTTTCCAAAACCAGTTCCAAATGCAGGCGAAATCCTCACGTAAGCTGTCCAGGGCCTGGTCTTTACGTTAAAATCAATATACTCAAACTCATAGCTTCCGCCTAATCCAAATGTCTTCATGTTGCCCTGCCATGAAAGTGCAGCAAGGTTTTCATCTGCAGTTCCTACTGTGTCATCATCTATACGGCTTCCAAAACCTATAAGTTTCCCTGCGCTTGTATTATAAGCGATTAATATACCGTCAAGAGAAAGACCGGTATTTGCATAGTTTTTGTTGCAGATAAACCTTCCTATACCGAGAGTTACTTCCTGCCGTCCAACTTTAACAGTACTTCCTAAAAAGTTTTCAAACTGAACATACGCTTCATGTATTGAAACCTGACTGCCTTCAACGTTAGAAGACGTTCCAAACGCTGATGCCTCTCCCCAAGTTCCAGCATACTGTGGAACAAACTTTAAAGATACACCCTGCCCTAAATTTACATCAAACTTGAGTCTTGCCCTTTCGTAGACTCTTCCATCGGTATTCCAATCGTTCGCCGTTGCATTCAGGGTGGTTGCACCCATTAAGAACATCGTCCTTGATTCACCACCAATCTTTACCTCTGCAGCAGCTTTTGCAGTTGCTCCAAAACCTGTAAGAAGCGTGATCAGCGTGAACGTAAGAAGCTTCCTCATCATATCCTCCTTAATATAAAGCTATTTTAATGTAGATTATATCAAACTTACCTAAGTATGCAATAAAGTTAATGATTTGAATCGCAATTTTAAAAACACTTTTTTTTATATAAGGCAAATACTATGGCAGGCATACTCATCGGATTTAAGTACTTTTCCACTTTGTTAGTATTACAAGCACCCCTTTCCCGTCATTCTGAGCGAAGCGAAGAATCTCATCCTATTACCATAGACTCTTCGGCGCACAGCACCTCAGAGTGACAAAAAGGAAATGTCATTCTGAGCGAAGCGAAGAATCTCCCACCCGAACCCAGCGAAGAATCTCTTAGATCCTTCGGACTCTGTCCTCAGGATGACAAGAAAAACAGAATTATTCTGAACGCCCCTTCCCGTCATCCTGAGCGTTAGCGAAGGATCTGAGACTCTTCGGTGCACAGCACTTCAGAGTGACGAAAAGAGAGTGCCATTCTAAGCACAGCGAAGAACCTTCCTGATATCTGTTATAATGTATCTTATAAGTTTCAAGCGGCAACTGCTCTCTTATCCAGCTCCTAAACGATAATATTTATTCGACACTTGAGGAAATTAATGTGCGAAGAATAAACATACATCCACATTTAAAAATGAGAATGGAAGAAAGAGGAGTAACCCTTGAAGAAATAAAAATAACTCTTGAAAAAGGATTCAATGCGTCCAATGCAAAACCTGGAACTTATGGTAAGACCTTTGTTTTTTCCTATAATAAAAGATGGTGCAATAAATTTTTTCCGGAGAAAGAAGTAACCGTTTATTATAAAGTGATAGATGGAGAAATCATTGTTCTAACCGTTATAGCACGGTATGGAAAGTTTTCTGGAACGGAGGAAAAAATATGAGATTTGAATATGACGAAAAAAGGGACTTACTGTATATACGCTTTGGGGAACCGGGAACAAAAGTATTCAAAACTTTTACCGTTACACCCGGAGTTTACGTGGATGTGGATGAAAAGGGAAATCTCTTAGGAATTGAAATAATAGATGCTTCCGAAGTTATGGGTGAAAAGATAGAATTTACCTTCCCGGCATTGTCGGTAAAGAAAGCAGTCGGCCAGTGAACGTCAAATAGGAAAATTTCCGGGAACTTTCTTTTAGACACCGATCATTTCCTTCTTAACATTTTCTTTTACAAAAGGATTAAGTGAATCGTAAAGCCCCAGATCAACGTTTCTGTTCAGTTCATTTTTCAGGAAATTTCGGGCACCGGCAATTTTAAAACCGTTTTTTTTCTTCATTTTTAGAATAACTATATCAACATCACTATTTTCAGTACATTCACCCCTTGCTACCGAACCAAAAATCGCTATCTCTTCTATCCCGTAAACTTCCTGGAGTTTCTTTTTTAAACCCCTGAGCTTCACCAAAATCTCGTCTCTCACACTTATCACCTGAATAAGGTTTTCATTAATAAAATATAAAAAAAAGCAAGCCTTTCTGTCATCCTGCGGGCGCAGCCTGAAGGAGCTTTTTCAAGCATCCAGATTCTTCGGCCACTTTGTGGCCTCAGAATGACAAAGGAAACGTCATCCTGAGCGCCCCTTCCCGTCATTCTGAGCGCCTTTCCCTGTCATTCTGAGCGTTTCTTTTCTGTCATTCTGAGCGAAGCGAAGAATCTCACCCTGATAGTAAGACCCCGAGACTTCATTTCATTCACACAGATTCTTCGGCTACTACGTAGCCTCAGAATGACAATAAAAAACCATTCTGAGCGCCCTTTCCCGTCATTCTGAGCGAAGCGAAGAATCTCCCACCCGAACCCAGCGAAGAGCTTCATAGATCCTTCGGACTCTGTCCTCAGGATGACAAGAAAAACAGAATTATTCTGAGCGCCCCTTCCCTGTCATTCTGAGCGAAGCGAAGAATCTCATCCTATTACCATAGACTCTTCGGCGCACAGCACCTCAGAGTGACAAAAAGGAAACGTCATTCTGAGCGAAGCGAAGAATCTCCCACCCGAACCCAGCGAAGAATCTCTTAGATCCTTCGGACTCTGTCCTCAGGATGACAATATTGACCGGGATGATGGGAAAAATATCTGAGGAGGTAACTTTTTAGAACGCCGGGCAGAAAGCCCGGCAATATTTTAAAGATTGTAAAACACGTCCATTCCTTTATAAACAGCGTTTCCGTTAAGGATTTCTTCAATCCTTAAAAGCTGATTGTATTTTGCGTTTCTTTCACTTCTGGCTGGCGCGCCTGTTTTTATTTGACCTGAGTTAACCGCAACAGCAAGGTCAGCTATAAACGGATCTTCCGTTTCTCCTGAACGGTGAGATATAACTGTAGTGTAGTTTGCCCTTTTAGCCATCTCAATAGCGTCAAGGGTTTCCGTTACGGTACCTATCTGGTTAAGCTTTATAAGAATTGAGTTGGCGAAACCGTCCTTTATCCCGAGTGCCAGCAGTTCTGTATTTGTTACGAAAACGTCATCACCTACAAGCTGAACTCTATTTCCAAGAGCCGCAGTTAGAAGTTTCCATCCTTCATAGTCGTTTTCGGCCATTCCGTCTTCAATGCTTATTATCGGATACTTGTCAACAAGATTTCTGTAAAAGTCTATAAGCTCTTCCCTTTTAAGAGTTTTACCTTCGCCTGAAAGTTCATAAACGCCGTCACCTTTGTAAAACTCTGAAGATGCAGCATCAAGCGCAAGCATAACATCTTCACCGGGCACGTATCCGGCATCTTCTATAGCCTTCATTATCACCTGAATTGCTTCTTCGTTTGAAGAAAGATTCGGTGCAAAACCACCTTCGTCACCAACGTTTGTTGAGTGTCCCATTTCTCTTAAAACTTTCTTAAGCGTGTGGTATATCTCAACACCCATTCTGAGGGATTCGGCAAATGTTTCACCGCCTACAGGCATTATCATGAATTCCTGAATGTCAACGTTGTTATCAGCATGAACGCCTCCGTTGAGGATGTTCATCATAGGAACCGGAAGCTCTTTTGCATTAACGCCACCTATGTATTTAAAAAGTGGCAGGTCAAGTTCAAGAGCAGAAGCTCTACAAACTGCCATTGAAACGCCAAGTATTGCATTTGCACCGAATCTGCTCTTGTTCTCCGTTCCATCAAGTTCAATCATAAGTCTATCTATGTTTGTCTGATCTGTTGATTCAAGACCTATAAGTGCAGGTGCTATTTCCTGATTCACGTTGTTAACGGCTTTCAAAACACCTTTTCCAAGGTATCTTTTTGGATCCTTATCTCTTAACTCAAGAGCTTCTCTCTCACCAGTTGATGCACCGCTTGGCACTGCCGCTCTTCCAACAACTCCCGTTTCAAGTGTAACTTCCACCTCTACCGTTGGGTTTCCTCTTGAATCAAGTATTTCCCTTGCCCTCACGTCAACTATTCTGGACATTTTCTCCTCCAAAAAGTTTTTCTATCTCTTTCAGTATCTTTTCATTTCCCGAAATCGTAAAAATTCTACCACTATTTTCCTGATGACACTCTATTTTTAGCTTTTCAAAAGGACATCCTTCAAGTATCTCTTCTGCAATTTCCGGCCATTCAATTACCTTCACTCTGCCGTCAAAAAGATACTCTTCAATACCGACAGGTTCCAAATCTTCAACAGACGAAAGCCTGTAAAGGTCAACGTGTACCAGTTTATCACCGTACTCCTGAATTATGATAAACGACGGGCTTGACACCTCTTCCGGTGAAATTCCAAGACCCTCAGCGATACCTTTGGTAATGCAGGTCTTACCGCAGCCAAGGTCTCCGTAAAGCAGGACAATAGTCCCTTCAGGAATAACTTTTCCTATGATTTTTCCCAAACGATGAGTGTCTTTGGCGGAAGGTACATACACTCTCAAAATCAACGTTCCGTCCTCTCACCAACAAGGGAAATTGTTGTGAAATTTGCTTTCCTTAGGCCGTCTATCACCTGAAACACATACATGTAGGGAGTCTCTCTATCCGCTCTTATGTAAACCCGCTCATTTTTCTTTAAAAGGGGTATAACCTGGCTTATATTTGTGTACGTTTTACCGTTGTAAAATATTTTTCCCCATTTATCTATCAGTATTTTATTTACTTTCTCATATTTGTTATAGCTTATTGGAGCCCCGCCTTTTGGAACGTGAATCTTAACTTCACCACCGGACATAAACTCGGTACTGACGGCAAGAAATATAACAAGCATAAGCGTAAGGTCAAGAATAGGTGAAAGTATAATTTGAGCAATGGGTTTTCTCCTGGTGGCTCTAAGGTTCAATCTCAGCTCCTCTTAATCGTTCTATGAGCTTCCTTCCACACCTTTACGGCTTCCCGGCACTCTTCCACCGACGGAACAAGGGCAATTCTGAAAAATCCTTCACCGCCGTTTCCGAAAAATTCACCCGGTGAAATCACTATACCGTATTTTAACAGATGAAGCGCGTAATCTTTTGATGAGACACCCTCAGGAACCTTTACCCAGAAGTAAAAAGTTGCTTTTACGTCTAAAAATTCAAGCCCTTCATTTTTAAAAAACTCTTCAAAGATTTCCTTCTTTTTCCTGAAAATTTCCCTTCTCTCTTCAACGTGCTTTTCATCTTTCCACGCTTCCCTTGCACCAATTTGAATAAATTCCGGTGAACCAACGCCGAAAGACGAGCGAAAACGGAGGTATTCTTTTATGATTTTATCATCGCCGGCTACAAAACCACTCCTATAACCAGTCATTCCGCTTCTCTTTGATAAAGAATGGAAAACCACAACATTTTCTTTTCCAACCTGAAGGGCTGACGGCGGCTTATCTTCAAAATATATCTCTGTGTAACATTCGTCTGAACATAGAATAATGTCGTATTCTCTGCATATTTCATAAATATCTTTAAGATAACTCATCGGTGCCACAGCACCTGTCGGATTATGGGGATAATTTATCCAGACTATCTTTGTCTCTTCTAAAATAGAAGGTTCAACTCTATCAAGCCTTAACAGAAAACCGTCTTCATACTTAAGCGTCAGCGGTGTTGGAGTGCCGCCGGCAAAGAGAGTTCCCCTCTCATAAACAGGATACGCAGGCGTTCCGTATATAACCCTTTTCTTTTCAGACTCTTCCTCTATAAAAACAAGCGGAAAGTGGAATATCGCCTCTTTTGAACCGGCAGACGGAATTATTTCTGTCTCAGGATCAAGCTTTACACCAAAGCGGTTTTCAAACCATACACTTACAGCTTCCCGTAAATCCTTTCTTCCTTTAACGGTAGGATATTGGGACACTTCAGGTACAGCATTTCTAACCGCTTCCCTTATGAAAGGTGCCGTCGGCTCCTTCGGATCGCCAGTTCCAAAATCGTATATTTTTTTTCCCTGCTTCCTTAATTCCTCTTTAGCTTTTATAAGCTCATCCATAGGATAAGGTTTCATAGCCTTTAATACTTTATTCATGCCACCACCCAATTACTAAAAGATTAGCAAAATTGTAGAATAGAAGCTCCGTTAAAACAACCTGCAAAAAGCGTGAAGTGAACAAAAATAGAAATATAAGTAATTTTAATAACTGATGGCGGGATTTGTCGTGATAGCCATTATGGCGTGATGGGAACGGAGATAATATCTCCGACAGAAAATTTTTTATTTTATAAAAAAACTAAAAATTCTGATAATTTAATACGCCCCTCTCCCTGAAAACATTACTATTATTGTTTTTAAAATTATTATGATATCATTTGTAAACGAAATATTGTCAATGTATTCCAAATCCAAATTCACCCTATCCTGAAAGGTCATTTCATTCCTACCTTCCACCTGCCACAATCCCGTTATTCCAGGCCTAACTGAAAGTAATTTTTTTCTTATATTTTCAGGAATGTTGTAATCTTCAAATTCACTTAACAAATATGGCCGAGGACCCACAACACTCATATCGCCTTTTAATATGTTAAAAAACTGCGGCAGTTCATCAAGACTCGTTTTCCTCAAAAATCTTCCTATCGATGTAACTCTTGGATCGTATTTTCTCAGTTTCCTGTAAAGTCGCCATTCTTTAGCAGCTTCTGGATTTTTGGCAAGAAATTCCTGCAGGATTTTATCGTTATTTGGATACATTGTTCTAAATTTGTAGAGCTTAAACTGCTTACCGTTTAATCCAGGCCTTTCCTGAACAAAAAGAATGCTTCCTCTATCCGTAAATTTTATTATGATTGCTATTATAAGCATTATCGGTAATGTTAATATTATCGCAAACAAAGAAAACACAACGTCAAAAGGTCTTTTCCACCATGGGATTTTTGAGACAACCCCCATTAAATCCTCTCAAACAAAGTAAAAGTATATAAACTTAAATCTATTATACCAACACGTAACCTATTACTACCAATCCATTCTATTTTTCCCTGTCATTCTGAACCTTCTTCCCGTCACTCTGAGTACTTTCCCCTTCCGTCATTCTGAGCGCCCTTTTCTGTCATCTTGAGCGTTTCTTTGTCATTCTGAGCGTTTCTTTGTCATTCTGAGCGTTTCTTTGTCATTCTGAGCGTTTCTTTGTCATTCTGAGCGAAGCGAAGAATCTCATCCCATTACCATAGACTCTTCGGTACACTGCACCTCAGAGTGACAAAAAGAAAACGTCATTCTGAGCGAAGCGAAGAATCTCTCACCTGAACCCAGCAAAAAGCCTCAACAGATCCTTCGGACTCTGTCCTCAGGATGACAAGAAAAACAGAATTATTCCGTGCACCCTTCCGTCATCCTGAGCGTTTCTTTTCTGTCATTCTGAGCGAAGCGAAGAATCTCCCACCTGAACACAGCGAAGAACCTCATAGATCCTTCGGACTCTGTCCTCAGGATGACACAAAATAAAAAGTCATTCTGAGCGCCCCTTCCCGTCATTCTGAGCGAAGCGAAGAATCTCCTTCCAGTCGTCCAGATTCTTCGGCCACCTTACTAAAATTGCTTAGGTAATCCTGCTTGCTTTAGAACAGCATTAGCTGTATGACGTGATTTTATTTTTGAATCAACAACGAAATGTCGCTTTGTTATCGGGCTGTACCATATTTCATGGTCACCTTTTCCCTGCCTTACAAAGTAACAACCTGCTTCCCGAAGAAGTTTTTTAAGTTTCGGCGTAAAATTTGCCACTTGCTATGCCCCGACTTTCACCACTTCAGTACATTCGCTTAGCAGGCGAAAATGAATTTCCTCTTTGTTGTTAGGAAGTAATCTATTTGCTTCCAGCAATTCCGGAATCATAACTTTCAATTTTTCAATGAGTTGTTCTAATGTATCTGCCTCTGTAACCAATCCGGGAACATTTTCACCAATAGCTACCCATACTTGTGCGTCTTTATCCCAAACAGCTTTTACATTAATCATTCTACTTTCCACTTTTTATCTCCTGTAATTCATTCCGTTTTTTCTTTAAATTATACCCTTTATATTTTAAGTCCATTCCTTTATACGTTCAGATTCTTCGGCCACTTTGTGGCCTCAGAATGACGGAAGTGAGTGTCATCCTGAGGGCGCAGCCCGAAGGATCTGAGACTCTTCGGTGCGGGGCGCCTCAGAGTGACGAAAAGAGAGTGTCATCCTGAGCGTCAGTGAAGGATCTCATTCAGGCGTCCAGATTCTTCGGCTACTACGTAGCCTCAGAATGACAATAAAAAGTCATTCTGAGCACTTTCCCATTCCGTCATCCTGAGCGTTTCTTTCCCGTCATTCTGAGCGCAAGCGAAGAATCTAAGACTCTTCGGTACAAAGTACCTCAGAGTGACGAAAAGGAACGGATTCTTCGGCTACTACGTAGCCTCAGAATGACAGCAAAAAAGTCATTCTGAGCAAAGCGAGTCATTGATAGTTGAGATAATGTTTTTCATCAGATTTCTCCCTTGCAATAGGAAATAGTTACCGAAATTTGAACACTTACTTATTTAGTCGGTGGACTGATAACCTTTACATTGGCTTCTCTTACCTTACCAAGCTGTGTATCTGCAGTTATCAGGATAGCATCAGTAACAGATGCTGAAGCACAAATTATTGCATCCGGAAGTTTTATTTTATACTTCCTGCGTATTTGAATAGTCCTTTCAGCTATTTCCCTATTAATTTCTATAATAAAGAATTCTTGCAGTAAATCTCTTACAAATTTCTCTTCTTCGAATGAAAGGAAATCAAAACTCAATACTTCCATATAACTAATTATTGATATCCATATTTTAACTTCTTCACTTCTTATCAAATCAGCAATATCTATAATTCCCTTTGACAAATAAATTATGACGTTGGAATCCAGAATTACATTTCCCATTCTTCACGTAAACTCCTTTGCCAGGCTACTGGATCATTTATAGCGTGAAATATATTTTCAGGTCTGTTCTTCAACATATTTCTAATTCTCTCTAATTGATTCTTCTTTTTCTTTACTGGAGAAATTGTCACTTCTAATTCCTGGTCAAACAATTCCTCAGGTAAATAAATGGTGATTTTTTCTCCTTTTGGTTTTATTTTGAATTTTAACATCCGTTTTCCTCCACAAAATCAATTTGCTCTATACATTTCTAATTCTAACTTTCTTAGGAGTGAGAACTACAAACCTACCGCGGCTAAAATATCCTCTTTTTTCAGAGTTGGATAGGCTTTTAAAAGATCCTCAAAAGATAAACCATCTCCCAATTTTCTAAGGATAATTTCTACAGGAATTCTTGTTCCCTTTATAACTGGTTTGCCATTTAGTATCGTGGGATCTCTCGCAATCCTATCTTTATAGTCCATTTTAGTCTCCTGAAAAAATTCTCTACAAAGAGAAATTTAAACCTTCCCTGTTTCAAGTCTATACTTGCAAATTGAATCTTCTTGTTCTCTACTTCTCTCTACAATACCTATCCTCAAACCTAACTATATCATCCTCCTCAACATACTCTCCTACCTGAACTTCTATTATCTCTAAAGGTATTTTCCCGGGATTAATAAGTCTATGTTTTCTTGTCTTTGGAACATAAATACTCTCGTTTTCATGAACAAAAAACTCCTTAAGTTCACCGTTTTCATCTTCTAATATTACCTTTGCAGTTCCCTTTACTACTATCCAATGTTCACTTCTATGATAATGAAGCTGTAAACTTAAAGCCTCTCCCGGCCTTACAGTTATTCTTTTTATTCTATATCTATTTCCTATTTCAAGCTCTGTATAACTTCCCCACGGACGATAAACAGTTGTATGAAATTCTGTTAAATGCTTAAATTCCTTTTCTTCTTTTAACTTCTTTACAACTTCTCTAACTTTTTGACCTTCTCCCTTTTTTGCAATTAATAAAACATCATCTGTTTCAACAATCATTAAATCCTTAATCCCGACGGTAGAAACGACTCTTTTATTACCTAAAACTAAAGAATCTCTTGTGTCAATATCAATAATATTCCCCAGCTTTACATTTCCATTTTCATCTTTTTCCATTACTTCATAAAAAGCGTCCCATGAACCCACATCTGACCAGGTTATATCAAGCGGTAAAACAGCAGCTTTATCTGTTTTTTCCATGACAGCGTAATCTATGGAAATGTCCGGCATGGACTCAAAATTTTCTAAAATTTCATCAAATGCCTTATTTTCTATTTTTTCGTAAATTTCAGGTGCATGTTTTTCAAGCTCTTCAAAGATCGTTTTTACACTAAAAGCAAACATTCCGCTGTTCCAGTAGTAATTTCCTTTTGCTAAATATTCCTTTGCTGTTTCTAAATCCGGCTTTTCATGAAACTGTTTTACTCTGTAACAGATAGAGTCAATTGCGTTCAACGGTAAAGCTGTACCGGCTTCAATGTAGCCGTAGCCCGTTTCAGGTTTTGTGGGTCTTACTCCGAAAGTTACGATGTATCCTTCTTTTGCTATCTTTTCAGCTTTTTTCATGTATTCGGCAAATTTCTCCTTCGGCGAAATGAGATGATCAGAAGGAGATATAAATAGCACTTCATCTTCATGGACTTTCAGCTTTTCAAGTGCAAATTTTGCAGCCAATGCTATTGCTGGAGCGGTGTTTCTTCCTATAGGTTCGAGGATTAGGTTGAACGGTGAATGGTGAACTGTGACGAGTGAAGGAAAAAGTTCTGAAAGCTGATTTTTAATGTGAAATTGATAGTCTTCATTGGTTATTATGATTAAATCTTCCGGATTAACAGTAAGTAAACTTCTCTCAACAGTTTTTTGAAATAAAGACTTTTTATCACCGATTTTTAAAAACTGTTTGGGATATTTTCTTCTTGACATCGGGAAAAGCCTTGTACCGCTTCCGCCTGCGAGAATTATCGCTTTCATTTGGTTTCTCCTACAAAATAGGCTTTCGTGTAAGGATGAACATCTTCTCTACCAAGAATAGACTCAGATGATAACCATAAATATTCTGCATGCTGCAATTTGGGTAAATTTAAATCATAAATATTCACTAATTTATAAGCAAGTACTACGTAATGGGTTGTGATATCACTTCCAAAAAAACTATCATCATAGAAATGTTCAAAAACACCTATAAATTCAGCAGCGGAGATTGGTATCATTTTTCCAAGTTCAGAAAGGGTTATTCTATTAAAAGCTTCTAAAATAGTTTCTCCTTTTAAAATTCTGCCTCCCGGAACAAATAAGAAATTTTTTGCAGGTCGATTCTTTCTCTTACCTAATAGAATTTCACCATTCTTATTTTCAACGATTAAATCAATAGAAACCAAAGGTGTATGCTCTACTACGCATTTAAAGGTTTCTTCATCCAACCATCTTTCATTTGTCATTTATAATCACTCCCTTCCTTTTACCACCTATCAATCACCCCTCATATACCACTCATAAAGTTTTTTTATTCCTTCCTCAAGCGAAATTTTATGTTTCCACCCTAATGAGTGGAGTCTTGATACATCTGTGACCTTTCTGGGAGTACCATCAGGCTTTGAAGTGTTAAAATAAATTTCTCCCTTGAAACCGACTATATCTTTTATGAGATAAGCTAAATCCTTAATTGATATATCTTCACCCGTCCCAACGTTGAGGTGAGTATTTCTTATCTCTTTTCCTTCCATCACAAAAGAAATAGGCGAACATGAAGTATTTTTTATATCTGGTAGATCTGGCTTTATAAGTCTAACTATATCCCAGAAATCAACATTTTCCATCAAAAAAATACAGGCATCTGCCATATCTTCAGACCATAAAAATTCTCTTTTAGGTTTTCCTGTTCCCCAGACTTCTACTTGAGTAACAGGTGACGAGTGATGGGTAACGGATTTTATGCCGTATTTTTCCAAAATTCTCAGAATTTCCTCTTTTGAATTTTTTCCAGTAACACCTTCTATAGGAAGTTTGTTTAGATCTCTTCTTATTTCTTCCCAATTATCTTCTTCTAATGCCTTAGCTAAATGCATCTTTCTTAGAAGAGCAGGAAGAACATGAGACTTTTCAAGATCAAAATTATCGTTATATCCATAAAGGTTTGTTGGCATTACAGAAATGAAATTTGTTCCATATTGTAAATTATAACTTTCACACATCTTCATACCGGCAATTTTTGCAATGGCATAAGGCTCATTAGTGTACTCCAACTCTCCTGTCAATAGGTATTCTTCTTTTATCGGCTGAGGACAACTTCGTGGATATATACAGGTACTTCCCAGAAAAAGAAGTTTTTTTACTCCATTTAAATAACTCTGATGAATAATATTATTTTGTATCTGTAAATTTTGATAAATAAAATCGGCTCTATAAATATTGTTTGCCAGTATCCCACCCACTTTTGCCGCGGCTAAAAATACGTATTCGGGTTTAACGTCAGAAAAAAACCTCTCTACTTCAGCTTGATTTGTTAAATCCACCTGATACCATTTTACTTCACCGTCAGCTGGTTTTCTTCTATGAAAAGTAGAAATTATATTCCTATAACCTTTCTCTTTTAACTTCCTTATCAGGGCACTGCCAACAAGTCCAGTTCCGCCGGCAACATAAATTAAGCTCTCTTTATTCATAATTTTCCTCCATTACATGCCACAACTTCCTGGTAAAGCCATACCTTCTCTCTTTAGTATAAGCTCTCTGTAGTTGTTTTTTAGATCACCGATTACCATATCTTTAACAAGGTCATCTAGTGTGTGCTTTGGCTCCCACCCTAACTTTTCTCTTGCTTTAGAAGCATCACCTATAAGAATATCAACTTCAGCAGGTCTGAAATATTTTGGATCAACTTCAACAACTACTTTACCTACCAAGTTACGAGCGTTATTTACTACAGAGTCGGCATCCATTATTCCAGCTGATTTTAAAGCATTAAACAATTTCTCTTCATCAAGACTTTTCACTATTCCTTTTTCGTCTATTCCTTCTCCTAAAAACTCAAGTTCCATTCCAAGCTCTGCAAACGTTTTTCTAACGAACTCTCTAACTTCTGTAGTTTTTCCTGTCGCAAGTACGTAATCGTCCGGTTCGTCCTGCTGTAGTATTAGCCACATACCCTCAACGTAATCCTTTGCGTGCCCCCAATCCCTTTTCGCATTAAGATTACCAAGATAGATTTTTCTGTCAAGACCAAACAGAATCCTCGTTGCACCTCTTGTTATTTTTCTTGTAACGAACGTTTCCCCTCTTATCGGAGATTCGTGATTAAACAGTATTCCGTTGCAAGCAAACATGCCGTAAGCTTCCCTGTAGTTAACAGTTATCCAGTAAGCATAAAGCTTTGCAACAGCATAGGGACTTCTTGGATAAAAAGGTGTCTTCTCATTTTGCGGAATTTCCTGAACTTTTCCATATAATTCTGATGTTGACGCCTGGTATATTCTGGTTTTATCTTTCAGACCGAGTAACCGCACTGCCTCCAAAATTCTCAAAGTTCCTATAGCGTCAGCATTAGCAGTATATTCTGGTTGTTCAAATGACACTGCAACATGAGATTGAGCGGCAAGATTATAGATTTCATCAGGCTGCACTTTCTGAATTATAGAAGTTAAGTTCAAACTGTCTGTCATGTCTCCATAGTGCAGAAAGAAATTAACGTCTTCTTCGTGAGGATCCTTGTATAAATGGTCTATTCTTGCAGTGTTAAAAAGAGATGTTCTCCTTTTTATTCCGTGAACTTCGTATCCTTTATTAAGCAAAAATTCTGCCAAGTATGCTCCATCCTGTCCTGTAATCCCGGTAATAAGGGCAATTTTTTTAGTCATCTTTTCCTCCATAGGATAGAATCTCTTTAATTTTACTTTTTAGATTCCCTAATACCTTCTCCTTTGAAAAATGCTCTATTATATATCGCCGTGCATTTTTACCATAATTTTCAGCTAAATGAGGATTTTTATTTAGTTCTTCAATAAAATTGATAATGGATTTAATATCATTACTATCAAAGAATTCACCACCTTGGGATTCCTTTATAACCTTTGCTACTTCTGATTTTAGATTACCTGTAACTAATGAAGGTTTAGCACTCGCCATCATTCCAAGAAGTTTAGAAGGCATGACAGTATCAACAACTTTTGATTTTTGGAACAAAATGTGTAAATCTGCACTACACAATAAATCTGGTAAGTCCTTATAAGGAACAGGAGCATAATATTTTACATTTTTAAAATTTTTTATTTGGGAAAGTAACCAATCCTTTTTAGCACCATTTCCAACAACTACAAATTCAATATCATCTCTACCCTTAAAGTAATTAACAACCTTAATAAAAGTTTCCCAATCTTGCTTAGCGCCAATATTTCCCGAGTATAAAACTTTGAACTTATCAGACTTTAAGTAAGGATGAATTTCTGTTTTCTCTGGATTAATAAAAGTTTCATCTATCCAATTTGGAAGATAAAATAATTCAGTTTTTGTTTTCTTTTTTGCCTTTTCAAGCATAGAATAACTTATGGTGCTTACTATATTGGCCTTATCTAACAATCTTGACTCAATTTTATATAAAATTTTACTTGCTACTTTTTTTAATTTGTTATTCTCTATAATTCCGGTTTCAAAAGCTGCATCAAACTCAAAGTCTTGAATATGTACCCATACTTTAGAGCTTGTTTTTTTAGCTAATTTATGAGCCAACCATACATCAGATGTAAAAGGAACTACAGCCATAATTAAATCAGCTTCTTTTATCTTCCTTAAATTTTTTAAACTGCCAAATGTAAAGCTTAATATATGTCTTATCCTATTTTTAAAATTCGGATTTTTAGGAGTAAATTGTTTATATCTGTAAATTTTAATCCTTTTATGCACTTCTTTTAAATATTTTGGTTTATTTCTATACTCTTCCCATATTTTCCATTGAGGATAATAAGGAAAACCAGTAATAACAGAAACGTTAAATCCATTTTCAGACAAATACTCTGCCATCTGCGTAGAATATAAGCCTATAGCCGTATCTTCAGGATAAAAGTTAACACCAATTATGACTATATCTTTATTCATGTTCAATTATCCTATCTTTTACAGGTTTAGCAGGACTCCCTATACAAACTTTCCCGGGAGGCAAATCACTAAAAACGCTGCTTCGTGCACCTACGACTGTTCCTCTACCTACCCTTACCCCGGGAGCTACAAAGACATCACTAGCCAACCATACTTCGTCTTCTATCACTATCTTTTTAACAAATATTGGAAAATCAACTTTAGTATAGTCGTGGCTGCCAGTACAGATGTAGGATCTTTGAGATATAACTACATTTTTTCCTATTTCTATTTCACCAAGGCTGTAAAGAACTACTTCATCTCCTATCCAGCTGTAATCGCCTATTTTAACTTTCCATGGAAAAGTTATCTTAGCAGTAGGCCTAATTAAAACTCCTTTACCTACTTTTGCTCCAAAAAGTCTTAAAAGAAATCTCCTCCAGCCGTACATAAACTGTGGAGACCATCTAAATAAAGTATCCTGAACTATCCACCAAAGTTGAACAAACCAAGAAGGCTTACCACGAAAGTTCGGAGGTAACTTAAATTTTGATAAATCTTGAAACATTTCTATTGTTCCTCTAAAATATTTTTAAAATCTTCTAAGAATCTACTAACTCTATATTTACTTTCTGCCTCCTTTCTATTATTAAAAGCAATATATTTATATTGCTCTAAGTTCCTCTTCACTTTAACTAACACTTGGGCTAAACTTTGTGGACTTTTCTTCTTCACATAAAAACCATTTAGATTTTCCTTAAAAATATCTGGAATCCCAGCATGATTAGTTGTCAACACAATATTCCCTGTTGCGTATGCCTCTAAAATAGAAATTGGTTGTCCTTCCATCTTATAATAAGTTGGGAATACAAAAATATTTCCCCATTCTAACAATTTTTTCTTCTTATAACCTGAAACTACACCTAAGTACTTAACATTTCCTTCTAGTTTTTTCAAATATTTAGTAATCTCTTTTTCTAATCCTTTATCTATATTTCCTGCCAGTTTTGCATTAAAGTGAATATTTCTTTCTTTTAAGATCAATAGAGCTTCCAATAAATCTAAGATTCCTTTCTCCTTCATCAAATTACTTAAATAAATTATTCTTAGTTCGCTAAAATTTTGACTTAGCTTCCGCTCAAGATTTATTTCAAATAAATAATCCTCAACGAAATTAGGAAGTTCAAAAATTTTATTATCCGGCAAAAATGGGATTAAATTTTTCCGTAATGATTTAGATAACACTATTCCTTTATCAAATTGAGAAAACAGAAACTTAAAGATTTCCTTTTTTACACCTGTTAATTTCTTATATTCTTGCCATAAATAATCTCCATGAATATGAACAATAAGTTCTTTCTTTAAAAGTTTTGCATATAAAATGAATGGTGCATATTTTAGAATCCCCCAAAAAGTTTGTCCTGGAGTTATATAAACTTTATCAGATTTAGAAATTTTATAAAGTTCCAAATAACGCTTCGAATATACAAAAGCTTTTTTATAGTTAAATCTACCAACATCTTCTTTGAAAGTAGGATATGACATATTTATACAACTAACATGTATAGGGAAAATCTTTCCTATTTTCTTATGAACAATATTATTCGCCAAACTAACTCCCGTTATAGGAGGCGGCAAAGGACCTATGAGGAGCAATCTTCTTTCCATAGTCATTACCATTTATTTCCTTTCCGACCTTCTGTTCTCGATACTATGTAACAGACCAAGCAATATCCAAAAATAAGGTAATCCCCAGGGCAAAGCTGACAAGGTAGTTACAAACATAGCCAAATAATAATGTTTATATTTGCTCTTTAAAAATCCATGAAAAATCAATAAAAGAAGAGCAGATGTTCCAAACAATCCTGTTTCTCCTAGGAATTGAAAAAATAGAGAAAATGGAACCGCGTGGATATTTCCATCTAAGTATTTAGTAAGCTCAGGTGGAAAAATTGGAAGATTGAATTGATTATTCAAATAATAGGAAAAATAATATCCGAAACCTCCTATTCCACAGCCGAAAAACTTAGAAGATAAAAACATATGAACTAATGCCTCAATATACGTATATCTTGCTATAAATGATAAGTCTTGAAAATAAAAGACTCTTTGTAGCCTATCAGAAATCTGACTTAACATGAAGAACGAAAGTATTAATAGCGTTGATAAAACAGCAAACTTTCTTTTTAAGGAAAAATCGGATAACATAAACTGTATTATTAATAAAACTGATATAGTTAAATAAACATACAAGCTTTTAGAAAAGATGGCAAAAACAAGTAAAACAACTTTTACTGTCCAATAAAAGTACTTGCTATCTCTAGCTAACAACAGCATTCTATCTACAAGAAACAGCATGTATAATATATAAGAAGCCAAAAAAGATGGTTCTGAGAACAACAGTGTAAGCCTTTCTTTATCGAGAACAACTGATAGTAACTTTGTTCTGATATTATTTGCAATTGATAAAAACAAAGGATTAAATAATATCCCAAGAATTTGTAGTATTCCAAGCACACTAATGAACAAAAAAAAGATAATATTTATCTTATAAAAACTTTTTTCTTTTAGAAAAGCTTTAGTATAACCAAAGAAGTAAAACAATGATAAAAAAATAAATCCCAGTGTATATCTGATGAATACCTGTATATTTTGATATAAAATTAATCCCAACAATAAATAATAAAAAAAAGTCAAAGAGAATAAAAACCACTTCATTTTCAATCTTCTTTCCAACTTAACCTTATTGGAATTTCCAATAAGTATAGGAAGAAAAAATAATTGAAATACAGGTCTCGTAGTAGTTGAAATAATCGGAACCTTTAATTGCGGCAAGTGTGATAAAAAAATGGAAACCATTATTAGAAACTTTGATAATCCAATCATCATGATTCCGGTATATAATTGAACATCTCAAAATCTTTGTGATATATATAGTAAATTTTATCAATAGAAGATGGCTTTAAGGAAACTTTTCCTTTATTTTTAGTAGCATTTTTTCTTTCTATGAATAGTTTTCTGTTCAAGATAGCTTCGATAACTTGAATATCCTTTTTTAGAGTTTCAACTTTCCCAATAAAATCAACTAATATGTTATTCTCATCATCTGTTAAAAAATAATATTGCGGAAAGAAATGAATATAGCTCCATATACTGTCACGAGTAAGATAATTCTTTATAAAATCATTAACATCATTATATCGGGAAACATATCTCCGTCCCCATAAGTAATCCATTTTGTTAAGTCCTCCTCGTTTTAGAAAATAAAATGCAGATATAATCCTAGTAAGAGGATTTCTAACAAAAGTAAATTTAAAATATTGGTCAAAATCCTGCCCTAAAATCTTCTTATATATTTTAATCGGTATATGCCCCACTTCATGTCCGTAAATAGCACTTGTTATGCTTATACCTGCAGCTTTAGGAATATGTGTAAAAATAGTTTTAGTTCTTATAAAAGCACTTGGTACTTCTTTCAAGAACAACTTCTTTTTTAACGTCATTGCATGATATAATTCAAATATATTCATTGTTAAATCTTCCCTACAGCTTTTTTAATTAGAAATTCAATAAAGAGCTGAAGCTTTTCTTTAAAAGAATAATCAGGAACGGTATCTAATTTACTTTTTCTTATCTTTTTATCGAATCCAAAATTTGGTAAAATATCAACATTTAAATCTCTAATTTTCATTATCCTTTCTTGCTTTCTCAGTAAATAGGAAAATCCTACCGTTGTTCCTGGATGCCAAGGATGAAACAATCTTTTCTCAGGAGACCATCTTATGAAATATCCAGCATTTTTAGCCCGTATATAGAAATCCTTTGCACATGCAGAAGGCCCGGAGAATACCATATCTTCCTCATAACCATTAATAGCTACAAAGTCTCTCTTTTTTATGCTAAAACACCCTGCATAATTAGTTGGATTTACAAGAACACAAACTTTATTTAAATATTCTAAGTCGTATCTATATACAGGTGGCTCTGCCGATTCATCGTATCTTCTATGATAATTTATAAAAGGTAAATCAAGATACTTTTCATGAAGCCTTAACTCATCCTCTAAAAACTTTTCATCTACAACAACATCTCCATCTGAAATAACTAAAATATCTCCTTTTGCTATTCTTACACCTTCATTTACACAAATTCCATATTGCCACTTACCACTCCTTTTCAATGTCAAAATTCTAAAATTCGGATGTTCATCAGCAAACTTTTTCACTTCTTCTTTTACATCACTATAAAATTCCACCCATATAACTTCGTATACATTTTTATCCAAAGTCTGATTTAGATAAGATTTTATAGCATGAAATCTTTCTCGGAAACCGCAATCCCACATGATTACTGAAAGCTTAATCATTAGCTATACCTCTCTATTATTTTTTCCGATAACCTCATAGCTTTTTCTATACAAATATCCATATTATAATAGTCCCATTCTCCAAATCTACCTAATGTATATATACCATAGTCTTCTATAAACTTTAGAATAAATTTTTTCGTATCCTTATAATTCTTATCAAAAACAACATATGCATGTTCTGAAACATTGTAGTCCAAAGGTTTTATCAGATAATCTATTTTCTTTGCATAATTTAGCATATCTTCATAAGAATGCTCTCCTATTACTTCTGTAATTGTGTATTTTGAATCTTTAGGTTCGAAAAAATTACCTATGTGAATATGTCTATGGAATTTTATTTCTCTATCTGGGAAATATGTCCATGTATTTTCCACTGGTTCTGCTTCCCACAAAACATTTGTTACTTTATTATATTTTAGCAATTTTGACTTATTTTTAACCTCAATAGGAGTTTCTTTTATAACAAAAGGAAGTATATTTAACGGCATTGTATTGATTACAATATCATAGTTTCTCTCTCCATTTATCACATATTTGCTTCTTACCTTTTCAATACTTTCGACTTTGTAATTTTTTACAATTCTTAAATCCCTAGCCAATGCGTTTATAAATGTCTACTGATCATTAGAATTCGGATAAAAAAAGTAAGAATGAGGCATATCATCTCTAACACTTTTTACTAAAGATAAAAAGAAAGATTTTTTATCAGGGATAGGTAACTTATCCTTTACCCATATATAATCCATTTTATATGGATCTTGATTCCATATCTTTCTATTATAAGGAATAAAATATTCTTCTGCCAGTGTTTTGCCAAATTTTTGAATAAACCAATCCGCTAAATTTTCAGGATTCTTATCATCTTTAGTGGCGAAGAAGTCTTTAGTTATATTAAACGCAAGTTCCTCATTAAAGCAAGCAATTTGTTTCACAGAAAATTCTATAGGATAATCTATCAGGTGACCTTTAAAGAAAATTTTAGCTTTTCTTTCTACCAAATGCCATTCTGACTTGGGTAATATATTAGTAAAAACGAAATTCAAAACATTTATATTTTTTGAATTAAAACAATGTCCTCCAACTAAATGATAAGCCACTCCATTTATAGTTTTTGTTTTAGCAATACCTCCCACTTTATTGTCCTTTTCTAAAACTTCTACATCAAAATATCTTTTAAGCATTTGCCCAATACTTAAACCAGAAATACCAGCTCCAATAATCCCTACTCTCATCTTTTATACCCTCGAAAGCCAATGTATATATATAACCAGAATCCATATAATTTTCTTATATATATATTTGCAACCAGTTTTGCTATATTTAGAGCTATCATAGTAGCGATAGCAGCTCCAATAATCCCATATGGTGGAATGAGTATATAATTAAGTATACCATTAAACAGTACAGCAAAAAAATTTAAACCTTGTAGAAATATTTGATTATTTGTCATTTTCAGAAATCCTCCAGCATCTCCACTTGAACTACTTATAAATTGTCCTATCACTAATATTATCAGTGTTACAGTTCCTGCTTTAAATTCTTCTCCAAATATTCCAAGAATAGACTTTGGAAAAATTAAAAATAATAACAACACCGGGAAAGAAGTCCAAAAAATTAATTTTGTTGACTGTTGAGCAACTTTTTCCAATCCTTTTATATCTCCTTTTCCCCAGAATTCAGCAAACTTCGGAGCTGCAATGGTATTTATTGCCATTAGTGTAATGCTTGTTATCATTGAAACTCTAAGTGCAACGTTATAAACTCCGACCTCCTGAGCACTTCTAAACATCCCGAGCATTACAGTATCCGTCCAACCCATTATCAAGGCTAAAGAACTTGATAATAACATAGGGATAGAAACGGAAAGTAAGGCCTTGTATGAGAATAGAGATTCTTCGGCGCAGGATACCTCAGAATGACGTAGAGGGTGGGGAGATTCTTCGCTTCGCTCAGAATGACGGAACGAGAACTCAGAGGGATGGGTGGATGCCTCAGAATGACACGGAACTGGAGATTCCCCGGCGTGAAGCAACTTAGAATAACAGAAATAATATAAGTACTTTTTCCACATTAGAAATGCAATAACAGATAAAACTACAATTGCAGTTATATATGAAAATATTGGCAGTTCAACATTTCTGCCGATCAGATATATTCCAGCAGTAAAAAGTATAAGAGCTATTCCAAATATACCTGTTTGCTGTAAAAGCATATACTCCTTTATTTTTTTCAGACCTCTTATGCTTTCCCTGTGAATCCATAAAAGAACAAAAGGAACTATGGCAAAAGAGACTACATGGAAATAAGGTGTAAGGTAAGGTTTTTTGAAAACAGCTGATGCCAGAACAGGCGATATAAAATAGACAGAAACAGCAACCATTATTGAAAAAGGAATTGCAAGCGTTAAAGCCTTTTTGTAAATGTCTTTTAAAATGTCTGGTCTTTCTTTTGCTGTATATTCCGCCGTGAATCTTAAAAGGGCTGTATCCATTCCAAGGCGACCGATAACAGATGAGATTTGAAGAACAACAAGGCACAGGGCAAAAATCCCCCACGCCTTGGCACCTAAAGTTCTCGTAACAAGCAGGGTAAAAAGATAACCGAAAACTATTCCAAGAATCCTAAATCCAAAAGCTGTACCTGCACCCTTTACCAGTTCGGCGAAGTGGATATCTGAATTTAGTTTACTTTGGAGTTTGCGTTTGAGTCTTGTTATCATCGGTTTTCCTATGGGTCTGTTGTGTGGTGGACGTATTTTAGCATGTCTGTTTTCGTTGATGAAAGAGATTCTTCGCTTGCGCTCAGAATGACAGGAATGGGCGCTCAGAATGACAGGAAGAAGTGCTCAGGATGACATTTTCTTTTCGTCACTCTGAGGTGCTGTGCACCGAAGAGTCTATGGTAATGGGATGAGATTCTTCGCTTCGCTCAGAATGGCAGGAAGGGGAAAGCGCTCAGGATGACATTTTCTTTTGTCATTCTGAGGCTACGTAGTAGCCGAAGAATCTGTGTGAATGAAATGAAGTCTCGGGGTCTTACTATCAGGATGAGATTCTTCGCTTCGCTCAGAATGACAGAAAAAGGGCTCAGGATGACGGAAAAGAAGTGCTCAGAATGACAGAAAGGGCACCTCAGGATGACGAGAAAAATGACCGTTTTAAGTAGCAACTATGATTTCATTCTAATTCTACGATAAAAATCCGGGGCTACCGCTCAAAACTTCTAAGGTGTATTATAACAAACTGGTTAACTCTGAAAAGTGGATTCCTCTCTCGTAATATGCTCCTTTGCACTCTCCAGACACTCAATCGCTGTAGTTGAGGATGATTATGTACATTTTAGGAAAATCTTCATTTCATTATATTTTTTTGTCCTTCAGATGTCTTCGTAAATCTAAAAGCACCTTTTCCAGTTGAATTATGTACTTCTCAAGTTTTGAAAATAGCCGTTCAGCTACTTCTTCTCTATACGTATGGGAAGTTAAATTTCTGTCATCTATCATTTTAAGGAGAAGAATTGTTTCCTCTTCGTTCAAGTGACCTGCAGAGAAAAACTCCCTTATGCAAGATTTAGGGCTTCTACATTCAATTCCTTCAATCTCTCTTAAGTAAGATTTAATGCACTTCCAGAAGATTTCAACAGTGAATTCAAACCTCTGAACGGCACTATCTCTAAAAAAATAGTAATCATTTTTATCTGAATTTTTCGTTCTCAAGTAAGCTTCTCTCAGCCTTTCTAAAGCTTTTTCAAAATCTTCTACAAGCTTTTCTAAAGCCATTTTTTACCCTCTCTTAAGACAACTTTTAGAAGTTTCCTGTTTGAAGACAGATCCACTAAATCGACTTTATAGGGGAAATTGCTTTCTTCCAGAATTTCTTTTAGCATGATTAGTTTATCTGATATATCTTTATCCGCTATAAATCCGATATCAACATCTGAAAAAGGAGCATTATCTCCCCTTGCACGTGAACCAAATAGATATATTCCTACTTTCTCGTTTTTAAAAAATTTTCTCAGGAAATTCTCCAAATCTTTTATTGTTTCTAATTTTAGACGGGAACTGTCTAAAATTTCATTATCTTTAATCACAACACGCTCTCCTGGAAATTAAGGAAACGCAAACTTTCATAAGCATTACTTCGAAATTTACCCAAATTCTAACTATCAAATGAAAAGTCTGCGCTACCGCTCAAAACCTGTAAAGTGTATTATAACAAACTGGTTAACTTCGGTAAAATACATTCTTGCTCCGTTCTTCATGCGAAAATACTGTCATTGTTTTAACGTCAAATACCTGCATTTTTCCCCTCACAAAATTTGATTTTCAGCAATTTTAGCAACTTATTTTTGGTTGATTCAATCGCTTTTTAATCTATCTCTAATTTAAAGGCTTATAAAATTTAAGGGAGTAAGGGAGAGATTCTTCGGCGCGGGGCGCCTCAGAATGACTTTTTTTTTGTGTCATCCTGAGGACAGAGTCCGAAGGATCTATGAGATTCTTCGCTGTGTTCGGGTAGGAGATTCTTCGCTTGCGCTCAGAATGACTTTTTATTGTCATTCTGAGGCTACGTAGTAGCCGAAGAATCCGTTCCTTTTCGCCACTCTGAGGTGCTGTGCACTGAAGAGTCTCAGATCCTTCGCTAACGCTCAGGATGACGGGAAGGGGCGTTCAGAATGACATTTTCTTTTGTCATTCTGAGGCTACGTAGTAGCCGAAGAATCTGTGTGAATGAAATGAAGTCTCGGGGTCTTACTATCAGGATGAGATTCTTCGCTTGCGCTCAGAATGACAGGAAGGGACGCTCAGAATGACGTTTTCTTTTCGTCACTCTGAGGTGCTGTGCACCGAAGAGTCTCAGATCCTTCGCTTCGCTCAGGATGACAAAGAAACGCTCAGGATGACGGAAAAGAAACGCTCAGGATGACGAAGGGAATATGCTCAGGATGACGGGAAGGGAAAGTGATCAGGATGACAGAAAAAGGATAGGAATGACGAACGGAATAGTCCTTACTGTCGCTTTATACTAAAACAGTGTTTCGTATAAGTCTTTCCACTCAGGGTTAAAACTATCAATTAGATCAATTTTGAATTGTCTTTTTTTACCTTTGAGATACTTTTCTCTTTTGATGGCTTCTTCTATAGTTTCGAATATTTCGTAATATACCAGCTTATGGCAGTTGTATTTGCTGGTAAAGCCTTTAATGACATGATTTTTGTGTTCATAGACCCTTTTTATAAGGTTGCTTGTCACACCTATATAAAGAACCTTATTTGTTTTATTTGTCATAATATAAATGTAGCCTTTCTTTTCCATGAATTTATTTTATCAAAATCAAAGAATGAATCAGGCTTGTCATCCTGAGAGTGAAACTTTAAAGGTTTGCTGAGATTCTTCGGCGCAGGGCGCCTCAGAATGACTGCAGTAAGGTCACTTTATTTCCTAAAGCTATTTCTCGTCTTTTCATCAAACATCTCTGCTCCCGTTTCACAGCTCATCATTCACGGTTCACATTATCTTTCTACCGACTGGCTACTATTTTCTCGATATACATTAAAATATCCTCTATAAAGAAAATGAAATCTCTTTTCTGTTTAGACATACACGACCTCGTTTAATATCCTTTTTCTCAATTGTGGTTTAACTGCAGTCTCTATAACAAGATCTACTTCTCTTTTGAATAGGCTCTCAAGATAGTATTTTAATCCCATATAATTGAAGAAGTCTTTATGTCCTTTCTCAAATTCAACAAGAACATCTATATCACTACTATTTGTTTGCTCATTTCTTACAAATGAACCAAAAATGCCAATTTTTTTACGTGAAATTTAGATTTTATATACGCCTTATTTTTTCTCAAAAGAGAAATTATATCTATTGCCTCTTGAGGCAATCCTTTAAAGGCATTACTTTGTTTCACTCGCATAAAAATTCCCTCGCCCTACACCTTCAGCCCTTCTACCTTCCATTGTTTACCATTCACAGTTCACCTTCTTCAGCCTCATGCCTTCAGCCATTTACCTCTAATCCTAACTAACCTTCTATTTATCAAAAAATTTTCGCCAGGTCTTTTTCATTTATAGCTAAAGAGTAATTTAGAATTGTTTTCAAATCTATTTTCTTAGAAGCATCTAAAATCTCTATTCCCACTATCTTACCATTTGGTGTAGTATCAAGATTTACTCCTTCTATAATTTCTATCACTCCATCCGGCTTTTCATTACTTAGTTTGATGTAAAGTGCATCTACCTCTTTGTCATAATAAACTTTCATCTCTTCTTTTTCCTCCTTTTTAAAGGATAAGCAGTAATCACTATTACTGTATCCTCTTCCACGCTAACTACAATTTTTATTGGAAATTTATGTCCTTCCATCTCTTCTACAATTTCATGTTTTCCAAGAGATAAATTTTCCTTTTTTAGAACATTTTCAATAGCTAACAGAGAAAGTCTATATAGTTTAGCCCGCCGTTTTGCATGCCGAGAAAATTTTATTCTCATTTTACCTTTTCCTCAAAACTTCTAATGCACTTTTAACTACATTGTCCATATCATAATAGCAATACTTCTAAACATTCCATTAAAAGGTTTTTCCTGTTGTGGGTTACAACAACTGCACATACTGCTTCCTTTAATTTGATCTTCATAATTCAGTAATCTTTTCAACCAAGTATTGCATTCACTCACAATATTTCAACTTCCGAACATAGCGGTTTATCTCATCCGCCACTTCAAACAATTTTTTACTCTTTTCTATTACCTCCTCCAATCTGTCCCTCAAACGCTCCTCCAGATATTCATGTGCAAGTTCATTTCTCAAATCTTTCATCTCTATAAGAATGTTGTAATCCTCCACGAACCCCCTTTTTTCGGCTCTTATTACGATATCAAGTTTTCTATTGATTTCCTCAAGTTCCAGATAATCCAGGCTTCTCAATACCTTGCTGATAAGTATGTCAACCGCTCTGGAGTATCTATTCATTAATGCTTCTATTATCTCAAGTTGCTCTTCTGAAGGATTCTCGAAATTTCCGGCAGCCTTAACTCTCTGAATGGATCTTTTCAGCCAGTATATACTCTTATTGAGAAGCTTCAAGTTTTGACAAAATACCTCTTTTCTCTCTCCAATGTTCACAATTTAACTCCGTACTTGTAAGCAAGTTTCGTAAAAACATCTTTAGAAGGATCAGGGGTAATGATCAGGTCTATCTTCCTGTCACCCAATTCTTTAAAGAGATTAACTCTTATTCTTCTTCTATTTTTGTAGTCAATCTTTGAAGAGATAACAAGAATATCTATATCACCTCCCCTTTTACTCAAATCCGTTCTACTGCCAAAAAGGATAATTTCGGCAGTGGGATCCACAGATAAAATAGCTTCTTTTATCTTCGTAATTTCTTTATCCGTCAACCTAACTTTTCTTTCCGTTGTTAGCATTATATTTTAACTCCTTAATCAAGTTCTGATAAATAATTACGTTATTAAATATATTACCTGAGTGGAAATTGTTCATGGGGTGAGGGAGATCCTTCGCTACGCTCAGAATGACTTTTTCTTTTGTCATTCTGAGGCTACGTATAGCCGAAGAATCCGTTCCTTTTCGTCACTCTGAGGTGCTGTGCACCGGAGAGTCCATGCTGATAGGATGAGATTCTTCGCTTGCGCTCAGAATGACAAAGAAACGCTCAGGATGACAGAAAAGAAGCTCAGAATGACGGAAGGGGGAATTTTAAAGGTTTGTTGAGATTCTTCGGCGCAGGGCGCCTCAGAATGACGTTTTGTTTCGTGTCATCCTGATGACTGAAAAGGGGTTCAGAATGGCGCAAGGAACAGTTCCAGAGTCACATCTGGATGTGAAGCCTGTTTACTTTTTCCTTTAAAAGAGGCTCCGGTAGGTTTTCCATAAAATCAAGCTGCCTTATGGCTTCCGGATCTTTCAGACCGTTACAATTGGTAAGGTAAAAGCCCGGCTTTTCTCCGTAAACGCAGGCTTCATCAAAAACAAAACCGCATATTAAAAGTCCTCTCTCTTCAAAAAGCTTTTCAAATTCAGGAACGTTTTTAATAACATCAACCTGAGCATCGATATTAAGCTCTATGAAAGCCGTATTGAGCAGTTCTTCCGATTCGTAAAGCGGTGCGAGTATCTCAAAGTTTTCTTCATAAACCTTTGAGAGAACTTTAAATTCTACCTCTGCGGCGGGGAAATTCATTCCTATCAAGTCCTTAACCGATATACCGTTAGTTTCTATAACACCGATGAGAGGCAGGTTGTAGGTTTTAACGGCATAGTAAATAGACGCAAGGTTTGTTGCCGCCTGACACCCGGCGTTTGCAACAATAAAAGCACAGGAAGGAAAAGAAAAAAGCTTGCAGGATAAAAGTCTTGAAGAACAAACAATGCAGCACTCAAAATTTCCAATTTCACAGTCGTGTCTCTCGTTGAGTATCTTCTCTATTATGTTTACAGCAGACATCAAATCTCCTCTACAGTAACTTCGCCGGTCGCCGTATCAAGTATAGCAAATGTTGAATGATTTGAAAGATAGCCGCACAGTTCACCGGGATTTACAACAACAGTCCCTTTAATCTTATCTACGAAAACCTCGTGGGTGTGGCCAAAGAACAGGAAATCAACACTCCCCGGAATAACGTCCAAAAGTACAGGTTCGTGCATGACCACCGCCTTTTTTCCGTCAATCTCCACGAAAAGAGGCGGTTTCTTTATTTCAGAAAAGCTTTTAAGCAGACCGGCAACTTCACCGTCGTTATTTCCAAAAACAACCGTCAGAGGTGCTTCCACCTTCTTAAATACCTCCATGGTAAACGGTGAAATAATGTCACCGCAGTGCACTACAAGTCCAACATCCATACCGTTAACAAGTTCTACAAACTTTCTGCTCTTTTCAACGTTATCGTGGCTGTCAGAAACAACTGCCACTTTCATTTTTCACTCTCCTTCTTTGCCGGTTCTGGCGGTTTATTGGCGGTGTACTTACATTCAGGATACCTTGAGCAGCCGTAGAAAACGCGCCCTTTCTTGCTCCTCCTTTCTACTATATCACCTTCTCCGCATTCGGGACACTTTCCGTAAGTTATCCTTTCAGTGTACTTACATTCAGGATAGTTTGAACAGGCAATAAATCTTCCGTATCTACCGCTTTTAATCACAAGTTCTGCCCCACATTCAGGACATTTGCGGCCAACTTTTTCGTCCTCTTTTTTACCGTTTTCCTTGTAATCGCATTCAGGATAATTTGAACAGGCAATAAATGCACCGTACCTGCCGTATATTTTAAGCAATTCAGCACCGCACTTTGGACACTTACGGCCAACCGGTTCACCCTTTAGCTCTTTCAGATCTTTTTTTGCTTTCTCAAGGAGGTCTTTAAATTCGCCAAAGTAGAATTCCTTTAAAAGTTCTTTCCACTTTTTCTGACCTTCCTCTATCTTGTCAAGCTCTTCTTCAATGTTTGCAGTAAATTTTATGTCAACAACCTTCGGAAAAAGCTTTTTCAAAAGACCGTTAATAAATTCACCAAGTTCCGTCGGCTTTAACTTCTGCTTTTCCTTTTCTACATAGCCTCTTTGAATGATGTTTGAAATTATCGTTGCGTAAGTTGAAGGCCTGCCTACCCCTTCCTCTTCAAGAGCTTTTACAAGCGTACCTTCCGTGTATCTTGGTGGGGGTTCTGTGAAGTGCTGAACACCTTTAATATCTTTCAGTTCAACCCTTTCACCCTCTTTAACAGGCGGAAGCAGCTTTTCGTCAACATCAATTTTGTAAACCTTCATGAACCCTGGAAACTTTACGGTGCTTCCGGTGGCACGGAAAACAAGGCCGTTACCTTCAACATCCATTGCAACGGTGTTAAAGACGGCATCTTTCATCTGGGAAGCAACAAACCTGCGCCATATCAGATCGTAAAGTTTAAACTGCTCGGGCGTAAGGTAATTCTTAATGCTTTCAGGCGTTCTCTCCACAGATGTGGGTCTTATTGCCTCGTGGGCGTCCTGGGCAGATTTTGGCGTTTTCCCTTCGTAAGTCCTTGGCCTCTGTGGAAGATAATCTTTACCGAACTCCTTCTCTATAAAGCCTCTCGCCTCTTTTACGGCTTCGTCTGATACCCTCGTTGAATCTGTTCTCATATATGTAATAAGACCAACCCTTTCGCTGCCTATGTCAATACCTTCGTAAAGCTGCTGTGCTATTTGCATGGTAAGCTTTGCAGGGAATCCAAAACGCTTTGATGCTTCCTGCTGAAGAGTACTCGTTATAAACGGCGGATAGGGCTTTCTCTTCCGCTCTTTTGTCTCAACAGAGGCAACAACAAAAGAGGCAGCCTGCTTTGCCTTTTCAACCAAATCTTTAGCAGTAGCCTCATCAGGTATTGAGAACTTTGAAAGCTTTTTCCCGTCAACGGCAGAAAGCTTTGCTGAAAAATCACCCTCATCTGCACCAAATAGGGCTTCTATCGTCCAGTATTCCTTTGGCTTAAAAGCCCTTATCTCCTCTTCCCTATCGCAGATAAGCCTTAAAGCCACCGATTGAACCCTACCGGCCGAAAGGGCTTTTTTAAATCGGCGGGATAGGAGAGGCGAAATCGTGTAACCAACAATCCTGTCAAGGATTCTCCTTGCCTGCTGAGCATCAACTTTTTTCTCGTCTATCGTATCAGCATTCTTTATCGCTTCCTGAATGGCCTTTTTGGTGATTTCGTGAAATCTAACCCTGTAAATGCCGTCTTTTTTTAATCTTTTTAAAATGTGGGCAATGTGCCAGCTTATAGCTTCTCCTTCTCTATCAGGGTCAGTAGCAAGGTAAACCTCATCAGCCTTCTTTGCGGCCTCTTTAATCTCTTTTACTACCTTCTGCTTACCTTTTATTATCACGTACTTAGGCTTAAAATCCTTTTCAATGTCAACACCAAACTCTTTTTCCGGAAGGTCACGAACGTGCCCCATGGAAGCCTTAACAATGAAATCTTTTCCAAGATAGCGTTGAATTGTTTTTGCTTTTGCCGGTGACTCAACAATGAGAAGCTTCTTCTTCGCCTTTGCCATTATCTAACCTCAACCACCTTAACTAAATTTGTACTGCCGGGCACCCCTGTCGGTGCACCTGCTAAAACTATAATCTTATCGCCCGATTTTGCAATACCTCTATCTTTAACCGCTTGAACGGAAACGTTTATCATCTTTTCAACAGAATCAACCTGAACTGTCAAGCACGATTCAATACCCCAAATAAGTGCAAGCTTCCTGCTTGTTTTAACATCGTGAGTAACTGCAAAAACGGGAACGGAAGGTCTGAACTTTGCAACTGCCATGGCCGTAGCACCGGTCCTCGTAAACGGGATGATGGCTTTTATCTGTTTGTTCTGCGCAAGACCGCAGGCAGCCCTGGCAAGGGAATCCTGAAGCGTAACGGGTTCAATTTCTTCATAACGCCTGTAAGGATACATCTTCTCGGCTTCCCTTATCACCTTTGACATTGTCTTTATAACTTCCACCGGATACTTACCGACAGCCGTTTCTTCTGAAAGCATAAGCGCATCGGTACCGTCAAGAACCGCATTTGCAATATCGGTAACTTCGGCTCTCGTAGGTATCGGCATGTCAACCATTGACTTTAGCATCTGCGTAGCGGTTATAACCGGCTTTCCCTTTCTATTTGCCTTCCTTATAAGCATTTTCTGTATGACAGGCACCTTCTCAATTGGCATTTCAACGCCAAGGTCGCCTCTTGCCACCATTATGGAATCTGCTGCTTCCAAAATCTCGTCTATCCTATCTACGGCCTCCGGCTTTTCAATTTTTGCTACAACTGGTATATGGGAAGCATTTAAAGTATCAAGCAAAGCCTTAAGCTCAAGGACGTCATCCGCCTTCCTTACAAAAGAGAGAGCTATTATGTCAGCACCTTCTCTGACGGCAAATTCCACGTCTTCTCTATCTTTCTGTGTCAGGGCAGGAATCGAAAGGGAAGTATGAGGAAGGTTAACGCCCTTGTGGGAAGTCAAAGGACCACCCACAACAACCTCACAGATTACCCTTCTTCCCGAAATTTCTTTTACTCTTAACCTGAAGGCACCATCAGCTAAAAGAATGGCCTCGCCAGGTTTAACCTCTTCAGGAAGGCGCTCGTAATTAACGAAAATCTCATCATCACCGTGATTCCTGTCAGAGGTAAGAACAACCGTATTTCCCCTGTGAAGGTATAAAGGCTCATTTTTTATCTTGCCTATCCTTATCTTTGGACCGCAGAGGTCAACAAGTATGGGAATCGGCTTTTTGGTTTCTTTCTCAACCTCTCTAACAAGTTTTATCCTCTCTCTGTGTTCTTCGTGACTCCCGTGAGACATGTTCAACCTAACAACATTAAGACCCTCTTCAACAAGCCTTTTAAGCGTTTCAACATCGCTAACGGCCGGCCCCAAAGTTGCAACTATTTTTGCCCTTTTCATCTTTCCCTCTCTCTGAAAATGCCTTTTTCTCTTAATTCAAAATTCTAATATATTTCCTTAAACGGAACGTCAATAACAAAAGGGCAAATGGTATAATCTGCACTGAATTTCTAATCCTCTCGGAGGCAAAAACATGAACGCCTTAGCAATAATTTCCAAAAGTGGATTCATAGGATACATATTGCTTTTCCTGTCTATAGTGGCACTTGCCATAGTCATTGAAAAAATCCTGGTACTTAGATCATCAAAAATTGCACCTCCTGACGGAATAAGAACGATGGTACTGCTTTTATCGTCTGAAAAGATCGGAGACGTTATAGAATTTTGCAAAAGAAACAAGTTTTTGATTTCAGAAATCATAATAGAGGCGTTCAGAAACATTGGAGAAATATCAAGAACCAACTTCCTCAATGCATTTGAAGTAATAGCAAGAAAAAAAATAGCTGAACTTGAAAGGGGAATGACGCTACTTGCAACGATAGCAACTGTAGCACCTCTTTTAGGACTCCTTGGTACCGTAATTGGAATGGTTAAAATTTTCGGCGTTCTGGACACGGGAACAGCAGCAATGGCAAACCCTCAACAGCTCTCTGCAGGAATAGCAGAAGCCCTCTTGACAACGGTGCTTGGCCTCATAGTTGCCGTCCCGTCCTACGTTGCCTACAACCTCCTTCAGAGAAAACTTGACAAATTAATACTTGACATAGAGCAGGCCGGGGTAATAATTGCTAACAACCTGAAAGGCTTTAAACATTAAGGAGGTAAAAATGGAAGAACTGAAAAAGATAATTGAACAGGCATGGGAAAATAGAGAGCTTTTAAAAGATGAGAAAACGAAAGAGGCTATCAAAGAAGTAATCGCCCTTCTTGATGAAGGTAAGATAAGAGTAGCTGAAAGGGAAGGCGTGGGAAAGTGGAAGGTAAACGATTGGGTTAAGAAAGCAATTCTCCTGTTTTTCCCCATATCAGAAATGAAGGTAATGGAAGTTGGACCTTTTGAGTACTACGATAAAATTCCCCTCAAAAAAGACTGGGAAAGGCGCGGCGTAAGGGTCGTTCCACCTGCAACGGCAAGGTACGGTTCATACATAGAACCTGGTGCGATACTGATGCCATCTTACGTAAACATAGGTGCCTACGTAGGGAGCGGCACCATGGTTGATACGTGGGCAACCGTAGGTTCATGCGCACAGATAGGTAAAAATGTACACCTGTCAGGTGGCGTGGGAATCGGCGGTGTTCTTGAACCACCGGGCGCAAGACCGGTAATAATAGAAGACAATTGTTTTATAGGCTCAAGATGCATAATTGTTGAAGGCGCAGTGATAGAAGAAGAAGCTGTCCTTGGTGCTGGTGTCGTTATAACAGCTTCCACAAAAATTATTGACGTGACTGGCGACGAACCTGTCGAATATAAAGGAAGAATCCCGGCAAGAAGCGTGGTTATCCCGGGAACGAGAATTAAAAAGTTCCCTGCAGGTGAATACGGACTTCCTTGTGCTCTAATTATCGGAAAGAGGAAAGAATCTACCGATAAGAAAACTTCCCTTAACGAAGTCTTAAGAGAATTCAACCTTCCTGTATAACAGATGAGTTTCTGAGGGAAGGCATCCTCCTTCCCTCCTCATTATCTCCCATAAAGGCCAACCATTTCGGCCGTTGTAATAACGTGACCATCTACAGCTCTCAAAAGCTCAGATTTTGTTGCTCCGGCGGGCAAGCCTGTTGATTCAACATCAAGAGCAAGTAAAATGAAAAAGTACCTGTGAGGATTTCCGGGAGGCGGGCAAGGACCACCGTAACCTATCCTGCCAAAATCGTTGAGTCCCTGCTTTATTCCATATTCAAGATTACCGGCCGGAGGCACGTCCTCTGGTAAACCTTCGAAATCCCCCGGAATGTCGTAAATAACCCAATGTGTAAATGTCCCTGACGGTGCATCTGGATCCTCTACTATAAGGGCAAAACTCCGTACCCCTTCCGGAGGATCCAGGAACAGTAAACAGGGTGACACATCTTCACCATCACAGGTGTACTTTGAAGGAATAAATTCCCCATTCCCAAAGACGGTACTAACAATTTCCATGTTCCCCCCTCTAATCCGTTTAGATAGTTAAATCACAAAATCTACAGGCCTACCACACTCAGGACACTTACCGTTAGAGAAATTAACGGAGACTTCGTATCCTATCCTCTTAACAAGCAAAGCACCACAGGCAGGGCAGTAAGTTGACTCTCTCGTAGGTTCAATAACATTGCCGACATATACGTAGTATAAATACTCTTTACAAACATCGTAAGCCATGTTCAAAACCTCAACGGGTGTCGGTGCCGTATCCATTAACTTGTAAGCGGGGAAAAACCTTGAAAGGTGAAGAGGAGTATCTTTGCCAAGATTTTTAGCAATCCATTTTGCAAACGTTTCAAAGTATTCAGGGGTAAACTCATCAAAACGAGGAACTATCAACTTTGTAAGTTCAATATGTTTCCCCGCTTTTTTTATTTCTTCACAAACCTGCCAAACGTTCGGGTTGGGCATGGAAGAAAATTTAGCGTAATACTCTTTGGTCATACCCTTTAGATCAACATTAAAAGCATCAATCAACGGCAAAAGCTCTTTTAAAGGTTCAAGATTTATATTTCCGTTAGTTACCATCACGTTTACAAGACCTTTTTCTTTTATCATAGAGGCAGTATCCTTTACGTACTCAAACCAGACTATCGGATCGTTATAGGTGTAAGCTATACCGATTGAGTTATATCTTGAGGCGTAATCAACCGCCATCCGCGGCGGGAAAATTTCCCTATGTGTTTCCTGCCTTGAAATCTGCCAGTTCTGACACGAACGGCAGTCAAGGTTGCAACCGTTAGTACCGATGGAAAATATCACCTGCCCGGGATAAAAGTGGTAGAGAGGTTTTTTCTCAACAGGATCATAACCACCAGAAGCAATTTCTCCATAAACAGTTGATACGAGCCGTCCACCTACATTTTTCCTTACAAGACAAAAACCGCTCTGATCTTCCGCTATAACACACTCTCTCGGACATAAGAGACACTTGACTTTATGATTATCAAGAGGTTTCCAGTAAGCAGCTACTGCTAAAGCCATCTTCCCCCCTGATTTACAGAATTTTTCCCACTTCCTTAAATTTAAATATAACACTTTTATATCTAAAGGAGAAAATTTGAAGCTAATTGCTAAAATGTAATTAACCTCACAAATTATGTTGAAGGAGGAAACGTGATACTCATAACGGGGAAAAACGGTCAGCTGGCCGGGGAGTTTATCCGAAAATTAACGGAAAAAGGAACAGATTTCAAAGCTCTAAGCCACAAAGAACTTGATATCGGAAACCTTGATAGCGTTGTAAAAGCAGTAAGAGAACTTAAACCGGAAGTCATCATCAACTGCGCGGCCTACAACTTAGTCGATAAGGCCGAAGAAGAGTACGAAATTGCCTACAAAACCAACGCAATCGGCCCTGAAAACCTTGCCATAGCAGCAAAGGAAGCGGGTAGTTTTCTCATCCATTACAGTACAGACTATGTTTTTGACGGAAAAAAAGAAGACGGCCTGTACACAGAAAGCGACGAACCATCACCGGTAAATGAATACGGAAAAACAAAGCTTGAAGGTGAAAAACGGGTAATGGAAATAGGAAATGATTATTTAATTTTCAGAGTAAGCTGGGTTTACGGAAAGGGAAAACAGAATTTCATATATAAACTAACCCGGTGGGCAGAGAAGATGCCTTTTCTTAAAATTGTATGTGACGAATTTTCAGTACCTACATCTACCAGAACAATAGTTGACGTCACACTAAAGGCAGTCGAAGAAAGGCTGACAGGCCTTTACCATCTGGTCAATTCAGGATACACCTCAAGATTTGAATGGGCAAGATTAACTTTTAAACTTCTCAAACTGGATAAATTCATAAGACCCGTAACCTCTGACGCATTTAAACTTCCAGCAAAAAGGCCGGGATTCTCACCGATGAGCAACAAAAAATTGAGCAAAACACTTAACGTTGAAATTCCACCGTGGGAAGAAGCGCTTGAAAGATTCATAAAAGAGGGAGGCCTGACTTTATGAGTAATGTTATGAACGAACCAAAATGGTACATAGTTAGTATTAAACCAAGAAAGGAAAAGGTCGTTTTTGTCCAGTTTGAAAGAATAAACATTGAATACTTTTATCCTATCGTAAAGGTTAAAAAGAGAAAACTTTTAAAAGAAGAACCGTTGTTCCCAGGTTACATGTTTGCAAAGTTTTCAATAGCCGAGCACTTTAACAACGTCAGATACACAAGGGGCGTAAAAGATATCGTAAGATTTGGCAGAAACATACCGTATATAGACGAAAGCTTTATAGAAAACCTAAAAGAAAAAACAAACTCAATTATAGATTTCGAAAAAGCGGATCTGAAAGAAGGCGAGGTGGTAAAAATTAAGGAAGGACCCTTCAGGGGTTTAATAGGACAGGTGTTGAAACTCAAAAAAGGTGATGAAAGAGTTGTTCTCTTACTGAAAGCGGCTTCAATGTCTCCTAAAATAGAAATTCCAATCTCTTTTGTGGAAAAGGTAAGTTAAAAAAGGGGGCTTTTAAGCCCCCTTAAAAATCTCAGAATTCTCAGAATTAGTCAGCTTTTCCTTCAAACTTGTCCTTAACGTACTTAAGAACACCACCAGCCTTGATAATCTTAACCTGTCTTTCGTTCAGACCGTGCTTTGTTGGTATTGAAATACCTTTCGTTCTGTTAATAACGGTGATGATGTTGTCTTCACCGGGAGCAAAGTTTGAGGTATCAATCTCAAGGATGTCGCCCTGATCAATCTTGTCGTAATCTTCCGGATTAACGAAAACAAGCGGAAGAATACCAAAGTTGATAAGGTTAGCCTTGTGAATCCTTGCGTAAGATTTGGCAATAACAGCCTTAATACCAAGGTACATAGGACCAATAGCAGCGTGCTCCCTTGAAGAACCCTGACCGTAGTTTTCGCCACCAACGATAAATCCGCCGCCTTTTTCCTGTGCACGCTTGGCAAACGTTTCATCAACGACACTGTAAACATACTGAGAAATAGCAGGAATGTTTGAACGGAGCGGCAAGATTTTTGCACCACCAGGAATAATGTGGTCAGTTGTTATGTTATCACCAACTTTAAGGAGAACTTCTCCCTCAAGCTTGTCACCAAGAGGCTCTTTATAACCAACATAGTTGATTGTTGGTCCCTTCCATACTTCTACTTCATCCGGATCAGCAGCAGGCGCAAATATCATTGAATCATCAATATCAAAATTCTCAGGGAGGAATACCTTGATCTCTTCAAGGCCAAGGTCCCTTGGATCTGTCATTTCACCGGTCATAGCTATTGCAGCAGCCGTTTCTGGTGAAGCAAGGTAAACTTCAGCATCCTTGGTGCCGGAACGGCCAAGGAAGTTTCTGTTAAACGTTCTTACAGAAACCCCTCCAGATGGTGGTGAGAAGCCCATACCAATACATGGACCGCACGCACACTCAAGGAATCTAAATCCTGCTCTTAAAAGTACATCGTACATACCTTCTTTATCGATCATTCTGAGAACCTGCTTTGAACCGGGAGAAATGGCAGCAGATACCATTGGATGAACTCTATTTCCAGACTGCTCAAACATCTTTGCAACAGTCATAAGGTCTCTGTAAGAAGAGTTCGTACATGAACCGATAGCTACCTGATGAACCTTCAAACCTTCAAGCTCTTTTACCTTCTTAACCTGGTCAGGCATGTGTGGACATGCGATAAGAGGTTCAAGCTCTGAAAGGTCAATATCTATAACTTCGTCATACTCAGCGTCAGGATCGGCTTCAAGTCTTCTCCACTGAGCCTCTCTTCCCTGAGCCTTCATAAACGCATAAGTCTGCTCATCACTTGGAAAGATAGAAGTTGTAGCACCAAGCTCAGCACCCATGTTTGTAATGGTAGCTCTTTCAGGAACTGTGAGGTACTTAACACCTTCTCCGCCGTACTCAAATACCTTACCCACACCACCTTTAACGCTGAGTCTCCTTAAAAGCTCTAAAATAACGTCTTTCGCAGAAACAAAAGGTTTGAGTTTTCCGTAAAGGTTAACCCTTACAACTTTTGGCATGTTAAGGTAGAAAGGTTCGCCAGCCATTGCAAGTGCAACGTCCATACCACCGGCACCAATAGCAAGAGAACCAATACCACCGGCCGTCGGTGTGTGAGAGTCAGAACCTAAAAGTGTCTTTCCAGGAACGGCAAATCTCTCAAGATGAACCTGGTGGCAAATACCGTTTCCGGCTTTTGAGAAATAGATACCGTACTTGGCAGCTACTGT
The DNA here is from genome assembly GCF_000421485.1 of Desulfurobacterium sp. TC5-1. Classification (NCBI taxonomy): domain Bacteria; kingdom Pseudomonadati; phylum Aquificota; class Aquificia; order Desulfurobacteriales; family Desulfurobacteriaceae; genus Desulfurobacterium; species Desulfurobacterium sp. TC5-1. The sequence goes on along the minus strand of NZ_ATXC01000001.1, from coordinate 229,557 downwards.
CTGAAGGAAAAGATGGTCATTAGCGTTTTCCGGGCCACCGGCCTGAAGTGTATTGTGGTCAACGTAAGAAACTGAAAGCTCTGTCTGAACCTTTGGAAGCCCCATACCTTCAAAGTGAAGGTACGCCATAGTTCCTGTTGCGTCCTGTGTTAGCGTCTGGTCAATTCTGATGGCGATTGGCTTTCCCGCCACCATCTCACCTTCTACAAGGTGAGTTTTGATTATCTTCTGCACGATGTTCAGTCCCATCGCTCCTCTCCTTGTCTGGTATATTTTTAGAAAAGTGTTTCTATCTCAAGCATCACGTCAATTATGTAAAAATTTTGTAAAAAAATCAAGGGAAAGTCCACAACATAAAAAAAGGGCACCCGAAGGTGCCCTTTCTCACAACTACAGAATTTACAAGAAACACTTAACTTATTACAACATGTACTGGAATCCGATAAATTTCTGATCCTTCCACCTTAACCACTAAATAGAAATCGATACTTGAAGGTAGAGAAGTCCCTGCTGGAGCGGTAAACGTAACCGTGAAATCAACCTTATCTGTTGAAGTAAGATCAATGCCGGTTAAAACAGACGGTGAAATCGAAGCAATAATTCCATAGGTATCACCAACCGGAACAAGTTCAACTGTTGCATTTCCAACTGTAGCGTTGGCAAGAGACTCAAGAGCCGCAACAATTTCTGAGCTGTTACTGCTCATAGTATAAACTATACCGTGAGTTGCATTTGCTATCTCTCCAGTAGCAGGTTCTATTTGATAAATATCATCAACTGTATAATTACCATCCCAGTCGTAGTCATATCCTGCGAAAAGGAAACTGATACTTACACCGGTACTGTTTGCAGCATCTATCACATCTGTAACATTTGCCGGATAAGGATAAGGAGTTCCATCTGAACCTACATCTGTTGGCCTGTGGAATGCAGCATCCGTAGAAACAACGAGAAGATGAATCCTGCCGGCTCCCCATCCCGGATCCGTTGCGTTTATCGTGGCATTTTCACATGTACCGTTACAAACAACACCTTCACCTGTTATAGCCTGATACATGGCTTCTAACTGAGCTTCCGGATAATCATTTCCGCTATAAATAGTTAAATTATCAACCTTTTCAGAAAATGCCGTAAAGTTAGAAGTCAAAGGTAGCTCAAGCTTGTAACCGTAATCACCGGTCCAGCCGAAGTCACTGCACGGAGCATCCACGAAACTTGCAAGCCCCACCCTTAAATCGCTTATCTTCGTTTTAAGGGCATTTACAATCGCTTCCGTATTGTTCTGCCACGTAGAAAGGTCATCTCCAAAACTTCCACTCAAATCAACAAGCCACAGAACATCCACACCAACATCACCCGTTTCCGGATCTGGCAAATCAACAGTCACGGTTTTTGTAACTGTTGCCCCAGGAGAAAGTGTAATTGAAACTGTTTCATTTGCACCTGTTGGCGGAGTTACCGTTTCTCCGCCTCCTCCACAACCGGCTAAAATGAAGACACCTGCAGCAAGCAACGAGGCAAATTTCGTACGCATGATACCTCCTTGTTATGGGGTTTTAACTTAAAAAAAACTTATATTTCTAAAACTTAATATATAGACTTCCTTGAAAATTGCAATTCATATTCCCATCAACCAAAACATTACATTTACCAAGTCAAAGCCATAAATTTTAACGAGCAAAAGTATAAGGAGGTCTTAAACATGGTTATTGTTGCCCTCGACTTCCCCGACAAAGGGACTGCGATTGAAACAGTTGATAAACTTAAAGGAAAAATTAGAACATTCAAAGTTGGCCTTGAACTATTTTTAAGAGGGGGATTCAGCGTTGTAAAAGAAATCCACAACAGAGGATGCGGCGTTTTCCTCGACTTAAAGTTTCACGACATTCCCAATACCGTGTGCGGTGCAGCAAAAGTAGCAATAGAAAACGAAGTTTTCATGTACAACGTTCACACCCTCGGAGGATTTGAATTTTTAAAAAAGGTGGCAGACTTTAACAGGGAATATGCCGAAAAGATGGGGGTAAAAAGACCTCTGCTGATTGGCGTTACCATTTTAACCAGCATGGATAAAAATGATCTAAAAACAATAGGGGTAGAGGGAGATGTCGAAAGCGAAGTGCTGAGACTTGCCGAAATAGCAAAGAAGGCGGGACTTGACGGTGTTGTATGTTCCCCGAAAGAGATAAAACTCATAAAAGAGAACTTCGGAGAAGGTTTTATAACAGTAACACCCGGCATCAGACCGGAATGGGCGGCAAAAAATGACCAGAAGAGAATCATGACACCTTCTCAGGCGAAACGTGCCGGAACGGATTTCATTGTCGTTGGAAGACCGATAACGGCAGCGGAAAACATGGAAGAAGCGGCAGAAAGGATACTTAAAGAGATTGAAACGGTATAATTAAAAAAATAGTATAAGAGGAAAGGGATGAAAACACTTAAACATCACATGCCAACAAAAGTAATATTTGGAAGAAAAACGTTTCTAAAGCTGAAGGACGAATGTGAAAGTGCCGGACTTGATACTTCAAAAGTAGCCGTAATATGTGGAAAATCAGCCCTGCGCAATGGCTATGCCGACTTTGTGAAAAAGCAGTTTGAAAACGTTGAAACATTTGACGATGTAATGCCTGACCCATCGGTGGAACTTGCAAAAGAACTCACAGAAAAGGTAAAAGACTTCAATCCTTCCCTCATTGTGGCAATTGGAGGAGGAAGCGCCATTGATCTTGCAAAGGTTATTTCCGGTCTCTTAAACAATGAAGGAGATGTGGAAGAATTTATCGGAGTACCTGAGTGCTTTAAAAAGCCAGCCGTTCCCCTCGTTGCCGTACCAACAACAAGTGGTTCGGGCTCAGAAGTAACACCATACGCCGTACTGACAAACAAAAAAGAGTGGAAAAAAGCGCCTCTTATAAGCAGCTATCTTTTCCCTGTAATCGCAATTGATGATCCCGAACTTACAGTGACCATGCCGCCCCACGTAACGGCAAACACGGGTATAGACGCACTTACCCACTGTATAGAAGCTTTAGTTTCCAAAAGAGCAACCCCAATATCAAAACTCTATTCTCTTGAAGGTATTAAGCTAATAACAAAATATCTACCGCGTGCTTTTGGAAATCCAAGAGACATAGAAGCGAGAGAAAAAGTTATGCTCGGAAGCATGCTCGGTGGAATGGCGATAACGGATGCGGGGGCAGGACTTGTCCACACATTGGCACACATCCTTGGTGTCATGTATGACATACCCCACGGACTTGCAAATGCCATGTTCCTCTCACCAGTCCTTGAATTCTACGGACTTTCCGCAAAAGATGAACTTCTATCTATTGGCAGAGCTATGGGAATAGAAAGCAGTAACGTTTATGAAATCGTGAAAAAGATAGAAGATTTCCTGAGATTTTTGGGTAAACCAGAAACACTCAGACCGCTCGGTGTAAGTGAAGACGACATAAGCAGTTTCGTATCGCTTGCAATGGCCAAGAAAATCTTAATGGCAAACCTCCCCAGGATACCGTCAGAAAAGGACATCCGTATTATTCTTGAAAAATTGCTTAAAAGCAGTTGACACCTATAAGGAATAATCCTATATTTTCTGCTACGCAAGACAGTTGCGGGAGTGGCGGAATCGGCAGACGCGCTGTCTTGAGGGGGCAGTGCCCTTACGGGCGTGCGGGTTCAAATCCCGCCTCCCGCACCATTTCAATATTTCTCTCTAAGGAGAGTGTACCTCTTCCACATCACAGGATTTCTCATAAAAATACCGATCGATACACATCCGCTCTTTTCTTTCACAGTCATGTGTTTCATTTGATGTAATCCTGACGGTTGGCAGGTATCTGAAGTCTGGTTGAGCCAAATTTGAGTGAGCACCGAAGGTGGTAGCTGCATACCCGCCTGTTATGTGCTGTAGAAGAGCAACTATCATTCCTGGAATATTAAAAGCTATAATAAAAGTTACCTATCTGCTTGTGTGCACAAGATTGGCAAAATACATAACTCCCGTCAATCAATAGAAACAAAAGTGCCCCTATCTTTCACGTAAGATATAAACCGCCTGTAAACAGGATGGAAAGAGAGTGTCTCACTGTTTCCTATCCCTATAAGTTTTCTGCGGGCCCTTGTAATGGCAACGTTTAGTCTTCTCATATCCTTTAAAAAGCCTATCTCTCCACTCTCATTGGAACGAACGAAAGAAATAACTATTACCTCCTTTTCCCTTCCCTGAAAACCGTCAACAGAATTAACTTCTACTTTTAAATCTCTCTCCGTTAGAAGCTCTTTTATCAGTTTAACCTGATTTGCGTAAGGTGTAATTATTCCTATATCTTTCTTGGACACGCCCATATCAACAAGATGAGAAACAAGACTAACCGCAAGCCTTGCCTCTTCGTAATTTTCATAAGAAGTGCTCCCTTCCGGCTTAAATTCAAACGCGTTTATCTTAGACGTGTCAACAAAGGTTAAAGCTTCTTCAGGATTCAGAATATTTCTGCAAGATTCAGGTACTTTTAAAATCTCAACTCTAAAATCAGCAAGTGTATGGTTTTTAACCGAATCAGCCGCAATAAGTCTTCCTTCGTAAAACTCTTTTGACGGAAATTCCATTATCTTTTCATTCATCCTGTATTGAACAGTAAGCATAGTGGAAAGGTCCTTATGCTCCGATATGAGTCTTTCAAAAAGCGTCTTTTCCAGCTCTTTTGCATCCTCACTGGTAACAGTTGGTGGTAACTGTTTATGATCACCAGCAATGTAGAACCTTTTAGCCCTCATAACAGGAATAAGCGTAGAAGGTTCAACTTGTTGGCTTCCTTCATCTACAACAGCAACATCAAACTCAAAACCTTCAAGCAGTTCAGACTTAACCATTGAATTTGTCGCAATAACAACATCCGCGTCAGCAATAATCTCTCTAAAAAGTTGTGCTTCCATCTCTTTCAAGGCTTTTATTCTGATGTCTATCTCGTAATTTATCAAAAGCCAGTTCGCCATAGAACGGATTTTCTTTGCCGGCACACCTCTAAATGACTTCCCTTTCTTTCCTAAATGGATAATCTCTTCATCACTCATCCCCCTTCTTAAGGCAGGAACAGGCTTTAAAAAGTTATCCCTCTTTTCTATCAGTTCTCTTACTTTTTCCCAGCCTTTTCTTATGACTTCACTTTTCTCATGTTCTTCAAAAAGTGCAAAGATGGAAAACCGCTCAAGCTCTTCAAGAACCCTTGCAGGATGACCAATTCTTACAAGTTTTAAATCCGAATATTTAGATAGGTTCAACAAAATATTATCTGCAGCGATGTTTGAATCTGCTGTGGCAAGCACCTTTTCCTTTCTCTTCACTAATTGAACAATCAATTCTGTTATTGTACTGGTCTTCCCTGTCCCCGGCGGGCCATGGACAAGATAAAAGTCCGGTGAACCAAGAGCAGCACTAACGGCCATCTTCTGAGAATCATTAAGCTTTTCATTAACAGGAATAAAAGGCTCTCTTTCGGACAGAGAAGGTCTTTTTAAACCCAAAATAATATTCCTTAATACCCTCTTCCTCCCAAAAGCGTGACGAACTTCTTCTAAATTCTCCTCCATCCTCTTAAATGTGATATCGTTAACGTAAAGGTCAAGCCTGACACCTTTTTTATAAACCCACTGGGGTGGCCTATTATCAAATGCGACTGTAATCGTTTTTTCAGTTACTCTAATAACTGTTCCAAGAAGATCACTTTTAAGCGGATTTCCACGACTGACAAGGACTATATCACCGTTTCCAATCTCCGTATCTATAGACTTCTCCCTGTAAAACCTGACAAGATGAAGATGAAACTTCATACCGGCACGAACACCTTTAAGGTCTAAAATTGCCCTTCCCAAAAGTTCTCTCTCTCTACCAGATAACCTCTTTATCTCTTCTTCCTGGAATTCCATCTCCGCAAGTCTTTCTATATCTATAAGATATTTAAAATGTTCAACATAATTGTGAACTGTCTTTATCTCCCGCTCTGTCTCCTCGTCAGGAACAAAATCCTCATAAGCCTTCGTTAAAGATTCATCCTTCAAATAGACCAGGGCTGACAGATTCGCTATGAAAACACTCTTTATATCATGCTTCCTTAACCCGATCTTTTTAAGTTCGCGGTAGAGTCTCTTCTCATCCGTAACACCGTTTATCAAAATTGGCATCTTCACCTCTCGCAAAAATTCGTTTATGCTTCTAATATACGACTGACAGAAAACTTTTCACTTTCTAAACCTTTCAAAGGTTGATTTAATTGTTATAATATTTTTCTAACAGTTTCAAAACAACCACCGGGTGGCTTATGGCAGAAAACACAGAAAAGAAAGAAATAAAGTCAACAGGGAGGATTACAGGCGCGCAGAAAGCGGCCATTCTCATACTTTCTCTGCCAGAAGATGAAGCGGCAAACGTTCTAAAAAAGATGAAAGAACATGAAATAGAGAAGTTAGTAAAATCCATGTTCTCCCTTGGACCTGTAAACAAGGAACTCGTAAAACTTGTTCTTGAAGAAGCTTACGGTAAACTTACGCAGCTTGCTCCTCTAAAAGTTGCTCCTGATAACCTAAGGAAGCTGCTTGAAAAGGCGTTACCGCCTGAAAAGTACAGAGAACTACTTGAAAGCACAATGTTCTCTGAAAACAAAAAGATGGTGTTTAAAGAACTTGAAAAACTTGACCCGAAATTCATTGCAAAACTGATAGAGAAAGAACACCCTCAGATAATTGCCATTGTCCTGTCCCAGATAAAACCGCAAAAAGCAGCTGAAATTATCCAGTACCTTCCTAAACGCCTGGGTGTTACAAACGTTAGAGATGAAGTAATAAAAAGACTGGCAACACTTGAGAAGATATCAACAAACACGTTAAAGCTTGTCACTGAAGCTTTAGAAGAAGAACTTATAACAGTGGGCGCTGGAAAAGAACAGACATTAAGCGGTGTTGATATAGCGGCAGAAATTGTTAACGCACTTCCAAAAGAACTTGCCAACGAAATTCTTGAAGATATAAGGAAGGAAAACGAAAGTCTGGCAGATTCCATTGAAGAAAGAATGTTCAAATTTGAAGACATTCTTAAACTTGATAACCGTGCAATTATTGAAATCCTCAAAGCAGTTGAGAAAAACGATCTTATCCTTGCACTTAAAGGCGCACCTGAAGAAATTGTCAACAAGTTCCTGTCTAACATGTCCAAACGTGCCGCCCAGATGCTTATGGAAGACATGGAAGCACTTGGACCTGTTAGAAAATCTGACGTTGAAAAAGCAAGGAAGAAGATTATTATGGTCATAAAACAGCTTGCAGCTGAAGGTAAAATAGACATCGGCGGTTCTGAAGAACTGGTGTAAGGAGGAAGCGTGGCAGAAGATTTCCTCTCCCAGGAAGAGATAGATGCTCTTTTAGGGGAAGATAAAGATAATAAGGAAGAAAATACCGAAGCCAAAAAAATAAGGCCTTTTGATTTTTCTGAACTTGAACAAATAAAGAAAGGAGATGTCCCCGGCCTTGAACTTATATTTGAAAGGTGGATTAAAATTTTCAGCGAAAGAATAAGAGGTTTAGTACCAAGAATCTCCATGGTAAGCAAGAACAGCATTTATATAACAAAATTTGACAACTTTATGTCAAAAATTCCTTTACCATCAAGCTACAGCATAGTAAGCATGAAACCATTAAAAGAAAATTTCCTCTTTGTTCTTGACTCAAGGTTAGTTTTCGTAATTATAAGTGTAATGTTCGGAGGCCCTGCAAAACCATTCAAGGTAGAAGGAAGAGATTTCACAAGACTTGAAACAAAAATCATAAGCGATTTCGTTGATATAGCTCTTGAAACATTTGAAGACATCTGGAAAGAGTTTTATCCTGTAAAAATAGACCTGAAATCAATAGAGTTAAACCCTACTCTGGCAAGAATCGTATCACCTAACGATAAAGTTATAGTTGTAGAATGCAACATGGATATAGAAGGTTACGAGGCACCTTTTTTCTTCTGTTTCCCACAGGATCTGTTCCTGCCCATAAAAGACATGATCTTTTCAGAGACAGGGTTTACCAAAAAAGATCCTGTGTGGGATAGAGAACTTATAAGAAAGTTAAAACACCTTAAGCTCAACCTTTACCTTGAACTTGAAAAGAAAAAAGTAAAAGTCAAAGAACTTGTTAACTGGAAAGCTGGTGATAAGATTCTTCTTTCTGTAACAAAAGGTGATGAACTTTTACTTTACGTGGAGGATAAACCAAAATTTAGGGCAAAAATGGGTAAAATAAAGGATAAATACGCAGCACTTATAACAGACACAGCTATTGAGAGGAACAGAAATGGCAGAGGAGAAGCAGAATCAACAGGAAGTGAACCAAAATCAGACGGAACAGAATCAACAGAGTGAGTTATCTCAAGAAGAAATTGCCGCGCAATGGGAGCAGGCTCTTTCTCAGCAGGAAGCGGATAAAGAGCAGAAAGAGAAATCTGCTGAAACTGAAGACTCTTCATCAAAGGAAACACCTGCTGAAGACGTAATGGCTGACTGGTCTCAAGCTTTAGCAGAACAACAGGAAGCTGAAAAAATAGCCTGTCCGGAACTTGAAAAGATGGAACTTTTAGCAGACATACCTGTTGAAATATCCGTGGAAGTGGGCAACACAGAGATGACATTAGAAGATATTTTGAACCTTCACCCAAACAGCATCGTTGAACTTGACAGACATATAAACGAACCAGTTGACATAAAGGTTAATGGAAAGTTAGTTGCAAAAGGTGAACTTTACGTTGTGGAAGACCAATACGGAATAAAAATAACACAGATTGTAACACCCGAAGAGCGACTCAAACTGATAGATTACTAACTTAATCAATACATCTTCTCAAAATCGGAGGACTATCAATGGCGGAAGTGGCCTTCCTGCTTGATCTTGAGGGAACACTTGTAAAAGATAAATCCTATACACCTTTCCCTGAAGCTCTTGAATTCACCGAAAAACTTGACTCCATGGGCATACCATGGATAGTCGCAACCAACAACTCAACCGAAAAACCTTCAGAACTAATAGAAATACTGAAAAGTAAAGGTTTTAACGTAAACGAAAAGAAACTCTTATCGCCATCATTTCTTGCAGTGGATACATTGAAAAAGGAAGGCGTAAAATCCATATACTTCTTGGGCACAGAAAAAATAAAATCGTTCCTGAGAGAAAGCGGCTTTGAAGTAAAAGATGACTACAACGTTGATGCAGTGGTAGTTGGAAGGGACAAAGAAGTTGACTTTAAAAAACTAAAAACGGCCACATCGGCAATCGTTTTAAACAGCGCAAAGCTTTTCTCGTATCACATGAACAGAATTATCCTTGACAGGGACGGCCTTGTAAGTCCAAGTGTCGGTGCAATAGCGACCTGCCTTTCGTATGCGGGAAACTGCCCCGTTGTATCCTTTGGAAAACCTTCAAAACTCTACTTTGAAAGAGCATTTGAACTTGTAGGAATAAAGGAGCCTTCAAAAATCTATATGGTAAGTGACGACCCGTTCTCGGACCTTGCTGGTGGAAAAGAAGCTGTTGGCTTTAAAACTGTTTTCGTCCTTTCCGGAAAGTACTCTTCACCGGACATTTTAAACTCAATCGATGAGAACCTTCGTCCCGACTACGTATTTAAAACCATAAAAGAATGTGAAAGGTTATTAAAATGATAAAAATAGCAGCTACTCTGTTTATAGTCTGGACCCTGCTCCTCTTAACACCGGGGCCAGACTTCATATTAGTTATGAAAAACACCATCAGCGGTGGCTACAAAAACGGTTTTCTAACAATTTTGGGAATTACAACAGGTATTGTCATCCATACACTTACTGCAGTATTTGGTATCTGCCTTCTATCACAAAACCCGACGCTGTTTAAAATCGTTAAATCGGCTGGTTCTTTATATCTTATATACATAGGCATATCGGGATTTCTTCAAATGAGAAAAAGAATAGACAGATTTGAAATAAAAAGTGAAAAAACTTTAACATCGAGCAGAAAAAATTTCCGTGAAGGATTTTTCTGCAACATTTTAAATCCCAAGTTACCCCTTATACTTTTAGGTATATTCACCCAGCTAATACCGCCTCAAACACCAGCACCTGTGAAACTTCTCTTCGGTGCGGAAATAGTAGCAACAAGTTTCATAATGTGGAACATGGTTTCTCTCTTTTTTGGCAACAAACGTGTCCTTGATAAACTTTCAAAATTTGAAAGAGAAATTCTGTTCACTGCAAATTTAGTGCTTATACTCCTTGGCGGATACGAGTTGATATCTTAAAACAAACCCATAAATTTAAAAATAGAAAAGAAATCTGGAGGAATCATGGGAACGAGAGGAAGAGCACTTGTTGGCGAACATGCGGACAAAATTGTTGAAATGCTCAACAAAGCCCTGTGTGATGAATGGCTTGCCTATTATCAGTACTGGATAGGTTCAAAAGTTGTAAAGGGACCCATGAAAGATGCAGTAATAGCAGAGTTGGTTCAGCACGCAACCGATGAGCTAAGGCATGCCGATATGCTTGTAACAAGAATTCTTGAGCTTGGCGGAACACCGATATTAACGCCAAAAGAATGGTTTGAAAAGACAAACTGCGGATATGAAACACCCGATGACCCGTTTGTGAGAAAAATCCTTGAACAGAACGTAAGGGGAGAACAGTGTGCAATTGATACCTACAGTGAAATATTGAAATTTACAAAGGATATAGATCCTATCACTTACAATCTTGTCCTTCAAATACTTACCGATGAGGTTGAACACGAAGAGGACCTTCAGGCCCTCCTTGAAGACCTTGAAAATCTGAAATTTATAAGATAAGAGCCGGAATTTTTTCCGGCTTTACCTTTCTGTTAAAAAAGAGACCACTTTCGCCATGAGAAGCGGCTCTGTAAATGCGGGAATGCCGTTTTTCTCAACATACTTTATGCCATTTTTTACAGAAAATCCTCCTATAAAACAGGGAAAAACGGGTTTAGCTACCCTTTTTTGAAAATCTACTATCTCACGTGCAATAAAGTGGATATCGGTCATGTATTGAGGCGTCACAACCACAAAGGCAACATCCCAATCAAGGTTTTCAACTGCTTTAAACGTTTTTTCATACCTTAAAGAAGTGGCATCACCAAGTATATCTATTGGATTTATGCGGCTCCACCCTTTAGGAAGGAAAGAGCTAAGCTTTTTCTTAATCGGTTCAATATCAATCAGCAAAAATCCATACAAAGAAAGGTAGTCGGCAAGAAGTGCCCCAAATCCTCCTGCATTAGTGATAACAACCGCTCTATTACCCTTTAATTTCCCATAACATGATAAAACTCGTGAACACTCAAGAGCTTCATCAACACTATCAACAACAATACCTCCCTTTAACGTTACCACATCTTTAAAAACTCTATAATCACCGGCAAGGGCACCTGTGTGGGAAGATGTAGCCTTTTTTCCCTCACTACTTCTACCGGCTTTTATAAAAACAACCGGTCTCCTCTTTAAAATGGAAAACAGCAACTCTCCGTCTTTTATTTCTTCAACGTAGACCATAAAAACACGGTTTCTTTCACTATCTGAAAGGGACTGAAGCAAAGAGGTAACTGAAATATCAACCTGATTTCCAAGGCTGAAAACAGAAGAAAAACCAAAATCCTCTTCAAGTGCTTTATCCAAAATAGCGGTAATGATTGCACCACTCTGGGATATAAAAGTCACATTACCTCTTTCGGGCATAACCTTTGAAAATGAAGCATTCAAACCAATAGAAGGAATTATAAAACCAAGCGTGTTAGGACCTAAAATCCTTATACTGTAATTTCTGGCTATAGCCTTTATTTCTTTCTCAAGTAGCTTTCCCTCTTCTCCTCTCTCACCAAATCCGGCAGAAATGATAACTGCAAGCTTTACGCCTTTCTCACCACACTCCCTCAAAACTTCAGGAACTAAAGGCGCAGGGACAGCTATAACAGCACAGTCCACATTATCTTTGACTGTTAAAACAGACGGGAAACACTTTTTTCCATTTATTTCACTATACTTTGGATTAACTGCAAACACTTTTCCCGAAAAATCTGAAAGATTCTTTAAAAGGGCATAGCCTACAGAACCTTCCCTCTTTGAAGCACCTATAACGGCAACTGACTCAGGACAAAAGATATCAGAAGGAACAGGCGTTGCTTCTTTTTCTTTTTCAAAAACATCCCCTATAAAGCCCTTACCATCGGCAGGAAGGACAAAATCCCCTCCTATAAAAAGGGGATTTATCTCAATTTCTTCTATCTCCGGGAAAATTCCGGGAATCTTTAAAAAATTAAAAACAAAATCTATAAAAAGTTCTTCATTGCCTCTTTTATTCCTGTATCCTTTAATGAGTTTTAAAAGTCTTGTCTTTTTAAGTGCCTTTCCAATCTCACTACGTGTGGCAAACGCCGGCAGAAAAACGACATCATCTAAAAACTCAACGAAGAAACCACCCGTTCCAAAACCTCCAACAAAACCAAAAGAAGAATCTCTCTTAAGAGTTAGAAAAGCCTCTATACCTTCTACTTTTTCCTCTACTATAAAGCATTCTGCATCGGGAAAACGCATTGAAAGAGTATTAATGGCCTCTTTCAAAGCTCTCTCATCAGAACATTCAATAACTCCGCCAGCTTCCGTTTTGTGAATAGGTTTTCTAACGACAGGCTTAACTATAGCGGGAAAGTAATTCCAATCAAGATTATCCACACTGTGAAAAACCTTATGCCGTACCACCGGCAGTCCCACTTTACCAAGAATTTCATAAATTTCAGGTTCTGTTATAAATTTCATTGCCCCTCCAAAACAAGACCTCTTACATTTAAATATACCTTAAAAACTGCTATCATTCCTCTTATTCAAGATTCCAAGAGGTGAGGTGTTGAAGAAGGCAAATCTAATAGTTTACATGGGCGGACCTTCCGATATAAAAGAGATCAAACCTTTCTTGTACCGTCTGTTTTCCGACAGAGACCTTATAAACTTTGGTGTTCCAGAATTTTTACAGAAACCTCTTGCCTACATAATAGCCACAATCCGTTCGAAAAAGGTAGCACCAAACTACCAGGCAATTGGCGGAAGCTCACCAACCGTTAAATACGCCATTGAAATAGCAAAAGCTGTTGAGGAAATAACAGGTGTAAAGACATTTACAGGAATGCTCTATTCAGCTCCACTGCTTAAAGAGGTTGCTGCAGAAATCAAAGATTATGGCGCCACAGAGATTGCAGCTATCTCTCTGTATCCTCACTACTCTTTTGCCACGGCAGGCGCCTGTATAAGAGACGTTAAAAAGCATTTCAAAAATGCGAAAACCGTAAAATCGTGGTGCAGAAATCCTCACTACATAACCTGGATAAGAAAACAGCTTGAAAACAGCCTTAAAAACACGAAAAATCCCTTTATACTCTTCAGTGCCCACAGCTTGCCGGCATACCTGATTGAAAGAGGCGATCCTTACATAAAAGAAATAGAAGATACCGTTTCCCTTGTCATGAAAGGACTTGACATACCTTTTTCCATCTCCTACCAGAGTAAAGTTGGACCAATAAAATGGCTCGAACCAGCAACGGAAGAAGTGATAGAAAAGTTAGGAAAAGAAGGCATTAAAGAGTTGGTTGTTTTCCCGATAAGCTTTATCTCTGAACACATAGAAACACTGTTTGAACTTGATGTAGAATATAGAGAAGTGGCAGAAAAGGCAGGCATTGAAAAATACATTAGAGTACCACTAAACCATCGCGACAAAGACCTGATAACTGCCATATCGCAGGAGTGCCAAAAACTTTTAAGAGGTTAACAGATGAAAAAGGTTGCAGTCGTAGGTGCAGGAGTTTCAGGACTTTCAACGGCATTTTACATTGAAAAGTTCGGCGGTGATAACGTTTCAGTAACTATTTTTGAAAAGGAAAACGTGCCGGGCGGAAAAATGTTAACCGTCCAAAAAGATGGGTTTATCATAGAAACAGGACCAAACGGCTTTTTAGACAATAAACCTTATACACTCGACCTTGTAAAAGACTTAAAGATAGAGGATAGACTTTATAGAAGTTCTGACAAGGCAAGAAAGCGTTTTGTTTTTGTTAACGGTAAACTGGTTCGCCTTCCGGAAAATCCCATAGCTTTCCTTTCATCTTACGTCATGTCTTTCAAAGGAAAACTCAGACTTGCGGCAGAATACTTTATACCTCCCAAAAAAGACGATTCTGACGAAAGCCTCTCATCGTTTGTTAAAAGAAGAATAGGCAAAGAGGCACTTGAAAAACTCATAGACCCCATGGCTGCCGGAATATTCGCCGGTGATCCCGATAAACTAAGTGTAAAAGCAGCCTTCCCTGCCGTATGGCATCTCGAGAAAAAGTACGGCGGCTTGATAAAGGGTCTTTTAGCAATGAAAAAAGAAAAAAAAGATGCAACGGCAGGGCCCGGTGGTGTTCTGACATCATTTAAAGGCGGCGTTAAAGACCTGATAGACGCCCTCGTTGCAAACATAAAAGGTGAAATTCACCCTGGAACTACCGTCAAAAAACTGATACCGGAAAACGGAAAGTGGAAAATTGTTTATGAAAAGGATGATGAAATCTTTGAAGAAAGCTTTGATAAAGTAGTTTTATCAACACCTTCTTACGTTGCAGCAGCCCTTGTTAAAAATTTTGACGAAAAACTTGCAGAGAAGCTCTACGAAATAGAATATTCACCGATAGCCGTAATAGCTTTCGGGTTCATAAAAAAAGGATTGGGACACCATCTTGATGGCTTTGGATTTTTGGTTCCAAGATCTGAAGGCAGAAAAATATTAGGCGTTCTCTGGGATTCAAGTGTTTTCCCGAACAGAGCACCGGAAGGAAAAGCACTTATAAGGGCTATGGTGGGTGGTGCAAGACAACCTCACCTTGCACTGGCAGGAGAAGAAGAAATAGCAAGAATGACTTATAAAGACATTAAAAGAATTATGAAAATTCGCCACAGACCTATTATGACAGCCGTTTTTAAACATCCAAAGGGCATCCCCCACTATACTGTAGGACACGTCGAAAAGGTAAATGAAATCTTTAAACTTGCTTCAAACCATGGCGGGTTATTTTTAAACTCCAACGCCTATAGAGGCGTTGGCGTCAACGATTGTGTCTATAACTCACTAAAAACAGCAGAAATGGTAACTTCAGAATAAAAAAGGGGGCTTTAAAGCCCCCTTTCAATTTTCACGAACAACGTCAATCACTCTTTATCTTCACCCTCTTCCTTGCCATCGTCAGCTTTCTTCTCTTCTTCACCTTCTGTTTTTATCTCAGCTTTTGTAGCCTCTGGAAGTTCAGGTTTTTCAACGCTAAAGGTAAATTCACCTTTTTCCTTATCATAATCAACCTTAACGGTGTCACCTTCCTGAACGTTGCCCTTCAGTATCTCAACAGAAAGCGGTGTCTCAACTTCTCTCTGTATCGTTCTCTTAAGCGGTCTTGCGCCAAACTCAGGAACATAACCACGCCTGGCAAGCTCTTTCTTGGCCTCTTCTGTAAGCCTGATTTTAATACCCCGCTCTTCAAGTCTCCTGTTAAGCTGCCTGATAAGCAGGTCAACAATCTGCTTAATCTCTTCCTCTGCAAGCGGATGGAAGATGATTATTTCATCAATTCTGTTGAGGAATTCAGGCCTAAACCTCTTCTTAAGCTCGTTCATTATCTGCTCTTTAATCTTGTCATAATTCTTCTCAAACTCTTCTTTAGAAAGGTGCATCAAATATTCAGAACCAACATTAGAGGTCATAATTATCACTGTATTGCTGAAATCTACAGTTCTACCCTTTGCATCTGTCAGCCTTCCATCGTCAAGTATCTGAAGAAGGATGTTAAACACATCTGGATGGGCTTTCTCAATCTCGTCAAGAAGAATAACACTGTAAGGTTTCCTTCTAACAGCTTCTGTAAGCTGACCGCCTTCATCGTAACCAACATATCCCGGAGGTGCACCGATAAGTTTTGAAACTGCATGCTTTTCCATGTACTCAGACATGTCAAGTCTTATAATTGCCGTCTCATCGCCAAAGAGATACTCTGCAAGTGTTTTCGCAAGCTCTGTCTTACCAACACC
Source organism: Desulfurobacterium sp. TC5-1 (assembly GCF_000421485.1). Lineage (NCBI taxonomy): Bacteria > Pseudomonadati > Aquificota > Aquificia > Desulfurobacteriales > Desulfurobacteriaceae > Desulfurobacterium > Desulfurobacterium sp. TC5-1. The sequence goes on along the minus strand of NZ_ATXC01000001.1, from coordinate 213,431 downwards.
CGTCGGTCCAAGGAAGAGGAAGCTTCCAAGCGGCCTGTTTGCAGGCTGAAGTCCCGCTCTTGCCCTTCTTATAGCTTCTGAAATGGCCTTTATAGCTCTCTCCTGGCCAATAACTCTTTCGTGAAGCTCTTTCTCCATTCTTAAGAGTTTTTGTATCTCTTCTTCCTGAAGCTTTGAAGCAGGGATACCTGTCATTTCAGAGATAACTTCTGCAATGTCTTCTGCCGTTACAACAGGCCTGTCGCCTTTTGACTCCTCTTTCATCTTGGCCTGCTTCTCTTCAAGCTCCTTGATCTTCTCTTCTATCTTCTTAATTTCAGCCTTGAGCTTTGCAGCCTTGTCAAACTCTTCTTTCTTAACAGCTTCATCAAGCTCTGCTCTCAGCTCATGGAGCTTTTCCTTAAGCTCGTGCATTTCAGGTGAAACATAAGTAGCCTGAATTCTCTTCCTTGCACACGCCTCATCAAGAACATCTATAGCCTTGTCAGGCAGATATCTTCCCTGAATGTACTTTTTAGAAAGCTTAACAGCTGCCTCTATAGCTTCATCGGTTATCTTAACCTTATGGTGCTCTTCAAGTTTTGGTCTTAAACCCTTAAGCATAAGAATTGCAGTATCCACATCCGGCTCGTCAACCCAAACCGGTGCAAATCTCCTCTCAAGGGCAGGGTCTTTTTCTATATGCTTTCTGTATTCATCGGTTGTTGTAGCGCCTATAACCCTAAACTCACCCCTTGCAAGTGCCGGTTTCATAATGTTAGCTGCATCCATGGAACCCTCTGCAGCACCAGCGCCAATAACTGTATGAAGCTCATCGATAAAGAGAATAATGTTGCCTTCATTTTTAACAGCATCAAGCACCTGCTTGAGTCTCTCTTCAAATTCACCACGGTACTTTGTTCCAGCAACAAGCGCCGCCATATCAAGTGCAACTATCCTTTTATCTTTCAAATCGTCAGGCACTTCACCGTTAACAATTTTTTGAGCGACACCTTCAACAATTGCGGTCTTACCAACACCAGCAGGACCTACAAGAACAGGGTTGTTCTTTGTCCTCCTTGAAAGAATCTGAATAACCCTTTTCATCTCTGTTTCTCTATCAATCACGGGGTCAAGTTTACCCTCTTCTGCAAGTCCTGTGAGATCAATAGCGTATTTGCGGAGAATTTCTGGAAGCTGCTTTCCACCTTTCTTTCCAGTAATATCCCTGGAGAGTTTCTTCTTACCAGATCTATACTTTTCAACCGCCTTAACAGCTTCATCTTTGGTTATACCAAGCTTGTTCAAAATTCTGGCAGCCATTCCCTCAGGAACATTAAACAGTGCAAGGAAAAGATGTTCAACATCCACGTTTCTTGCTTTCATATTTCTCGCTTCATCTATTGCTGAATCGAGAACTTTCTTAAGAGTCGGCGTAATGTAAATCTCTTCATATCCGGTGTAACCGGTAGAGAGTCCAAGTCTTCCAAGCCTATCAACATGTTCTCTTATAAACTTCTTAACCTTTATCGGGTCATAACCAGCTATGGTAAAAATGTCCATAACAGGTGAACCTGGAAGTTCAACAAGAGCAAGCAGCAGATGTTCTGTATCAACATACCTCTCGCCAAGTTGTCTTGCAATTTCCTGAGAAAGCATAATAGAATCTTTTGCCCTTCCACTTAAAAGATCCCAGATGTTCATAATCTACCTCCCTGTAGAAAAATTTTTTCTTATTTGTCGCATTACAGTTCAGGCAGCCAAAGCCGCCCACACAAGTTATTCAGAGAGAATCTCTATAAGCTTTTTCACGTTAAGCTCTTTAAAATCTTCCTCTTCAAGACGTTCAACAAACGCCTGTTTTAACGTTTCATCAAGAAGCTGAGAGAGAAGTTCAAATAAACGGTTAAGCTCATCTTCCATATTAAGAATAAGTTCAACGCCCGCTACATTAACACCTCTATCTCGAGTAAGAGCAACTATACGCTTCACCCGTTTAAGGTCCGCCTCAGAATAAAGCCTTGTTTTACCTTCCGTCCTTGAAGGTTTTAAAAGTCCCTCATTCTCATAGAACCTCAAAGTTTGGGGATGAACTCCAACAAGCTTAGCCACAACACTTATCATATACACCGGTGTATGTTCATCCTTCATCTCACCGCCTCCTTCTGATTGTTAATTTAAGATTTTTGAATGAAATTGTCAAGAAATTTAAAACAACTTTTTAGATACTTGGCCTGACTTAAACAAATTTTAGGCAAAACTATAGACAAGGAAAATTTTGCTAATCACCGAACCATTGCTAATAAGATTATTTACATCTAATTAGTTAATAGGTGGATTAAAAATGAAAAGTTGCAAAATCACGCATTCACCTCGCAGCGCCAAACCCATGCTATCCAGACTATCAGCAATACGATAAAACAGGTTACGAACAATACAATTGAATTGCCTGAGATCATACCCGCATTGTAGAGCAGAGCAAGCGTTACAGCAATTGCAACGATAAACTGCACACCCGTGAGAACTTTAAAGACTGCTACCTGACTTCCCTTCGGATAGCGGACGAGCATCGGCTCCTTTAAGGACACTGCCGTAATCACCGGAACTATAGCCATAACAGTGAGTGGAATTGCGAGAGCTCCGGAGAACTTGCTGGCGTAACCGTTAGGTCTACCGCTCGCATTGAAGTGTATCGCAACGGTATCCGGAAGTTTATTCCACAGAGCCAAAGCGAGAATCAGGTAAACAACGACGGGAATTAGCTGGACGAGCAGATACAGGTTCACGTCTGCGGATTTTGCTTCCATCTTTTTCAGTCTCGCAGCACTTACATGAGTTTTCAGGTCTTCCCTTTTGTAGGTTTCCTTTGCTATTCTGTAGCTCTGAACTGCGAGTACTGCAGCCAGAATCAGGATTATCGCCAGAAAGACGGATCTGGAAGGATGAAAGATTAGAGATACTGCGAGGAGGACAAAACCGGATACCATACAGTAAATACCGGCGAAAGTGTTCGCCCTCCTCCAGGCTTCCTTTGAAAGGTACGTGTACCCTATCCTTATACCTATGTACGGATTGGGAGTGTTTCTGAAAGCGTAGAGCAGTACACCCATCAGTATGGAAAGGATGGAAACGGCAATCTGATAATTAATCTGGTAGTTCATTTTTCCACCTCCTCAAGGTTTTCAATTACTCCTTTCAGGAGAGTTATCCCATCCTTTAACTCTTTCAGAACTTCTCTTCCCAGCTCCGTAAGCCTGTAACACTTTCCCAATCTTACATCCATAATCCAGAAATTTTCAATCAGTCCCTATTTCTACAGACTCTTCAGCATGTCGTATAGAAACCCTAACTCGGAACTAACTTTCCGGAATATTAGACTTTCGAAGGTTTTTTTTTCTTATAGCGTATCCGTACATTTCTCCAGATATTTTCTCCAGATATGAAGTATAGAGTATAATATATAATAGAACTAATTAACCTCAGTATAGAGAATAAAATGCATAAAAAGAACACGGGATAAGAAAATGAAAAACAGAGGATTTACCCTTACTGAATTAATTGTGGCCATTGCTATAGTGGCAGTTTTATCAGCTATAGCAGTTCCTCGAATAAGTACATGGATACACCAAATTAAAGTTAAGCAAACTGCAGAAGAACTTACTTCTGACTTAATGTGGGCACAGAGCCTTGCAATGGAAAAAGGTGGAAGTGCTGTAGCTTTTGATACCAACGCTTATTACATAGCTGCTCCTTACGGTTCCGGTGCCACCCCTGTATTGATAAAACAGGTCTCTCTCCCCAGTGAAATAACGCTAACACCTGTTTTTAGTCTTTCTATAACAGACGATTTTAATGGCACTCTTCCAACAGCTTTACCTATCGTTGCTTTTAAAAGGAATAAACTCCTTTATCCGAGCGGGCACATTGACATTTCCGGATATGGAATATCTTATAGAATAACCGTAAATCAAACGAGCGGAAGAATCTATTTGCAGAGGTTATAAATTGAAAAAGGAAGGTTTTACTGTCGTTGAAACTTTAATAGCAATGGCTATATTTGCTATCGCAATACTCGGAATAGGTATGCTTATTATATTTAACATTAAATACTCAAAAATAAACCAGGAAAGAGAAGCAGCTCTTTATAAAGCCAACAAAGTTCTTGAACACCTTGCAAGCCTCAACTATACTGATCCCTGCCTAACTGTAGGAACTGATGAGACCTGTGACAACGATCCTTATACATGCTGTGATGGATTCAGCGGTGATGCCAATATCGAATGGATAGTTGACAATGGAGTGGATCCAAATACCAAAAAGATAAAGGTAATCAGCAATTTTTCATACCAAAACTACCACGGAAATGTTACATTAGAATATATAAAAGGAAACTGGTAATGAAAACTTCAAGGTCAGGATTTACACTCTTAGAAGTTGTAGTAGCCATGGTGATAGGCATCATCATTATGGCTGCTGCTGTTATTTTTTTCTCTTATGGATACAAGCAGCTTGATACGACCATGAAAACCTCCAGAGGCAACATATCTGTATTTAATGTTGTAGAAATCATAGATTCAGATTTAAGAAAAGCAGGATATGGAGGTGTGGCCGCCGCAGGAATAACACCTGTTAGTGGAAACGGAAGTGCTACCGATCCACTAACTATATACTATATAGACTATACAGATACTGCGAACAATTGTGACAATCAAACATGGAGTACCGCAAATCCGGTATGTAAATATAAAATTGAATATTACTTAAACAGCAACAATATCATAAGAAGGGTTTACCAGAATGCTACAGGAACAGGTACTGGTGCATCCATGTTCGACAGTAATATCGTAACAGTAGATACATTCAACGTTACTGTTGATTCTACAAATCATACCGTTTCATACACTATATCTGGAAAAGTAAAAGATAAAAGCTTCACAATTGGTGATGAAGTAATCTGCAGGAACTGGTAAACCCGGCATTTCAGGAGAAGACCATGAAAAAGCGTATAAGAAAAGGGTTTGTACTTATAACAACTCTGGGAGTTATAACAGTCTTATCAATAGCAGGTGGAATAGCGACCTACCTTATAAGCAAGGAGACCTCCGGAACAAAAAGCACAAAAGAATCCACATCGGCTTTGAGAATTGCTGAATCCGGCGCTGAAATTGCTCTTTCCCACATAAAGCAAAATGACCTTAATACCTTAACACAAATAGACCCTTCCACCTACCAGATAACCGGAAACATCACCAACGGAAACTACACTACAATAATTAAAGAAAATGCAAACGGTACCTACACGATAACATCAGTAGGAACATTTAACGGTAATCACAGAACCATTATCATCAACGCTGAGAAAGAAAGCGGCGAAATAAAATCTTTCGCCGCGGCTGGAACACTAACAATATGTAACTTTGACAACTTAGGACGTCCAGGCTCAAGAGTATGGACAAACCAAACTGTATTCTGGACAGGAACCGGATTCGATTTCTGTCCCACATTCAACTCTACCATTGATGCTTCAAGCTGGAACGTTACCTTTGCCGTTGGACCAAACGGAACTATCACACCCGAGGCAGAGGCTAACTTGACACCTCTTACTCAAGATAACAGCGACGCATTTATCCCTTCCGTAGGGGATGCAAACGTTACGCTCCCCTCATACACCTGTGATATTGATGGTGTAACTCAAGTATATACTACCACCACCTCGGGTCCGGGTCCAAAAACTTCCAAACTCACTGCTGTTATTTCAGGTGGAACAGATGTCCCGGTAACAGATACAAATGGAGATGGCAGAATAGTTATATGTAACACCAGTGGCAGCATTACAGTTCCGGAACCTATATCTGCAAGTTCTGTAGCCCTTCCTCTGGTTCTTCAGGCAGAAAACGACATTAACATTGATGCAGCAATAGGAGATATTGATACTGTGAACCTAAGTTTAATTTCTGAAAGCGGAAACATCAACATAAACAACGATATTCACCTGTATGCAGGTGATGAAAAAAATGTAGAAATAATAGCTAAAGAGGGGAATATATATCTTAATAATGAAGTTCAGCTAACCGGAAAAAGCGAGGACTACCAGGTTGTAGTATATGCAGGCGATCAAATTTTAAGCGATCTAACAGACACATCTTTTAAAGGCTCCTCAGGAACATACCTTTTTGATATATCCGGTTATGAATCAACAAACCCAGATGCTACAAGCAGTGTGGTCGTAATCTCCCAAAACGGTATCGATGTAGGTGATACAAACTTTATAAACGTGAGTGGAAAAGAATGGCTTGATCTCCTGGTGTGGTCAGACGGCGATATCAACGTTGGTGACATAAAATACGTTGCTAATTCAGAAGATGAAACAAGATACATTGGTTTCTTAACATCCGGCAACCTTACTCTTGGCGATATGTTTTTCTCAGGAAGAGAATATAGAAGTGGATTAAACTATGATGAAATAGTTAAGTGGTGCAACTACACAAGCTCAATCAACAGTCCGGTAGCAGATTTTATATGTGAACTGAAAAACCTAATTGAAACTCAAGCATTCCAAAGTGTCAAAATCAACAGCTGGAAAGTTTATTAATATTTTACTTCCACGATGTGAGGGGTTATATATTAATTAATAAAAGTAAAACTGCTTTCGGGGAAAAAAATGAAAAAAAGGAAAGCCCTTGTTCTCGAAGTGACTCTTGGTGTGATTGCTATTCTTTCTGTTATTGGGGGTGTAACATCTTACCTAATAAATAGAGAAACAAAAGGAACAAAAGAAACTAAAGATGCCGTTATCGCACTTAAAGCTGCAGAAAGTGGAGCGGAAACGGGCCTTGCATGGCTTAAAAGCGGCGGAAACGTGTTCCCAACAATAATTAACGGAACACTTGGAAATGCAGACTTTATGGTAACAATTGTAAAAAATGTTAACAACACTATAGAGTTAACTTCCGTAGGGAACCTTAAAACGGTTTCAAGAAAAATCATAGTTCTTATCAAAAGGGAAAGTACTTTTTACCCATTTGCAATAAACGGTGATTTAACTATAAATACCTTTAAAGATACAGGTTCTGGAAGTTGGAGTGACGCTGTAGTTGGAGTTAAAGCAATAGACCCTTCTACAGAATCTGCTCTCACATCTTCTGGATTTCAAATAATAAAATCAAACATTTTAGATCTTCCAAAAGTGTCAAGTATTAACGCTTCATCATTCTATCCTCCAGAATCCATCTGCGACTACGGAAATTATGAAACAGATGAAACAATAAGCTTCAAGGATCTTGCTGATGTTAACGGTGATGGAAAAATTGTTATTTGCGGAAGTAACGTTACTTTAGATAGAAGCTTAATTAATTTCAGCCTTGATACGACAATAGCTGCAAAACAAAACGTTACGTTCACCCGTAATACAACCCTTAAGAAAGATGTAGGCAGTGCTTCTAATTTAAGTATCATCGCCGGAAATACTGCTTACTTTGATAGAAACAGTGTTATTGACTTTTCCGGTGCAGATGACGGCTACAATATCCTTATTTACGCAGGGCAAGAAATAGAAAGCCCTGATACAACAGGGCAGTGGATATCTATCTCAGGTAATCAAAACACAAGCAATGTCTCAAACGTCTTTTTACTTACACCTGGCGAAATAAATGTAAACAGAGACTTAATAGACGATACAGCAACAACAAGAAACGACGTTAACTTTGTTATCTGGGCCGATAAAGGCATAACTAGTACAAATGGTGGTTTTGATATAAGTGGATCTTCAGCAACCGTTAGAAACTTTTCAGTAATCGTTGCCGATGGAAACGCGACATTTGACAAATGGCAATTTACAGGAAGCGAAGATAGAAGCGGCCTTTCCTATAGCGACATTGAAAATTACTGCACGAACGGAACCTCTCTTGGTATTCCAGATTTCTACAAGAATATATATTGCGAACTTAAAAACCAGATAGACAGCGAAAGCGGAAATTTTAAAATAATTTCCTGGAAAGTTTATTAAAGTTGCACATAGGCATAAAGGATGATTTTAATATATTGTTAATCAAAAACCTATTTAGAAAGAAGGGAACAATGAAAAGAGAAAAAAGAGGAATGGTCTTGGCAGCTGTATTAGGTGTGCTTGCTGTTTTAAGTGTTGCCGGTGCAGTTGCCACTTATATGATTACAGGTGAAACCAAATCTACAAGTTCTACAAAGTCTTCAGTAGAAGCGCTAAAGTTAGCAGAAAGCGGTGCCGAAGTCGGTTTAACAAGCCTTAAGAATAACTATTTCACCAGCTTCTCGGAAATAGACCCATCAAACATTAACTCATTACCTGCAAGAATAAGAAATGCAAATGGATTTTCCGAAATACAAGCAAGAGTTAATAATGGAGAAATAAGCGAAATTTATTTATCCCAACCTCAAAACCTAAATAATGGTGAATATCAGGTGGCTATTTTTAGAGGAACTGACGGCACATACACAATTATTTCCGTGGGCGAAAAAAACAACAGTTTAAGGGTCGTTGAAGTCGTAACAGAATCAAATGGAACTTTCTATCCATTCTCTATAAATGGCAAATTTGATGTAGGAAATCTTAATTCCGATGACTGGACAGAAGCAGAAATGGGAGTTGCTGAAATTAACTCGGAACTGAAAACAGAGCTGGAAAATATAGGTTTTAAAATCCACAGTATTACAAATCCAAATCTCCCAAAAGCTGCAGAAATCAATGCAACTGCATTGTATCCTGACGAATCAGCTTGCGATTATGGTGACTATAATAGTGACATTACAATATCATCAGCACCATCAGATATAAACAGAGATGGAACAGTAACAATCTGTGGAAAAAATATAACCGTTAACACAGCAATAAACGAAGACCAATTAATATTAGCCGCTAAAAAAGATATCTATGTAAACAATGAAATAACCGATAAAGGACACAAATCAGAATGGAATCTTGAAATTATTGCCGGAGAAAATTTGGTGTTTGGAACTTCTTCACACAGTAAAATTAAATACACAGGAAAGACTGACAATGGATACAACACATTAATATATGCAGGCGAATCAATAGAGAAATCAGGTGGTTCTGGTGGACTGCTTGAAGTAAAAGGAAGACAAGACACATCAACTATATCCAATGTATTTATAGTCACTCCAGGAACAATAGACGTAAATGCAAAACTTGTTCATCAAACCGGTAAAACAGACCTGTTAACAAATTATATTATCTGGGCTGACAAAGGAATATATGCAGAAAATATTCATGTAACGGGTAAAGGTACCCAAGGGAGAAACTGGGCAATGATAGTTGCTGACGGTAACGCTACATTTGATAAATGGCAATTTGCAAAAAACACAAACCCGAGCGGTCTTACATACCAGGAGATAAAAAATTTCTGTGAAAATGGAACAGCACTTGGAATACCATCTTTTTATAGCGATTTATACTGCGAACTGAAAAATCAGATAGATAGCAACGGCGGCTTAGGAAAGATAAAAGAATGGAAAGTTTATTAAGAACGGGGAGCAATCCCCCGTTCTTTTATGCTCTGTTAAGAGCTTCTTTTCCTATTTTTACACCTTCTGCAAAGGCCTTCTTGTTTAGTTCAACAAACCTTGAAGGAACAGCCTTTTCTATAGCTTTAATGAACGATTCTTCTGATATTGGACATTCACTACTTTCGAGAGCAACCTGAAGAACTCCAAGAGCAACAATGTTCATAGTCTGTCTTTTACCTACAACTTCTGTAGCTGTTCTGGCTATTGGAGCAGCAATAAGTCTGTATCTGTTTGCATCAAGATCACACTGAACAAGATCAGCGTCAAAAACAACAATAGCACCATCTTTCACGTTAACAAGAACATCTGCATCCTTTTCTCCACACTCTGGATCAAGTCTCACAGGCTTACCACCAACCATCTCATCATAGGCTTCCTGAGACTGAATAACAACAGCATCAAGATTAAAAACTTTCGGAAAGTCAATCGGTTCATTTGAAATAACAACATCACCCATTGACGTTCCACTTCTCATAGCGGCACCGTAAGTCGCCGTCTGAGTAACGTGATATCCTTCCTGAACAGCTGCCGCGGCAAGAACATAAGCAGCAAGGAGAGAACCCTGCCCGGCAGAACCTATAACTCTAATTTCGTATCTCATTACTTATTCCCTCCCATTACTTTTTCAACAACACTGTAATACCTGTGAGTGTACTCTTCTCTGTTGTCTGCGTGATGGAGAATACCTCTTGGAAGTTTACTTTTTCTCTTTTCCTCAGGAAGCTTCTCCCAGGCTTTGAGAGGAATTGTGTTTTCCTTAAGCCACATATACATATCAACAATACCCATTTTATTCTTTCTACCGTACTGAATTGTGCACGGTGTAAGAACTTCTATAAGGGAAAAGCCTTTGTGCTTAATACCGGCTTCTACAAGGTTCACAAGCTCTGTAACATGATACGCTGTTCCCCTTGCAACAAACGTTGCACCAGCTCCAATCGCAAGGTCAGCAATTGAAAAGTTTGGCTCATAATTACCGTAAGGTGTCGTTGTTGCGTATGAACCTTTAGGTGTTGTAGGTGAAACCTGACCACCCGTCATACCGTAAATCCAGTTGTTAAAGAGAAGAACAGTAATATCAATATTTCTACGACATGCATGAATAAAGTGGTTTCCACCAATAGCTGTACAGTCACCATCACCAGTTGTAACAATAACAGTAAGTTCCGGTCTTGCAAGTTTCACACCCGTTGCAAAGGCAAGTGCCCTTCCGTGAGTTGTATGAAGGGTGTAACCGTCAAAATATCCAGGTGTCCTTGAAGAACAACCGATACCTGAAACCATTGAAACGTTGTTATTATCAATTCCAAGTTTATCAAGGGCAATACAGATAGCCTTTAAAACCTGCCCGTTACCACAGCCGGGACACCAGATATGAGGCATCTTATCAATTCTAAGATACTTAAAGTATGGCTTTTTCTCTATCGCTTTCTCAAGCGGAATATCTATTGGTTGAAGCATCATTTACCTCCTAAAATCAAGCTTTTGAAACGGGAATTACTATTTTTCCACTTGCAATTTCCTCAATCTTCTCAAGAATCTCAAACGGATAAATCATCTGACCATTAGCCCTGTTCATCCTGAAGATTGGACACTGTCCCTTTGCACATCTTTCAACTTCAAGAACATACTGTCCCATGTTAAGCTCAGGAACAAGTATAGCTTTAACCTTTCCTGCAAGTCTGTAAAGTGTCTCTTCCGGAGAAGGCCAGAGAGTTATAGGCCTGAAAAGACCCACTTTTATTCCCTTCTCTCTTGCAAGCTTCACTGCAAGCTTGGCTGATCTTGCAGTTGAACCAAAAGCAACAATAGCAAATTCAGCGTCTTCAAGCATAAATTCTTCATTCTTTTCAAGCTCTTTTGCCCTTCTCTTAACCTTTCTTATAAGTCTTTCCACAAGCTCCTGACACATTGCGGGATTGGTTGTCGGGAAACCTGTATAGTCGTGCATAAGTCCAGTTACATGGTATCTATATCCGTCTCCAAAATCGGCAAGAGCCGGCACATCATCCTCTTCAGGCTTATATGCAAGATACTCTTCCGGTGGAACCTTGGGCTTTTTCCTGTTCCATATTTCAGGATCCTTGAACTTAGTCATGTCAACAGACTCTTTCATATGCCCGATAACTTCGTCCATAAGGAGAACAACCGGCGTTCTCAAAACTTCCGCCCAGTTGAAAGCTCTGATAGTCTCTTCCATTACCTCTTCAACAGATGCCGGACAGAAAGCCGGAATAAGTTTATCACCATGAGTTCCCCACTGCGTCTGCATAACATCCTGCTGACCAACCTGAGTCGGAAGACCTGTTGAAGGACCACCCCTCTGAACGTTTACAATAACTACAGGGGCTTCTGACATTACAGCATAACCTATGTTTTCCTGCTTTAGAGAAAAACCAGGACCTGAAGTTGCAGTCATTGATTTTCTACCGGCAAAAGCACCACCGATAGCACAACCCATTGAAGCAATCTCATCTTCCATCTGAATAAACACACCGCCAACTTTCGGCAGAAGCTCTGCCATCTTTTCAGCAACTTCTGAAGATGGTGTAATAGGATACCCTGCATAGAACCTGCAACCGGCGATAATTGCCGCTTCAGCACAGGCGTGGTTACCATACTTTAATTCAAGTTTTGCCATTTTAACCTCCGTTATGCACTTTTACTTCCAGTAATTTCTTCAAACTCTTCCGGTGTGAAAACAAAGATACAGAAGTCAGGACATACAAGTTCGCACTGCTTGCAACCAATGCATTTTTCAGGATACTTGACAGTCATAATCGCCTTTATCTTGTCAAGCTCAAGAACATTTGTAGGACAGATAGCGGCACAAACGTTACATCCCTTGCACCAATCAACGTTAATCTCAACTATTCCCTTTGGCTTTGACATCTCTTCCTCCTTATAAAAGACCTCTTTCTTTGAGAGCTTTTTCAACAGTTTCACCTATTTCAGCAGGTGTCTGACATACGTAAGCACCAGCAGCTCTTAACGCTTCCATCTTGCTCTTTGCATCACCTTTTCCACCGGAAATAATAGCCCCTGCATGTCCCATTCTTCTTCCTGGAGGTGCAGTAACACCAGCAATGTAAGCAACAACTGGCTTGGAAACATTATTCTTTATGTATTCAGCTGCTTCCTCTTCCATCGTTCCGCCAATTTCACCTATAAGAACTATCGCGTCTGTATCAGGATCGTTGTTAAACATTTCGACAGCTTCTCTGTGAGTTGTTCCAGGAACAGGGTCACCACCTATACCGACAACGGTCGACTGTCCAATCCCTCTTGTTGTTAACTGGTAAGCTGCTTCATAAGTAAGTGTTCCACTCCTTGAAACAATACCAACCCTTCCTTTTTTGAAGATGTGTCCAGGCATAATTCCCATCTTACACTCACCGGGTGTTATAACACCGGGACAGTTCGGCCCAACGTATCTAACACCTGTTCCCTCTAACGCCCTTTTTACCTTAACCATATCATTAACAGGAATACCCTCTGTAATACAGATAATTATCTTTATTCCCGCATCTGCAGCTTCAAGTATTGCATCTGCAGCAAATGCCGGCGGAACAAAAATAAGAGAAGCATTTGCACCGGTTTCCTTAACCGCCTCTTCAACCGTATTAAAAACTGGAACACTGTACTTTCCTTCATCGTCCTGCCATGTTATTCCACCTTTACCAGGTGTTACACCGGCAACGATCTGTGTGCCATAATCGAGACACTGCTTTGCATGGAAAGAACCTTCTTTTCCGGTAAGTCCCTGCACAACCACTTTAGTGTTTTTATCTATAAGAACGCTCATCTCTTCCTCCCTGTTAATTAAAGTTCACCTTTTGCAGCTTTTACTGCCTTTTGAGCACCATCAGCCATATCTTTTGCTGGAATTATGTTGAGACCACTCTCTTCAAGCATCTTTCTACCAAGCTCAACGTTCGTTCCTTCAAGTCTCACTATCAAAGGTCTGTCAAGCTGAACCTGCTTTGCAGCCTCAACAATACCGCCGGCAATCCTGTCACACCTTACAATACCGCCAAAAATGTTTACAAAAATAGCTTTTACGTTTTCGTCCGATAGAAGAAGTTTGAAAGCTGCGGCAACTCTTTCAACAGTAGCACCACCACCAACATCCAGAAAGTTTGCAGGCTCACCGCCGTAGAACTTAATCGTATCCATCGTGGCCATTGCAAGACCAGCACCGTTAACCATACAACCAATATTTCCGTCGAGCTTTACATAGTTAAGATTCCATTTTTTAGCTTCAAGCTCCAGAGGATCAATCTGAGTTGTATCTTCCATTTCAAGTATATCTTTATGTCTGAAGAGTGCATTGTCATCAAAGTCAATCTTTGCATCAAGGCAGATAAGGTCTCCCTCTTTTGTTAGAACTAAAGGATTAATCTCTATAAGAGAAGCATCAAGGTCAAAGTACATCTTGCCAAGAGTCATAGCCAACTTAACAAATTGAGATATAAGCTTTCTATCCGTAAGTCCTATTTTGAAGGCAATTTTCCTCGCCTGAAAAGGCATGAGTCCTGTTACAGGGTCAACGTGCTCTTTTATGATAAGCTCCGGATTGGTTTTGGCTATCTCTTCAATCTCCATACCACCAGCGGCAGAAACCATTAAAACTGGTCTTGAAACCTCTCTGTCAAGCGTCATTCCAACATAAAACTCTTTATCTATGTTTACTCCAGCTTCTATCAAAACAACATTTATTGGAAGTCCTTCCGGGTTCTGATAAGTCTTTAAACGGTTACCTATCATTTGAGCTGCAATTTCAGCAGCCTCTTCAGGTGATTTTGCAAGTTTAACGCCACCGGCTTTTCCTCTTCCTCCCGCATGAACCTGAGCTTTTACAACAACTACTGGAGTTCCAAGCTCTTCGGCAGCCTGTTTTGCCTCTTGAGCTGAATGGGCAACAATCCCTCGTGGAATTGGCAGGCCATATTTTTGAAATATCTCCTTAGCCTGATACTCGTGAATCTTCATCTTCTTCCTCCCTGCTTATGATTGGAATTATTTTACCAAAAATTTTTACATTTTTTTAACATTCACACATTCGCAGGGAAAGTTTTAAATATCAAAATTTCTTTATTATTGTCTAATCTTAACAGTTTTCTCTGTATAAAGAATCGCAATTATTGAAACAACCGCATAAAGACCTATAATCGTGAAAATTTCCTCTGGCTTAGTTTTTAAGAGATACCCAACAATAGTTGCCGAAGTAACTATCATAAGAATAAGCCCTGCAAGAGCTACACCTATATGAGCGTGTGTTTTTCTTCTCAGTTTTACATTCGCTATTGAAACACCTATTGAAACCGTAAGAAACGTTAAACTCGAAAATTCTGCTATTATACTCAGACTACCCATCATTGAGAACAGCAAAGCAAAAAGAAAAAGAATAGTAAGCGCTGCAACAGGAACAAGTTTTTCATTCCTATTTGACAAAAAGCGGGGCATTATCCCCTGTTCTCCCATCTCTGCCATCATCCGTGAAGCACCAAACATTGTTGAATTAACGGCGGAGCTTGTTGCCATAAGAGCTGCTATCCCTATCAAAACCCTACCAAAAACACCCAGTACCGGTTGTGCAACTACGGCAAGGGCATATTCTTTAGCCGTAACTATCTGCTGATAGCTCAAAGTACCAACAGCTATCACAGCCAAAAGAAAATAAATCAATCCGGTTATCATTATGGAACCGTATATACCCCGAGGAATATCTCTATCTGGATTTTCCGTTTCAACAACGGCATTGGTAATAAGTTGAAATCCCTCATACGCAACAAAAATAACAGCAGCACCTAAAAAGACCGGAACAACACCTTTATTCATTAAGGGAACAAACCTATGAACATCAACTCTTGAAAGTCCTATAATAGCAAACAGAGAAAGTATTATTATTTTCAAATAAACTATAATATCTTCCGTAACACCTGAAGACCTGACACCTCTAACATTAATGTAATAAAAGAAAAGAAGAACGAGAACGGAAAGACCGATTCTAACAAGGTTTGAAGATGAATAACCTAATAAATCAGCACCATAAGCACCAAACGTAAAGGAATAAAGGGCAAGAGTTCCTATGTAACCTAAAATAACCACCCAGCCCTCAATTGAAGAAATGAAAGGTTTATCAGGAAAGGCCCTTTTAAGATAGGTGTAGCTTGCTCCATCATCCCTGAAAGTGAGGCACAGCTTTACATAGTGGTAACCTGCAGCAAGAGCAATCAGCATATCTATGATAAAAGAAATAGGCGCACCGTTACCGGCAAGACCAACGGCTATCCCCAGCACGGAAAATATGCCACCACCTATCATCCCGCCAACGCCAATAGCAATAAGCTCTTTAAGTCCCAATTTCTCTTTGTAAAGTCTGTGAATTTTAGCGTTTCTGTGCCTGAAAAGCATAAGCCCTCCTTTAGGCTGGAAGTTCTATAACAAATGTGTTACCGTCAACAAGGTATATCCTGCCGCCGTGATCTTCTATTATCCTCTTTGCAATGGCAAGTCCAAGTCCCCAACCACTCTTTTTAGTTGACATATGAGGTGAAAATATTTTGTCTCTTAAACTTTCCGGAATACCGGGACCATTATCTTTAAAGAAGATATAGACTTTTCCGTCTCTATACGCAGTTGATATTGAAACAGCTGAAGCGCCAGCATCAATACTGTTTTCTATAAGATTAAGGAATACTTCTCTGAAAAGTTTTTTATCAACAGGGATTTCAGGAATATTTCCCGGATTAAAATCCACCTTTATCTTTTCTCCGTAGGCAAGGGCGTAAGTCTCCATAAGCTTATTTAAATCTTCCATTCTCTTTTCAGGAAGGGGAAGCCTTGCAAAAGTCCTAAACTCATCAACAAGCCGTCTTATTATTTCAACCTCTTCAACAATAAGCGAAACCGCCTTATCAACGGCCTGTTTAAGCTCTTCAGGAACATTCTGCTTCAAAATCAACCTCCTGACCCTCTCTGCAGACAGCGAAATCGGTGTAAGAGGATTTTTAATCTCATGAGCAAGCCTCTGCGCAACCTCTTTCCAGGCAGACATCTTTTGAGCATTCACCATCTCTGTTAAATCCTCAATAATTACAACACTACCCTCACCGTCCGGAAAGGGAATAACTTCAACTGATAAAAAGCGCTCCTTCCCATCAACAATTTCAGAAATCTCCCTCTTCCCTCCACCGGATAAAAGAAGCTCTTGAACACTACTTTTTATCTCAGGATAAGATTCAAACAATTCCATAAACTGCCTCTTTTCACCAATCTCTTTAACTATCGAAAGGGCAGCTGAATTGAAAGAGATAACTTCACCGTCTTTTGAAACAGTGATAACCGCAGGCGAAATACTGTTTATAACTTTTTCAACATAATCCTTCTCGCTTTCAAGTTTCTCCTTTAATGCCTTAAGCTGCTCCACCATATAATTGAAAGCCACTATAACGTTTTTAAGCTCATCTGTACCTTCTTCTTCAACCTTAACATCAAGGTCGCCCCTTGAAATTCGCCTTGTTGCCCTGTAGAGAGACTCTACAGGAATGTTTATCCGTTTTTCAAAATACCTTGCAAACCAGAAAGCACCAAAAAGGACAAGAAAAGCCATTACCAAAAACGTTGCAGTATAAACACCTTTTATGGGTCTCTCGTACGTTTTCAACATACGATAATCTTTCTGAAGCTGCTCAAGCTGAGAAAATTTTTCTACAAAAGAAGGTGAAATCTTTTTAGAAGCACAGTATATGCGTTTACCCCTTTTTACACATACAGTCAAAGTTTTCTTTTTGCTGTCAAAACGGGAATAGAGCCCCTCCACCTCAAGTACTTTTTCCACAGTAAGAGCATCAACGTCTATCTCTCCTTTACACTCCATCCTTTTACCTATACGGCAGATGCCTGCAAAACCCTCTTCAGCAGGATTCACCCTTTTAAAAGAAGGGAAGGTCTCCAAAAACCGTGCAACATCGCTGGACACAATACTTAAACTCTCCCTTGCAAGAGAAAGAGAGGTCTCAATACTTCTTTTCATCTGAAGGCGAAACAGTCTATCAAGACCTTTATTTACAAAACTTGTCGATATTATCACCGCAAATAGGGAAGGCCCTAAAATGAGAAGAGAAAAGGCAGTAACAAGCTTAAATCTTAACCTTGTGGAACGATGAGGAATAAAAAATAAAAAGATATTCCTTATAAGAAACACAAAAATAACTAATAAAATAATCAGATTAAGGGAAAATAGAATGTGAAAGGTCGGATTACTTAAATAAAATCTGCCGGAAATTCCCGAAATAAATCTTGTTCCATAAAAAAGAAGCACTACAAAAAGCAAAGACAATCCGGCTATTTTTAAAGCTCTGTTTCTCGCTCTCTTTGTTTTAAACACCAATTATCTCTCTCATAGAGCTTACGAAAGGTATCTCTGTTCTCTTTTCAACAGGCTGCTTCAGCACTTTTACCGCCTCAGGCAGAAGTTCTATTAAATCTGTAGCAATAAGAGACTCTTCACCAAACTTTTCTTTTGCCATATTACCAGCAAGGGCGTGAAGAAAGACACCAGCAGCTGCTGCCCTTTCAGCAGAAACACCCATTGCAACAAGTGCACCAATTATCCCTGTAAGAACGTCACCTGTCCCAGCAGTGGCCATTCCGGGATTTCCTATAACGTTTATAAAAGCTCTGCCCTCAGGCGTTGCAACAACTGTTCTACCACCTTTTAAAACAAGAACCACTCCGTATTCTCTGGCAAAGTTAACCGCATGAGTTATAGGGTCAGATACTATTTCAGAAACAGAAAGGCCGGTAAGTCTTGAAAATTCTCCACCGTGAGGCGTAAGAATGGCCGTCTTTTTTAAATCTTTAAGAATCCCAACATTCCTGGAAAGTGCATTTAAACCGTCGGCATCTATGATGAACGGCAAATCAACGTTTTCCAGAATTTCTTTAACAAATACCTCGGTATCCCTGTTCCATCCAAGACCTGGACCTATCGCAACCGCAGAAAACTTACCGTTTTTAAGGCATGTAACCACTTCATCAACAGAGTTGGCGTTAAAGTGACCCCTTTCTGCAGACATTATTGGAACAGTCATCGGTTCCGTAAGCTTAACCTCAAAAACAAGATTAAGATCTCTGGGAACAACCGCTGAAACAAGCCCCACACCTGTTCTTAAAGCTGCCAAAGCACTCATCGATGGTGCACCTGTCTTTCCGCAGGAACCTCCAACAACAGCAAGGAAACCATAGTTGTACTTGTGACTGTTGATATCCCTTTCCGGAAAAACATCAAAAACTTTATCTCTGGTTAAAATACACCTTCCCGGATTATGCCTCTCTGAAATCTTTTCCGGAATGGATATATCAACTACAAAAACATCCCCTACATACTTACAGCCAGGAGCCATAACGTGAACAATCTTCGGGAAAGCAAATGTAACCGTCCAGCTGGCCTTCACAAAAGCACCGGAAGGCAAATTTCCCGTATCGGCAAAAAGGCCTGAAGGAATATCAACAGAAATAACAGGCGTTTCGCTCCTGTTTATAAGGTCTATAACTGAAGCGTAGAAACCTTCAACAGGCTTTGAAAGTCCCGTCCCAAAAATCGCATCAACGACAAAATCTGCTTTCTCACATTCGGAAAATAAATCTCCAAGGTCTATTTCTCTTAAAACGGAGGCAACCTGAACTTTCATGCCCCTTAAAATATCATAATTAACTTTAGCATCCCCCTTTAAACTATCAGGTTCAGACAGAAGGAAAATCTTTACGTCGTAACCGTGACCTATGAGATTCCTGGCAACTGCAAGACCATCACCACCGTTATTTCCTCTGCCGCAGATAACAACCGCTTTCCTTCCGGGAACTCTCTTTTCTATAACAGAAACAACACCACGGGCAGCATTCTCCATAAGAACAACACCTGGAATACCAACACCCTCTATTGTCTCCCTATCCATAATTCCCATTTCAGAAGCCTTGAGAATGAACATACATACCTCCCTTTAAGCCACACCAAATTTCTTCCTTTTCGCCATAACAAACTCTTTTAGTCTTTTTATGTTTAAAGTGTTAATGACATCTTTCTTCTCAACCCAACCCCTCCGTGCCGTTCCAACGCCAAGTTTCATCATCCACATATGGTCTCTGTGGTGAGCATCGGTACCAAGGGAAAACTTAACACCAGATCTTTTGGCAAGACGGCAGTTTGAATCTTTAAGGTCAAGTCTGTTGTAGTAACAGTTTATCTCAAGTGCCGTTCCCGTCTCCGCAGCGGTTTTAAATATCTTTTCAAGGTCAAGAGGATAAGCTTCCCTTGCCCCTATAACCCTTCCGGTTGGATGACCTATAACGTTGACGTAAGGATTCTCTATAGCCTTCAGTATCCTTTCTGTATTATCTTCGTTAAAGCGGGAATGAACAGAAGCAACGACAAAATCAAGCGTTTTCAAAATTTCATCATCATAGTCAAGCCTTCCGTCAGGCAGTATGTCCACCTCCGTACCTTTCAAGAGAACAAGTTTACCGTTCAATTTTTCATTCCACCTGTCTATTTCGTAGTTTCGCCTCATAAGGTCTTCTTCTGAAAGCCCAGAAGCTATTTTCAGAGACTTTGAATGATCTGTAATCGCTATGTATTTATATCCTCTCTTCAGAGCTTCATCTATTAAATCTTCAATTTTAGAAGCACCGTCTGACCAGTTTGAATGAACATGAAGATCACCCTTTATTTCAGAAAGTTCTACAAGGTCTGGAAGCTTATGTTCAAAAGCCGCCTCTATCTCTCCCGTATCTTCTCTTATTTCCGGTGGTGGCGTATCCATACCGAGAGCAGAGTATATCTCCTCTTCCGTTTTACCTGCAATTCTCTCTTCACCTCTAAAAAGCCCGTATTCGTTGAGTTTAAGGCCATTCTTAACGCATATAGTTCTAAGATGAATGTTATGGGCACGAGAACCTGTAAAATATTGAAGTGCTGCACCGTAGCAATCCGGTTCTGTTACCCTTAAATCAACCTGCTCGCCCTCTTCAACAATTATCGTTGCTTTCTTTGTCCCTTTCCAGAGAATCTCCTTCACGTTTGGAAGGGAAACAAAAGCTTCAATAATCTCAAGGTTTTTACCAGTTGCAAGAATATCTATATCCCCAACTGTCTCCTTCATGCGCCTCGTAGAGCCAGCAACAGATATATGTTCAACAAACGCCTGACTTTTAAGCTGTTCCACTATCCTGTCAACGATAAACACCGCTACACCAAGCAAAATCCTGCCGTGAGACTTCTCAAGAAGCTCTATACCTTTTCTTATTTTCTGAACCTTCTTCTCACGAAAACCTGGAAGCGTGTAGAGTTTTCCCTGTTCTATCGCCCTTTTTAAGTCTTCAAGGCTTCTTACACCAAGCTTTTCGTAGAGAAGTTTAACCGTTTTTGGACCGACTCCAGGAATGTCAAGAAGTGTGAAAATCGTATCAGGAACTTCCGTCTTAAGCTTTTCAAACTCTTCAATCTTTCCCGTTTTCAAAAACTCAAGAATCTTTGCCTGCAGGCGCTTTCCTATGCCTGGCAGAGAAGAAAGTTTTCCTTCTTTTGCAAGTACTTCTATATCCTCTGATAGGTCATTTATTATTCTTGCCGCATTTCTGTAAGCTCTTATATGATAGGGATTATCCCCCTTAAATTCTAAGATATCCGCCCACTCATCAAATATCCTGGCAAGTTCTTTATTTTTCATTTTTGCCTTCCTTTAGAAGGTTACAGTTTCATAAAGTTCTGGAACAACCGGCTTTATCCCTGTACCTTTTAATATAGCCTCACTGTAGTCCTTCATCACCTCTTTTTCACCGTGAACAAGAACAATTTGGGTATCTTTTTTTACACCCTTTTTTATCCAATCAATAAGCTGCGGTTTATCGGCATGAGAAGAAAAACCGTTAATAGTGTAAACTTTTGCATTTACCTTTATGTACTCGTTAAAAACCTTTACCTTTTTCTTTCCTTCAACAATTTCCCTTCCCGTTGTCCCTTCCGCCTGATAACCAATAAAAACTATGGAACTGCTTCTATCCCAGAGATGGTGTCTCAAATGGTGAACAATCCTGCCGGCAGTGCACATGCCATTACCGGCAATTATGATGGCATTTGACTTAACGTTATTTATCTTCATTGATTCCTCAACGGTTCGCGTAAACGTTAAACCGGAAAAATTTAACGGATCCCCTTTCTTAAAAAGTTCAAGTGTATCTTTATCAAAACACTCTCTATGACGTTTAAAAGTTCTCGTAATAGAAATGGCAAGAGGGCTATCAAGGAAAACCTTACACCTTGGAATTTCGCCTCTCTCTATAAAAAGTTTCAAAAAGTAGAGAATATCCTGAGCCCGTTCAAGTGCAAAAGAAGGAATGAGAACAACACCGCCCCTTCTAAACGTGTCAACTATCGCCTCTTTAAGTTCAGCAACAGACTCTTCAATCGATTTATGAACCCTGTTTCCGTAAGTTGACTCAACAATCAGAACATCCGCCTTTTCGGGATAAGAAGGATCAGGAACAAACGGTTTTCCTTTATTTCCAAGATCTCCAGAATAGATGACTCTTTTTCCTTCAATTTCTATCTCTACAAAAGATGAACAGAGAATATGTCCTGCGTCCCTAAACCTAAATCTGACATTACCTGTTTCAACCCACTCACCGTAAGGAATTGGCTCAAAAAAGTCAAACACATCAAAAACGTCATCAAGAACAAAGAGCGGCTCAACAGGAGGCAACCCTTCCCTCAATCTCTTTCTATTAACTGTTTCTATCGACTCTTCCTGAACCTGAGCAGCATCCATCAGTATAAGCCTTGCAATGTCTATCGTCCCGGAAGTCGCATATATCTTTCCCTTAAAACCCTTTTTAACAAGCAGCGGAAGACGACCGCAGTGATCAAGATGTCCGTGGGAAAGAATCACAAAACTAACGTCAGAAGGATTAAAAGGAAACGTATAGTTAAGGTTTTCAAGCTCTACACCACCCTGGAACTGGCCACAGTCAAGAAGGAACTTCGTTTTTTCAGTCTCTACAAGATGACAGCTCCCCGTAACAACCTGTGCTGCTCCACAGAACGTTATTTTCATAGCTCCAACCCTTTTCTTATATCTCCTTCAGTCGCGGGCCCGAGAATAACCTTCACGATTTTGCCATCTTTAACTAAAATTTCTGAAGGCGTAGCAAGAATCCCAAACTTCCTTGCAAATTCCGGCTTTTCATTGACATTTATCCTAACAACCTTTACTTTCGCATCTTTAACAAGCTTTTTTATAATGGGTTCCATTGCCTTACACGGCTGACATGTAGGCGAGTAGAAATAGACAAGTCCTTTTCCTTTTTTCAGACGGGCAAACTCTCCGTCAAGTACTGGAAGAGGTTTCCCCTTCATTCTTCTGGACTTAAATCCCCAATAAATCCTTAGAAGGATAATAAATGAAAGATAGAGAAAAGCTACGAAAAAGAAGGCTTTTGCAATATAGTAAAAAATCCTAATGGCAGTGTCCATAAGACCTCCACACCTTTTAGTCCCTATTTGATTTTACCATTTCAAAAAGAAAAGCCCCCTTTAAGAGGGGGCTCAACAGTTAACAAAGAAAACCTTTACAGGCGAACAACTTTCAGCGTTTCAAACTTAGCACCGAACATGTGAACAGAACAAGAAATGCAAGGGTCATAAGCCCTTATCATCATCTCTGCATATTTTTTAATAGTAGCTTCATCCTCTGATGAGAGCCTATCAGCAAGAGACTTTAAATCTTTCTCCATGTTCGCCTGAAGCTGTGCCGTCGGTGTAATTATGTTGGCATTGGTACACCTGCCGTTTTCATCAAAAGAGTATTTGTGGTAAAGAGTACCCCTCGGTGCTTCTTTAAGTCCAAAACCGGTTCCCGCTTTGGGTTTAACGTCAACCCTTGAAACTGAAGGATAATCGGCAAGTATTGCATCTATAAGCTCTATTCCTTCTTGAACAAGTTCTAAAAGCTCAATTGTCCTCGCAACATTCTGATGCAAACTATTATTGGAAGGAAACTTAATTCTCATTTTTTTCACAATCTCTTTGGTTTTAGGTCTGAGAGAGTCAATGTGAAGATTAATTCTTGCAAGAGGTCCAACGAGAAACGGTTTTCCCTCTATAGTTGACTGCTTGGCCATAGAATATCCATTAAAAGTTTCTGTCACAAACATTTCAAATTCATTTTTAGTAAATACCGTTCCATCTGAGAGGTACATTTCATTACCAACGAAGGCAAGCTTATCCTTTGATATTGCCATTTGAAGAATTGGCGGATCATTAAGCTCCGGATAGTCAAGGGAATCAAAGAGCTTAACGGTATCTTCTACATCCACGATAACGTCTTCAAGCTGCTCTTTTAGAGCCAACAGCTCTTCTTTCGTTGGATAGGTAGCAAATCCACCGGGAATGATGTTTTCACCATGAAAATGCTTACCTGTAATCGTTTTCATTATAGTATTACCCAGGTTTTTCATCTTAAATGCACGCTTAACAACGTTTGGATACTCTTTTGCCATAGCGAGGGCAGAATCGTATCCCATGTAGTCAGGAAGTGCCAGGAAGTAAACGTGGAGAGCGTGACTTTCAAAAAATTCGCCAACGATGAGCAGTCTTCTTAAAAGCTTTATTGGCTCCGGTACTGTCACGTCAAAAGCATCCTCAATAGCTCTTACAGAAGCTATACGGTGAGAGACATAACAGATACCGCATATTCTTGAAACAACCTTTGGAATGTCTGTCCAGAGTCTCTCTCTTACGGTGTATTCATAAAATCTCGGTCCTTCAGTTATCCTTACCTTAACATCTTTTACCTTATCACCTTCAAGGATTATCTCTATGGCACCATGGCCCTCAACCCTTGTTAAGTGATCTACTTTTATCTCTTTCTTCATCATTCAACCCCTGCATCTTTTAGTTTTTCTTTCAGGTAGTTGCCGCGGAAAACTTTCATAAAGTTAATCAAATCTTTACCTTTAAGGCCTCTCGCAGAAAGAACTTCAACCATCTCCCTGTAATTAGGTGCATCGTGATCACCACGGCAACCCTGACAACCAAGCCCTTTTGATGTACATGGCGCTCCACAGCCTGCTGCTGTAATAGGGCCAAGACAGAAAAGACCTTGCAGTGTTCTACATTCAGTTTCTGAAAGTTTGCATTCGTAACAGACTGCCATTTTCGGGAAGAACGGCTTCACGCCGTTAAGCAGAAATGCAGCCGCATAGACAAACTGCTTTCCATCAACAGGGCATCCCGGTAGAGAATAGTCAACCTTTACAACTTCTTCAACAGGTCTTGCGTGAGTAATTTCAAACGGCATATCCGTCGTGCCATAAACAGTTTCCAATAACTCTTCAAGCGGTACATCATTGTTGTTCGCCTGAATGCCACCAAAGCAGGCACATGTTCCTATTGCAACGAGAATTTTCGCCTTTTCCCTCCCCTTTTTGACCATTTCTTCATCAAGGGAAGAAGAAACAGAACCTTCAACAAAAAGAACATCAAGTTCTTCATCAAGTGTATTGGCACTGCTACCTATAGGAAAATACTTAATCTCTGTTAGATCTAAAAGCTTTAAGAGTGCCTCTTCGTAGTTAAGTATCTCACACTGACATCCAGCACAGCTTGTAAGATACATTATTCCAATCTTTGGCTTTGCCATACCGCACCTCTTAAATCATTTTTGGTAGATTTTTCGTATCCCAGAGTGGAAAGATAGGACCGTCAACACACGTAAACTTGTAACCCACCTGACAGTGACCACACTTCCCTACACCACATTCCATTTTTCTCTCAAGAGAAACGAATACTTTACTCTCCTGATAGCCATTCTTTATAAGTTCAGCTCCAATAAATCTATAGGCCACAGGTGGTCCACAAACGGCCACATAAGTATCGGCAGGATCAAGTTTAACCTCTGAAATTAAAGAGGTAATAAGTCCTTCTCTTTCTGTCCAGGCTTTATCCTCTTCCGTTTCCACCCTATCAAGTATGTAGAGACACTTAATATCATCTCTCTCATTTAATCTTCTAAGCTCATCCTTATAAAGAACCGCTTCATAGTTTCTTGTTCCGTAAAGCAGATAAACCTCTTTGTACTTCTCCCTCTTGTCCAGGATGTACCAGACAAGGGAACGAAGTGGTGCCATACCAAGACCACCGGCAATAATCAGAACGTTGTGACCTTCCATAAGGTCAACAGGGAAAGAATTGC
Organism: Desulfurobacterium sp. TC5-1; assembly: GCF_000421485.1. Lineage (NCBI taxonomy): Bacteria > Pseudomonadati > Aquificota > Aquificia > Desulfurobacteriales > Desulfurobacteriaceae > Desulfurobacterium > Desulfurobacterium sp. TC5-1. The sequence continues at coordinate 187,641 of NZ_ATXC01000001.1, read as the reverse complement.
CATAAGGACCTCTCAAACCTAAAATGTCACCACACTTCATGCTGTGAAGAACTTCCGTTTTTCTTCCAACTTTTCTTACAGTCAGTTCTATAGTTCCCTTTCTGGTAGGTGAAGAACAAATAGAAATCGGAATCTCACCGGCCTTTGGAACAGTTAACATAACAAACTGACCTGGCTTGTGACTCCACTTCTCGTTAAGTTCCTCTTCAACAAACACAAAGGAAAACTTCTTATGATCAGGTGCAAGATCCTCTATATCTGTAATCCTGACCTTTTGAGGTTTAAAAGGATCATGCACTGTGGATATCGTTAGTAACTTTTCCAAACTCTTCTTCATCTCCCGCTCCTCTCAGTTTTTTAAGTGTATCAACAATTCTTATACCTGCAGGACATTCATGCTGACATCTACCACAACCGACACACCCAAACCTTTCAATCTGATAAGGATAACCGACAAACTTGTGATAGTAGCGGTTCCTGAAGCGCTCCTTAGTGTTTTCATGGAACCTGTGTCCACCTGCAACAAGAGAATAGTATGGATACTGACAGGAAGTTATAAACTCTATCCGCGTAACCACCTTTCCATCTATTGAAGGCATATCAACGCTGGTGTAACAGAAACAGGTTGGACAGGTATTTGTACATGTACCGCAGCTAAAACACCTCTCTGCCTCTTCTTCCCAGATCTCAGAATCATACTCAAGCTCAATAACCTGAGTAATTCTTTCAAGATCAGGAATATTCTTTTCCTTAAACAGGTGTTTTTTCTCTGCAGTAACCTTTTTATAGAGAGAAAGCTCCTTTTTAGAAATATCCCTAAACAGAGAATCTAAAGAGTGGATAATCTCATCACCTTTAACACTTCCTATGGAAACAAAGTAGCTATCTCCAATATCGGTAAAGAAAAGGTCCCAGCTGGTACCATCAGGAAAAGCTGTTCCGGTAGAGATACAGAAGCAATCATCATCCGGAACACAGGAAATACCTATCAAAATGGTCTCTTTTCTTGCCGCAAGATAGCGTGGATCAGGATTTTCACCCTTAAGGTATACCGCATCAAGAATGGCGATACCGTGAAGATCGCAGGAGTGCACCCCGAAAATTACCTGAGGCTGCGGCTTAAAGTTTTCAACAAATTCCATTTTTTCAGGACTGTACTCAAACCGCTCCCTCAAATATCCGAGGATAAACTTCTTGGGTGGCAGAATCGTCCTGACATAGTCCGTTTCCACCTTTGAGACATCATCAATTTCAGAGAAGACATACTTCTCTTTCTTTTTTACCGGCGCAATGAGCCTTCCGAACTGCCTGACCCCTTCTAAAAATGGTGAAAGGTTTTCCTTCGGAAGGATTTTCGCCTTTTCAAGCTGAAAGTTCATCATACCCTCCTGTTGGGGAATTGAGACACAGTTAGTATAAGGAAATTTTGATATTATGTCAAGAATTGATAAATAATATTACTGAAAACATTAAAGATTACACGAGTTATTAAGAAACAAAATAAAAATGCGACAACCAGAGGGTTGCCGCATTATGAAAAAACTGTATCAACCATCAATAATACTTCCAATTACCTATAATTAAATCATATTTTCCAACACCGTTCTGAAGCTGGTCTGCAAACTGCTCAAGAAGGTAAAGTTCCGGATCATCCGTTGCAGCTGTTCCGTTTGAAAGAAGAGCAATCCACTTGTCAATTTCCTCTTCGGAAATACCGGCAACAGCTCCGCTTAGTATTAGATCCCCTACATTTAACTTACCACCCGTCAATATACCGAGCGTAACAAGATTACCGTTCTCCGCAAGCCAGCGCCTTCCGTGTCCACCTCTTGAAGAAACCTCAAGATCAAGAGAACCAAGATTCATGTCACCATTTGACCATAGCAGAAGATTAATGTTTTCAGATATACTTCCTCCTCTTCCCCCTTTATGAGAAAGAGAAAGAACATTCCAATCACCAAGGTCTATAGCGCCTTTAGCAGCTATCATTATATTCCCATTTGTTACATTTGAAGAACCCCAGCTGCCGCAGTTCTTTTCCATCACATTTATCAGGGCATTACCCATGCAGCCACCATGACCTCCTCTCCTCAAAGTAGAATTTGACGGACTTCCAGTAATGTTCCCACCCGCGTAGATAAGAACATTGTAATCGTACCCTTTGCCTCTTATATTTATCGGAGCGTTTAACTCAACATCACCATTAAGTGCTATCAATCCAGCTGTCCTGTTACCACTTCTCTTCCAGTGACCACAACCAAGACGTATCTGTTCATCCACCTTTATATCACCATCAAGGGAAACATAGGTAACTTCTGTTTCACCTCCCCTAAATCTATGACCTTGGCTACCTGTAATATCTATGTCATCTTTAGCGTAAACCACCACAGGGTCACCTGTATAACTTATCCCGTTAGACTCTATACCTCCGTTGGTATTACACAGAACAACTGTCCCATCTCCGGTTATATCTGTAAAAGTCAAAGAAGTTCCATTTGAAAAATAAACCTTATCTCCCTGCACTCTCGTCACATCCGTATAATCACAGGTTCCCGAATTAAACACCGTATCTGTAACTGAAGGAACAAATGGAACAGAAGCACCACCTGTAAAAGGTTTAAGAGTAACATTTTCCCCAAGCGTGGGCGACTTAGAGATAAAAGTGGCGTTATAGGCCGTCCCGTTAAATTCAAGACTGTTACCTGGAGAAGTTTTAAACTGTCCACCCGTCCTGAAAGAGGTAATATCGGGGAAAGGTTCATCCATTGAAAGATAATCCATCGTGAAATTATCTTTTGCAGCAAACGAAGAAAATGCCCCCGAAGTCCAGAAATTCACAACAACACGCCTGCTGGCACTGTTAAAGGCACCGGTCGCAATAATCTCTCCTTTTCCCGTCGTCTGATTATAAACTACCGAGACATTGTAACCTGAATTACCTAAACTTCCAGAAAAGGCAGAAAAGTTCCCTTCCCATTTAATACGGGATATGGCTCTTTGAGCACCTGCCTCAGCAGCAAGTAATGCCTGCTGTGCATCTTTCGTCGTCCTTGTACCCTTGGTTTCTTTAGTAATGACATAACCTGCAATTCCACCTGCAACAGACAAAACAGCAATAACCCCTAAAACGGTAACTAAAACAATCCCTTCCCGTTTTTTCTCCATAAAATCCTCCTCCAACCTGCTTTTTCTAATAAGAATAATTTATATCATTAGTTTAAAATTACAAGATGGCGTTATATAAGTTTAATATTTTGATTATTAATAAAATTTAAATTGGTTCCGACTTAAAATTTTTGCCTGATCTCTTTAAGAAAATTGTGAGCAAGACGAGTTGGTTCCGGTAATCTGTATTTAGTAATAGATGAAAGAACAAGATTTCGGGCACCTTCAATATCAATTAAATTACCAGGTGAAACATAAACAGGTTTAACTTTGTCCTTCGTTCTTAAAACCACACCCAATTTTTTATCACTGTATTTATCATAAATATAAGTAAAATCCCCCTTTTTTTCGCCTGGAAATTTAAACACACCAAAGAGAGGTTTCTTTGCACACCCAACTGCCGGCACACCGAGTACAACACCAAGATGGGCAGCAATTCCAAGACCTCTTGGATGAACGATACCGTGACCATCAACAATAACAACATCCGGTTTTTCTTTTATCATGCGAAAAGTCTTCAAAAGAAGAGGTATCTCTCTAAAAGCTAAAAATCCAGGAACATACGGAATATTAACTTCACCTATCGCATACACTCTTTCCACAACCTCAAGCTCTGGATATCTCAAAATAACAAAAGCAGCTATACCTGTCGTTGGCGTTTTAAAGGGATTCAGGAAGGTGAGATCACATCCCCCAACCAACTTCACGGGCTTTTTAAGAGGACATAACTTTATTTGCCTTCTTAAAATCTTCTGTGCGTAAGCTGCCCTTTTAAAATCAAACATCAAGTATGGCTCCTTGAAAAGAGTATCAGACCCAGGGAAAAGAATATAGCCTCTGGAGCAAAGCTGGCATACAGAGGAGGTAGAACACCACTTTTGCCAAGACTGTTAAAAAATGAAATTGTAATCCACATTAAAACTGTAATACCAATGGCAACAGCCGCCGTATACCCCTTTTGATTCCGGGGGTTAAAAGCACCAAGTGGAATGCCTATCAAAGCAACTACAATGGAAACAAGAGGTAGAGCTATTTTGTTGTAAAGTTCCACCTCATAGGTAGTAATGTTGTAACCAAGAGCCTTAAGATGCTTTATCATCCTGATAAGAGAAAAGAGTTCCATCTTTTCCGGATCAGCAGAATAGACCTTCAGACCCTTAAGTGAAATTTTCAAATTAACCTTCAATTCTTCAAAGTAATGGAACAAATTTTTTGAAAAATCTCTCACATAAACATCTTTTAGCATCCACTCGTTGTTGCCCAAATATTTAATACCTAAAGCATCTGTCCTGACTACAGGCTTAAAATCAGAGTTTAATTTAATCATAGAGAAATGCTTCCCTTCACCGTCAGCAAAATTTAATTTCTCAATAGAGATAAACTTATCATCCAGCTTACTCCATATCTGTGCTCCAATAATTAGCGGTTTTCTCTTCCCAGAACTTATCAGAAGCTGCTTTTCCACCTTTGCAGCGGCAGGAACGACCACCTCCTCAACAGAAAAAGCAAAAACTGAAACTATAAAAGAAAAAACGATAAATGGAAGAGAAAATCTGTAAAGACTTATTCCTAAAGATTTAATTACAAGAAGCTCACTTGTTGATGAAAAATCGGCAACGGTAACCATGACAGAAACGAGAACAGCTACAGGAAGCATTCTAACGGTATAAATAGGAAGTCTCGACAAAACCAAAAGAAGAACATCTTTCAAATGACCTCCGCCAGCCTGATCCACCCTGCCCACAAAATCTATAATAAGAAAAAGAATAATAAGAACAGAAAAGACAAGCAAAAAGTATTTCAACACCCTTTTAAAAGCATAAACATCTAACCTCTTAAACATTCACCACCTACTTTACATAAGTTTCCGAAACAACTCTGCGGTGAAACACAAAAAACATAAAAGCGAATATAAAATCAACGGCAAGAGGCAGAGCGAAAAGTCCCGACTTTATTGCCACTTTCTTGGCAACAGTATATAAAACATAATAGGAAACTATCATAAATAGCCCAAGAAGAACCGCCGTCCCTATAGAACCTCTCGGTATTGAAGCAGCTATCGTAAATGATAAAAGTCCCATAATTAGAGGCGTTAAAGCTATTGATAGCCTTTTAAAAAACTCCACTTTATCATCAAGACGCCATCTGTTTAACAGAGCAAACATATTTAAATACTTTGATGAGGAAAACGACTCACCACCTGCAAATCTGTAAACAATAAGCGTGTATGATTTAAAACGGAGAAGCTTTAAATTTTGAGGTCTATTCCAGTCAAGAAACTGCCCAACACCGTCTTTAATATCAAGATATACCGTCCCATTCTCTGTCCTTATCCTGCCATAACTGGCAAAGATTGTTATTTTTTCATTTTTTCTATTAACAGAAACCATAAAATCTCCAAGAATCCCTCTTTCAGGAAAAACTTTCTCTGCATAAAACGTTACACCGGGAAAATTTGAAGTGAAACTGCCGGGTGTTATACTCAACGAAAGCTTCTTTCTGACAAGTTCCTGTATCTGCTTTTTTATAGACACATTACTGGCCGGCATCACAAACATAACAGAGACAAAACTGATTAATGTAAGAATAGAGGAAATCAAAAAGATTGGCCTAAGCAGTTCCGCTACACTTATACCGCAAGCTTTCATCGCTACTATTTCGTTTCTACCGCTCATAAGGAAGAAAGTTATCAAAACGGCAAATGTTAGAGACATAGGTATCAGAAGGCCCAAAAATGAAGGCACCATTTTAAAGAGAATAACAAAGAGAGAAGAAACAGGTATCCCGTATCCAAGTACCGTTTCAGCTATAAAAGAGGCACGGTTCATAATCACTATCAAAATAAACACGACGAAGAGCAGTAAAAAAAGACGTAAAATCTCTTTTAAAACATACCTATGCAGAACCTTCATTTCCTCTTTCTTATCCTGTACCAATCAACAACAAGGGAACTTGCTATAAATATAGATGAATAGGTACCTGTTATGATTCCGACAAGAAGTGCGAATGAAAAGTTATTTATAGTACTACCGCCAAACAAAAAGAGACAGAGAACAACAAAGAATGTCGTAAGAGAAGTTATTATTGTTCTTGAAAGGGTTTGATTAATGCTCTCATTTACAAGCTCTTCAAAAGGCTTTGAATTTTTATATATTTGCATATTTTCCCTTATTCTGTCAAAGACAACAATCGTATCATTGATAGAATAACCTATGACCGTAAGGATAGCAGCAACAACAGGAAGATTAAATTCTCTTCCTGTAACCATAAGAAAACCTACAGTAATAAGAGCATCGTGAAAAAGGGCTAAAACAGAGGTAACGGCAAAAACCGGTTCAAATCTCCATGCTACATATATCAGAATGGCAATAAATGAATAAAGAACCGCCAGCAGTCCTTTTTCTTTCAATTCTTTTCCCACCGCAGGACCTATCATCTCAACTCTCAAAATCTGAACTTTATCTTTAAGTTTACCTGTCAACGTTGTCTTTATTTCTTCAACAATACGGTTAACATTATTGGCAGCAGGAACTTTCAAAATGTACTCATTTCCCGTTTGAATCTGCTGAACCGTTATACCGTTTCCTATATCCGTTTTCTTGAAAATTTCCCGCAATTTTTCGGCATTCACACTCCCTTCAACTTTTACCTGAACCAAAACACCACCGGTAAAGTCAATACCAAAACGAGGCCCCTTATAAAGACCATAAACCCAGGTTCCTACAATCAAAAGAAGGGAAATCGCATAAGCTATATATCTCTTTCCTATAAAATCAAACTCTCTTTCCATACTTTTTTACTCCTTAGATGCTAAAAAGTTGAGGTTTGTATTTAACTATTACATCAAGAATAACTTTTGTAACAAAAACAGCAGTAAACATGCTGCAGAGAATACCAAGTGAAAGTGTTACGGCAAAACCTTTAATCGGCCCTGTTCCAAACTGGAAAAGAACTGCCGCAGAGGCAAGTGTTGTTACATTGGCATCAAGAATTGTACCCCAGGCAGAAGAAAATCCAACCTCAACAGCAGATATAAGGGAACGGCCTTTCTTTAGCTCCTCTCTTATACGCTCAAAAATAATAACGTTAGCGTCAACAGACATACCTATTGTCAGGATGTAACCTGCTATACCTGGAAGTGTCAGCGTTGCCCCGAGAAGTGCAAGAAGAGCCCACAGAAGAATAACATTCATCATAAGAGCAACATCGGCTACAAAACCAGAAAACTTATAATAAACTACCATAAACACCATAACAATTACTAAACCAGCGATAGCAGATTTAATACCTTTAGAGATAGATTCATGACCGAGAGATGGTCCTATGGTAGTCTCCTCTATAATCTTTACAGGTGCAGGAAGTGCACCGGCCCTTAAAACAATAGCGAGATCTTTTGCTTCTTGATACGTAAACTGTCCTGTTATTTGACCCCTTCCGCCAATCTGAGAACGGATAACAGGTGCTGATTGAACCTTATTATCAAGAACAATAGCAAGTCTTGTTCCTATGTGAGAAGCTGTATATTGCTCAAAAATCTTTGCACCCTGACTCTTAAGTTCAAAACTTACGGCCGGCATGTTGTATTCATCAACACTCGGATAGGCATCTTTCAAATAAGCACCCGTCAGGATAGGTTCTCTTTTCACAAGATAATACATCCTGTTAACAACTTTACCGTTTTTCTTAATCTCCTGAACAAGGATTTGTTCATCAGACGGAACCTTTCCGCCAAGCTTCTTTAAAAGCTCCTCTTTTGAAGGTGCAACATCAATAACCTGTTTAAACTCAAGCTTTGCAACCCGTCCAAGTATCTTTTTAGCCCTATCTGGATTTTTAACACCTGGAAGTTCAACTATTATCCTGTCTTTACCGCTCCTCACAATAACTGGCTCAGCAACGCCAAGCTCGTCAATTCTGTTTCTTATCGTTTCAAGCGCCTGATTACAAAGTCTATCAACTTCTTTCTGTTTATAAGAATTTTTCATTGAAAGTTTTATTGTAGAATTACCTGCTTCTTTAATATCAAATATGTCTCCATAATCTTTACTTAATAACTTCTCAGCCTGAGAAACCTTATCAGCATCAAGTAATTCAATTGAAATAGAAGTACCTTCTCTTTTAATATCAAGAACAGGAATATTCTCCTTTTGAAGCAACGTTTTTATTTCCCTCATATACGAAGAGGTTTCATCTTCAAGTGCTTTCTCTGTATCAACCTGGAGAACAAGGTGTGTTCCGCCCTGAAGGTCAAGTCCAAGATTCACCTTTTTAGTTAAGCTAACATAAACAGCACATAAAAGAACTGCAAAAATAACCAGTATTCTCCACTTCAAATTTTTCATATCTCACTCCCACAGTACGGCTAAAATCAAGGACTTATTATACACGGTTTCCGTTAAATCTGTTAGCAAAAAAGAAAAAGCCCGCTTTAAAGCGGGCTTTTATAAAGCTAAAAACACCTTCAGTTATTCGGAATATCTTTATGACAGTTTAAACAAAGTTTTCCATTTTCCGTCTCCATCCTCATAAGCTGACGGGGATCATTCTTAAACTCAACATGTTCAAGATTCCTGAATGAAATGGTTTTGAGTGTGGCTTCAAAGTCTGCCTTTGCCACCTCTTCCCCAACTCCTGATAGAAGTTTACCTTCGTGTTTGTCAAATGAAGTCGGGTGTGGATTGTGACATGTAATACAATGGATTCTTCCATTAACTGATGGAAGATTTGCAACTTCACACTTCTGTCCTACGTGCTCAAGAGCACCGGGATGTGGATTTTTGGTGTGGCATCCAACACAAACCTTCCTTGGATCCGCCGAATTATCCTTTCCATGACAGTAAGCACACGTCTGCCTTAGCTTCTTACCCGAATAAAGCCACATACCTTCGTGAGGATTAAACTTTGCATAACACTCCTTACTGTGGCAGTTTAAACAAAAAGAAAGCGCTTGATTCTTTGCAACGTTACCTCTAAGAAACATATCTGACTCTTTTCCACTCATATCGTGGCAGGTAACGCATGTAACCTGACCGTTAGCAAGGGGAAAAGATGATGGAACATGAACACACTCTTTAGGTTCACCTTTACAGAGAACAGAGGTTACACAAGGCTTATGACACTTTAAACAATAAGAACTATCTGTGCCCGTATAACCTTTTCCACCACACTCAGCCGCAAGAGAGGCACTTCCCCCCATCACCATACCAATCATGAAGGCTACTAAAACTCTCCCTATCCTCATTCTTCTACTCCCTGTCCTGTTTTAGTTACATATATTCAAAAACTTCTAATAAACTTGTTTACTAAACATGCAAATTATAGCACAACTTAGAGATGCATCCTCATTTTATCACAATCAAGCAAGATTTTTTAGACCACTAACAAGTCCTAAATCTCTGATAAGCATAGCGTCATCCTTTAAAACTCTTCCCTTCGTAGTAAGATAATTCCCTACCATAAGACCATCTACAACCGCAACTGCAAAAGACTGCAGCTCGCCAAGATTGTACTCCCGACCTCCACATATACGAATAACAGTGTCAGGGAAAAATACCCTTATACCGAAAATTATCCGCAAAACTTTAAGAGGTGTCAAGAAATTATTATACTCAAATTTAGTGCCTTTTATAGGATAAAGAAAATTTAATGGTATAGAATCAACTTCCAGTTCCTTTAAAGAGCTTAATAGAGAAAGGATATCCTCCGACGATTCCCCGAGTCCAAAAATACCCCCACTACAAACAGAAAAACCGATCTCCTTAGCCCTTGCTACCGTTCCATATCTATCTTCCCACTTTTGAACAGATGAAACGTAAGGGTAGAATTCCTTTGAAGTTTCAAGGTTGTGATGGTACCTGTCAATTCCACTTTCCTTTAGATAGATAAGTGCCTCTCTATCAAGCTGACCTAAAGAGGCACATAACTTAGCAGATGGAAAGTCCGCTTTTATCCTTTCAGCAACATTTCCTATTCTTTTAATCTCTTCTTTTGTAGGTTTTATACCACTGCACACAAAACTGAATCTATCAACACCTTTTGAAAGCATTGAAACAGCAGCATCGTACATCTCTTTCTCAGATAGGAGAGGATATATCTTTATGTTAGCCTTACTCTCTTTCGATTGGGCACAAAACTTACAGTCAGAAGGACACTTTCCACTCTTTGCATTTAAGATAGCACAGGTCTCAATAAAGCGGCCTGAAAAGGAAAGCTTTATTTTAAAAACATCAGAGAAGATAGAGAAAACTTCTTCAGCCTTTAGTTTGAAAATATCTCTAACCGTCAATTTCATTTCTTCAATTTTTGAACGACAAGCTTCGTTATCTCTTTGAAGGTCTCTATAACACCAACACCTCTAATAGCAATAGCTTCAAAGTCAGGATAGTTCCACCTATTCAAATCCCTCCTCAAAACCTCTACAGGCAAGATGTTGGGCAGATCTCTTTTGTTATATTGAAAAACAAGTGGCGTCTCCTCAAACTTAATTCCAAGCTCCTTCATATTGTTAAGCATATCATCAAGTGTATCAAGATTAGCATCGTGTCTCTCTTCCTGAGAATCGGCAACAAAAACAATCCCATCAACACCTTTCAAAATAAGCTTTCTACTTATCTTGTAAATAATCTGCCCTGGCGTCGTGTAAAGATGAAATCTGACCTTAAAACCTTTAACAGTGGCAACCTCTATCGGAACAAAATCAAAAAAAAGCGTTCTCTCTGTCTCCGTGGCAAGGGTAATCAGTTCACCTTTGTTTTCCGGTCTTATATGGTCATAAATCCACTTAATATTTGCTGTTTTACCACTCAATCCCGGTCCGTAATAAACAATTTTACAGTTAATCTCTTTGGTCGCAAAATTTATTAGTGGCATTTACTGTCTCCGCCTTCCTTTATTCAAATAAATCGTCAATATCTATGTCTTCGAAGTTAATCTCTTTACCTATCTGCTCTTCCTGCTTAGATTTTCTCTCTATTTTGCGTATTATTTCCTCAAGAATAGGCCTATATTTTTTCAATTTAACACGAATTATACCTAAATTTGAAGCAAACTTTTCAAAAATTATTACAAGAATTAACTTTCCATCAAGAAGAGACATATAAATACCTTCATCTTCTGTTTCCGTAAAAGCATGATTCAAGGTTTTATCACCAAGTAACTTTGAAAGTGCTTCAGAAGCTGCAACGTTACCAGCGGTAAGCGATGCAAACGTAATATCGTTTGAAGTATAAGCCGGAGCATCACTCCGGCTTATAAGCTGACCCGCCTTGTCTATCAAAAATACAACTTTCGCTCTACTTTCTTCACACAGAGCTGTAAGAATCTCTCTGAGCCTTTTATCCTCTTCGGGTCTGATGCTTAACACTTTTTCTCTCCTTATAACTGCTCAAGTTTAAGAAGCCTTTCCCACCGTTTATCAACGTCTTCCTGAAGCTCTCTTATAAGATACTCATTTCCCGGCTTAAACATATGTTTAAACCTTCCCTGCTTCTTGAGGAACTCCTCTATCGGCTTTCTCTCCTTTGGTTTGTAATTTATTTTCCACTTACCATCTTCAACTTCAAAAAGAGGCCAATAGTTGGTTTCTACAGCGAGCTTTGATATCAAAATTCCCTCCTCCTCTTTTGCCCTCCAACCTCTCGGGCAGGTACAGAAAACATTCAGATAAGACGGCCCCTTGGTGTTTAACGCTTTCATAAATTTTCGCATAAAATCGTTAAAATGTGAAGGTGCTGCCTGAGCAACATATGGAATACCATGAGCTGCAGCTATCTCCGGCATCCACTTCTTTGGCTGAGGTTTACCCGCCATAACTTTTCCTGCCGGCTGAGTGGTTGTTGAAGCGTGCCTTGGTGTTGCACTCGAACGCTGAATACCAGTGTTCATATAAGCTTCATTATCGTAGCATACGTAGATAAAATCGTGTCCCCTCTCCATAGCACCAGAAAGGGACTGGAAACCAATGTCGTAAGTTCCTCCATCACCACCTAAAGCAACAAACTTCACCTTCTTATCTGAAGGAACCATTCCCTTTCTTTTGAGTGACTTGTAGGCAGCTTCAACACCTGAAATGGTAGCGGCTGCGTTTTCAAAAGCGTTGTGAATCCATGGAACCTTCCATGAAGTATGAGGATAGATAGATGTGCAAACTTCAACACAACCGGTGGCGTTTGCTATTATGAGCGTGTAGCCAGCAGCCTCTGCAGCCATAAACATCTGCCTAAGGATTATTCCGGCAACACAACCGGTACATAACCTGTGTCCCGGAGCTATACCTTCCCTTAAATCGGTTAAATCTCTAAGAGGTGGAACCTTTATCTCTCCTTTTGTAACAAACTTCGGTTTATCTGATACCTGTGCCATTATTTCCTCCATCAGTTATTATACTCTCAAATTGAGATAGGTTACAGGGGGAACTTCTTCACCTGCTGCCTTCCTCTTAACAACGTCAAACGCCTCTTCTATATGGTTTATGTTGCAGTCTCTTCCACCAAGTCCGTAGATAAGACCCGCAATAGGATAGAACCTGTTTCTTGTGTAAAGGGCTGTGCAGACTTCCTCAAAGAGAGGGCCGCTGTATCCGCCAAAGGTTTCTGCTCTATCCATAACACCAATAGCCTTTGCGTTTGAAGCTACAATTGCATCAGCAAGATCATAATAAGGAAAGGGCCTGAAGGTTCTGATTTTTATAATTCCTACCTTTTCACCTTTCTCTCTCATTCTGTCAACGACGTACTTAGCAGTACCCGCTGCAGAACCCATTACTATAAGAATATACTCAGCATCTTCTGTCTTGTATGCTTCAATGTGTTCGTACTTTTTGCCTCTGAGTGCGGCAAACTCTTCTCCAACCTCTCTGATTACTTTGTAGGCATTCATCATGGCTTCTCTCTGCTGACGCTTAAATTCCATGTAGGAATCGGACATAGCAATAGCACCATGAGTTGTCGGATGTTCAACATCAAGTAATGAATGGAACATGCTCTGAGTACCAACAAACTCTCTCACCTCTTCGTCTTTAAGAAGGGAAACACCCTCTATAGAATGAGAAATGATAAACCCGTCCATACCAACCATAACAGGCAGTCTGACTCTCTTATCTTCGGCAATCTTAACGGCCTGAATAAGGTTGTCGTACTCTTCTTCAGCATTTTCAGAAACAAGGATAATCCATCCCTGGTCCCTTGCACCCATCATATCAGAATGGTCACCGTGAATGTTAATAGGCGAGGAGAGAGCCCTATTTACAAGGGCAATAACCGCAGGAAGTCTCATTCCTGAAGCAACCCCTAAAATTTCCCACATAAGCGCAAGGCCGGGACCTGCTGTTGCAGTCATAGCTCTGGCACCAGCTGCTGCTGCACCAACAACCGCAGAAAGGGCACTGTGTTCACTTTCAACCGTAATAAATTCAGTATCTACAAGGCCATTTGCCACAAAGTCTGCAAAAAAGTGCATCATCTCAGTCTGAGGTGTAATAGGATACGCTGCAACAACATCAGGGTTTATCTGCCTTAAAGCTTCAGCTGCCGCCATGTTACCTGAATAGGGAACAACTTTTCTCTCTTCAATTATCGTAACCGCCATAATTAGTCCTCCTCACGAAACAGATATTCCGGTTTCATTACAAGCGCCTTCTTAGACTCATCATCTCCCTTGCTCTTAGGACACTCATGAGCACAAATACCACAACCTTTGCAGTGGTCATAATCTATACCAACCACCTTCTTATCTTTAACAATAATTGAGCTATCCGGACAGAAAACCCAACAAATCATGCAGTCTATACAGTTTTCTCTGTTGAAAACCGGTCTCCAGGCACGCCATTCGCCTGTTTTATACTCAGCACTGTTTCCAGGCTCTGTTATAAGAGCACCTATCTCTAAATCTTTCCAGCCTTTCATTCTCCTTTTACCTCCTTGTAAGCTCTCTCAAGGGCTCTGAGGTTAGCCTCAAGAAGCTCCTTTGAGACTTTTTTACCAAAAGTGGCTTTAATATCCTCTTTAACACTATCAAGAGAAACGAGATTCTGAATGACCTTAACAAGTGCCCCGAGCATGGGAACGTTCATGAAGGGCTTTCCAAACTCTTCCATTGCAATTGCACTTGCGTTAACAGTGAAGATTTTTCTTCCCTCTATGTTGAGCATGCTTCTTATTTCTTGAGGAGTTTTATCGGTATTTATAACAAGCACTGCATCCTCAGAAGTTCCTTCAAGTATTGGAACTGTTTTTAAAAGTGTAGGGTCAACAACCACTACAATGTCTGGATGCAGAACAAGACAGTGGAGCGTGATTGGATTTTCAGAAACTCTGTTGAAACTTCTTAAAGGTGCACCTGCCCTTTCAGCACCGTAATCTGGAGCACTTTGGGCATACTTGCCTTCTCTAATAGCAGAACTTGCAAGGATTTTTGAAGCGGTTACCGCTCCCTGACCACCTCTGGCGTGCCATCTGATTTCTATCATCAGTCTCCTCCGGTTATAAGTTTCATATCCTCAAATGAACGTTTTAACGTAAGCTCATCAGCCATATCTATAGTTCCACCGTAAGGTATTCCATAAGCTATACGATATATTTTAATATTTTTTCCGGTAAGCCTATCTATTATAAACTTCGCGGTTGCTTCACCTTCAACGGTAGGATTAAGAGCTATTATTACCTCTTTAACGTTGTGTTTCTTTATCCTGCCGAAAAGTTCCCTTATTCTGATATCGTCAGGACCGATATTTTCAAGGGGAGAAATAACACCACCCAAAACGTGATAGACACCCTTAAATTCCCCAAGCTTCTCAATGGAAACAGCATCCCTTGGCTGTTCTACAACACAGATAACAGACTTATTTCTGCCATCATCTGAACAGATAGAACATAAATCTGTCATAGAGGGAAGGCCACACTCCCGACAGGATTTCAACCTGTCTAATTCTTTTAAAGCATTAACAATCCGAAGTTTATCATTCTCTGGAAGCTTAGATAGTGAAAGCACTGCCCTTTCCGCAGCCCTTTCGCTTATTCCAGGAACGGAAGCTAAAAACTCAACAACTATCCCGAGAGTTTCAGGATATATCAAAACAGACCTCCAAGATCTATTCCAAGGCCGCCTGTAATTTTCTTCATCTCTTTTTCCATCGTTTCGTTGGCCTTATCAATAGCCTGATTTGCAGCAACAACAATCATATCTCCAAGCATCTCAACATCACCATCTTTAACAACTTCAGGCGAAATTTCAACACTAACAAGCCTTCCGGTGCCTTTAACAGTAACTTCAACAACACCACCAGCGCTGCCCTTAAACTCCATCTCCTCAATCTCTTTCTTCATCTTTTCAGCCTGCTTCTGCAGCTGCCTGGCCATCTTCATAAGATTACCCATGTTACCCATACCACCTTTAAACATTAAAAAACCTCCCGTTCTCAATAAAATAAGCGCACTCTAATTGTAAAAAATTTGTAAAAACTTCACAAGGAAAAAGTGCAGGAAGAACCGTTTTTTCACTATATTTATTTTAAACAAGAAATGCTGGAGAAAATGTCATGGAAACAACGATAAAGCCAAAAGCACCCATAAGAAGGTTCGACATATTTGCAGAGTGGAACAGGATTAAAGGCATTAAGGAGTTGAAACTTGATCCTGAAGATGCAAAATCTTACGGTCTTGCCGTTGCAGAAGTGGTAGCAGCGAGAAAATTTTACGGACACAGAACAAAGTACAGAGGAGCAACAAGAGAATACATAGAGAAACATGAAGGTACACCATGGTGGCGGAAGATGGCATCACCTGCCGAATTTGATGAAAAGATCGTGGAAAGAATGGGAAAAGAGTTCTATGAAAAGGTATTTTCAAAAAAGATAGAAGAGGCTTACAGAGAAGGTAAGGACTACATGGACATAAGAGACTCTCTCAGAAAAGAGTGGAACGAACTTTTAAAAAGATAGATTTTTAATCATCTTTTCTATCTTTTTAAGAAAACGGCCAACACCCTCTCCCGTCTTTGCAGATAGAAAAACGGGGTTTTCACACCTTTTTACCCTTCCAGCAACTATCAATCTGAACGTTTCTTCATCACCTTCAACAAGGTCTATCTTGTTAAAAACTGTTATTCTTGGTTTTTCAGATGCTCCTATCTCTTTCAGTATGTTTTCAACTGCATCTGACTCACTTTCAAGATTGGAAGATGTGATATCGTAAACAACCACAACAATGTTTGAGTTTGTCACTTCCTGAAGAGTGGCCTTGAAAGAAGCTATCAACTCGTGGGGAATATCCTTTATAAATCCAACAGTATCTGTGATAAGAACCTTTTTATTTATACTTTTAAGGAAAATCCTGCCTGTTCTCGTATCAAGCGTAGCAAAAGGAATATCTTTTATAAATACCTCTTCCCCTGTAAGTCTTCTAACAAGAGTTGATTTTCCAACATTCGTATAGCCTGCTACTGCAACGGTTACAAGACCACTCCTTTTCCGCCTTTCGGTAAAGAGAGAACGCCTCTTTGAGTATTTTTCTATCTCCCTTTTAAGGAAATGAACCCTCTGCCTTATAGCTCTTGACTCTGTTTCCAATATCGTTTCTCCAGGTCCCCTTGTCCCTATCCCACCGCCAAGCCTTGAAAGTTCCTTACCTTTCCCTCTCAACCTTGAAAGCTGATGGTAGCACTTTGCCAATTCAACCTGAATCTTTGCCTCTTTGGTCCTTGCCCTCTCGGCAAAAATCTCAAGGATAATCTCGGTCCTGTCCCTAACTTTTAAACCGGTAATTCTTTCTATGTTTCTCACCTGAGAAGGTGAAAGGTTGTGGTAAGCAACGATAAGAGAGGCATCTTTTTCTTCTGCAAGCCTTTTTAACTCCTCTATTTTCCCTTTTCCCGCGTAGGTAGAAGGAACAAACGACCGGCGGCGCTGGACAACAGAATCTACAACCCTGTAGCCTAAAGCCTCTACAAGGCCGGACAGTTCTTCAATATCCGCCTGTTCACCGTGTCTGATAACAGAAAGCAGTATGACCTTTTCTATATCCACTCACCTTCTTAAAAGAGATTTTTAACGGGTCTTGATGGTACTATCGTTGCAATTGAATGTTTATAAACAAGTTGCTGACTGTCCCCTTCTTCAAGAATAATGGTAAACTGATCAAAGTAGGTGATAACACCCTGTAGTCTCGTTCCCCTGGCAAGGAAAACACTTACCGGAATTCTCTCTTTCCTTAACCTGTTTAAAAAAGCATCCTGAACCTTAACGGCATTCATAAAGCGCCTCCCTTATTTAAATCACTCTTTATGATATTAATTACTTCTTCTTCCTGCACTTCAGAAAGATTAATCCATTTAAAGCCTTTCTCTTTTCTGAACCAGGTAAACTGTCTCTTTGCAAACTGCCGCGTCCGCCTTTTAAGATTCCTGACAGCTTCTTCAAGCGAAACTTTTCCTTCAATATAGGGCAACATCTCTTTATAGCCAAGAGCCTGAAAAGCAGTTATATCTTTTCCATAAGAGAGTAACTTTTTAGCCTCTTCAATAAGTCCCCTCTCAATCTGGGAATCAACCCTGTCATTTATCCGCCTGTAAAGTTCGTCCCTGTTACGGTAGAGAAAATAACCGTAAAAGTCGTAACGAGGCTTTTCTGGAAGTTTAAACGATGAAAGGGGTTTCCCTGTAAGTTCGTAAACCTCCAAAGCCCTTACAATCCGCTTCCTGTCGGTGCTGTGAATTTTTAAAGCATATTCAGGGTCTATCTTCTTTAAACGGCTGTAAAGTTCCTCCGTTGAAAATTTACTCAGCTTCTTTCTCACCTTTTCATCTGCCGAAGGAACAGGTGAAAGACCGAAAAGAAGCGCCCGTATATAAAATCCAGTGCCTCCAACAATCAACGGAAACTTCCCCCTTGACCTTATTTCCCTTATGGCCTTATCAGCCTCCCTCACAAAGTCCGCAACAGAAAAATACTCATCGGGGCGGAGAACATCTATAAGGTAATGGGGAATGCCATCCATCTTGTCCCTTGAAATCTTATCTGTCCCGATATCAAGCTCTCTGTAAACCTGCATAGAATCGGCACTGATTATCTCTCCACCAATAGCCTTTGCAAGCTTTATAGAGAAATCGGTCTTTCCTGCAGCGGTCGGTCCCGTTATAACAATCAGAGGTTTTTCTCTTTCCATTTTTTAAACTCCGGCGAATTGCTCCATCTTCTATGGCTCCAGAACCACTGCTCTGGCCTCTTTTTAACCGCCATCTCTATCCAATCCGAATAAACTTTCGTAAGCTCCTCAACACTTCTACCTTCTGGATAAATAGGTTTATGTACCTCAAACGTATAACTGTTATCCGGCTCCATATAGCAAAAGGCTGGAATTACAGGCTTACCGGTTTTAACGCTTAAAACAGCTGCACCTTTATTAACAAAGGTGTCTCTCCCTAAAAACCTAACAAGCACACCGTCCTTTTCCTTTGGACGTTGGTCAAGCAAAATACCTATAAAGCGCTTCCTTTTTAAATCCTTTATTATTTCAATGACATTTCCAGTAGGAATAACCTTTATGTTCCAGTGGTTTCTTATGGTGTTTACCATCTCATTCACATAAAGGTTTTTTAAAGGCTTGGCAACGACTGACAATCTTCCCCTGCTAACGTGGGAAAACCAGCCACCAAGAAGCTCCCAATTGCCAATATGGGCGGTAAGAAGTATTCCACCATCAAGGGCGATAAGTTCATCCATAGAGATGGTGCTCTCCTTTCTCAAAGAAAGAATAGAATCAAGAAACTTAAACGAATAGTTTTCGGAACGGAAAAAGTCAACACTGCACTTTACGAAGGTTTTAAAAGCTTCCTTCCCAACAGAAACTGGCATTCCCACGAACCTGAGATTCTCCTCTGAAACCTTTTTGACGCGGGGATAAGAATAGAAAAAAGAAGCCAAAGAATCTGCAATGCTTAAAGCTCTATCACGGGAAAATTTCCTTAAAAACTTTTCCTTCAGCAATCTGAGAAGCAGATACTCCATCCGGTAAGAAAGCTTTTTGTTCATCCTTTTCCTCATGCTTTTCAACGTTCTTAATCCTGTTAACGATAAACTCCTTAAGCCCGAAAACCTCAACATTTAAGACGGGAAACTTGAAAGGCAACCTTCCCTTTAGCTTTACAGCATCCTTTTCCGTCGTAACAAGGTTAGGATATTTACGTAATTTTTCAATATCATCATCGGTATAAACATAATGGTCAGGAAAAGCAAAGACTCTTTCAACATCAAATCCTTCGACTTTAAGCATTTCAACAAACTGCTCAGGATTTCCTATACCGCAGAAAGCGTTAATATCCTTTGGCGGCGGTGATGTTTCTGAAAAATTCTCATCCAGCCAGTTTTTGAACATTTGATGGGCTCTGAAAACAGGTTTTCTAAAAGTCTTTAAATAAAGCTCAATTGAGTTCACCTTTTCAACGGAAGCAAGATTTGACCGGGAAAGAACAAAACAGTGTGCCCTTTCAAGGGCCGAAACCGGTTCCCTCAACGTGCCAAGAGGAAGACAGTGATTGCCGCCGAACGGATTAAAAGGATCAACGACAACAATATTAACAGTGGCTTCTATTTTTAACTGCTGAAATCCATCATCAAGAACAGCAATATTGGCACCTTTCTCGACGGCAAAATCTATCCCTTTTAATCTATCCTTGCTGACAACTACTCTAAAACCTCTCCTAACAAAGATTGCCGCTTCATCACCAAACCTATCGGCATTTTCAGAGGCAAACAGAGGACCCCTCTCGCTGCCGCCGTACCCCCTCATAACAATTACAGGGGAAAAGCCAATATCCTCAAGCATTCTGTATATGAACTCCACGAGGGGTGTTTTTCCCGCACCGCCGGCAACTATGTTTCCAACAGATATAACGGGAATTGGTGGAACGACTTTTGTTAAAATTCCGTTCCGGTAAAGATCTGCCCTTGCGGAAGAGATAAAACAGTAAATCCTGGACAGGATATAGAAAACAGGATACAGTAAAATCCATCCTTTTTCTCTTTTAAAAACCTTTCTTCTGATTTCCTCAAGCCTCAAGCAAAAACCTCTTTCAAAATTCTTTCAGTAACGCCTTTTTCTCTTTCTAAAAGCTTTTTACCACAAAGGCCAATGCGATATCTAAACTCATCGTTATTAAGCAACAGGCTAATTTTATCAAAAAGATTTTCAGAAGATGCAAAGATAATACATTCCTTAACTTTTGAAATCACATCACGAAAGTGGGAATAGTAAGGTCCTACAATAACAGGAATGGCGGAAACCATAGGCTCTAAAGGATTGTGCCCGCCAATCCTCTCATTAAATGTTCCACCTATAACGGCAACATCGGCAATACTGTAAAAACCGGGAAGCTCACCAACGGTATCCACAATGTAAAAGTCCACATCAGACGGTACTTTAGCAGACTGTGTCCTTAAAACAGATCTTCCGGGAAGAAGCGATATAAGGTTTTCAGCTCTTCCAATGTGTCTTGGCACAACAACCGTTAAAATCTCTGGAAACAATTTTTTTAATTTCCTGTGAACCTCTCCTGCAAGCTCCTCCTCACCTTCGTGTGTACTTCCCCAGACAACAATGGGATACCGACTTCCTATACTGACTTCAACAGGCTCAGGCGCCCTTACACTATCAAACTTTAAATCTCCAACAACTTTAACATCAAAAAATCCAAGTTTTTGTGCTTTTTCAGCATCTTCCTGCGTTCTGGCAAGAAAAACAGAAGACCTGAAAATATCACTTAAAAGAAACGAAAACCGTTTATAGAGAGAAAAGCTTCTTTCCGTTATCTTTCCGCTAACAAAGTAGATCTCTACCCCCTGTTCAAGGGCTGAAGTTAAAAGGGAAGGCCACACTTCAGTTTCATAAATTAGCAACTTTTTCACGCCAAGTCGCTTAACAAAATAGTCTGTAAAAGGCTTAACGTCCGGGGGAATCACATGGACAGGAACATCCGGAAAAATTTTTGAAGCCCTATCTGCACCATAATCGGTAAAGGTTGTGACAACTGCCCTATCCCTCAATCGCTCTATAAGAGGCCTTGCCGAATTGACCTCACCGATACTTGCACAGTGAATCCAGGTATCCCTGCCATCAATGTTAGACGGGAAAGAAGAAAAACGTCTCTTAACAGAAAAACCGCCCCTCTTTTTAGAAATAATTTTAGCTGCTGTTAAAAGAACTGGAAGAGAAAAACTGTAAAGAAAGTTATAAAGAAAAAGACCACATCTCATTTTATTCCCACCAGCTTGTGAATCTGAGGAATAACCTTAACGTTAAACTCTGAAATCAGGAATTTTTCTCTCATAATAAGCTCTATCACTCTTTTAACCGTAACAGCATACTCTTCACAGGGAAGTTCTATCGGTTGAAATACAATACCTTTTTCTAAGAAAAAGTTTCTATGCTTTCGTATAAACTTAAGAGACCAGGATAAATCCTCTTCGGTGAGAACCAAAAATTTAATCTGCACCCTGTCGGCAAAATCTGAAATGAAACTTTCAACAGACTTTAGAGAAAAGGTTAAACCCATGGACGGCGGTTTTGGTGAAATGTTCACATAAACCTTTCGAGTAAATATGTCGGACTTAAAAAACACACCGCTGGTCTCAACAAAAATTTTCCTGACCCATTCTGCAGAAGAGAGTTTAAACAGGAAATCAGCTATTCCCTTCTGTGCGAGAGGCTCTCCACCGGTAACCACAATATCAGGAATACCTATGCTTTTAAGTCTTCTAATTATCTCTTCAGGGGAAAGTTCCTCCCTCAAAACACGAGCTTCCCGCGTATCACAGTAACGACAATTTAAAGGACAACCGGCAAAGCGAATAAAAGAGGCAACAAGCCCGACATCGGCTCCCTCACCCTGAACGGAAGGAAATATCTCGTAAACTTTCATCGAATTTACTCTTCTATCATACACAAGAATGTTGGCTTCACTATAACATCAAGCTCATCAATCTCAGAAATTGCCGCCTTTACCGTTTCAAAAGAAGCCTCGTGAGTGGTCATAACAACGGGAACACCACCATTAAACTCTATACTCTTTTGCAGAGCCATCTTTATACTTATGTCAAATTTCCCCAAAATGCTTGAAATCTTTGCAAGAACGCCCGGTTTATCAACAGCCGTAAACCTCAAGTAAAAACTTGAAACAAACTCACCGGGCCTTTTAACAGGTATTTTTGCATCTTTCTTTAAAAGTGAAACGGGAATACTGCTTCCCCTACCACAGGCTATGTCAGCAATATCCGCAACAACGGCACTTGCGGTAGGCTTTTGACCGGCACCCATGCCGTAATAGAGAGTTGGACCAACAAAATCTCCTTCTATTAAACAGGCATTAAAAACACCATCAACCGACGAAAGAATGTGATTCTCCGGAAGCATGGCCGGATGCACCCTGACTTCAACTTTTCCATTGTCCGGTTTTGCAACTGCAAGGAGCTTTATCCTGTACCCAAACTCATGAGCAAAATCTATATCAAGAGGTGTTATATCCCTTATACCTTTAACATAAACATCATCTATCGTCACCCAGCCACCGTAAGCTATGGAGGCAAGAATTGCTATCTTATGTGCTGCATCTATGCCATCAACATCAAGAGAAGGATCAGCCTCCGCATATCCTTTATCACCGGCAACTCTCAATGCCTCCTCAAAAGAAATTCCCTTTGTGGTCATCTCTGTAAGGATAAAGTTTGCTGTTCCATTTATAATTCCAAGGATTTTTTCTATTCTATTTGCAATCAGACCTTCGTTAAGTGCCTTTATAACAGGAATACCCCCACCTACACTTGCCTCAAACCGTATCGAAACGCCATTTTCAGCAGCAATAGAAAAAAGCTCCTTTCCGAAAGAAGCAAACAGCGCTTTATTTGCACTGACAACGTGCTTTCCAGTCTTTAAAGCACCCTCAACAATATCCTTTGCAACGGTGGTGCCACCGATAAGCTCAACAACTATATCAACATCAGATTCAACGACTGCAAAACCATCATTAACAACAAGTTCCTCCGGAACTCCAAGCTTTTTTACCTTCTCAACGTCTCTATCTGCAACCATAGAAAGCTCTATCTTCCTTCCGGTTCTCTCCTCAATAATATCTCCATTTTCAAGAAGTATCCTTACCACACCGGAACCAACAGTTCCACAGCCAATCACTCCAACCTTAACAGAATCCATACTCTACCCCTAAACGTTGATATTTCTGAGTCCGTACTTTTCAAAGGCTCTCTTGATACCTCTCACAGCTTGCTTAATTCTCAGTTCATTCTCAACAAGAGCAAGCCTGACATACTCATCACCATACTCGCCAAAACCGATACCGGGTGACACGGCAACCTTTCCATCCAGTAGAAGCATCTTTGAAAACTCAAGAGAGCCCATAGAACGAAACTTTTCAGGAATTTTTGCCCAAACAAACATCGTAGCCTTTGGTTTTTCAACGTGCCAACCTATACGGTTTAAACCATTAACAAGGACATCTCTACGCCTTTCATATATCTTTCTGTACTCTTCAACACAAGATTGATCGCCTTTAAGAGCAATAATAGCTGCAATCTGAATCGGCTGAAACATCCCGTAATCAAGGTAACTCTTCATTCTATAAAGGGCATGTATAACATCTTTATTACCGGCGGCAAAGCCGACCCTCCAGCCTGCCATAGAGTAAGTTTTGGAAAGAGAATAGAACTCTACCGCAACATCTTTTGCTCCTTTAACTTGAAAAATACTTGGCGGAACATATCCATCAAAAGAGATTTCAGAATAGGCAAGATCCTGGATAAGTAGAAGGTTATTTTCCTTGGCAAAATCAACAATTTTTTCAAAAAACTTTATATCAACGCAGGCTGTCGTCGGATTGTGGGGAAAGTTTAGAAGCAGAACTTTTGGCCTTGGCCAGCTTTCCTTGTAAGCTTTTATAATAGACTCTAAAAAAGCATCTTCATCGAATCCGTCATCAGTAAGAAGTGGAATGCTTCTAACATCACCACCTGCAATAATGAAAGAGTAAGGATGAATAGGATAGGCAGGAGTCGGCACCATGACAACATCGCCAGGATTGACCAGGGTCAGTGCAAGATGTGCAAGCCCTTCTTTTGAACCAATAGTCGTTATAACCTCAGTTTCCGGGTCAAGCTCAACGTCGTACTTTCTCTTGTACCAGAGGGCAAGTGCCTCTCTCAATTTAAAGAGGCCTTTCGTTTGTGAATATCTATGGTTACGTGGATTCCTTGCAGCTTCACACAATTTATCAACAATATGTTTTGGTGTGGGAAGATCAGGATTGCCCATACCAAGGTCAACAATATCTTCCCCCGCTCGCCTTAACTTCGTCTTTAAATCGTTAACAACAGCAAAAACATAAGGGGGAAGCCTATCAATACGTGCAAACTGAAAGTTCGGCATGGTTAACTCTCCAGATTTTAATTTAGAGGTTATTTTAAACTAAATTTTTCTATCTGTAACTGCTTCTTCAAACAGATTTATCGTTTCTCTATCTATTGAAATAAATCTTATCTCTTTCAAAGGCGCAAGAGGATTATCAGAAAGCCATCTGAAAACCTCATCAACTATGACAGAAACGCCTTCCCTCTTTGGATATCCAAAGATCCCCGTGCTTATGGCGGGAATAGAGATTGACGAAAGACCCAAATCCGAAGCAAGATCAAGAACAGACCTGACAGCACTCCTTAACTTCTGCTCCTCATTACCCTCACCCCAGATAGGACCAACAGTATGGATAACAAAGCGGCAAGGAAGATTTCCAGCCGTTGTAGCAACCGCTTTTCCAACTGGAAGATAGCCTATTCTGTTGCTTTCCTCCTGAATAATCTTTCCACCCTTTCTGACGATAGCTCCTGCAACTCCACCACCGTGCTTCAAAGAGGAATTGGCAGGATTTACAACAGCATCAACTCTCTCCTCTGTAATATCACCATAAACAACCACTACTTTTCTACCGTTAAAATTTAAATTCAAAACCTCCTGATTCTTCATACCTACTTAAGGTCTCCCCATATATACTGAACAAGAGCAAGTCCTACAATAGCAGCTGTTTCCGCCCTGAGTATTCTCTTTCCAAGGTGAATAACGTGAAAACCTCTATCTTTTAAAAAGTCAACCTCTTTTTCGTCAAGTCCTCCTTCAGGACCTACGACAAGGGAAACAGAAGTTGCAGTCACATCGGAAAAACTCTCAAAACTTCTTCCACCTCTTTCCCAGAGAACAAACCTTAAATCAGAATTATCTTCAACATCACGAAGCTTAACAGGTTCTTTAACAGGTGGAATAACAGCCCGTCCACACTGTTTTGAAGCATTTAAAACAATCTCATTCCAGCGCCTCAATTTCCCGCTCCAATCTTTAACTTTCTCACCAAAAGCAGAACGCTGACATATCACAGGAACAATTTCCGTAACACCAAGCTCCGTCGCTTTTTGAAGTGCAAGCTCAAACTTTTGAAGTCTGTTTGTAAGCCCCATAAAAAGCTTTGTTTTTAAAGGACTTTCCCTGTTTATGGTTATCTCTTCAAGAACTTTAAGCCGCACTGACTGAGTAGATGAAGCCTCTATAACAGCAAGATATTCTTTACCGCTCCCGTCAAAGATAACAATCTCGTCACCAGGACGAAGCCTCAAAACCTTCAAAACATGCCTTGCTTCCTGACCCCTCAAATAGGCAACATTACCCTTTATACCATCAACTTTAAATCTTCTCATAGCCTCTCCGTAATAACACGCAGGAATTATCTTAAATTTTAACATTACAGCAACAGTGCAAACACACTACCTTAAAAAACTCCTCAGATGTATTTTGCAGGCTATCGCAAAATATTCTACAGAAAAAGCAATAATCCACACAGTGAAAAACAAATACTGAAGCTAAACAATCATTTAACCGCATTTTATAAATCACAAAAACAGATTTAGTTGCAAAATCCAAGGAGTTAAACTACGTATATCCAGCTTTTGCCAGTAGTGGTGTAAAATTTCAATGTTTGTCAACAATTTTTCTTCAAATAGCACCATTAATAATAACACCCTTACCGGGCAAATTACCTTCCTTTAACATTATAAGCAGATATTCTTTAGAAAGATGGCTGTCATTCAAATCCTAAGCTTTAAAAATCCTTCATAAATTATGATAAACTTATTAATCAGCATTAACAAATTTTTAAAACCGGGAGTAATACATGCTGTGCAAAATATTTGAAGACGCAAAAAGAGTAATAATAGAGGACAAAGCTCCCGGCTCTATAGTGGCAAACTTTCTGTTTATTCTTTCATGTATCAAGGAAGGAAAGAAGATTACTGTATTTCTCAACTTCCCTGAAGAAATTGTAATACCCACCGTTGAAAATTTATCAGAAACCCTTGGAATAGATAAAGAAAAGCTTGGAAACTTAACCCTGTTCTTTACAGTAGAAGATTTTACAAAACTCAAAAGTATGTATGGCATTGACTTTTTAAAGATAGAACTTGAGAAGATTGTCAACGAAACAAGACCAGATATCATCTATTTTGTAAGGCTTGATACTCTATTTTCACCAGGTGAAGAACTATACATCTCTGACTTTGTTAAATTTTTAACAGATAGGCTATCCATCAATTCCAAACTGGTCGTTTCCTTTAGACGCTCCACAAAAAACATAGAGAGTAGGCCTGAAGCTCCATTCTTAATAGAACTCTTTGACTTATCGTTAATAGTTGAGGAGGAAAAAGAAGGAAGCTTCAAAATACACAAAAAACAGACTCGTTCTTTTGAGCTTACAATCTACAGGGCTTCCATAGACAAAGAAAAAAAAGGCATAACGCTCATAGAAACATTCTCAAATACAAAAGATAAACCGGCAAATATCCTTCTTATTAGCTCTGATGAATACATTATTAAATTACATCGGTATATCCTTTCAAAAAACTGTAAACTTGAAACCGCCAAGACACCTGAAGAGGCACTTTTGAAAATATCCTCAGAATACGACATAACAATATACTATCCGTTCAGTAAACAGAACGATTTTTCTATATGCAAGCTTAAAGAAAACAAAAATCTTAAATTTCCGATTATATACATATCGCCGGTATTTTTGAAAAATATGGAAAGAAGTCAGGCATCCAAATTGGGGTGCCTGACCTTTTCTGTTCCTTTTTCAACTGAAGAATACACAGGAACCATAGAGGGATTACTTTCAAGATATGTAGCAAACCACTACGGTGAAGTCTTTAAGAACAATAAAATAGCCTGCTCATCTCTAAAGGAAATTAAAGAAACCGTAAACACGCTTCTTAACCATAGACTTTTCTTTAGTTACTTTGTATTTAAAACAAATGAAAGAGTTGACTCAAAAAAATTGGCCGAATTTTTAAGAGACACAGATAAAGTATTTGTAAAAGAAGGAAAAATTCATGTTATAGCCTACGATATGTGGAAAGTGCAGGCAGAAATACTTTTTAATAGATTCAAAACATACGCAAATGAAATCGAACTTATCGAAAGTACTGACGCTGTTGACCTTTTCTGGAGGGAAAAGGATGCTTAAAAACATCCTTATAACAATAGTTCTGCTTCTCTGTACACAGGCAAAAGCTGGAACTCCAAACGCAACAGGTAAGCTTCAAAATGACACCAAACTTATCTTGCTCAGAGCAAATAAAAGCATAATGAAAATGGATATAACAAACGCGACACGCCTCATAATATTAGCAGAAAAACGGAATCCTTCCCTTGTTAAAGAAACAGGAATAAAAGAACGGTTAAAACTTCTTAAAGAATTCACTGATATGTGTAGGAAAATAAATATCAAACCAGAAATAAACGAGGCCACTGAAAAACTCTGGGAAAAACAGTCGTACAAAGATGCACTATTGCTCTATAAAGTTCACAAAGAACTTAATTTAAAATTAAAACAGAGCAACATCATAAAACTTGCCATGGCCCTTGCATGGAGTAATCATCTAAAAGAAGCCGAAGACATCTTAGAGGAATACAAAAACAAAAAAGATAGAAACTATATAGAACTAAAACTGAAAATATGTAATTGGGCGGGAAATTACGATTGCTCAAAGAAATATATGAATCTCTTACTAAAGTATTACCCCGATGGACAGAGCTATAAACTTGCATTTGAAACACTCCTTAATTACGGTGAACTTGAAAAAGCAGAACAACTTCTTCTTGTTGCGAAAAGAAAATTTCCAGGAAACACATGGAAAGAACTTTTTAAAAAGATAGAAGAAAAAAGAGAAAAACTCATTAAACAACTTATGAATGCGTACTCCAAAAATCCAACATGGAAAAACTGCCTACAACTTACCTACCTTCTCTACACGTCCGGCAAAAAAGAAGAAGCAATAAAACTACTTAAAAGTTATCTCCAAAAGCATCCCAACAGTGAAGAGGCACTTGTAACACTTGCCAAATATCTCTCATGGTCAGGAAAACTTGACGAAGCAGAAGAATTGTACGACCGCCTATTCAAAAAAACCAAAAAACTATCCTACCTATTAATGAAAATTCGGCTTCTTGAATGGAATTCTGAATTTGATAAGGCAAGAAAGCTCCTTAAAAATATAGAGAAAATGCCAGAATTAACAGAACAGGAAAAAGCAGAAGTACACAAACTCTTTGGATATCTGTACCTATGGCAAAACGCAGAAGACAAAGCCCTCCAATACTTCAAAATGGCACAAAGGGAAAATCCTGATGATGAAGAGATAAAAGAAGAAATAATGCTACTTACAGGAAATTTCAAACCTGTTCTTAAAAAATACCTGAATCTAATAAAGAAAGAACCTAAACCGTACTACTACAGGCGGATAGGCGATATATACCTTAAAATAGGAAAGTACAAAAAGGCACTTAAATACTACTTAAAATATTCAGAATTAAACCCTGAAGACATCAATGTTTTTAGAGATATAGGCGAAATCTATATAAAACTTGGGAATTACCAGAAAGGCTTTTCATACCTCGAATTCTATGCGAATAAGATTAACACGAGTAAGGCAAAACTTATTCTCGCTAAAAACTACTACTGGGCAGGATTCCCAAAAGCTGCACTCCAGGTATTAGAAGAGATCATTAAAACGGATCCCAACAATAGAAAAGCGATTAACCTGAAAGCAAAAATATTATCAGAAACACCAAGATTTAAAATGGAACAACAATCAGTAGAAACCACTGGCAAAAACACAGAGATAGAAAAATGGAAAGAGTTAGCAGAAAGACTCGAAAACGGTGGCTTTATTAAGGAAGCGGCAAAAGCCTACGAGAAATATTTAACCTTCTATCCGGAAGACCCAAAAGCCATATACGGTCTCGCGAAAACTTTAGAAATTCTCGGAAACTACGAAGAAGCTGCTGCAGAGTGGTTTCTCCTTAGCTGGTACAGAAATGACATAGAGGTACTTTTCCATTACGGCCGCTGTCTGGCAAATAGTGGGAAAAAGGAAGAAGCGAAAAAAATACTTAAAAGAATTGTAGCTCTACAACCACCTGAAACTATACTCGCATTTCTTAATCAATGGAAGAAAGCCTGGGAAGAGAAGAACTTTGAAAAATATGTCTCTTTCTACGCAAAGAGTGTAAAAACACCGTACTGGATATGGAAGAAGAAAAACCTCTTCAGAGAAAATAGCTACATAAAAGTTAATATCAGTAACATTGAACTTAAATCAAAGGCAGATAATAAATATAAAATTCAATTCTGGCAGCAGTATTCATCTCCAACCCATTCAGACGAAGGACTAAAGACACTTGTATTAGAAGAAATTGCACCGAAAAAGTTCCTTATCGTAAAAGAGACATGGCAGAAAGCCCAGAAAAAATACGATCTGGACAAAATTATAGGAGAAGCAAAGAGGTTGTTAAAGACAATAGAGAATCAGAAGTCCAAGACCAGAGAAAATGCAACTCACAAAATCTCAGAAAAAAATAATCCTAAAATAGAACAACAAAAAATTGAGTTAGATGAAAAGTTGATAGATAGATTTAGCTTAAAACTATCATTATTAGACAACCTTACTCTAAATATACCCGAAGTTCCCACTGGAAAGATTGGCCAACAGGAAAAGCAGGAATCAGAAAAGATAAAAGGCCAGTTCTACGGAAACAGTTTGTTTGACTCAAACAGTGTAAGTTTTTTCACGGCAGGATACAGATTGGCGAAAGATAACCTCTCAGGCAGAATAGAAGGATACTATCTAAAAAACAACGGCACATTTACCGGATTTGAAGTCTCAGGTAAAATAATCAACTCCACATTTTGGTACGGATTAACAATTGATATCTCAAACTACTATAAAAACATCTATCCATTCATAACCTATTTCAATAAAGAAAATGGTCTAACCGTTTCCCTGCTTCAAGAATCGATAGCAAAAGAGAGACTATCAACGACAGCAGCAGAAAAAAACAGAATTGGAACCTTTGTAAAAGGAACCCTGTATAGAAAGGCAAGTAATAAAGAACTGTGGGGTGAAATCAAGACAGGATACATAAACGACGGTAACATCTCCACAATTTTTCAATTCCTGTTAGCCGACAGTAAGAATAGCATCTCACCAGTTCTCAAAGGCTGGTATATGGCAGATTCAAAGGAAACAGAGGAATACTACTCACCACACTTTTTTGACAGTACCCTGATAGGACTAAAAAAGACTATTTTATACGGAGGATTGAAAATAGAACCGGAAGTTGATGTCGGGTATTCATTTAAAGAAAAACTTATGCTTGGCGAGATAACCTTAAAAGCCAGACAGAAACGGTGGAATGCTAAACTAACATTCAGCAACTTAAGAGTTACTACCCTATCCGAAAGCAGATACTGGTATTTAACCTGCGAGGTGATGGTTAATGGATTTTAAAAAGATCGCTGTTGCTGCTGGCACGCTCCTGTTTTTTGCATCTATTCTTGCCATCAATTTTTTGATAACTGAACACCTTTTTTATCAATTCACAAGCGTCGTAATGAAAATAGGAAGTATTATTCTGATTTCTTTTCTAACGCTCATCGTTATGAGGTACCTCGGATTCCTGTGGCTTTCCTTCCTGAACGGATATTCTACGGCAAAAACGGCTCTGGAAGGAAAAGACTTTTATCCGGGCATCTCAATAATAGTCCCTGCGTACAACGAAGAAGTAACGATAAGACAGTCTCTATTATCCCTTATAAAGTTAGACTATCCAAAGTACGAAGTAATCGTCATTGACGACGGCTCGAAAGACAAAACCTACCATATAGCAAGCAGCATGGCAAAAAACTACGGCAATGTAACTGTAAGAGTCTTCAAAAAGAAAAACGGCGGAAAGGCAAGAGCTCTCAACTATGGAATAGAAAGAGCCACCTACAACATTGTAATGTGTGTTGATGCAGACTCAAAACTGGAAAGAGATGTTCTAAAGAAAATGGTAAGACATTTTAAAGATCCCCATGTTGCTGCCGTTGCCGGTGCTGTAAAAGTGTCAAACGCCGATAAAATACTTACCAAACTTCAACAGTTAGAGTACATAGAAGGGCTTAACATGTCAAGGAGTGGCCAGGGTTTTATGAGAGCCGTAAACATAATTCCCGGACCTATAGGAATGTTCAAAAAGGATGCCTTAAAAAAAGTAGGATATTACGACAGTGATACCTTTGCAGAAGACTGTGACTTAACGTTAAAGCTGATAACGGCAGGATTCAAGATAGACTACGAGCCAGACGCAATGGCGTGGACAGAAGCACCTGAAGAAGTTATACCTTTGATAAAACAGAGATACAGATGGACAAGGGGAATATTACAGTCAATCAGAAAGCATTCACACTTGTTGTGGAACTTTAAAGAAAATCCAATTGCATCCTTTACACTCTGGTATATGCAGCTGGAAGGCATCTGGTGGCCTTTCATGGACATATTCGCCAACATATTTCTGATATTTATAGCAGCCACTTACGGCCTCTCGTGGACCATTGTGAACTGGTGGGTTCTGCTTACAATCATAGACGGTGCCGCCGCACTTTTCTGTCTTATATTTACAGGAGAAAGCCTTAGATACATGTTGTACGTACCGGCATACAGAATTTTCTACATTACGTTTTTAAACATCGTAAAGGTTTTTGCAACGATAGAAGAATGGTTCAACCTTGAAATGAGCTGGGGAAAACTTGAAAGGAAGGGGAAGATATAATGGACATTGTTGCCTTTACCGCCCTGGTCATACTGTTTCTCATAATTCTAACCCTCATCCTGGGTGTCCTTTCCTACTTCGCATTTAAAGCAAGGGGAGCAAAGAGCGGTAAAGAGAGCATAACCTACGAGGAGGTTCTTCTTGAATCGGGAAAAAAATACATCTTCTTTAAAAGAAAGGATCTTTAGCATCTTTTACCTCCCATCCGCTCTACTTGTAGTATTCATGTTTTCCATAAGCAGCACCGTAGTTGTATATAATCTCCTTGGAGTAAGGGGAAGCATACCTATAGGCCATAGACAAAACCGTAAAGTAGGAATTCTATTTCTGAACGAAAGTCAAAACTGGTATTCAAAAGTATCATCAAAAACAAAGTACAAAAACAGACTCTCTGAAGTAAAAGAAGACCTACTGAAGCTAAACATCAAATCCGACATTATTAAGATAGAAGATCTAAAAAACTATCCCATCGTTTTTGTTATAGATTCCCCCTCCATAAGCAAGGAACATAGAAAGGCACTAAAGGAATACCTTAAAAATGGCGGACACATTTTAATAACATGGTTTTCCGGGTTCTATGACGAAAATTTCAACAAAGTTAAACCGATAATTGAGGAATTTAGCGATGCAAAATTTAAAAACATCTTTTCTCCGGGAGAAAAAATTTTTGTGGCTCCTAAAATCCTTAACCCTATAACCTTTTCTCTCCATGGAAAACGGGCCGAAATAGTTCTATACGATCCAATGCCCTTATTTTCAAGCGCTCAAGCCCGTTCAAGTCTACTTCCATGTTCATGGAGTATGCTACCGCACAAAACGATTGGAACAACCCCGCTGATGTTTTACGGATTTTACGGAAACGGCAGCTTTGTCTACACAACATTCCCGTACTATAGCCTGAAAGATATAAAAGGACAGGATAAATACTTTATGACTCTTCTAAAAAACATCTATAACTTTCTATCAGAAAAAAGTATAGCCGTCCCATTCCCGTTTATAGACATAGAAAATCCTACAGTAATAGAAACTGATGCCGAATATGAAATAGAAAATCTTAAACATTTCGAAAATACGCTGAGAAAATTCAGAATAAAAGGGACAGCTTTTATTCTGTCATCTTTAGCAAACAGAGTTTCATCCAATTTGCTAAAATCAAAAAATATTGAAATTGGCTCCCACTTCACGGAACACATACCATTAACAAAGCTAAAAATTGCAGATATAGAAACAGGATTAAAAAAATCAAAAGAAATTTTGGAAAAATTATCAGGAAAAAAGGTAACAGGTTTTCGACCACCGGAAGAAAGTATTCCGGAACATCTGACAGAACTCCTGAAAAAGACCGATTACAGATATCTCCTGTCCTCCGCAGAAAAGACGTCAATCTATCCACATATGAAAAATGGTATTGTAGTTATACCAAGAAATGGAAATGACGATTTTTACTTCACGATAAAATCTAACAAGCTATCAGCAGAGGAATTCCTGAAAGAAGAATCCTTTATCCATACCCTAAATAGCGTGTATATACTCTCCCTTCACACAGAAATTGGACTTAAAGAACAATCCCTTTTATCATCATTCATAGAGAAATCTAAAAATACAACCTTTACAACCTGCAAAAAGATAGCGGAAAAAGTTAGACTTTTTTACGGATTAAATACCAAACTGACTATATCATCTAACGGAAAAGCAGCTTCCCTTAAAATCGTAAACAGGAATCCAGAAACGGTAAAAAAAATGAAGGTTAGAATTTTCTGGAACAAAAAGGGTATATCCGTGGTAAAAGCAGTGTCAGAGATAGTCGGTCAGCCCTCTCCAGAGGTAAAGAACTACCAGACATACACGGACATTACACTTAAAGAAATTAAACCAGCCTCTTCACAAATCTTCTACTTAACGTTAGCTTCTAATGGAAGATAGAATCCAGATCCACCTTAAACGAAATATCTCCGTCTATGTGAGAGTCGAAACTCCCGTCTGTAGTATTGCTTATTACTATTCCAATGTGATACTCGTTGTTAAGGAAAAACTGATAACCGTTAAGATCGTGATGGGGATTGTCAAAAACCGCCATCAAACCTTCCATAAATATATGATGATTGAAAAGCTCCGTTTTATTTCCGAAAATCTGCAGATAAACTTCCTCTGCAACTGAATTCCATCCCTGAGGATCATACTCACCATCATCTATGGTTCCATTACCGTTGGTATCGTTCCACGTACCTGTAGCAACTGTTGTATAACCTAACATTACAGGTTTCTGCCACTTACCATAGAGAAAATCGGCGAAGTTTATTATTCTCCGTCTTATATCTTTAAGACCAAGTGTGTCGTAATTATAAACCTTTACAGCAGAAGGGTTTTCAGGATCCCTCGTAAACTGAGAAAGCATCTCCTGAAATCCAATAAAATCAATCTTATCTTTTAACTGATAAATTAAATCGTCAAATCGGCTCCACTCATACTTATCACCAAGGGAACATGTTGCGTAACCGCACTTTGGATAAACACCGCTCCGGCTACCAGTGTCAGTGAGAATGAGACCGCAGTAGGTATCAGGAACGGACTTTAATATATCTATAGCTTTCTCAAAAATTCCCGCAAATTCACTCTGATGGGTTTCAACAACCCCTTTGTTAAACTCTGGCTCAACAGCCACAAGTTTTATCCCTCTTAGCTTTGAAAGAAAGTCTTTCAACTGATTAACTTTTGCATAGTAAGCATCGATGTCCGATTGCGTAGGCATAACATCGAGAGAATCACCGAAGTACCAGAACATAAAAACAGGAATTTTTCCTCCATCCATAGCTTCCTGTAAGAGAGAGGTGTTTATCCATTCAGAATTCCAATCTTTCGTAACCCAATAAACAAGATACCTGACATCCGAAATCTCCCTCTGCAAGTGTTCAAAAGCCGTTTCATTGTAATCCCTAACATTTGTGCGGTAATAGTCTATTTCTCCTGTTTTGTTTAGTATGTAATTCTCAAGTTCCACCCAAACAACGGTTCCATTTACACCGTAGAAATCATTTCCACCCGGTGGAATTCCAACACCAAACCTTTCAGCAAAAGGATAAACGGCAGAATCTGGAGAACCGCCACATGAGGCAAAAACAAGAGAAAGAAAAATCAACAGCAGGAAGTTCAATAACCTCATAAAATCACCTTATCTGTGCTGTTGCTCTCTTCTTCTTCTTCTCTCTCACACTTATCTTTCCTTTAGGTGTTACATCAAATACCACTTCACCACCTTCAAGGAACCTTCCAGAAAGAATTTCGTCTGTTAACCTGTCCTCTATTAAAGATTGAATAGCTCTTCTTATGGTTCTTGCCCCATACTCTTTACGGAACTCCCTATCAACGATGTAATTTACAAACTTATTGGTAACATGAACTTTTAGATTCCTCTCTTTCAACTCTTCATTGAGCCTATCAACCTGCTTCCTGACAATCTCTTTAACATCTTCCCTTGTAAGAGGATGGAAAACAACTATCTCATCAAGCCTGTTTATAAACTCAGGTTTAAAGTATCTCTTCACTTCATCCATAACAAAAGATTTCATTCTCTCAAAAGCCTTTCTTTCCATATCTTCTTCTGTGCCTGTATCAAAGCCAAGACCTTTTTGAGCGGAAACAAGGTGCTTTGCACCAAGGTTTGAAGTCATTATAAGTATCGTATTTGTGAAAGAAACTGTTCTACCAAGACCGTCCGTCAATCGACCGTCTTCCATTATCTGGAGCAGTATGTTAAGAACGTCTGGATGGGCTTTTTCTATCTCGTCAAGGAGAATAACGCTGTACGGCTTCCTCCTTACAATCTCTGTAAGCTGACCACCCTCTTCATAACCAACATATCCCGGAGGCGCACCTATAAGTCTTGAAACAGTGTGCTTCTCCATATATTCAGACATATCAATTCTAACCATCGCTTTCTCATCACCAAATAAAACTTCTGCAAGTGTTTTAGCAAGTTCTGTCTTACCAACACCTGTCGGTCCAAGGAAGAGGAAAGCACCTATAGGCCTGTTAAGGTTAGTCCTGATGCCGAGTCTTGAACGTTTTATGGCTCGCGCAACTGCACTGACAGCTTCTTCCTGACCAACCACCCTTTTATGAAGCTCAGATTCAAGCCTTAGTAGTTTTTCCCTTTCAGCTTCATGTATCTGATTAACCGGGATACCTGTCCAGAGTGCTACAATCTCTTCTATTTCAAGAACATCTACTACAGGCTTCTCACTCTTACGGGAAACGAGCCATTTCTTATTTAACTCTTCAAGCTCGGCAGTTAACTTCATCTCCTCCTGCTTGTATTCGTGAGCCTTCTCATACTCAGCCATTGCAAGAGCTTCCTCTTTGAGGGCTTTTATCGCCTGCAACCTCTCTTCTATTTTCTTTATTTCTGCAGGCTTTGTTCCCACTCTCAACTGAGCTTTTGCACCGGCTTCGTCAATAATATCTATAGCCTTATCGGGAAGTTTCCTATCATTTATGTAACGAACTGCTAACTTAACAGCCCTTTCTATCGCCTCATCGGTTATCTTCACGTTGTGGAATTCTTCAAATTTCGGCTTCAAACCTTTTAAAATCTCAACCGTCTCTTCCATTGAAGGCTCTTCAACTAAAACAGGCTGAAATCTTCTTTCCAGTGCACCGTCTTTCTCTATGTATTTTCTATATTCATCAAGAGTAGTAGCACCTATAACCTGTATTTCGCCCCTTGAAAGGGAAGGCTTTAGAATGTTTGAAGCATCCATAGAACCTTCAGCAGCACCAGCACCAACCAGTGTATGAAGTTCATCGATGAAAAGAATTACATCCTTATTGTTTTCAAGTTCCTTAACAACTGCCTTTAAGCGCTCTTCAAACTGTCCCCTGTATTTGGTTCCAGCAATAAGAGAAGCCATGTCAAGAGAAACGATTCTTTTATCCTTCAGCTTTTCCGGAACACCTCCTTCAGCTATTCTTATAGCCAATCCTTCAACTATTGCCGTTTTTCCAACACCTGGTTCACCTATCAAAACAGGATTGTTTTTACGTCTTCTCGCAAGAATGTGAATTACTCTCTCTATCTCCTTGTCACGACCAATAACAGGATCAAGAGTTCCTTCCTCGGCAAGTTTTGTTAAATCTCTTCCGTACTTGTCGAGATTAGGTGTGCTGGATTTTCTTGATGTCTTTGCTCTGCCAAGAATACCTTTAAGTATGGCCGTTACCTCCCTACGGAGCGTATAATGATCAAGGCCGTAACTTCTTAAAATTCTACCTGCAAGACCAAGCCTTTCTTTTGCAAGACCTATAAATATGTGCTCCGGTCCGACATAAGCATGGCCAAGTATTTTCGCCTCTTCAACTGCCTGTTCAAGAGCACGTCTTGCCTCTGTAGTAAAAGCAATGGTATTAACATCCACCTCTTCCGGGGAAGGTTGAATTTGATGAATTACCATTTCCTGGATACGAATCTTTGAAATGTTATACTTGCTGATTATCTGATTAACAATTTCGTCCTCCTTCAGTAAAACAAGGAGTAAATGTTCCGTTCCAAGATAAGGTGTTCTTAAAACGACTGCCTCTTCCTTCGCTTTTATTACAATTTGTCTTGCTTTTTTTGTAAACTTCTCAAACATATACACCTCTCTTAAATATTAATAACACCGTCTTTTATAAAGTATATTCTGTCGGCAAATTTTTCCAGCTCATGATTATGGGTGGCAATGAAAAAAGTAGTTCCAGTTTCTCTGTTAAGTTCAGCCATAAGAGAAAGAACAGATTCTGAAGTTTTTGAATCAAGGTTCCCAGTAGGTTCATCGGCAAGAACAAGTTCCGGAGAGTTAACAAGAGCACGGGCAATTGCTGTTCTCTGTTGCTCACCGCCAGATATCTCGAACGGTTTATGAGTTAATCTATGTCCCAAACCGACCATTTTCAACATCTCAACAGCCTTTTCCCTCGCCTCGTCAACATCTACACCACCAATTAAAAGAGGAGCCATCACATTCTCAATAAGGGTAAACTCCATTATCAAATAGTGAAATTGAAATACAAATCCCAAATTTCTATTCCTGAAAAGTGCAAGCTCTCTCTCATCAAGTGAAAATAGATCTTTACCCCTATAAAGTACAGTCCCTAAAGTGGGTCTATCGAGAGTTCCAAGTATATGAAGAAGCGTACTTTTCCCCGAACCTGAAGCTCCCATTATCAGGGCAAATTCACCCTTATTTAACTTAAGGTTGACACCCTTTAGTGCCTCTACTCTATCACTTTCAGTTTCGTAAACTTTCTTCAAATTGTTAACTTCCACAAGAATCATAACTTTAACCTCTCTACCATAACGATTCAGGCTTATAATATCATCTTACTCTAAAGGTGGAGAGAAAATGGAAAAACTCCATAGAGTTGAAGAGAAGATTAAAGAAATCTTATCCTGTATCAGGAACGGATACGTTGTCGGCGGTGCAGTAAGAGATTCCCTTTTAGGTGAAAAGGAACTAAAAGACATAGATATCGTTGTTTCATCTCCACTTAATAAAACCGTTGACTGCATACAAAAATCAACCGGACAAAAAGGCTTCCTTTATACTAAGGAAAAACCTGTATTTACTCTTTATCTTGACAACACCAGAATTGACATAACGGAAATTCAGAAAACCCTTGAAGAAGATCTCCTATCAAGAGACTTTACAATTAATGCCATCGCTTACAGTCTGAAAGATAAAAAAATCATTGACCCCTCAGGCGGATTAAAAGACATATCATCAAAAATACTTAAACCCGTATCCTTTTCTTCTCTCCAGAAAGATCCTGTCAGAATCCTGAGAGGGATAAGGATCAAAAACAGATTCAGATTCTCATACTCCGAAGGGTTTATAAAAGGTACGTACAAATACGGCAAATTATTGGAAAGAGAACCTGTTGAAAGAGTGAGAGAAGAACTTATAAAAATCACTAAAATAAAAGAAGCATACAAAGCCTTTATAGACATGAGAAAACTTAATGTTCTTTATATCCTCTTTCCAGAACTGGCAGAAGAAGAGAAAATCCCACCATCAGGCTTACATCAGTACTCTTTGATAACCCATACAATGAAAACAGTTGAATACATCTGCACCATTTTAAACAAGCCAGAAACGCTAAACCCAAAAATTGTTAAAGAAATAGAAAACGCTCGTTTTTCAGGCAGCTTATCCGGAAGAGAACTGCTAATTTTAACCGCCCTTTTACATGACATAGGCAAACCCATCACAGTAAAGAAAAAAAACTGCTATTTAACATTTTACAACCACGACAAAGTAGGTGGAGAATTGGCCGAAAAGAGACTTTTATACCTTGGATTTGGGAAAAAAACCGCTTCCGCAGTGAAAAAAATTATAAAATTACATCTAAGACCTTTTTTTCTGTTTCAACTTTTTAAAGAAAGAAAACTTACCCAAAAAGCAACGTACAGATTCATTAAAGAAGCAGGTAATCTACTACCTCTAATTG
This sequence comes from Desulfurobacterium sp. TC5-1, assembly GCF_000421485.1. Classification (NCBI taxonomy): domain Bacteria; kingdom Pseudomonadati; phylum Aquificota; class Aquificia; order Desulfurobacteriales; family Desulfurobacteriaceae; genus Desulfurobacterium; species Desulfurobacterium sp. TC5-1. Next base: position 147,814 of record NZ_ATXC01000001.1, on the reverse strand, counting down.
CCGTTCACAGCATCGCCGATTTCAAAGCTACTTCTGAAAAAATGGAAAAAATCTCAGAAGAATTCATCTGGTTTTTAAATGAAAAAGTAATAAATTTCTACTTAAAGGTAAAAAACCTGAAACCGCTCCTTTCAGGAAAAGAGATTATGGAAATAAAAGGCTTGAACGAAGGAAAAGCTGTAGGTAAAATAAAGGAAAAACTGCTTGAATTCCAGGCTTTAGGACTTATTAAGACAAAAGATGAAGCAGAAAAAATTATAAAAGGTTTCTCACCGTGAGAAAAGCTCTTGGTGCTGATTACATAATTGATTTTGACATGAACATCATAAAGGACGGATGGCTTGTATTTCACAACGGTAAAATTGATTTTTTAAGATATGAACCAGAAGGTGAGTTTCACGAAAAATTAAAACTTGCAAATACTATAATTATTCCATCTTTTGTAAATGCGCACACACATCTTGAACTCTCTCTTATGGATTTTGAGCCTTCAAAGATAGAGTCTTTCTTTGATTGGCTTTTATGGATAATATCAAACAGACAGAAACTTGACAAAGAAGAGATAAAAAATGGTGTAAATAGAGGTATAGAACTTTCAGAAAAATGGGGAACGAGCTTTTTTGGTGACATTTCATCGTTTGGTGTTTCACGAAACATCGTTCAAAACGGCATCGTCTTTAACGAAATCCTTGGAAAATTCTTCAACGAAAATGCAGAACCGCCACTATCCATTCATGCAGTATATTCAACTTCCGTAGAAACAATGAAAAAAGCTGTGAAAAAATCTTTAAAGTATGGAACTCTTTACCAGATGCACGTAGGAGAAACGGCAGAGGAACAGAAATTTGTAAGAGGTGAACCCAACCTGTTTGAAACCCTCATATACCCTACAATAGGCAGAAAGCGGTTTGAAAATGTGTACGCAGAAAATATTATAACGTACCTCGAAAAGATAGGTGTACTCACGCCTTTGCTTATTGCCGTTCACTGTACAAATCTCTCAAGAAAAGAGTTAGAAAAACTCATGGAAAAAGGGTGTGGCATTGTAATCTGTCCAAGAAGCAACATTTTTCTCAAAACGGGCTTTCCTGACGTTGAGTTTTTGATAGACTACGAAAAACTGGCAATGGGCACGGATGGACTCAGCTCCAACACCTCTCTATCGATGATTTCAGAGATAAAAACAACATACATAAAAACGGAAGGAAAAGTCAACATCAAAAAACTTTTAAAAGCCGCAACAATAGGTGGGGCAAAAGTTTTAAACATTGAAAGTGACTACAGGAGGAGCGGCATACTTACCGCCATCACAACAGAAAAACGGATCAGTGATCCCCTCACAGCTCTCCTTATGGATGATATTAAGGTAAACGCATTTGACTTGAAAGGCGAAAAAGTGTTAAATTCTCTTAGGCAGTTTTCCGATAATTGAAAATCATTAGCGATGAATACAGACAGCGGAGGATTTAATGCTCAAATCGCTATACAAACTCTTCAGTTCAGTAAAGGTTGCCATAATAATCCTGCTCTCCCTTGCCGTAACATCCATCATAGGAACAATTGTCGAACAGCAACAGAACCCGGATAAATATTTAAGAGAATATGGTGAGGTAACCTACAAAATATTTAAATTTTTGGGGTTTACTGACGTTTACCATTCCTGGTGGTATATCCTGCTCCTTGTTCTACTTGCAATTAACCTTACAGTCTGTTCCATAGAACGTCTCCCTAAAATATGGAAGATTGCTAAACACCCGAAAAAGAAATTAAAAGAAGGAGCTGAAAACGCTTACAAACTCGTTCACAGATTAACTCTCTCAGCCGGCAACTCTGACGAAGTAGCAGAAAAGTTGACTGCAATCCTTAAACAGATGGGATATAAACCTGAAAAGGTTCCTTCAGATGAAGAAAATACAAGATACGTGTTCGCAGATAAACACGTTTTTGCAAGATTCGGCGTTTATATTGTTCATGCAGGTATTTTAATAGTTCTTATAGGTGGTCTATTAACCGCTATTTTTGGATATAGAGGATATATGAATCTTGCCGAAGGTTCTGAAAGCAACCTTGTAACACTATTTGGAAACGGAAAAATTATAGAACTTCCATTTGACATCAAATGTGACAAATTCACAATAGATTTTTATCCGTCCGGAATGCCAAAAGCCTACATAAGCGACCTTGAAGTAATAGAAAAAGGTAAAACAGTAAAAAAACAAAAAATTGTGGTCAACACACCGTTGTCGTACAGAGGCATATATTTTTATCAGGCAAATTACGGGAAAGGAAGAATCTATTTCTTTAGAAAAAAAACAGAAAATGCTAAAGAAGAACCTATTATAGACGCGCTGGGGCAACCTTTCTATATCGGAAAGGGGAAAGATGGAACTGAATACTACCTATCACCTGTTGCGATGGACGGACGTTTTATATTTGTCAATCTGATTACCAAAAAAGGTGAAACCATAGCCCAGGCGAAAATGGTGTCAGGTCAGTGGTATAGAATTCCCCAAACCGGACAGTTTGTAGCGATAGGTGGTGCTGACATGGCTTATTACACCGGACTCCAGGTATCCTACGACCCGGGAACCTGGGTTGTATGGGTGGGAAGCACGATAATGGTAATAGGCCTGTTCGTTGCCTTCTTTATTCCTCATAAAAGAATCCTGGCAAGGATAAAGCAGATAAAAGAAGGCAAAGTAAACATCGTAATCGCGGGAAGAACAAATAAAGGTTTTGAGTCTTTAGAAAAAGATATGGATAAAATCTTAGGGGTTCTTAAGTCTTCATACTGCAATATTTTAGCCCCTAAGGAGGAAAACCATGATTAATTCTGTCCAGCTCTTTAACATTGGAATGGTGATTTTTCTTGCCGCTTCTGTTTTCTACACAATCCATGCATTTTCAAAATCGGAAACAGCCGGCAAGATTGCCACCTACCTTTCAATTTTAGGTGTTGGAGTTCAAGGTGCTGCATTTGTGGTAAGAGGCATGGAGAAAGCAAAGCTAAACATGGTAAGTGACTGGCTTGCCTTTTACAAGTACGCACCCTTCACAAACATGTACGAATCACTGATGCTCTTTGGGTGGTCAATAGTAATCATCTACCTCATTTTTGAAAAGAAGTACAAGAACAAAATCTTTGGGATGTTTGTTCTTCCCATAGCAGTAATTTCGGAAGCTTCAACACAAATCTTAGGATTTAATCCAGAAGCCCAGCCGCTCGTTCCTGCTCTCCAGAGCAACTGGTTGCTCTTCCACGTTGTTACAACCTTTATCGGATACGCCGGTTTTGCAGTTAGTGCAGGTGTGGCATTCGCATATTTTGCAAAAAGGGAAGATGCAAACAGAACCGACTGGGCTGTTGTATTTCTTACAACTGTCTTCACCGTATTTTTCATTGTCTATTCTGCCTACAGAACAAACATACTGATGTTTTTGGCAATATCGGTAGTTGCAGCAGGACTGTTTACGCTATTCCTCATATGGCTTAACAAAAGCAAATATTCAAAATATCTTCCTTCAATTGAAACGCTTGAAGACATCATGTATCAATCCGCAGCTGTTGGATTCGTATTCCTGACAATTGGTATCATATTGGGTGCCGTATGGGCTAAATATGCCTGGGGCGGTTACTGGTCCTGGGATCCAAAAGAGACATGGTCATTGATTACGTGGCTTGTGTATTCAGCATACCTGCATGCAAGATATATCAAAGGTCTTTCCGGAAAACCCCTTGCTTACTTTACAATCATCGGATTCCTGTGCGTTATATTCACATACTACGGTGTAAATCTCATTCTGCCAGGACTTCACAGTTACGCACAGTGATAAAAAGACTTGCAACAGAAAAGATTGGGGCTATATTTTAGCATTGTCATGTAGGACCGTAGCTCAGCGGGAGAGCGCCACCTTGACGCGGTGGAGGTCAGGGGTTCGAAACCCCTCGGTCCTACCACTTAAATCTCTTTATACATGTCAGGAAGCATAAACCTCCTCAACTTTCCTATTCTGGTTCTCGGCAGTTCCCTATCAGTTATCTTAAATTCCTTTATCTTCTTATAAGACTGAAGATGTCTCGTGGTCTTTTTAATCTCCTGCTTTATAAACTCATGAATGTCTTCTATTCCCTCTTCTATCAAAAGTTCAAAGTCTGGACGAATAATTGCCTTTATGACACCTCCGTCCTCAAAAACGCCAACTTCAAGAATGTAATTGCTTTTAAAAACCTCATTCTCAATATCTTCAGGATAGACATTTTTACCGTTATCAAGAACAATTACATCCTTCGCACGACCTGTAATGTGAATAAAACCGTCATCATCTATAAAGCCTAAATCCCCCGTATAAAACCAGCCATCTCTTATAACCGCTTCCGTCTCTTCAGGACGGTTATAGTAACCTTTCATAACGTTGTCACCCTTCACGGCAATTTCACCGTTGACTATTTTCACCTCAACACCTTTAATCGGAGGACCTGCAGAACCTATTTTTTTCTTATCAGGCCTGTTAACAGAAACAAGAGGAGACGTTTCCGTAAGACCGTATCCTTCAAGAACATTAAAGCCCAAAGCCTCCAGGCCTTTAGCAACTTCAACGTTCAGCTTGGCACCTCCTGAAATCATAAACCTTAGAGACGGACCTATCTTTCTGTGAACTTCCTTAAATACCGCTTTTTGAAGCTTCTTTACACCAACTTTACGGAATAATTTCAAAGCTGAATTAACTAATTTTTTCTTGGGTCCCGAAAGCTTACCTATCTCAACCATAATGTTATGGTAGATAACCTGATATAACTTCGGAACACCAACCATTATAGTTACATTCTGGTCTCTAATCGTGGATAAAATATCGTTAGGTGTCAACTTCTCTATGAAAGCAACCGGAAGACCTTCAACAACAGGAAGCAGTGCCGTAACAAGCAACGGATATGTATGATGAAAAGGTAAAATTGCTGCAAAACGGTCATCATCTCTCAAAACACCAGTATCTTCTATTCCTTCAATATTGTGATTAAGATTTTTATAGGTAAGCATCACACCCTTTGGATTTCCAGTTGTTCCTGATGTGTAAAGAATAACGGCAACTTCTTCAATGTCTGGAATTTTAACTGTTAAAGGCTTTTCTTCCTCGAAGGAAAGATTATCAACAATTACAATCGAAGGGTGATAACCAAGCTTCCTGACAGCCGCCCTTACCTTTTCCTTATTGGCAGAAGAGGTAATTATGTAACGGGGCTGAGAATCCCTGAATATATTGAAAAGCTCTTTCTCGGAAAGTAGATAATCTGCAGGAACAGCAATACCTCCTTTAAACATAATGGCAAACAGCGAAGCAATCCATAAGGGCGAATTTTCCATAAAGATAACAACTCTATCCTCCTCATTTAATTCAGGTAAGTTATCCTGAATCACAGAGATCCTCTTTTTAAGATCTTTAAATGTTAAAGGGATATACTTACCGTCTTTCTTGCCAATAAGAATCACCCTATCTGCTTTCTTGTCAAGATTATCAACTACTCTCTCAAGAAACATTAACAGACCTCCACAACAAAAAGTATTTAGAAGACGCTTTATTTTACAACACTCTGAGAAAGGTTCAAATAAGGTCAATAATATCTGATATAGATTTTTTCTTATCTTCAATTATTGTTATTAATTCACGTGCCATCTTTTTGGAAACGTTTTTCCCGGCAGGAACGGCATCAATTCTAAATTTTAAGTACCTATTAACAGTATCTATTTCTACGACATCCCCCTCTTTTACATCTTTTGAAGCTTTAACAACGCTACCGTTCACCCTTACAACACCTTCATCACACAGTATCTTCGCCTGATTTCTCCTCTTTATTATCCTTGAAAGTTTCAGAAACTGATCTATTCTCACTCTTTTTCCCTCTCCTGAAAGAAATAGAAAAAAGCCTTGTTAGAAGAGATAGGAAAGCTGCAGTTAGAAATCCGGCTATATATGAAATAATTATCAGCATGAATAACTTTGTTTTGTAGGCACCGACAAAAGGAATCACAACATTAACGTCCTGAAAGTTTGAAAGTGCAAAGAGAGAAACAGCTATTACAATAGCCGCAATAAAAATGGAATAAAGAAGCTGTTTAAACGTCATTAACCTATCCTCCGAAAAATTCTAAAATTAAATTTAACACACCGGAAGGAAATAGTCATTTAGTCATTCAAGAACTTTAATCTCTATTGCATCGGTGGGACAGTTCTCTTCACATATCCGACACGCCATACACCTATCAGGATACTCAACAACTGCCTTTCCTACATCACTCATTTCGAAAACATCCACAGGACAAACATCAACACAAATGCCACAACCGGTGCAAAGCTCAACATGAATATAAGGTATATTTTTCAAATTCCCTCTCTTAATTTAAACGCTTTAACTGTATTATACATCAACATGGCTATTGTCATGGGACCAACACCACCTGGAACAGGTGTAATTGCAGAAACTTTTTCTTTCACATTCTCAAAATCAACATCACCTACAATTTTTCCGCCGACTCTGCTTATACCAATATCAATAACTACAGCGCCTTCCTTTACCATATCAGACTTTATAAGGTGCGGAACCCCTGTTGCAACACAGAGAATATCAGCATTCATCGTGTAACTTTTCAAATCTTTTGTATATACATGGCAGACAGATACAGTAGCATTTTTATTTATCATCATATTTGCAAGAGGTTTACCTACAATATTACTGTGACCAACCATAACAGCATTCTTTCCTTCAAGCTCTATACCGTAAGCTTCGAATATCTTCATAACACCGTAAGGAGTGCACGGCATAAGTCCTTCATCAAAAAGCCCCAGAACAACTTTTCCCATGTTTACAGGATGAAAACCATCAACATCCTTAGCAGGGTCAATAAGATTAATTATTCTCTGAGAATCAAGATGTTCAGGAAGAGGAAGCTGAACTAAAATTCCGTCAACATCCTCTTGTTCATTCAAAGTTTTCACTATCTCCTCAAGCTCTTCTTGAGAAATTGAAGCAGGTTTCCTTATACCTATAGATGTTACACCTATCTCCTCACAGGTTCTCTCTTTATTCCTTACATAAATCTGGCTTGCCGGATCATCACCAATAAGTACCACAGCTAAAGTTGGTGCACGACCAACCCTTCCTTTTAAAACAGACACCTCTTCCTTCAATTCCTCTTTAATCTTTGCAGCAAGTGTCTTTCCATCAAGAATAGTTGCCATCCTCACCTCTTATATAAATTTTTTGTATCCTTTCAAAAGAAATTACTTTTCTGCTTTCTACATCTACATTAAAAGAAACACCGCATACCTGAATCTTTGAAGGTTTATCAGGTACCTTAAAACGGACTGGAAGTTGTTTAATAAACCTATCAATGCTCTCTTTCAAATCCATCCCTATAACAGAATCTACCGCACCGCACATTCCAGCATCGGTTATGTAAAGGGTTCCTTCAGGCAGCAGTCTTAAATCAGCAGTCTGCACATGAGTATGAGTTCCTAAAACGGCACAGGCCCTTCCATCAACATAATAACCAAACGCCTGCTTTTCAGATGTTGCTTCTGCGTGAAAATCCACGATAAAAAGGTCTTCAGGAAATCGAGAGTGAACGGCATCAAAAACCCTAAAAGGATTATCAAGACACTCCACATAAATCCTACCCATAAGATTAACTACCGTTACTGTAACATCTTTAATCTTCAATCTGATTAAACCTTTTCCTGGAGTACCCTCTGGATAGTTTAAGGGGCGGAGTAGCGGATAATCCTCTATAAAATTAAAGATCTCCTTTTTGTCCCAGGTGTGGTTTCCCATTGTAATAACATCTACACCCTGAGAGAGGAATGCTTTCACTATCTTTTCTGTTATACCAAAACCGGCTGCGGCATTCTCACCATTAACAATACACAGATCATACTTTCCTCTATTTTCTTCCAGCCAGAGCTGAAGTGCTCTTCTACCAGGTCTTCCAGAAACATCTCCAAGAAAAGCAACCTTTAACACTGACGACAAAGTAAACTCCCGAAGCAGAAATTAAAGGAATTTTACGACAATATCGGTTCAAATCCAAGAAAAGAAACATGTATGTTAAAATCCTTTTTAGCCAGAATGAGGAGGTGTGTATGAACATAGAGAAAGTACTTAAAGTTTACGATAATTCAGAAAAGCTCATAAATCTAATCCACGAGCTCGCACCAAGAGATAGAAAAATAAAGATAATGAATGTCTGTGGTTCTCACGAACATACAATTACTTTCAGCGGTATGAGAAGTCTTATGCCTGAAACAATAGAACTCGTTCCCGGTCCTGGATGCCCTGTCTGCGTATGCTCAGAAAGTGACATAATCAACGCCATAAAGCTATCACAGAGAGACGACACCATACTTTTAACCTACGGTGACATGCTAAGAGTACCTACAAAAATAGGCTCCATAAGAAGTGAAGGTAAACATTACAAAATGATAAGCGCTCCACACGAAGTCATTAAAATAGCAAAAGAAAATCCTGATAAAAACGTTGTATTCTTCTCAATAGGATTTGAAACCACAACAGCACCTACAGCAGCACTCATAGAGATGGGACTGCCTGAAAATGTAACAATCCTCACATCCCAAAAACTTACACCAGAAATAATGGAAATCCTTGTCAAGGATAGTGAAGTTGGCGTTGACGCCTTCGTCGCTCCGGGACACGTTTCGGCAATAGTCGGTGCAAATGCGTGGAAAAGATTTCCGGAAAAGTACGGAATACCAACGGTAGTAGCAGGATTTGAACCGGAAAATCTTCTGCTTGCATTCGCAGTAATATTAGCACAGATAAAAGACGAAAAGCCAAAATTGGAAAACGTTTACAAAGGAGTAGTAAGAGACGAAGGGAATAAAAAGGCTCTTGAACTGATGTACAAATATTTTGAAAAAGCAGATGTAAACTGGAGGGGAATTGGATACATTCCACAATCAGGATTGGAACTCAAAAAGGAGTACAGTAACATTAATGCAAGAGTAAAATTCAACCTGCCAGAGATAAAAGAGGAAAAGATACCCGGATGTATATGTGACAAAATTGTCCTTGGCAAAGCGTATCCATCAGAATGTAAACTATTCGGTAAAGTATGTACGCCAAGGACACCAAAAGGGCCCTGCATGGTCTCCGGTGAAGGTGCGTGCAACATATGGTACAGAGCGGGTAATCAGTAATTAATAAGATAAAAAATTTTTTAAAAATGCGTAGAGTTGCAATTCAAAAATATTAGTATTATTTTTTCTGTGAATGGTCATTCACCCATAAAGAGTGAGGATTGACATATGGAAAAAACAATCAGAATCCTTATAGTCGATGACGAACCTTTTAATATCAATCTCATGAAAAAACTTGTAGAAAAAGCAATAGATAAAGTTTACTCTATATTTACATTTCACATCGAAGCCACAACATCTGCCCAAAAAGCTCTTAAAATAATAGAAAAAGAACATCCTCACCTGATAATAACAGACATAATGATGCCGGAAATAAGTGGATACGATCTTATCAGAGAAACCAGAAAGAACTACAACATGGAAGAGCTAAAAATCATTGTGGTAACAAGTCTCGAAGATAAAGAATCCCGTGTTAAAGCTCTTCTCCTTGGTGCAAATGATTACACCGTCAAACCTGTTGATCCAGTGGAATTCCCAATACGAATAATGAACAACATAAAGCTAATAGAAAACTATCTCCTCCTTAAGGACAAAACTCTCCTCCTTGAAAATGCCGTTGCCAAAGCAGTAAAAGAAATCAGAGAAAGGGAAGAAGAAATTATATTCCGTTTAGCGGCAGCAACAGAATACAAAGACCAATTTACAGGAAACCACATTAAAAGAGTAGCAGAGTACTGCAAATTGATAGCAGAAAAATATGGATGTGACAAAAAATTCATTGAAGACATATACCTGGCATCACCACTCCATGACATAGGAAAAATAGCAATACCTGAAAGTATCTTAGGGAAAAAGGGAAAGCTAACACCGGAAGAGTGGGAAATAATGAAAAAACATACAATTTATGGTGTTGAAATACTAAAAGGTACAAAAATCCCTTTACTCAAATTCGCCTCCAGAATTGCTCTCTATCACCATGAAAAGTGGAACGGAAAGGGATATCCCGAAGGGTTAAAGGAAAAGGAAATTCCACTTGAAGCAAGAATAACTGCTATTGCGGATGTGTTTGACGCTTTGACATCTGTAAGACCTTACAAAAGAGCATTCTCGTTTGAAGAAGCAATGGAAATCGTAAAATCAGAAAGAGGCAAAAGTTTCGACCCTGAGTTGTTAGATGTATTTGTTGAAAACGAAAAAAAAGTAAGGGAAATTTACGAAACTCTTTCAAAAACAGAAGAGAGGGAGGCAGTATGATGCAAATCAAGGAAGAAATAATTGAAAACATAAAGAAGAAAGCCTATAAGCATCTTGAAAATTTCGGATTTGAAAATGATGACATAAAGGAACTTATAGAAGACGGAATAACTTCTATCAAAAGCAAGCTTTTTTTAATAGAAAAAGCCTTAAAAGAGAAAAACGCAGACACCCTGATAAAAATAACTCATGCACTTAAAGGAATACTTCTTAATATGGGAATGGAAGAAGAAGCCGAAGAATTCAGAAAAGTCAAGAGATTGTATGAAAATAATAACAACTTTGAAAAACTTGAAGAACAGGTAAAAAAAGCGATAAACAAACTCAAAGGATAACTGTTATGAAGCAACTATCTCTGAGAACAAAACTTCTGCTTCTCGTGACAGTATCGCTTGTTGCTTTTCTTATAAATTTCTCATACATGCTTTTTTACAGTTATAAAGAATACAAAAGAAGCTTAAACAATCTTGAATATGCACAAATTTCTCTTTATCTCATTGATTTCATAAATGAAGCAGAAAAAGAAAGAGGACTGTCAACCATATTTGCCGCCTCCCATAACACATATTTTCGCAACAAAATGTATGAGGAAAGGAATATATTTGACGCCAGATTGGTAAAACTTCAAGAGAAACTTAACGAATCCTCAATCCCCATATCAAAAGAAATAGAAAAAAAGTTAAATAAAGATCTTTCCAATCTTGAAAAGCTCCGGAAAGCAATAATTGAAAAAACGCCGGACTACAATGTAATCTTTCTCTATTATTGCAATCTCATAGAGAACCTATACGACTTTTTTAAATACAGGGAAGCACCATCCAGATATTCAAATTTAATCTATCCTCTTGACAGATTAAAAAATATAGAAGGAAAACTAAGAGCTTATATAGGTGTTGGACTTTTCAAAGGATTTGATGAAAATCTTATCAAAAATGTAGAAAGGGCCATATATGAAAAGCGTATAGTATCAGCATCCCACATTTCACCGGACATAGAAACAGAGCTTAAAAAAATACGAGCATTGCCTGAAGGACAAAAAGTTTATCGCACAATCGAGGCTGTTTTACACGGAGAAAAACCCGACATATCCCCACAGGAGTGGTGGAATATAGAAACAAAATATATAGAAAAATTGAAAGATTTTGAAGAAAAAATAGCAAGATATGAAATTAAAAATGCCATAAAAATAGAAAAAAGAGCAAAAACAAACTTCATTCTTGCACTTCTATTTTTAATATGTTTCCTTGCAGTGTTGGGTTACTTTTTCTTTACCATCATCAATGACATATATAAAAACATAAATGACCTCAAAAAAGTTCTCTCCCACGCAACTGTTGGAAAATTTGATACGAGGATGGATGAAAACACTCCAGGAGAAATGGGTGAAATTGCAAAAAACATAAACAAGTTGCTTGAAGCATTCAAGAGATTCGCATATAATGAAAAAATATTTATCGCTTCAGTTTCCCACGAACTCAGAACTCCTCTTAACGGAATCATAGGGTTCCTAAATCTTCTCCTCAAAACAAATTTGAGCAAAGAGCAGGAATCATACGTCAAAAACGCAGAACTCTCTGCTCACCAGCTTGTTGAATTGATAGAAGATCTTCTTGATACAACAAAAATTCAGACCGGACAGATAGAACTCAAAGAAGAAGAATTTGACCTTAACCGCATTATTCAGGACGTCATCATATCAACATCAACCAAAAAGAATCCAGAACTTGAAATAAAATGCAAAGTTCCTCAGTTTGACACACTTTTCATAGGAGACCAGAAGCGTATAAAGCAAATTTTCTACAACCTGATATCAAACGCCTGCAAATATACTCAAAAAGGTTTTGTTGAAATAGGCATAAAGGACATGAAAGAAACTAACGGGAGTATTGAAATTATCTTTTACGTAAAAGATACAGGAATACCTCAAAACAGAAAAAAAGAACTTTTTAAACCGTTTGGAAGAGTATGCACAAAAGAAACCCAGGGAATAAAAGGAACTGGCCTTGGCTTATACATATCTAAAACACTGGCTAAACTTATGGGAGGTGATATCTGGTTTGAATCAGAATACGGAAAGGGAAGCACCTTCTATGTTTCATTTAAATTGAAAAAGGGAAGAGAAAAGACAGAAGAGGAAAAGGAAACCTCGCTTTCTTCAACTGAGTTGAAAAAACACTACAATTTTTCCAACCTTAAAGTACTGGCAGCAGAAGATGAACCAATCAACAGGAAACTATTCCAGAAAATCCTTGAAAAGAACTTTAACATTAAACATATAGACATGGCAGAAAATGGAGCTGAAGCGTATGAAAAAGCCGTCAAGAATAATTATGACGTTATATTCCTCGACCTGCAGATGCCTGTTATGGACGGCTTTGAAGCTCTTGAGAAGATGAGAAAGGCAGGTATAAAAACACCCATATACATGCTTACGGCAGACGCATATAAAGACACAGAAATAGAGGCCAAAAAGCACGGTGCTGACGGCTACATAACAAAACCGATAGACGTGAAAAAACTTCAAGAAATTTTTATCCAGACAAAGGAAAAGAAATCAAAGAATTGATGTTAGGAGGTACCGTGAAGCAAATTTTAGCATTTATTTTTATTATTTTTCTTTCCTCGTTCAGCACATGTGGAAGAAGAGGAAATCCTTTACCTCCAAGAGACTTTCATCCCCTACCTCCTTCAAAAATCCACTACCAGCAGGTAGTATCAACGCCTTTAATTTACTGGGAAAGCCCGGCAAAATTTGAAGACGGTGAACCTATATCTAAAGAGGAAAAAAAGGACATCAAATACATCATAGACATAAATTTTGGTCACAGTACAGTAGAAACAAACAAAAACTACTTCAAATACAAACCACTAAAACAAAATACAAAGATATGCTTCCGGGTTGCTGCTGTTTTTAAAGAATTTATAGGCGAATTCTCTGAACCTGTATGCAGAATAATCAAAGCACCTATTCAGGAAGCACCTACTTTAAAATCTGTAAAAGCAGGAGACAGAATAGTTAAAATTGAATTCAAAAAACATAAGTACAAAACTATAGAGATCTTTAAATCCGACACCGGTCATTTCAACATAATTAAACCTTTTAAAACAATATCAGGTAATCTTTTTACTGACAGCAGGGTGGAAAACGGAAAAAAATATTTTTACTGTGCACGATATGCCAACAACGAGATAAAAGGACCCTTCACAAAAGTAATAGAGGTCATCCCCAAGGACAATATACCTCCAGCCCCTCCTGAAAATCCTATATTGATAACAGACCATGCGTGCTACCTTGTATGGGAACCGTCAATATCCAGAGATGTAAAGTACTATAAAATTTTTTATAATGGTAAATGCATCGGGAAAACAACAGGATTAACATTCATGCTTAAGAGATGTCTTAACGGTACCTACAGAATAGGTGCCGTTGATAAGGCAGGGAACATTACCCTCTCAAAACCTGCTGTAAGGAGGTAGGGATGTGCATATTCTGTAAGATTGTAAACAGGGAAATTCCTGCAAAAATCGTCTATGAAGATGAAAAAGTTATGGCCTTTCACGATATAAATCCTCAAGCACCGGTCCACATTCTAATTATCCCAAAAGAACACATACCAACCGTCAACGACCTTGAAGAAAACCACAGGGAACTGATAGGTCATATCTTTTTAGTAGCCAGGAAAATTGCAAAAGAGATGGGATTTGACGAAAAAGGTTACAGGATACTTGTAAACTGCAACCGCGACGGCGGACAGGAAATTTATCACATTCACTTCCATCTTTTTGCCGGAAAGCCACTTGGTCCAATGATATGCAAATAGGCGGTAAAAATGTTCATAACGTTTGAAGGAATAGAAGGTTCTGGAAAAAGCACTCAGGCGAAACTCTTGCACGAGTGGTTCCTCGATGCTGGATACGAAGTTGTGTTAACAAGAGAGCCAGGTGGGACACCGGCAGCTGAAGAGTTGAGAGAATTTATTCTCTCTGAAAGAGAAGAAAACTTTCCTGAAATGGCAGAGTTAATGCTTTATATGGCTGCCCGTTCATTCCACGTTCAAAACCTGATAAAACCAGCCCTTGCATCCGGCGCAATAGTTATATCTGACAGATTTTCGGACGCAACGCTGGCATATCAGGGATACGGTAGGGAACTCCCTATAGAGGAAATAGAACACCTAAACCAGCTTGCGACTGGAGGCCTTTCTCCTGATATCACTTTCCTGATAGATATTCCTGTAGAAATTGGATTCTCAAGAATCAAAGGAAGAAAACAGGACAGAATAGAAAAAGAAAATTTTGAATTTCATGAAAAAGTACGGAAAGGCTATTTAGAAATAGCTAAACGCTATCCAGAAAGAATAGTTATTATAGACGGAAGGAAAAGAACTGTAGAAATTTTTAGCGAAATTCATCAGATCATTGAGAGAAGACTCAAAAATGGGATTTAACACGATTGTCGGACATACAAGTCAACTCCACACAATTGAAGAATTAATTGAGAAAGATACATTTCCATCATCGGTTCTTTTCTCAGGACCAAAAGGCATAGGGAAAAAGCTTATTGCAGTTGAAACGGCAAAGATTCTAACCGGAAATCCATTTGAGGTGAAAATCGTAGGTGAAGAGAAACCGCCAACAATAGACGAGATAAGAGACTCTTCCTCATGGCTTTTTAAAAAGCCTCAGTACTCGTCAAAAAAAGTCTTGATTATAGATAACGCCGAAACTATGCGAACAGAAGCTGCAAACGCCCTTCTGAAAACGTTAGAAGAACCTCCTTCTTATGCAACAATAATTTTAATAACCTCAAACGAGAACCATTTACTTCCAACAATCCGATCAAGGTGCAAGATATTCCACTTCGGGAAGCTGACCGAACAGCAGGTAAAAACAGTGCTTGAAAGTTTAGGTGTTCAGTACGATGAAAGAGTAATTAAATTATGCGGAAACAGTGCCGGCAGGGCCATAGCACTTGCAAACAGCAAAGTGCCTGAACTGATAGCTGAACTTATTAAACTTTTAAAAGAGCGAAAACTCAGCGAGAACATAACCAGTTTCTCTTCCAATTTTTCATCCATGTCAAGAGAAGAAACAGAACTGTTCATTGACTCGTTAGAACTGCTTTTATCCGAAAAGAAGATATTCCTGAAATGGTTTGAACCATTAGAAAAAGGAAGAACATTTTTAAAATTCTACGGCAGACCAAGGAACGTCATCGAGTGGATTCTCATAAATGTTGTAGAAAACGGAGGTTAACGTGGAAATCGAGATAAAAAAACTGAAGGAAGAGATTATAAAAATTGGAAAATTGATTTTTGAAATGGGACTAACAGACAGTCACGGTGGCAACATAAGTGCAAGATACAACGAATACATACTGATAAAAAAATCGGGGAAAATGCTTGGATGCCTTACGGAAGATGATATTGTTGTTACAACTACGGAACCAAACGAAGAACTCGATAGAGAAGCATCAATAGAGTTGAAAGTTCACAGAAACATTTATAAGCAGCTGCCTGATGTAAAAGCTATCGTTCACGCCCACTCTCCATACACAGTAGCAGTTTCCCTAACAACAGATGAAATCGTCCCTCTTGATTCAGAAGTAAAATTTTTACTGGGAACTGTTCCTGTCCTATCTGCAAAAACCGTGATAAGTTCTAATGAAGTGGCTGAAAAGTTACCAGAACTTCTAAAAAAGTGTAAAATTGCGATTGTAAAATCACACGGACCTTTTTCAACCGGCAGAACAGTTGAAGAGGCGTTTAAATACCTCTCTGCCGTGGAGAACTCCTGCAAGATAATATCTATAGTTAGGTCAATGGAGAGATAGTATGTGGGACTTTAAACATATATCCATCATAGGACTGGGACTCATCGGCGGTTCTTTCGCCCTTAACCTCAAAAAGCACGGTTTCCCGGGAAAGGTAACAGCTGTTGACCTTAATCCTGAAGCCATTGAAAAAGGAAAAAAACTCAACGTAATAGACGATGGAGACATAAGCGGAAACATTTTGAGTGAAGCAGACCTTATAGCTATTGCAACACCTGTTGGTGTTTACAAGAGTGTCCTCAAAACGATAAAAGAGAAAATCGATCCGAAAAAAGATATTATTGTAACTGACCTTGGAAGTGTAAAAGGAAAGCTGGTCTACATGTGCGAAAAAGAACTAAAAGACGCTGCACGATTTGTAGGTGGACATCCAATAGCGGGAACAGAAAAATCGGGCGTTGAAAACAGCGTCGAAGATCTGTTCAAAGGTGCAAAGTTTATCCTAACACCGACAGAAAACACAGATCCGGAAGCGAAAGAAAAGATTAAAAGATTATGGCACAATTTAGGCTCAATGGTCATTGAGATGGATCCTTTCTACCACGATAAAATATTTGCATCTGTCAGCCATCTTCCCCACGTTGTTGCATACTCTATAGTTGATGCGATAGACACCCTCTCAAAGCAGTTAAACGAAGACCTGTTTGTGTTTACCGGCGGTGGATTCAGAGACTTCACAAGAATCGCAATGAGCGACCCAATAATGTGGCGTGATATATGCATGGAAAACAGAGAAAACGTTTTAGAAGCCATAAAAACATTCAAAAAATCTCTAACTAGGGTTGAAAAACTTATAGAAGAAAACGATAGAGAAAGCCTGAAAGCCTTTTTTGAAACGGCAAGGAAGAAGAGAAATAGAATATCTTAAAGAACTTGAAGCAACTGTAAAGGAATTAAGAAGAAGTGGAAGATGAGAAAAGTGATAGTTTTTTTAATTGTTTTCATGCTATTTTCCTTACCTGCTTCTGCAAAAGAGGTAAGGACCTCTATCAATCTCGGAGCTGGTGCTTTTATGCCTTCGGACGGGGACAGCTACCCGGCAGCAGTTCTTGGCTGGAGACTTGAAGGTTTTGATAAAGATGACGTCTTCGGCATTCTCATTGAGCCTACCGGAGTGTTCAGAGGGGAACACAGGAGCGGCGGCTGTGTGAGACTCGGGACATACTTTCTGCTTTCAGGTAGATATGAAGAGAGATTTTTGGCCTTCGGATATGGTTTCGGGGGAATCGGTTTTGAGTATAAGAACAAGCCTTTTTACTTTACGGATACTTCAGGTGTTGAAACGACAAGAATAGCTGACTGGGGAGAGGTGGACGGAATTTCTCAATACTTTGAGATTAGGGCAGACTGGGACAAAACTTTTTCTATTTCGGCCGTTTACTTCCCTTCATGGAAAGAGATTTCAGGTGGAAAGCAGAAAGTGAAATTTCTTGACCCCTACATTCAGAGCTTCCTTGGAGATACCGATACGACAACATCTATTGAAACGAAGTTTGAAGCGCTAATGCTCAATGCAAGATACAGAAAGTATAACAGGAAAAGAAAAACCTTCTGGGAAATTCAGGCATTCTACATAACCGGACGGTGGAGCGGCGGAGAGGTTGAACTTGTTGACGTTCAATCTTCCCTTTCGTCGGGAGTTCCTCAATATGTGAAAATTAGAGTTGAACCTGTGAGGATTGAGTGCTTTGGAGCGGGCGTTAATCTGGGAATTTATTTTTAGCCGTTTTTTCGTCGGGAGCATTTTCAAGGAAGTGCGCAATTCTTGAGCACAGCCTGTCGTATTCAACGTTTATGTGCAGCTTGTGGTTGCAACAGCTACCTGAAAACATAAACACTTATACACAAACACAGCTGTTGCTTTTGGGACTCTCCTTGGATTGCATCCCTTTCGGCAAGTTTATCAGGCTTAAAAACAGAGGAAACACCATTGGAAATATTTAGAACACTATAACATCTCCCGGAATTTCAAACACCTCACGCTTCCAAAGGAAGTTCAATCTCCATAACCGTCCAGCCATCATTAACGAAAGCTTTCAGGTCACCACCGTGAGCTCTAACTATTCTTCGTGAACTGTAAAGACCAAGACCAAATCCGCCACTCTTTGTCGTTTTAAACGGTTTAAAAAGCTCTTCAGGAAGAGAACCACCACTATCCCTGACATAAATCTTCAAAATACCATCAGTTTTTTCAGCGTTAATCTCAACAACTCTTTTTCCATTTTGCTCAGAAACCGCTTCAATGGCATTTTTTATAAGATTTCTGAGAACAATGAGAAACTTCTCACAATCAACAAAAATCGGCACATCTTCAACATCGACTCTAATATCTATCCCCTTCGCCTTTGCAATATCTGAAAACTCGGAAACCACATCAAGAATTAACCTTTCAAGTGAAATCTTTTCCTTCTTCAATGTAATAGGCTTATTAATCTTTGAAGCCTCCTCCATAAAAAGGGCAAGCCTTCTAACCTCTTTCTGCATAAGCTCTGCATACTCTGAAGGCGACTCTTTATTAATCCTGTAAGCAAGCATATTTAAACGGCTAAGAGCATTTTTAACTTCATGGAGTATAGATGATATGGCTATTGATACACTTTTGAGTCTCTCCTTCTCGTGCTTCTCCCTGTCAAAGGAAAGCCTCTGGTAAAAGTAAAGCCTCAGCGAGAAAGCTATGCCGGCCAGAAGTAGAATATTTATAACAAGACCGGCAAGAAACTGAAAGAGTATATGCCTGTTAATCTCCTTTCTGTAAGAAGTGTCAAAGAATAGATGAAGTCTGAAAGGTGGTGCCTCGAGCACTTTCTCTTCAAGAGCACCGTTAAAATTTGAACCGGGAACAACTATCTCTCTTCCCTCAAACTCAACCTTAACACCTTTCAAAAGTTTAGAATGTTCCACGTACGAAGAGAGTCCCTCAATAGGATCGCCGCCACCACCAACCGTACTTTCTACAAGCGATTCAATCCTGTCTGCCTCGTTGGTTATAGCCATTTGAAAGAAAGAGTTCCACTCAACCCTGAGGCGGTAAAAGTTATAACTGAAAAAAACCATCATAACCACCGTAAGCAGTAAAGGAGCAATGAGATAAAGCTTTTCTCTTTTATATTCCATACTTCTTCCGCTTGTATCTTAAAGATTTCTCATCTATTCCAAGCATCTTTGCAGCTTTCGTCTGAACAAAATTCGCTTCCTCAAGGGCATTTATCAGAATAGCTTTCTCTATGTCTTCAATATACTCAGGAAGTTTCTTTCCAGGTGGAAGAAAACATGAAAATGTAGATTTCTCCGTTTTTATACCCAAATGTTCCGGTCTCACCTCAGCATCTGCAACCAGAACCGCCCTGTGTAACAGATTCTCAAGTTCCCTAACATTACCGGGAAAATCGTAACTTAAAAGAACATCAAGAGCTTCAGGGGAAAGTGAAATTTTCTTGTCATATCTTCTGGAAAATCTATCAATAAAGTAACCTACAAGCTCAAGGATATCTTCCTTTCTCTCACGTAAAGGCGGTACCTCTATGCGAAGAACATTTAACCTGTAAAAGAGATCCTCCCGAAATTTCCCCTCTTTAACAAGCTCTTCAAGCTTCCTATTTGTTGCAGCAACAACTTTTACATCAACCTTTTTCGCTTCTAAACCACCAACCCGCCTAACCTCTCTTTCCTGAAGAAACCTTAAAAGCTTCGCCTGAAGAGCAAGAGGCAAATCGCCTATTTCATCAAGAAAAAGTGTTCCTCCATCAGCTTCCTCTATAAGTCCAGGCTTTGACTTTGTAGCACCGGAAAAGGCCCCCTTCTCATACCCGAAAAGCTCACTTTCAAAAAGATTCTCAGGAATAGAAGTACAGTTAACAGGTACAAATCTGCCTTTCCTGCCGCTCTCCTCATGTATGTACCTTGCCACAACCTCTTTTCCTGTTCCACTTTCACCGGTTATAAGAACAGGTGCATCAGCCTTCGCAAAAAGGGAAGCGGTCGAAAGGACTTTTTCCATAACAGGTGATGCAAAGACAATACCTTCCCTTCTGAGCGGTGCTTTTTTTAGACGGGAAAGTTCACAACATTTTTTAACCAGATTCACCAGAACATCTACATCATAAGGCTTTGTTAAATAGTGAAAAGCACCCAGTTTTATGGCTTTAACCGCATCGTCAACATTTGAAAACGCAGTTATTATGATAACTTCAACATCTTTAATTCTTTTCACAGACTTCAAAAATTCTATACCAGACTTTCCGGGAAGCCTGACATCTGTTACAACAACATCCATGTCTTCGTCTTTAACAATTCCTTCTGCCCTTTCCGCGGAAGTAGCAGAGAAAACGTTAAAACCGTTATCCTTTAAAACATCGACAAGTAACTCTCTTTGAAGCTTATCATCTTCAACGACAAGAACATTACACGCCATAGATAACCCCTTTTTATCTAATTTACCCTAATGAAAAGAAAAGGCAAGAAAGTGCAATGGAAAAGCTGTCGCCCTATATTTAAAATAAAAGGGGAAAAGGAGGTAACTTATGGGCCACAGCTACATTCCGGCAACAAGAAAAGAGTACACATGGGAAAGCGAAAATCCTTACTACGAAGGACAGAAGTATCCCGAACCGACAGTGTGTCCTGAATGTGGTGTTATCTTCAAAGATGGAAGGTGGCAGTGGAAAAAGGACTTAAAAGAGAAACTACCACAAGATGTAAACAAATCATTATGCCCCGCATGCAGGAGGAAAAGAGATCGCTATCCCGGTGGAATAGTAATTCTCAAAGGGAATTTTCTGAAAGAGCATAAGGAAGAAATCTTAAATAGAATCAGAAATATTGTTGAGGATGTTTCCGCACTCAGGCCACTCCAGAGAATACTCTGGATGGACGAAAAAAACGACGGAACAATGGAAATAGCAACTACCAGTGAACATCTTGCAAGACATATAGGAGAAGCAATCAACAGCGCTTTTAAGGGAAATTTTGAGGTTAAGTACAACGAGAACGAGAAGTTTGCAAGGATTGTGTGGGAGAGAGACTGAATCTATGGGAAAGGCGGGCCTTCCTGCCCGCCCCAATATTAAAACACGAAGAGAAGAATGAGTGCAATAACGAGCGCATAAATAGCAAGAGCTTCAATAAGAGCAAGACCGATAAACATGTTTGTTGTAAGTCTTCCAGCTGCGCCAGGGTTTCTTGCAATAGCCTCCTGAGTCCCTTGAAGACCAAGACCCTGACCAATACCAGCACCGGCCGCACCTACACCGATAGCAAGGCCAGCACCGATTGCTGCCGCGGCTTTAATTGAAGCAGCTGATGCACCACCTTCTCCAGCCATAGCAGGAACAACACCTGCAAGCAGAAGGAAAAGTGCATAGATAAGGCTTTCCTTCTTAATTTTCATGTCCTACCTCCATAACCTCTTAGTGTTCTATTAGTGCTCTTCCTCTTCGGAGTGTATTGCAAGAGAAAGGTAAACAACTGTCAGCATGCAGAATATGTAAGCCTGAAGGAAACTGTTCCCAAAAACAATAGCAAGACCGAAAACAGGCACAAGTAAAGGTACCATTTTGAGAAGAACCCACACAATCATCTCATCGCCGAACATGTTACCGAAAAGACGCAGAGAGAGAGAAAGAATCCTTGATATGTGAGAAATTACTTCAATAGGAAACATTAAAGGTGCAAGAGCCTTTATAGGCCCTGCAAAATGCTTCAAATAATTAAACAATCCATGTTCTCTAACTGCTACAATGTTGTAGGCAAAAAATGAGATAAGAGCAAGGGCAACCGTAGTATTAAGATTTGAAGTGGGCTGATGAGCTCCCGGAATAAGGCCAACCAGGTTTGTAAAAAGAATAAAGAAAGCAAATCCACCAACAAGCGGCAGGAACGCCAATCCTCTCTCTTCATCAATAGCATCGGAAAGGACACCGGCTATAAAGCTTATAAAAGCTTCAAAGAGGTACTGAATCTTTCCGGGATACTTCTTCAAGTTCTTAGCAACCAAGTAAGAGATAATGATAACAAAAGCCATGGTAATCCATGTCCAGTAAACTACCGGCCATGTGATGAGTTGTGCTCCTCCATGCTCCATCCGCTCCTCTCCTTTAATAGAGTAGTTATTACTATTGTGAAGGCTAAATTAGCCCACACAGCACCGCTAATTATAGCAAAGATAAACTCAGGTGCAACCCTAATGCCAAAATAAAGAAGTGGAAAAACAATAAAATATCTAAAAAACATCCCGCCATAGGTAATGGTCTTTTTAATAGATCTTTTCTTGACCACAGAAGACGAAAAACGGGCAAGGATTAAAAAATCGAGCATTATCACAGAAAAGCCGTATATGAAAGAAAATGCATTGGCAAATTTCCAACCCCTCCATATCAGAAAAAATAGTAAGCCAACTAAACCCACAATGGATAATCTTAAGAATAATCTTTCAAACATCTTTTCTATTATCATACCTGTCATATCCTTCTCTAACGGCAAGATAGATATTCTTAAACCCTGCAGCAAGGCCAATAAGAAGCCAGATTACTGTCATCCAGGGAGATGTTTTAAGCCACTTATCAAGATAATAACCAATAAAAAAACCAATGGCCACGGCAAACACGAAACTTAAACCCACCGTTGAGAGAGAGGCGTCTTTTATATCCTGCTGCGTTATTCTGAACTTTTCTTTCTTCATACTACTCCTCTTCTATCTCCACTCTATCCTTACCATTTTCTTTTGCCCTGTAAAGAGCTACATCTGCCCTGTGGAAAAGAGCATCCATGTTGTCACCTTCTCTATAACCCGCCACACCGGCACTAAAAGTAATCTTCACTTTTTTACCTATCTCAGGTATATAAACATTCTTAAATCTCTCTTTTATCCTGTTAACCACCCGCACTGCTGTTTTCACATCAGTCTCCGGCAGGATGAGCCCAAATTCTTCTCCTCCAATCCTTGCAAATGTGTCAAGACTTCGAACAGAAGAAGATACCGCCTTAGCAAAACTTTTAAGGACAAGATCACCGGCAACGTGACCGTAAGTATCGTTTATCTTTTTAAAATCGTCAAGATCAAAAATTACAAAAGAGAGAGGCCTTTTCATTCTCTTAGCCCTCTCTATCTCTTCTTCAAACTTCTTGGAAAAATAGAGTCTATTGTATATACCGGTAAGAGGATCTGTGGAAAGATTCACAGAAAGTTGCTCTGCTATTTTTTGGATATTTCTTGTCAAATTGCCAAGTTCATCCTTTCGCAAACAGAATTTATCAAGTTTTTCAAGGGCACCAAAATCACCTTCAGACAGCCTTTTTAAAGCGCCGGTTATATTTCCAAAAGTCTCTTTAATAGCCCTATTAATACTTGTAGAAACAAATAAAAAAGCTCCTGCATAACAGATAACAAGAATAATCATCACAAAAATAAATGTTTTATTCATTTTTTGAAAAATTCTGATGATAAGCATGTCTTCAAAAAACTTAAAATTACCAATAATCGTTCCGTCAATATCTTTCATGGGAAACGTGAAAATCAAATTACCGCTACCTGTTCCATTCAATCTACCAACATCTATCTCTACCTTCGAAGATAAAATCTGACTATAGGTCTTTAAAGAATTTTTGCCTATCCTGTGAGCAAAATAGATAAATCCTTGTGAAGCCACTTTCCCATTGTTCCAGCACAGAGGCAGAATTCCCACATGGTATATTTTTCCATCCCATTTATGAAAAAATGTTACAGGATGAGCAATCTTCCCTACTTTAAAATTTTTATCAATAAAAGACATTATCTTGGACACTTCTCCATCAGAAAAAATGCGATTTTTTAAATATATAGGAACACCCTTCAAATTATAAACTCCATAGGAGTCAAACTGTGACGTAACCATTTCATCATCATCCATCATTTCTTTTATCCAGTCAACATTCTTTTCTCTAACACTCTGAACCATCTCGTCCCACATGCCGAAGCTGTTAAGCATATTGCCTATTTTTTCCTCACATAAATGCAAAAGTGAAGGAAAAGCTCTTTTTATTCTACAGGACTCTTTTTTTCTAATTTCCGTTTCCATTTTTTTAATCACAAAAAAATCCGATACTCCAGATAAAAGTATCGAAAAAGCTATGAGAACAAGAATCATAAGGAGGGTCTTACCTATAAAAGAACGCTTAATGTTTTTATAATACAACCTACCCTCTAAATAGGTTCAAAAAATTTTACAAAATTATCAAATCAAAAGTAAGCCAACAGTTAGTTTAATGTCGATAAAATTCCAAAATCTTCAACACTAAGAGTGTTGCCTTTCACATACATGTCAATCTCTGTCTTAATCGGAAGAGAAGGTAACGGATAATAATTTCTGACAACTTCTTCGTAGGAAGGCAAAAATTTTCCACAGCCGTAAACAGAGCAAAGCCTTTTTGCAATTTCAGCCCAGGGCGGTGATGAAAGTCTTCCCCCGTCTGCACCTTTCCACAGTGTCTTATAGCTGTCCCTGCCGAACCATACACTCATAACGAAAGAGGTTGTAAACCCTGTAAAATAGGCATCCCGCCAGCCATTTGTTGTTCCAGTTTTTCCAGCAACATCAAACTCATTTGCAAGGTAGGATATGCGTCTTGCTGTTCCTTTTCTGACAACATCCTGAAGAATAGTTCTTAAAATGGCAATGTCCTTTCTGTCAGCAACTTTCTTAAATGAAGGACCACCTCTATAGATAAGCTGATTGTGTTTATCAAGAATTTCTTTTATAACAAACGGTCTGTAAAGAACACCGCCGTTTTCAATCGCCGAGAAAGCTCTCAAAATTCTATAAAGGTTTGCAGGGAAACTTCCCAAAACGTAAGAAAGGTTGAAATCACCCTTTGTAAATTCAAACTTTCTAAAATTCTGTCTCACTTTAGAAGGAATTTTCATCGCAAGATGAATGGTTGCAAGGTTAACAGAATAGGTGAGACCATTTTTAACCTCCATGTAATCGGTATAGTGGTGGGAGTAGTTTTCCGGACGCCAATACTTATCTTCTTCATGTTCACTATTTTCTTTCCCGGCATACTCCATAGGTAATTCAACAGGTGTATTCTCAACATAGTCGTATGGTGAAATCCCTTTTTCAAAAGCTGAAAGGTAGGTTATCGGCTTTGCCGTTGAACCGATAGGCCTTAAAATCTGGAAAGCTCTGTTTAGTTTCGTTTCCTTATAATCAGTTCCACCAACAACAAAGAGGACCTCACCAAGTCTTGTCATTGCCATTCCAGCGCACTGTAAATCGCTAAGATTGTGCTCCTTTGAATACTTTTCCGCATAAGAAGAAAGAACCTTCTGGGCAAAGTTTTGAATATCTTCATCTATAGTAGTTCTTATCGTCAAACCGCCCGTATAAAGCTCCTCGGCAGGAAGAATTTTTTTCGCCATGAACCTGACAAAATCAAGCTCATACCCGGCAGTTCTTGGTCTTTCAGGTTTGGGTAAAACTCCAAGAGGCTGGTTTATAGCATTGAGGTAGATAGTCTTAGTTATGTAACCGTTTTTGTACATCTGTTTTAAAACCCAGTTTCTACGCCTTAAAGCTCTTTCCGGATGTTTGAAAGGATTGTAGTATTCAGGTCCCCTTATAAGCCCCGCTATCAGCGCACATTCCGTTAGAGAGAGATCTTTTAAATCTTTTCCAAAAAGAACCCTTGCGGCAGCCTTTACACCGTAGGCTCCACTTCCAAGGTAAACGTAGTTAAGGTATAGCTCTAAGATTTCATTCTTTGAAAGATTATTCTCAAGCTCTTTTGCAATTCCTATCTCTCTCAGTTTTCTTGAGAATGTCCTTTGAGGTGAAAGAAATATAAGCTTCGCAAGTTGCTGTGTAATGGTGCTTCCACCCTGAACAATCCTGCCGGAAGTTATGTCTCTAACCGCTGCTCTAAGCAAACCTACAGGATCTATACCCTTATGTTCATAAAACCTTGCGTCCTCGGCTGATATAACCGCCCAGATAAGGTTTTGAGGAATTTCATCAAAAGAGGCATAGAGTCTAAAATGCTTTTTGTAAAAGTAACCTATAACGTTACCGTGTCTGTCAAGCACGGTAGTTGCAAAATCTGGAAGAAGCTTCTCCTTGTAGGCAGGAGAAGCCCAGCTGTTTGAAAATATCAACAAAAGAGAAAAGAGGAAAGCAACAAACCTCAACACGCCTCCTAAATTAAAACTTGATGAGAGAGAATACAGGATAGCCTCTATCCTGTATCCTTTTCCTTCCGCCAAGGAACGTAAGCTCAAGTAAAAAGTCAATACTTACAATATTTCCACCAAGTTTTTCAATCAGGTCTATGGCAGCACCCATAGTACCACCTGTCGCAAGAACATCGTCTATAAGGATTACCTTCATCCCTTTCTGAATGGCGTCTTCGTGAACCTCTATCTTGTCTTCACCGTACTCAAGTGTATAGGTTGCACTTATCGTCTTGTACGGAAGCTTTCCAGGTTTTCTAATTATTGCAAGTCCTGCACCTATTTTGTAAGCAAGCGCAGAAGCTAAGATAAAACCTCTTGACTCTATACCTGCAACAATATCAACACCGGCACCTACATATCTATTGCCTATGAAATCTATTACCTTTTGAAGTGCCCAGGGCTTGTGAAGAAGTGGTGTGATGTCCTTAAATATAATGCCCGGCTTTGGAAAGTCAGGTATGTCTCTTATGAGGGAACGAAGCTCCTCTATTTCTTTCTGAACGTTAAGATCTGTTTGAACCTCTGCCATCTCTGCCTCCATCTGTTTTGTAATGAGGGATAATTATACTAACTCCGCAAGTTAAGCAGGAACTATCAGCTTTCTCAACTCTTTTATCCTGTCCCTTATCTTTGCAGCCTTTTCAAACTCCCAGTTCCTGGCCGCTTCTTTCATCTCCTTTTCAAGCCTCGCTATCTCTTCAAAAAGCTCCTCTTCCGTCTTTGGAAGTTCTTCCTCTTTAACCTTTATCGTAAAGAACGGTGCAATGCCTGCATCCTCAAGAATGCTTGAATCTATCTCTCTTCTGACAGTCGTAGGCTCTATACCGTGCTTTTTGTTGTAAGCCTTCTGTATCTCACGACGCCTGTTTGTCTCATCTATCGCCTTTTTCATTGAGTCGGTTATCCTGTCTGCGTAAAGGATAACCTTGCCGTTAACGTTCCTCGCTGCCCTACCCATCGTCTGGATGAGAGAAGTTGTCGAACGTAAAAATCCCTCTTTATCGGCATCAAGAATTGCAACAAGAGAAACTTCTGGAAGGTCAAGTCCTTCCCTCAACAGGTTAACACCAACCAAAACATCAAACTCACCAAGCCTTAAAGCCCTTATAATTTCAACCCTTTCAACCGAATCTATCTCTGAATGGAGATATTTCGCCCTTACGCCTCTATCAAGCAAGTAATCGGTAAGCTCTTCGGCCGTTCTCTTTGTTAACGTTGTAACGAGCACCCTCTCGTTTCTCTTAACCCTCTCTCTAATTTCAGAAAGGAGATCTTCCATCTGCCCTTCTGTCTTTCTCACCTCAACTTCTGGATCAAGGAGTCCTGTCGGTCTTACAATCTGTTCAACAATCTGCTCTGAAACCTCCATTTCAAAAGGCCTGGGTGTTGCAGAAACAAAAATCACCTGATTGAGCCTTTCCAAAAACTCCTCAAAATTCAAAGGCCTGTTGTCGTAGGCGGAAGGAAGACGGAAACCGTGCTCAACAAGGTTAAACTTCCTCGCCCTATCACCTCGCCACATCGCCTTTATCTGGGGGATTGTAACGTGGGACTCATCTATCACCACTAAAAAATCGTCGGGAAAGTAATCGAGAAGCGTAAATGGGGGTTCACCTGGTTTTCTGCCGTCAAGGTGCCGTGAGTAGTTCTCAATACCCTTACAGTGACCTATCTCAAGAAGCAGTTCTATGTCATAACGGGTCCTCTGTTCTATCCTTTTAGCCTCAACAATTTTATCCTGTTCAAGGAAAAACCTTATCCTCTCTTCAAGCTCTACTTCAATAGATCTTACAGCCCTGATCAGTTGCTCATGAGGTGTAACGTAGTGAGAAGCCGGATAGACGGTGTAAGTGTCAAAACTCCTTATAACTCTCCTGTCAAAGTAGTCCTGCTCCGTTATTGAATCCACTTCATCGCCAAAAAGCTCAACCCTTATAAATCTGTCCTCAACATCGGCAGGGAAAATGTCTATAACATCGCCCCTTACCTTGAAAATGCCGGGACGCATGTCAAATTCACTTCTCTCGTAACCTAAATTAACCAACTTTCTGATGACATCATCCCTATTAATCTCTTCACCAACACCAAACCTTAAAGCCAATTGAGAATAGAAAGAGGGGGAACCGAGACCGTAGATGCAGGAAACAGACGAGACAACAATAACATCACGCCTTGTAAGGAGAGAAACGGTTGCAGAGTGCCTCATCCTGTCAATAACAGGATTTATGGAACAATCCTTCTCTATATATAGATCTCTGTTCGGCAGGTAGGCTTCAGGCTGATAGTAGTCGTAATAGCTTATGAAGTACTCAACGGCATTGTCGGGAAAAAAGTTTTTAAGCTCATGGTAAAGCTGAGCAGCTAACGTTTTGTTGTGAGAAATTACAAGTGTTGGCTTTTGAACCTTCTCTATAACGTTTGCAATGGTAAAGGTCTTTCCGCTACCCGTTATCCCAAGCAGCGTCTGATACTTTAATCCCCTATTTAAACCTTCAGTTAACTTTTCTATAGCTTTTGGCTGGTCTCCTGCCGGTTTAAACTGTGATTTAACCTTAAACTTTTCCATGGTAGAGTATAATTTATACCGATGAACACAGACATGGAGACAAAGAGATGAAAAAAATCCTCATAGCCTCTCTACTTTTAGCAGTAACCGCCAATGCAGCAGATATAAATTTCGGTCTGAAACTATACAAAGACGGTATGTACGACTTAGCAGACCAGACATTTTCCCAGGTACTGACATCACCGCCTAAAACCATAAAACCATATCTCATTCCGATGGCAGAAACATTTTTAAAAACAAAAGATATAAACTCCCTGAAAAAACTTCTCAAAATATGGAAAGAGAGATACCCCACATACAAAAAGGGATACTACTTAGGTCTATCAACATTTGTAAACATCAGTGAAGGAAAAAAATTGAAGGATGTTTTCAATGAAACTTCATTCCTGTCACTTCCCGTAAAAGAGAAAATAGACTTTCTGAAAGTTCTCTCAAAAGCTCCCCTTTCAACGGATGAAAAGTTCTATATCCTCACATTGGGAAGAAAAAGGATAGACGTTAAAGGTGCATTATCAGACAGTGGATTTCTTGAAACATTTGCAGAAGAAGCAATAAGAAACAAAAAACAGGAAATAACCGACTACATATTTGCAAACTACGGCGACTGGTTAAAAGGAAAAACGTTTGAACTTCCGTACATAAGGTATCTTGAAAGACAGAAAAGATACGACGACGCACTTATAAGGCTCAAAAAACTCTATAAAAAAGAGAAAAATTCAGAAATCCTATTTGAAATGGCAAAGGTTTATTACCTCAAAGGCAACTATAAAACAGCCCTTAAACTTGCCAGAAACCTGAAAACAAAAGAAGCTAAGTTTTTAAGAGCGTGGGCATACTTTAAGTCAGGGAAGAAGAGAGAAGCATTTAAAGAATTGGATATGAACATTCAAAAACCCTCAATGCCTGAAAGTCTCAAAGCAGCAGTAAACTTCATAGAGGGAAAAATAAATCCTGAAGAAATTAAAAAATTCTATCCGGAATACTACTATCGGGCACTCCTTTTCACATTCGCACCATCGGCAGACGAAAATGTAAAAGGGATAAACAACCACGACGCAGGCATGTTTTTCTTTGAGAGAGGGGATTTCGACAAAGCGTTCAGCCACCTTAAGCAGGCACTAACCTCAAGGAAAAGCATCTATTTAACACCAAGAACGCTCTATCTGTTAGGTAAAATAGCCGTAATAAACAAAGACATGGGAAACATGCTCTACTCAGAAATAGCAAACAATTTTCAGAACACATCCTACTACCGTGCATCCATAATTCCTTACGCAAAATCCTTGATACTAAAGGGAAACTTTGATGCAGCTGCAAAGCTTCTTGAATACGGAATAGAGCAATTCAAGATAGAAAGCACAGAAGCAAGGAAACTTTTAGGCAAAGCCTATTATTACGAAGGTAACTACAAAAAAGCCACCATAACGTTAAAGCCTATAATAAGCAAAGATGACGAAGCTTTTCACTTTTTTATCCTTTCAGAATTTTACGGCGGGAAAAAACGAACTGCATTTGAATACTTAAAGGCGAAATTAAACAACAGCAGGCTCTTTCCAGAAATAAACTATGGAAGACTCTGCTACTTAGCTGCAGGCTTAAAGAAAACATCCTACCTGAAAAAAGTGCCACCACCGGAAGAACCACTAACAGCAGCTATGTTAGCCGTTTTAACAGGCAACAAAAACCTTATGAAAAAACTGATATACAAAACAACAGGAATGGCAAGAGAGGCGATCCTTTACAAACTTGCAACGATGGAAAAAAGCCCAAGCAGACGGTTTTACTACCTTTCACTTCTTAAAGCCGTCGCTGAAAATCCTGAAACGGCCAACTTTGCAGAGAAGATGGAAGAGTACGACGCTTACCGATCCGGACAGTTTGACAGTCTTCTCCTAAATAATCCTGAATTCATAGCCTACAACCCTGAAAACGACATATCGGACATAAACTCAATCGTTGAAAAGGCAAATGACTACTATGAAGCAAAAGGTATCCTGAAAGCTTACGGACTTTACAAACTGGCGGCTGAAAGAACGACAGACCCTGAAATAAGAACATCCGTAGCAACTAAAATGGTCGAAATAGACATGAAGCTTAAAAACTACAAAAGAGCGGTAAGGGACATAAACCTCATTCCGGACAAGGGGCAGAAAGAGAAAGACATAAAGAACTACCTCCTGACTGAAGTTTACTACAAAGAAGGAAGACTCCTTGATGCACTCAACGCTGGAAAGGCTGTTGCAAACATTGAAAACATTCCAGAAGAAGACAGGGTGAAATTCGCTGCCACCCTTGCATCTTTATACAAACTTGCAGGAAACGAAGAAAAGGCAATGGAACTTCTAAACTACATAGTAAAATCGGGACACCTCTCAGAAATTGATTATGATGACCTTGTCAACCTTGCACTGTTCCTCGACAAAAAAGGGAAGAAAAAAGAGGCTATTGAACTGTTGAAAGAGGCAAACAAAAAGGCAAAGAAAAAGGAACAGAAGGCAGAATCCCTTTTCTGGCTTGCATCTGTGGAGGAGGAAACGGGAAACCGTGAAAAGGCGCTGATGGACTACCTTAAAATATATTACGAAGTCGGCGTAGAACCCTGGACTTCAACAGCCCTTTACAGGGCAGCTTCCATACTTGAAGACAGGGGAAGCTACCAGCAGGCTTTGAAGTTGTTAAAGAAAGTGGTTAAAATTAAAGGGCAATCACCGGAAGGGATAAAAGCCCTTGAAAAGATTAAGGAAATTGAGAAAAAGATGAAAGGAGGCGTTAATGCAGAAGGGCGGTAAGTTCGTGCAACTCCTTGTAAACGAGATAACGAAAAACCTTGTTGGAAAGGACTACATAATCGTTGACGACAAGAACTATTTTAAAAATAAAGTCCTTGAAATCATCATCAATGAATACAAGGTTGAGAAAGAGTTAGAAGAAGAGGCGGAAAGAATCCTGCAGGAAAATTCGGACGAGATCATGTACAGAGGTATCCCGTTTTTCAAGGCACGCAAGCTCATAAAAGAGAAACTGGCAAAGGAAAGAGGTATTCCCGCAGCAGGTAGCATATTCAGCAGAGAAAAGGCAAACTACCTTGCAGGAAAAATCCTCAAATTTATTTTAACTGACGATGAAATAGACTACACACAGGAAAGGGGCATCATCAGACAGGAAATAGTAAAAGCATTTAACACGATAGCTCAGCTCAAAAAAGAAGTTGATCAGGCTGCAAAACACAAGATAGAGTCCATGTCAAAGCCGATACCTGAAGGCACACCGGAGTGGTTTGCCCTATACAGAAAATTCTACGAAGAAGAACTTATATCAAGAGGTCTCCTTGATACAGAAGAAACTGAGTAAGCTTTTAATCATTGGGTGGGTGGTTTTCCTGCCCTTTTATTTTTACAGCTATTTCTTTGGCGAAAACTCCTTAAAAACGCTTGGTGAACTGCAGGAAAACTATCAGAAACTGCAGGAGGAAAAAAACTACTGGAACACAAAAGTTGAAATTTTAAGCGAAAGGATAAAAGCCATAGAGAAAAATCGCAAATTCTACTACGAAAAGTTAGCAAGAGAAATGCTCGTAAAAGGGAAGGAAGGCGAAGAAACCTTCCTCTTTGTAACAAAAAAACACCCGAAAATTCAAATCTTGAATAAAAACTCAACAAAGACGGAAGAATAGACTTTAAGCATTTCCCACTTCTTATCGTCATTGCCAAGTATCTGTTCAGGCGTTAAACCTTCTGAAACAACCTCTTCCCTGTATGCGCCAATCCACTTTTCTATATCTTCCTTCGTAACCTCTATGTGGTACTGAAGGCCAACAGCTCTATTTAATCTGAAAGCCTGATTTGGATAGAGAGGCGTTGAAGCAAGCTTTGTTGCCCCTTCAGGCAGGTCAAACGTGTCGCCGTGCCACTCAAAAACTTCCATCTTGTGCCTGTACAAAAATTCGAACTCATTCTGAGGATAGAGTTCGTACCACCCTATCTCTTTTCCCATCTCACCTTTGTAAACTCTGGCACCTAAAACGTGTGCTATTATCTGGGCGCCAAGGCATATTCCAACAACCCTTTTGTTTTTCTTTATAGCCTCCTCAACCAGCTTAAACTCACTGTTAAGGAAAGGATACTTATCAGCCTCATAAACCCCCATAGGACCGCCTAATATTGTTATAAACTCATAATCGTCAACCGAATCCACCGTCTCGCCGCGAAAAGCATCAATAGTTTCAACCTTTACCCCTTTTCTCTCAAAAAGCGGCGCAAGTGTTCCGGGTCCTTCAATCTCTATGTTCTTAACAAAAAGTGCCTTCATGCCCAACCTCCATTTAAAGATAACGATTAATATTCTAACCTATTTTTTTCTTCCTCACGGCATCAAAAAGAAACCTTACAACATTTGTAGCGTAGTGACCTGAAGGAAGCGTAAACCTGAGAACAACACCTTCTGAAATCTGCTGCAGTTTAAAACCTTTCACAGGCACAACCGTCTCTCTCTCAAAACGGTGAAAAAAGTCAGAAAACTCTTTTAGCCGTTCCAGTTCCAGACCAATATCTTCCAGAAAAGGAACATACAAAGTCCAATCTTCAGGATGAAAAACAGGAATTTTCTCCGGAAGTTCTATATTCTCAAGAGGAAAAACCATTTCGCCAACTTTATACTTAAAAACAACCTTCTCCCCTGTTTTTTCATTAATAAGAAACCGAAGATACTTATTGAAAAGATAACTCTGAAAGACGTTAAACTGAAATTCAATCTCTTTTCGCGGGACAAAGGAAAGGGCTTTTTTAAAATCATTACACCTATCAAGAAAAAGGGCAACCTCCCTCCGCCAACCTGAAAAAAGCCGTGCAGCCTCCTTAAACCTTTTAGCAACGAAAGCCCTCTTTGCCTTTCGGCTTCTTGAACTCTCCCAGCCAGCCGGTGTAAAAAGATAAAGAAGCGCACCTTCAAAATCATCAGAGGCAAGGTATGAAACAAAAAACTGACCACCACGAACAGGCGTAAACCGCTGCTCACCGTAGTAACCGGGAATCCCAAGCGTCTCTAAAACGTCGATCCTTTCAGGATAGCGAAGCGGCTCTCTAACGACAATTTCAAAACTGTTTCCCTCAACGGCGGCAGGTGTAATCCCTTTGCCTGAAAATCCTTTGAACTTTACCTTCAAATTCTTTTCTTTAACTTCTTTCAGCTTAAACCTTTCCGGCACAGAGATAAACTGAACGGTAACAGCATTTTTATCCTTTAATCCTCCGTAGCCTATAAGCTTAACAGGAACATTTGAAACTTTAGCAATCCTTTTAACAGCCTCTTCCGTCTCTAATCTCCTTTTCCAGAGAGAATAGATACGATAACCCTTTCCTTTCAGAAATCCCTTTTTAAGAATCTCCCTGACCTTAAAATCTTCAGGCCTTGTTTTAATCTTTGCCAATTCTGCCTCCAGAATATACCTTTCATCGACAAAAAATGGAACAATATTAAACATAAGGAAAAGTCGGCAGGTGAATAATGGAAAACTACCAGAAAGTAAAAAAACGAATAAAAAATTTCGGACCTGGCATAATAACGGGAGGAGCAGACAACGACCCAGCCGGAATAGTAACCTACACGATGATAGGTGCTACCACCGGACTTCATCAGCTCTGGCTTATGGTTCTTTCAACGCCTATGATGATAGCCGTTCAGGATTCCGTCGCAAGGATAGCAATAGTAACAGAAAAGAGTCTTTCCGAAGTCTTAAAAACTTTTTACACGAAGAAAACGGCAACAATTGTCATATCGCTACTGCTCATAGCAAACCTTTTCACAATAGCCGCTGAT
This sequence comes from Desulfurobacterium sp. TC5-1, assembly GCF_000421485.1. Taxonomy (NCBI): domain Bacteria; kingdom Pseudomonadati; phylum Aquificota; class Aquificia; order Desulfurobacteriales; family Desulfurobacteriaceae; genus Desulfurobacterium; species Desulfurobacterium sp. TC5-1. The sequence continues at coordinate 112,996 of NZ_ATXC01000001.1, read as the reverse complement.
ATGGAAGCGGTTGCACAGATATTTGAAATCGTAACAGGAATTCATGCAATATACTGGTTAATACCTATAAACCTTCTGATAGGATACCTTGTAATTTTCAAAACCTACAGAACAATCAAAAAGATCCTGGTTTTCCTGACAGCCATACTTTCCGTTTACATATTTTCTGCGATAAAGTGCAAACCTGATATTGGAACTCTCATAATTAATACTTTTATTCCTCACATAAAACTGTCGGCAACCTTTTTTATGGCCGCTTTAGGACTCCTCGGCACAACAATATCACCTTACATGATGTTCTGGCAGGCAACGGAAGAAAAGATAGAACACAAAACGGTCATTCAGATAGAAGATGCAACGTTTGACACAGTTGCTGGAATGGTCTATTCAAACTTAGTTGCTTACTTTATCATTGTTGCTGCCGCTTACACGCTGTTTAAATACCGCATTCCCGTTTCGACGATAAAAGAAGCCGCAATAGCCATAAAACCTGTTGCAGGCAATTTCTCGTTTGCACTTTTCTCAATTGGAATAACCGCCGCCGGTTTCCTTGCAATACCTGTTCTTGCAGGCTCTTCAGCATACGCAATAGCAGACCTTTTCGGATGGCGGGAAGGATTCGAAGAGAAGATAAGCGGTGCAAAGGGATTTTACATCGTCTTTTTGGGCTCCCTGCTCCTGGGAGACATTATTAACCTTTCCCCAATGTCAGCGGTTGATGCCCTCTATTACAGCCAGATATTAGACGGAATTCTTCTGCCCTTTTTAGTTGCCGTCATAGCAATTGTAGCGAACAACAAAAAAATAATGGGAAACTTCACAAACACATTTTTCAATAATATATTTTGTTTAATAACATTTATCGTGGCGCTTGTTTGCACTTTCATAATGCTGTGGCAGCTAATTGTTTGATATAATAGCCGCTGCCCGACAAGTGCCGGCGTAGCTCAGATGGCCAGAGCGGGGCACTCGTAATGCCCAGGTCAAGGGTTCGAATCCCTTCGCCGGCACCATTTCTCTCTCCTTCCTTTTTCCAAAGTGGTATAATAAATCGTTCAAAATAAAGGTGTTTTGCCACTTTAGTACCGCTTTACCGTCCCAGGAGGATTAAATGCCAGAAAACAAAAAATACGACGCATCAGCGATTAAAGTTCTTGAAGGTCTTGAAGCTGTCAGGAAACGACCAGGAATGTACATCGGGGACACGGGAAGTTACGGACTTCATCACCTCGTATTTGAAGTTGTTGACAACAGCGTTGACGAAGCTTTAGCCGGTTACTGTACAGAGATAGAAGTAACAATTCACGAAGATAATTCTATAACGGTTGCTGACAACGGAAGGGGAATCCCCGTTGACATACATCCAGAATATGGAAAGCCTGCCGCGGAAATAGTTCTTACTGTCCTTCACGCAGGCGGAAAGTTTGAGAAAGAGGCATACCAGTATTCAGGAGGCCTTCACGGAGTAGGTGTATCGGTAGTCAACGCACTTTCAGAGTGGCTGATAGTTGAAATTCACAGAGACGGGAAAGTTTACAAACAAACATATGAAAAAGGGAAACCGGTAACTGCATTCACGTGCATCGGTGAAACACACAAAAGAGGAACAATAGTAACTTTTAAACCAGACCCTGAAATCTTTGAAGTAACAGAATTCAGCTGGGACATACTGGCCAACAGACTTAGAGAACTCGCATTTTTAAATAAAGGATTGAAAATAACGCTCATAGACGAAAGGGAAGAACCCGCTAAAAAAGAGGTCTTTTACTACGAAGGGGGTATCGTTGAATTTGTCAAAAAGATAAACGAAAAGAAAGGCCCCCTTTTCCCTGATCCTATTTACATGGAAGGTGCAAAGAACGATGTTATCGTAGAGGTTGCCCTCCAGTACAACTCCACATACTCTGAACAGATTTTCAGCTTTGTAAACAACATCAACACAAGAGAAGGCGGTACGCACGTAGCAGGATTTAGAAGCGCTCTAACAAGGGCTGTAACCAAGTTTATTGATGAAAACAACCTGATACCAAAAAACGCGAAAGTTTCAATAACGGGAGACGATGTAAGAGAAGGACTTGTAGCTGTTATCTCCGTTAAAGTTCCAAATCCCCAGTTTGAAGGACAGACAAAGGCAAAACTTGGAAACTCCGAAGTTAAGCCGATTGTAACATCCGTCGTTTACGAAAAACTTACGGCATTCTTAAATGAAAGACCCGACATTGGAAGGAAGATAGCAGAAAAGGTAATAACCGCAGCAAGGGCAAGGGAAGCAGCAAAAAGGGCAAGGGAAATGACCAGGAGAAAGAGTGCCCTTGAAGAATTTTCCCTGCCTGGAAAGCTTGCAGACTGTTCAGAGAGAGATCCAGAAAAAACGGAACTGTACCTTGTTGAGGGTGACTCTGCCGGTGGAAGTGCAAAACAGGGAAGAGACAGAAGATTTCAGGCTATTTTACCGTTAAAAGGTAAAATCATAAACGTTGAAAAGGCAAGAATAGAAAAGGTTCTCTCAAACGATGAAATTAAGACAATAATAACAGCACTGGGAACAGGTGTCGGAAGCCACTTTGACATATCAAAGCTCCGCTACCACAAAATCATAATAATGACAGACGCCGATGTTGACGGTGCCCATATCAGAACGCTGCTTTTAACATTCTTCTTCCGCCAGTTTCCTGAAATTGTGGAAAAAGGATATCTCTACATCGCACAACCTCCCCTTTACAGGATAAAAAAAGGCAAGAAAGAGATGTACATCAAATCAGATGCAGAATTTGAAAAAGTCGTTGCTGACTTTGCCCTTGACACTTTAACGCTACTTGACGGTAAAGGAAAGGGAATAGAGAAGGAAGAAGGCCTGAAAATTGTCGAAGAGATAAGAAAACTCAACGAAATCATTTCTATCCTTTCGAGAAAAAGAAACAGAGAAATTGTAAACGCACTTTTAAGAGCACAGGCAGATTATAAAGATCTATACAACAGAGAAAAAACAGAAAAACTCGTAGAAAAAATTAGAGAAAACCTGCCCGAATCAATGAAAGAGAGTGAGATAAGGATAAAAGAAAACAAAGATTCCTGCTGTTTCTTCATCGAGATAGACATCCCCTTTGACAACTACCTTACAAAAACCGTTATCGTTGACGAAAAACTCCTAATTTCTGACCTGTTTAAACGGGCAAAAGGACTTAAGGCACGAATAAGAGAATATCTTGGCCAGCCGCCGTACAGATTGAAGAAGAAAAATGAAACACTTGAGTTTGAGACGATAGACGAACTCTACGACTGTATCCTGAAAATCGGAAAGGAAGGCATATACATCCAGCGCTACAAAGGACTTGGCGAAATGAATCCTGATCAGCTGTGGGAAACAACAATGAATCCTGAAAACAGAACGCTGCTCAAAGTATCAGTAGAAGACGCTGTGAATGCCGACGAAATATTCACCATCCTTATGGGTGACAAGGTTGAACCAAGAAGAGAATTCATTCAGAAATTTGCCAGAGAGGTTAGAAACCTCGACATCTAAAGTGAGCGCTATGCTCACTTTTTCTTTTTCTTTCTATTACTGAACAATCTTAAAACAGAAAAGACAGCATTAAATGTTTCAACAAAAGAATTAACCGTATCCCTTAAAGACTCTACCGTCTCTTTAACAACATCAACAGTACCCTTAACAGTATCAGCCACTTCTGAAACTTCAGGTTCTGTCCTTTCAAGGAATTCACTTAAATTTTTGAGAAAAGAATAAACACCAAGTGCCATAACAACGATTGAAATAGTGATAACGACCATACATACTGCTATAATAACTAAAGAAACAGACTCAGCACTCATAACACCTCTCCCTTACGCATCTTGTCAATATTGTACCACTTATTATATTTATAATGTGGAAAACTACTTGCAAATGGTTATGATTAGTCACAACTTACGAATGGTTAATGTTACATATTAGCAACAAGTATTGACTTACAGAATTAAAAGTTATATTATTTATCAGGTCTGGCAGGCCGCAACTTGCTGTTGTTGTAATTTTAGTATAAACCTCTTTAGATAAAAGGAGCATCCAATGAAAAATATAGAAACCATGGTTGAAAATTTCAAGAAAATCGCCCGCTCGAAAGGTATGAAAATTACACCCCAGAGGGTGGCAATTTACAGAGAGCTCATAAGCAGACACGACCATCCGTCAGCAGAAGATATCTACGATGCCCTTAAAGGGAAATTCGCAGGAATATCCCTCGCTACAGTGTATAGGACACTAACAAGCCTTGAAAATGCAGGTCTTGCAGTGAAAGTTGCAACTGTTAACGGCGTTGCAAGATTCGATGGAAAGATAACGCCCCACAGCCACTTTATCTGTAAAATGTGTGGAAGAGTGGTGGATATAGACTGTGATGTAAATGTAGAAATGGAAAAACTCAAAAAATACAATTTCAGCGTTGAAAAGTGCGAAGTAATCTACTACGGTGTCTGCGATAAATGTCAGAACTAAGTGGTGCGGTGCTACCGCACCACTTTTAAATTTAACCCACCCCTCCTCTTCATTTGATAGAATTACCTCAGGAAATTTTCTCAAGGTGAAAAAATGAAATACAAGCTCTTTATGGATCCTGTTTACGATGAATTTGTAATGATAGAAAAAGGGGGAACAGGAGAAAAAATCATAAACTCTCCTCTCATGCAACGCTTAAGATACATAAGACAACTTGGTCCCTGCTACTTTGTCTATCCCGGTGCGGAACATACCCGTTTTCAACATTCATTAGGCGTTTACTGGCTCGTAACAAAAGCTTTTGGCTTTTTAGAAAAGAAAGGCTACTCTGTTGATGAAAGTTTAAAATTCAACATAAAAATCGCAGCTCTAACTCACGACCTTGGCCACTCTCCCTACTCCCACGCCCTTGAGAAAAAAATAATCCCTTACAGTCACGAAGAACTAACATTAAAAGCACTTGAAATGCTCGAATCAGAAGGTGCCGTAGAAAGTTTAACCGTTAAAAATGTAAAAAAGATAATAAAAAAGGAGTTCGCGATTCCTTTTGGACACCAGCTTATCTCAAGCCAACTTGATTGTGACAGACTTGACTACTTAAGGAGGGACGCCTTCCATACAGGCGTAAGCTTTGGAAAGGTTGACGTTAACAGGATACTTGCATCTATTGAGATTGAAGATAACAACCTCGTCTGGAATTACAAAGGATTTAACGCCCTTGAATCGTACGTTATGTCAAGGTACCAGATGTACTGGACTGTCTATTTTCACCCTGTAAACATCTCGGCTCAGGTTCTTCTACAAAAAATGCTAAAAAGGCTCAGGCACTTGCTGTCAAACGGTACAACAGTTGAAATGGATTCTCTGCTTAAAGAAACAATAAAGACAAAAAGTGTTGAAAAGTTCTTCATGTTAACTGACGCTTCTGTAATCTCTTCCGTGTATCAATTTACTTTATCAAAAGATCCTGTGCTTGAAGACTTAAGCCGAAGATTTGTAAAGCGATACTTCTTTAGAGCCATAGAGATAGAAAGTCCTCAGATCGTACTTGAAGCAAGAGAAAAACTGATAAAAGAAGGCTTTGACCCTGAATACTATATGGATGTAATAGAACCTTCAAAGGTCGCTTACTCTTACTATTCACCGGAAAAACTTGACGCGATACTTGTAAAGATGAACGGTAAAATAGAAGAAGTTTCAAACATAGCACCAACAGATGCTCTTAAAGCACTATCCCGCCGTGTCAAAAAAGCTCTGCTTTTCATCCCTCCTGAAGTAAAAATTTTCTAAATCAAAAATAAAAAGGGGGGCTTTAAAGCCCCCCTTTAAATATTGGCAATTAAGAAGTTTACTCTGCCTCTTCAGCTTTTTCACAGTACTGCCATGTAACTTTTCTGTATTCTTTCCTTCCTGTTCCGGCGGGAATAAGTCTTCCGATAATAACGTTTTCTTTAAGACCTCTGAGATAATCCCTCTTACCTCTAACTGCTGCCTCAGATAGAACCCTCGTTGTCTCCTGGAAGGAAGCAGCAGAGATAAAGCTTTCCGTAGAAAGAGCTGCCTTTGTGATACCCGTAAGAACAGGCTTGGCTTTAGGTGGCCGCTTGCCTTCCTTAAAGAGTCTCTCTCTCACTCTTTCAAACTCCTCTCTGTCAACGATCTCTTCAACAAGGAAGTTACTGTCGCCAGCGTCCTCTATCTTAACCTTTCTGAGCATTCTCTTGATAATTACTTCAAAATGCTTGTCGTTAATCTCAACGCCCTGAGCACGGTAAACAGACTGAACCTCATCAAGGAGGAATCTCTCAACAGCTCTTTCACCCATGATGGCAAGTATGTCGTGAGGATTAAGCTGACCGTCCGTCAGAGGCTCACCGGCTTTAACGTAGTCTCCCGTTCTCACATAAATATACTTTCCTTTTGGAACTTCGTATTCCCTTTTAACGCCGGTTTCAGGATTGAGGATAGTTATCTTTTTCTTAGCTCTCTCTGTTTCAACATAAACCTTACCGTCAATTTCAGCAAGAATTGCCGCATCTTTTGGCTTTCTCGCTTCAAGAAGTTCCGCAACTCTCGGCAGACCACCGGTAATGTCCTTCGTTCCTCCAATTTTTCTCGGAAGCCTTGCCAGAGATGTTCCAACTGTAACCTTTTCACCTTCTTTAACCATTATACGGGAACCAACAGGAAGAGGATAGAAATCAACAACTTCACCGTTTTCATCAACTATTTCAATTGTTGGCTCGTATGGAAGGGTCCTGTACTCAAGAACAACAGGTTCTGTTTCAGAAATGGTAACTCCCGGAATAATATCTTTATACCTGACAGTACCGGATTTGAGGGCAAGAATAGGTACAGCGAGTGGATCCCACTCGACAAGTATCATTCCAGGCTTCACCTGCTGACCATCTTTAACCCTCAAGTAAGAGCCGTAAGGAATATCATACCTTTCAAGGTGTTTACCTGTCTTCTCATCAACAACGGCAATTTTTCCGGCTCTGTTAATGACAATGACATTCCCTTCAGTATCGGTAATCGTGTTAACATCAAAGACTTTAACGATTCCCTCATGTTTGGCCTTGTATTCAGATTCTTCAGCACCACGCATGGCAATACCACCAATGTGGAAGGTACGCATGGTAAGCTGGGTTCCCGGCTCACCGATTGACTGGGCAGCAATAATACCCACAGATTCTCCTAACTGAACCGGCCTTCTCCTTGCAAGGTCCCTTCCGTAACATTTGGCACAAACACCAAATGGTGCCTTACAGGTCATAACAGATCTAATCTTAACCTTATCTATACCAAGATCTTCAATCCTCTGCGCCATTTCATCTGAAATCTCTTCGTTCTTGCGAACCAGAATCTCACCTGTTATAGGATCGGATATGTCTTCAGCAGCGTATCTTCCTGCAATCCTTTTAGCAAGCGGAATAACAATCTCACCCGCTTCCATGAGAGCAGAAATCTCAATACCGTCATCGCACCCGCAGTCTTCCATCGTTACAATAATATCCTGAGCAACATCAGCAAGTCTCCTTGTCAGGTAACCGGCGTCAGCAGTTTTAAGAGCGGTATCGGCAAGACCTTTTCTTGCACCGTGAGTTGAGATAAAGTATTCAAGAACTGTCAGACCTTCACGGAAACTTGAAATAATAGGTGTTTCAATGATTTCACCGGAAGGCTTGGCCATAAGACCCCTTAAACCTGCAAGCTGACGAATCTGCTGCTGGCTACCACGAGCACCGGAGGAGAGCATCATGTAAACTGGATTGAAAGTACCATCGTCTGGAAGCCTTCCACGGCTGTCAATATCGTGAGTTTTCATGTACTCCATCATGTCTTTGGTTATCTGCTCCGTAACCCTTGTCCATATATCAACTATCTTGTTGTACCTTTCATCCTTAGAAAGAAGGCCTTTTCTGTAACCTTCCTCTATCCTCTCTACTTCCTTCTTAGCCTTTTCAACAAGCTCTTTTTTCGTAGGTGGAATATGAAGATCATCTATACCGATTGAGAGACCACCAAGCGTTGCCATGAGAAATCCGTTTTCCTTTAACCTATCAAGCATATCAACGGTAACTTCATTACCGAATTTTTTGTGAATGTCGGCAATCATGGCAGCAATGGCTTTCTTGCTCATTACCCTGTTAATGTAGGGATAATCCTCTGGAAGGAGCAGATTAAACTTTATCCTTCCGGCCGTCGTTTCAACAAGTTCAGGTTTTCCTGTTTCACTCTTGTGGGCAGGAATTCTAACCTTAATCTTTGCGTGGAGATCTATAAGACCAAGATCAAGGGCCCTGAGTGCCTCGTTAAAGTTAGCAAATATCTTTCCTTCACCTTTAGCACCTTTCTTCTCAAGTGTAATGTAGTAAAGACCAAGAACCATGTCCTGAGACGGAACGGCAAGAGGTCTTCCGTGAGCTGGTGAAAGAATGTTCTGAGTTGAAAGCATAAGTGTGTAAGCTTCAAGCTGCGCCTCAAGGGAAAGAGGGACGTGAACGGCCATCTGGTCACCATCAAAGTCAGCGTTAAACGCCGCACAGACAAGAGGATGAAGCTTAATAGCCTTACCCTCAACAAGTATCGGTTCAAAAGCCTGAACAGAAACTCTGTGAAGTGTCGGCGCACGGTTGAGAAGAACAGGGTGTTCTTTAATAACCTCTTCAAGGCATTCCCATACTACCGGATCCTGTCTTTCAACCATCTTCTTGGCTTGCTTGACCGTATTAGCGTAGCCTTTCTCTTCCAGTCTTCTGTATATAAAAGGCTTAAAGAGTTCAAGTGCCATAATTTTAGGAAGACCGCACTGGTGCATCTTAAGGTCAGGACCGATAACGATAACGGCACGACCTGAGTAGTCAACTCTTTTACCCAAAAGGTTCTGCCTGAATCTTCCCTGCTTTCCTCTCAAAACATCTGAAAGAGACTTAAGAGGATGTCCCTTTGAACTTCTTACAGGCCTTCCTCTTCTTCCGTTATCTATGAGAGTATCAACCGCTTCCTGAAGCATTCTCTTTTCGTTTCTGATGATAATGTCAGGAGCATCAAGCTCTATAAGTCTTTTAAGACGGTTATTCCTGTTAATAACCCTTCTGTAAAGGTCGTTAAGGTCAGATGTTGCAAACCTGCCACCTTCAAGAGGAACTAAAGGTCTCAATTCCGGTGGAAGAACAGGAAGAACCTCAAGAACCATCCACTCAGGCTTGTTATCACTTTCTATGAAAGCCTCTACAAGTCTTAATCTTTTAACCAACTTTTTAAGTTTAGCTTCTGTTGTATCTTTTCTTGTAGCCCTTCTGATTTCTTCCTTTACAAGCTCTTTGCTCTGAATTTTTCCAAGCTCAACAAGGTAGTCAACATACCAGTCAAGGGCTTTTCCACCTTTTTCAACTTTCAGCGTGCATGTTTCCGAAATCTTCTTGAAGTCTTCGTAAGGAATAATCTGTCCCTTTTCAAGGTTGCTATCTCCAGGCTCAACTACAACAACAAGTGTTTTCTTAACAATACCGATAATGGTGTCTTCTGAAAGACCTGTGTAGTAAGAAATTGTTTCAACTGCCGCCTTAAATACGTTGGGCAGTCTCTTCTGAAGATCGCTGTTGATACCGTCAATCTCACCAGAGTACATTCTTATCTCTTCACGAAGCTCCTCGGCAAGGTCTTCAAGGTTAACCCTTCTAAGAGCTTCTTTTATGGCTTCGGCACCAATACCAACCTCAAAGGCATCCTCACCAACTTCCTCTATCTTTTCTCTGTACTCTTCTTCCGTTAATATTTGAAACTGTTTAAGGCCTGTTTCTTCCTCATCGCCTGGATCAAGAACTATGTAGCTTTCAAAGTAAACAACCCTTTCAACTTCCCTTACAGAAAGTCCTAAAAGGGCACCTATTTTACTTGGAACTGACTTTACGTACCAGATGTGCGTACACGGAGCTGCAAGTTCAATGTGACCGAACCTTCTTCTTCTCTCTCTTGAAAGAGTAACTTCTACACCGCATCTATCACAAACTACACCTTTATATTTTGAACCTCTGTATTTTCCACAGAGACATTCCCAATCCCTTACAGGTCCGAATATTCTCGCACAGAAAAGTCCGTCCTTCTCTGGCTTTAATGTCCTGTAATTAAGTGTCTCTGGCAGCTTTACTTCACCGTAAGACCACTCCTTAATTTTTTCAGGTGAAGCAAGGCCAATCTCTATTGCATCAAAATCAAAGGTTTTAGGTTCTTCTGAAAAGATAATCTCTTTCACTACAGCTCCTCCTGCAAAGGATTCTTTATACTAAAGGGGGCAAAGCCCCCAAACTGTTACTCTTCTTCTTTCTCTTCAAATAGTTTTTCAGCCTCGCTCTTCTCAGGCTCTGCTTCTTCTATCTGCTTGATGAATTTAACATCAAGGGCAAGTGCTTTAAGCTCTCTAACAAGAACGTTAAATGATTCAGGAAGTCCAGGTTCAAATGTGTACTTTCCTTTTACGATAGATTCGTAAACCCTTGACCTTCCTTCAACATCGTCAGACTTAACCGTAAGCATCTCCTGAAGCGTGTAAGCAGCACCGTAAGCTTCAAGTGCCCAGACTTCCATCTCACCAAATCTCTGACCGCCAAACTGTGCCTTACCACCAAGTGGCTGTTGAGTAATGAGTGAGTAAGGACCTGTTGAACGGGCATGAATCTTATCGTCAGCAAGGTGAATAAGCTTGAGCATGTACATGTAACCAACGGTAACGTCCTGGTCAAACGGCTCTCCAGTAAGACCATCATAAACTGTGAGTCTTCCCGTTTCAGGAAGTCCCGCAAGCTTGAGAAGTCTCTTAATCTCTTTCTCTTTAGCACCCATAAAAATAGGTGATTCAAACCTGATACCCTTTGAAAGCTTCTTGGCAACCTCTCTCAGTTCATCGTCAGATAGAGAATCTATAAGCTTGCTTATGCTTTCATCGTTATAGATAGCTTTTATTTCTTCCCTTACAAGGTCAAGTCCAACCTTCATAAGCTTTTCAATCTTCTTACCAAGCTCTTTAGCGGCAAGACCAAGGTGAACTTCAAGAATCTGTCCAACGTTCATACGAGATGGAACGCCAAGAGGGTTAAGAGTAATGTCAATTGGTGTACCATCTTCAAGGAAAGGCATATCTTCAACAGGTCTTATCTGGGAAACAACACCCTTGTTTCCGTGACGACCTGACATCTTATCACCAATTGTAAGCTTACGCTTGGTTGCTATGTAAACCTTGACAACCTTATTCACACCAGCAGGAAGGTCATGTCCCATTTCAAGGGCAGCTTTCTTCTCTTCATAGATGTTTTCAATAAGCGCAATCTTATCAACAGCCTTGATCCTTATCTCTTTAAGCTTCTTCTCAACTTCAGCGTCATCTATTATTGAAGGCTTACGAAGGGCAAAGAAGACAACATCGTTAACTTTATCTTCAGTTATCTTTTCACCGGCAGCAACAAGAAGATTGCCGTTAGCGTCGTAAACGTCTTCCTTAACAGCCTTTCCAACGATAAGTTCAGCAGCCCTTCTGTCCCTGTCTGCCTTAACAAGACCTATCTCTTCCTGCTTGGCCCTTTCGAGTTTTGCCTTCTCTTCACTCTCTATAAGCTGTGTTCTAACGTCTTTCTTCTCTCCCTTCCTTGAGAGAATCTTAACATCAATAACAACACCTTCCACACCGTGAGGCACGTAGAGTGAAGAATCTTTAACACCTTTTGCCTTCTCACCGAAAATAGCCTGGAGCAGCTTCTCTTCAGGCGTTAGAACCTGCTCTCCTTTTGGCGTAACCTTTCCAACTAAGATGTCGCCGGGCTTCACATAGGTTCCGATTCTCACAATTCCTGATTCGTCAAGATTCTTAAGCAGAGACTCGGGAACGCCCGGAATATCTCTTGTTATCTCTTCTCTTCCAAGCTTTGTTTCTACTGCCTCACACTCAAGTTCCTGTATGTGAATTGAAGTATAAACATCGTCTTTCAAAAGTCTTTCACTGACGAGGATGGCATCCTCAAAGTTGTAACCGCGCCATGGCATAAATGCAATGAGAACGTTCTTACCAAGGGCAAGCTCACCGTTATCCATTGAAGGACCATCTGCGATTATTTCGCCTTTTTCAACCCTTTGACCTTTTTTAACGATAGGTCTCTGGTTGAAGCAGGTTTTCTGGTTTGACTTCTTGAACTTTTTAAGCTCATAAACGTCAAAACCTGTATCAACGGAAAGTCCGCCTTCCGTTATCTCTTCCGGATCAACCTTTATGATTATCTTGTCAGCAGTTACGCTCTCAACGATACCTGAACGCCTTGCAACAACAGCGTTTCTACTGTAAAGAGCAACCGGCTTCTCCATACCTGTGGCAACAAACGGTGCCTCTGTCTTAACTAAAGGAACAGCCTGACGCTGCATGTTTGAACCCATGAGGGCACGGTTGGCGTCATCGTGCTCAAGGAATGGAATGAGAGAAGCTGATACTGAAAAGACCTGCTTAGGTGAAACGTCCATAAACTGAACTTCTTCTTTCTTTACAAGTTTGAACTCGGCTTTGTGCCTTGCCATTACCATGTCAGAGGTAAGGTTGCCCTCTTCATCAACAGGGGCGTTAGCCTGAGCAATAATGTAGTTCTCCTCTTCATCGGCTGTCATGTAAACAATCTCATCGGTAACCTTTCCGTTAACGACCTTTCTGTAAGGCGTCTCAAGGAAGCCAAGCCAGTTAATCTTTCCATATGTGGTAAGAGAGTTAATGAGACCGATATTCTGACCTTCTGGCGTTTCAATTGGACAGATACGGCCGTAGTGGGATGGATGAACATCACGCACTTCAAATCCAGCTCTTTCCCTTGTAAGACCGCCAGGGCCAAGTGCTGAAAGACGTCTCTTATGCGTTGTCTCTGAAAGTGGGTTTGTCTGATCCATGAACTGGCAGAGCTGTGTAAGGTTGAAGAACTCATTTAAAGGATTAAGTGCCGTTCTTGGATTTATAAGATCCTGAGGCATAACAGACTCAACATCAGCAACACCAAGCTTTTCCCTTACAGCTTTTTCAAGCTTGAAAAGACCTGACTTAAAGGCTATCTCTGCAAGTTCGCCAACGCCTCTAACCCTTCTGTTACCAAGGTGGTCAATATCGTCGTAACCTCTAATTCCAGCATGAACCTCAAGTAATGCCTTAACAGTTCCTACAATGTCTGCTTTGTGGAGAAGCCTTCCAGCCTCGTCGTAATCAGGCTCAACCGCTATCTTATCAACGCTGGTAAGCTCTAAAAGTTTAATTGCAACTTCTCTGTCAAGAAATGTTCCTTTCGTTATAACAATGTCACCATCTTCGTTTTTAACATCTTCAGCAATTCTAAGAGGAGGCAGCCAGTCTATAGAAGTGAGATCTTCTTTCGTTATTTCTTTAAGTTTTTCCTGAGGATAAACCTTTTCGTTAATTTTTGCCCTGCCAACCCTTGAAAGGTCGTAGTGCTTGGTGCTGAAAAACATAGTTTCAAATAGTCTTTTAGCACCTTCAACGGTAGCCGTATCACCGGGTCTAACCTTTCTAAAAATCTCAACGTAAGCAGCGATAAGGGGATCGTCTATCTTTTCTCTAACTCTGTCCTTCTTCTCTTTTCTCAAAGTGTTAATAATAACAGCACCGTAAGGCTTTGCTTTTCTGTGAACTGCTTTAAACTCAGCACCTTCAGGAAGTTTCCTTGAACTTGTTGAAAGTTCCTCATAAGCTTCCTGAACGACTTCACCCGTTTCAGGATCTATTAAATCCTCAATGAGGTAGTATCCAAGCATATCTTCGCTGGACTTAACATTGCCCTCTTCATCAACTATTTCACCGTTTACGATTTTAAATTTCTCTACAACATCCCCATAAAAGATGTTTATAATCTGCTCATCAGTTCTTACGCCAAAAGCTCTTAAAAGGTAGGTTCCAAGAAATCTTCTCTTTCTGTCTATCTTAACGTAGAGAACCTCATTGTGGGGAATTTCAAACTCTATCCATGAACCCATTGCAGGGATTATGCTTGCAATATCAATAATCCTTGCAACCGTTGTCGTTTTGGAAACTTCATTTTTAAAGAAAAGACCGGGAGATCTGTGAAGCTGGCTGACAACAACCTTTTGAGTACCATTAATAATGAACGTTCCCCTCTCTGTCATGAGAGGAATTTCACCAAAATACATCTTGTTTTCTTTTATAATCGGAGCTATCTTTTCGCCGGTTTTTGGATCTTTCTGCCACACGTGAAGCTCAAAAAGAACCCTTAAAGGTGCGGTGTAAGAGATACCCCTTTCTATACATTCGTCAGGAGTGTACTTTGGTCTAAATACAACTTCCATTCCACAGTTGGGACATACAACTCCTTTCCCACCAAGGCCCTGATATTTTCCACATTTACAGTACCAATCGCCTATTTCATAGCCTTTATAGTGAATTTCAACACCGGACGCCTCATCAACTATCGGAAACGCCTGTCTAAAAGCTGATTCAAGTCCAGTATTTTCCCTCTTCTCAGGATGCTTATTGAGCTGCAGAAATCTTTCATAGGATTCAAAAGGAAATTCAAGAAGATCCGGAATTGGAAGAACTTCTTTTCTATCTGCGAAGGTTTTTCTGGGGAGGGATTTTTCTAATTTGACACCCGTTGCCTTTTTGACTGCCTGTGTTCTACTCATACTGCACCCTCTTTTTTGGTTTTTAAAAATAGGATAAGGGTGGTTGTCAATCTGACAACCACCCGCCGAAAAAGGTAATTTATTACCCGGTCTCTAAATTTTCAATATGTTACTTAACTTCTACTTCTGCTCCAGCTTCTTCAAGCTTCTTAGCAATCTCTTCAGCCTCTTCCTTAGATACGCCTTCTTTTACCGGGCTTGGAGCACCGTCAACAAGAGCCTTTGCTTCTTTAAGTCCGAGACCTGTAATTTCTCTAACAACCTTGATAACCTGAATCTTTTTAGCACCCGGGCTTTTGAGAATAACGTCAAATTCTGTTTTCTCAGCTGCAGCAGCTTCACCTGCACCACCTGCAGCAACAGGACCAGCAACAACAACAGGCATATCAGATACGCCAAACTTTTCCTTGATGAGGTTGATGAGCTCTACAAGCTCAAGTACTGTCATGTTTTCAATTGCTTCTACTATTTGCTCTTTTGTGATTTCAGCCATTCTTTACCTCCCTATAAATTAAGCTGTTTCTTTCTCGCTTTTTACGTTTTCAAGCACAAAAACAAGTTTCTGGAAGAGATTTTCCAGAGACCAGGCTATTGCATTTACCGGATACTTCAATGCAAAAGCAAGCTGTCCAAGGAGTTCTTCCCTTGAAGGAACAGAAGCAAGAGCCTTAAGCTGTTCGTAATCAGCAACTTTACCTTCGATAACGGCTGCTTTAAACTTCAGCTTCTCATCTTCCTCGATGAATTTTTTGAGGGCCTTTGCAGCAGCTACAATGTCATCAAAGGCAAAAGCAATACCAGTAGGACCGACAAACTTGTCAGCAATCTGCTCAACCGGTGTCCCCGGATAAGCCTTTCTCATCAGGGTGTTTTTAACAACCCTGTACTCAGCACCGGCTTCTCTAAGAACTCTTCTAAGGGCGTTACTTTCTGCAACCGTCATGCCCTGAAAGTCCGTGAGAACAATAAGCGGTGCCTTTTCAAACTTTTCTTTTAATTCTTCAATGATAACCGCTTTATCCTTTCTCGTTTTCAAAGGAGCTACCTCCTTAAGGTTTTAAAAGGCGGGATTGTAGAGGGAGGGGCTAATTGAGATAGAAAGAAACAGCTCTCCTCCGGTCTCAGCAGGCTGTCCTTTTAGGACATTTAAGCTCACGCACCTACCCTCTACGACCGCCACACTGTCAGGTGTAATTATATGTACTGTTTCTACATTGTCAAGAAAAAATTCACCACTTCCGCTAAAAATTCAAACATAGCTTTCAGGAAATATCGAACAGTTGAGCTTCTCTCTTCATAAGTCTATTAAACAGCGTATCCCAGAAGTAGTTAGAAGACTTTCTTACCGCAGCGTTTACGTTAGAGTTATAAAACTTTTCTGAATCTTCCAGCTCACCACCTAAAAGCTCAAAAAGGGTATCTTCCCTTAAAGCTTTATCTATCTTATCCTGATTGTAAAGAAAAAAATCAGCCACAACCGTTCTTGCGAGCCTTTCAGCTTTTCTCAAATCTTCCTGCATCCTTTCCTCCTCCAACGTTAAAGCACAACCCTCCTCAACATTTTACTACATTTCTTCTTTTTCGGTAAATGTATGAATGCCACACTCTAACTTCCCTTTCCCCGGCCACCTTCCAGAACGTTCATCATCGGAAATAGGAAGAGAAGTGCACGGAACACATCCGAAAGATGTGTAACCTTTGTCATACAATGGATTATACGGAAGTTTATTCTTAAAAACATAATTCCAGACCTTTTTCCTGTCCCAATCGGCAACAGGCGCCAGCTTTGTTATTCGCCTTCCCGAGGGTAGTCTGTGTATTTCCACTTTTTTCAGATTCTTTCTGGTTGGTGATTGATCCCTTCTCATTCCTGTAATCCAGAGATCAACTCCATCCTCAAGGAATTTATCAAGTGGGGCAACTTTCCTTAACCTGCAGCAAAGATCAGGATCACGATTCCAGAGCTCTTTTCCGTATTTCTTACCCTGTTCTTCAAGAGAAAGCGCAGGCTCAACAAAGATAAGATTAATGTTCCACTTGTTCTTTAGATATTCTGCAAACTCGTAAGTCTCTTTAAACAGAAGACCTGTATCAATAAGAACTACTTCTATATCAGGTTTAATTTTTAAAGCCATGTCAAGAATAACCACACTATTAACACTAAACGAAGAAGTAATGACAGGACGGGAAGATGAAAGGATGAATTCTTCAAGAAGTTCTTGAGGTGAAAAGGATTCATAATTTTTCACTGCAACCTCACAAAAATTTCTTAGCGGCTACAGTATAAGTTAACCCTTATTCCGCCGTTAGAAAAGGTGGTAACTCTTTTACATTTTATTCCGGTAACAGAGGCAAGCCTGTTAGAAGGGGAAAGAAACGCAACCTTAAATCCGGAAAACACCTTTTTAAGCCATCTACCGAAATCTCTATAAATTTCCTCTGGATTTACTTTTATTCTTTTTCCGTAAGGAGGATTGGTAACAATGTATGCAAGAGGTGGTAAACCATCTTCGGGAAAGGAAGCAACTTTAAAAGAGATTTTTACACCGGCTGCCCCGGCATTCTTTACTGCAGCATCCACAGCCTCTTTAGAAATGTCAAAACCGAAAACCTGTGGAAATTCTGTAATTCCATCTTTAGCCTCTGCTAAAAGCTGATTCCACAAAACTTCATCGAAGTTTTTCCATTTCATAAAAGCAAAATCCCTCTTAAAACCGGGCGGTATGTTTGCACCTATCAAAGCAGCCTCTATCGGAATTGTTCCTGAACCGCAAAAAGGATCTATTAAAGGTGTTTTTCTATCCCAGCCTGAAGCAAGAATCATAGCAGAAGCAAGCGTTTCTCTAATCGGTGCTTCCGTTTCAACAACCCTGTATCCTCTTTTATGTAAAGATGCACCAGAACTGTTAACACTTACTGTGCAAAAATCGTTCTCAATTCTCACAACAATAGATGTCCCTTCATCCTCAAACTTTGCCTCTTCAAGCTGATGTTTCAACCTATGATGGATACCTTTTAAAACTCTCTCAGCAACTGCTTTAGAATGGTAAAGCTTTGACTTTTTACACGTTACCCTGACTTTGACTTTCTGGGGAAAAGGAAAATAGATATCCCATGGATACCTTGAAACCTTCTTAACAAGTTCTGAAAAAGTTGTAACCTTAAATGAAGCAACCCTGACAAGAATCCTGTTAGCCGTTCTCAGCCAGAGGTTGGAAAGGTAAAGCTCCCTCAAACCACCTTTAAACAAAGCACCGCCAGGAACAACTTTTCCTTCTATGCCTAAATCTTCAAGCTCTGAAAGTGTAATCTCTTCTATTCCCGGCTGAGAAACGGCAAAAAGCTTAAAAACTGTTCTACTTTCCATTGTTAAGCGTCCAGTGAACAATTCCTATCACTTCAACAATCGCATAAATAAGTGAACTTGTTAATATTCCATACTGTTTCGTTTTATAGGCATAAATTGCGTAAAGCGTTGACGCACAAAGTGCAACCATAAAGCCTATGTTAGGATAACCAAGAGCTGTAATAAAAAGCCCTGAAACACCAAACACGGATGCTACTATCTCAAGAATTTTCTCTCCTTTCGTCCTTTCCATAAACGACCCTCGAATAAGACTTGCAAAGGGGAATTTAGGTTAAATTTCTGATAAGGCAAACAGAACATCAGTTATAATCTCAATAAATAGATATTGAGGATACACCACGGCAGCCGAAGAACACACAAAAGCAGAACTATTAATAGAAATACTAAAAATACTCCTTCAAAGTGGCAGCTTCATAACGACAAGAGAAATTCATGAACGACTATTCGCAAACGGGATTTTATCTGACAAAAACCCGGCAGGGAAAGAGAGAAGGAAACTCAACAGGGCGCTGCAGTTCCTTGAAAGCATAGGATACGCAGAATCAAAATACCCGGAAATAAAGGGAAGAAAAGCTCAAGAGTGGCGTGCAAACCAGAAAGCATTTCCCGTTTTAACATCCATAACAGAAGAAGAGCTGGTATCCCTGCTTACTTTTAGCAGTTTCATACCTGAGAACTACAGAAACATTGAAATATTTAAACCGTTTGTTAACCTGATAAAGCGCCTGCAAAAGGAATTCAACAAGGAAAAGCTGGAACGCATAGAGTTCTCTTTCGTGTATGAACCTCAATTCCTTGAAAAATTCGTAGATGTAAATCAAAAAGACCTGAAATTAATCTACGAAGCAATCATAGAAGGCATGTCATTAATTGTAAGTTACAAGGGTTCCGAGTTTTTCAAAATTCAGCCGTTAAAAGTTTTTGTCTATAACGGCATAATGTACCTGTGTGCACTCATTGAAAACAAAACTTTCAGAACTTTTCACATTTCAGGGCTAAAAATCATAGACAAACATTCGGAAAAACCAGACAAATTCTTATCCCGCAAATTCCGAAAAACAACATTTCTGTTTGAAGAAGAAAAGCCTTTCCTTTTCGGTGCAAGAGTTGCATTTAAAGAATCCCTGAGCTTTTTCAAAAATCCCCTCTTATTCCCGACCCAATTCTACCTAAAAAAGGAAGAAGAGAGACATTTTGAAGTATTCCTCGTTGGATTCACAGGATACCGCTTTGCAAGCAGATTCTTAGTTGAGGAAATAATAGAAATCCTCCCACCCGACAAAAGCATAATCAAAAAAGCTAAAGAAAAAGAGCTTACAAAACACTACCCTGAACTAATCTACTCGCTAAAAGAAAACAGAAAACGCTTTCAATCATTCCTGAAAACATTTGACACGCTCATAAAACAGAGGCAGAAGCTCATCAGCAATATTGACCACTTGTGACTCACCCCGGCATTAATACACCGTTAAATCCATCGTTCCAGCAACCATAAAATCCCTTCGCAATTAGTCATTTAATGTCCAATAGTTTCCATATCTTTTCAAAAGAAATAAATCAAATAAGGAGAGAAAGGTGGAAATGGAAAATAAAGGAATCATATCTCAGGTTTATTTAAAGGAGTTTTTCCCGCGTAAGAACTTTCTGATAAGGGAAAACGTTTTAGATGTATTAAAATCCATAATATTCTTAATAGAACAGCAGTACCCTGAGTACAGGGTCTATACTGAAGAAACCATTTTTAAAAATGCTTTTGTAATTAACAGCATTTTTATCTTCAAAGGTGACAAACCCGTTGGTATTCTGAAGATAGACTGGGACAATTCCCTGTATGATGATAAATTCATAGAAGTTAATTTCTCTTACGCGCCTACCGAAGATGACAGGCCGGTAATTTCAAGAGTATGCGAAATATTAAAAGCAGAAAGTTTAGACAAAAGCCATATTTATATAAGGATTGATGCCAGCTGGCGGAGATCAATAAACTACTATCTTGAAGCTGAGGAATTTTTAAATCCGTTAATAAGGGAGCTATTTTACGGCATTGACGTTGAAGAATTGGCAAACGCCTTCCTCAGAGCACCTCAGGGAATCTTAATACTTTTTGGAGAGCCGGGAACGGGGAAAAGCAAATTAATCCAATACATCATCGGAAGGAGCCAGCACATTTTAAATAAGAAAGTAAAAATATTAATGCTAAAAGGGAAAAATGCTTTTAAGTCCAATGCTGACGAAGTAAATACATATATAGAAAACGACCTTGTAATACTTGATGACTTTAGACGTGACGAAATCGTATCTGATATAGTCTCAACGATCCTTTCAGTAACAGACGGATTCTTACCTAAAAAAGCCAAAATAATAATAAGCACCAACAAAAGACTTAAAGAAATAGACCCTGCACTGCTTCGACCAAGCAGACTGTTTGACATTTTAGAGCTTAAACCCATTCCGAAGGAATATTTTGAATCCCTCTGCAAAAAATACCCGGAACTTTCTCCCGGACTTGAACTTTTTGAAACCGTAGAAGAATTAAAAGTATCAGAGATTTTAGATTATATAGATAGAAAAAGAATCATTAAAAAAGATTACCTGATAGACAAAACCATTTCCAAAAGAATAAAAGCCTACTCTAAAGAAATAGGATTCTAAGAGGCAAAAATGAATAGAATAAGGCAGTTAACCGTAAAATTAGGGAAAAACGTCCTGCCGAGAGGATTAAAAGAGTATGCAAAATTATCGAATTTCTATTCCTTGAGAAAAATTCATGATTTTGAAATTGAATGCGATTTGATTCTGTTTGAAAGTAAAGAAGAAGCTCTTTCATTTTCAGTATCCCTCAAAGATTACATAAGCAGAGAGAATAGTATAAAAATCTTGGAAGAAATTGAAATGTGGATAACAACTAATCTATCAATTTCAGAGATTGAAAACATCAGCACGGCAATGATAAAAATAACATCCTGCTACCAGCTATTTGAAAAGCCTGAATGCAACAACATAAAACAATGGCTGATAGACCTTGAAACAAAAGCTTACACCCTGCGGGATGAACTCATTAATGCCTACTTTGGAAATCTTGATAAATACACTTTCAATTTAAACGTCTGGTTTATTCCAAAAAACGAAAGATACGAAATAGAACTATTTTCATCCAGCGATTTTAAATTTATCCCCTATATTTATTCTAAATCACAGAAAAGGGTAAAACAAAATATTTCAAATTCTCTCAGACATTCTCTATTTCTAAACAATTTTAAATACCTGCAGGAAACATGCAGAAACGAAGTTCTACAGATAAAAGACATAAAAGAAGCCTGTATTTCCCTAAACATATCGCAAGAAACAAAAATTGATTGGAGAGGTTAAAATGATTGGAGTAAAACCGACCATTCTTTTTGGCTTCCATTTAATAAATTATTCATTTTCCCCCGAAAAATCTAATTTCGGATAATACGGTGCACATACCATCATACTAAAAATCCCGTGATTGTAAGCTTCTTGCCCCTTCATATAAATTTTGAAGTTATCCAAGTTGAAAGAATCTATTGTTTTGCAGTAGAATCCAGCTATAGCTTCTTTAAATTTTGAATAAGTAATTTCCACACTGTTAGTTTCTAAATTGTAGAGATTTACTCTCTCAGGACTTTCCTTATATAAGAGATATTTTTGGCCATATTTCACTATCTCCTCTTTAACAACTTCCAAAAATTCTTTATAATTGTTTAGTTTATAGGCAAAAATAGTTCCAGCTTTTGTCCGGAACTTTTCTCTGTTAAAGATAAATAGAGTAGTCCATTCACTAAAAGGAATTATTTTATTTTCTCTCACACCTTTTAAACCAGTTCCATACAATAGAATAGCTCGTATATTTGCTTTCTTATAAACATTTCTTATTAAAGATTTGAGATTTTGTTTACATCCTTCCATATGGCTCTTTTCTCTATGTGCTGTAAACATAACGAATGAGTGGCTTTCAATAAAACTTATAACTCTATCGTACTGAGAAGCTGAAACTTCTTCAAGACATTTAGAGAACTCAACGACACATTCCACCATCTTTTACTCCTTTACCAACTTACTCATCAAAACAAACTGCTTTAGCGTATCAATTTCAGACGGCAAATGAGTCTTTACAAGTCCAAGCAGCTTTCCGAGGTCCAATTCTTTCCGTTTCAAAAGTAAAGCTATATCCATTTCATCCTTCTCCCTCAAAACGCCGAGTTTCATTAAAATCAGATGCTCAGGTTTAGCCACTTTTATAAAAAAGTCATCAACGCAAAAAGTCTCTGCACTTTCAATGATTCCATTTTCAAACTTTTTTGTTGCAACCTGAAAGTCAACCTCAACACCATCTACATTTCCGACAAGCCATACAGAGCCGCAGAGTGTGTTTCTGCTTAGCCTGAACAGAGAGAAAACCTTTTCTTCAACCTCAGGCTTTACGAGAAAATCAAGATCTGGAGTCAACTTTCTAACTTTTCCAGCGTAAGTCCGAACTGCCAATCCCCCTATAACTACATAATTGCCAGCAAGCTCTTTTGAAACTAATTCAAGAATTTCAAGAACCTTATCGGTGTTGCCAAAATCTTCAAACGTAGATCTTGTAATTTCCTTCACAGCTTAACCCCTTGAAGGTTTGAGAGAAGTCTATCTGTTTTATGGGACACCCAATGTCCTATTAAGCTCTTGAATCATGGAAAAATTATTACAAAGGATGGAAAGAGTTTTTGTTTCCCTAAGTACCTTTTGCCTAACTTAATTGTACCTGAGTAATTTCCACGCGCTGCCAAGTAGCCACCAGCTCCATCATCAACCGTCCACCTCCACCACTACCGGAAAGGGTACACCCAAACCGCTCAGGATTCCCATTCCGGTTTGAAGGGAGGGCAGAAGGTCTATCAAATCTCTTCCGGCAAATTCTACGTAGGTTTCAACGGCGGCAAGGTCTGAAACGTTCATCGTTCTGAACATTGCCTGAGTATTTGCCTGTGATAGAACGTACTTGCTGACCTGCGCAGGCCTCTGAGTGATTACAACAAGTCCAAGATTAAATTTTCTTCCTTCTGATGCTATTTTTCTCGCCATGGTTAGGGCAAGGTTGTCTTTTCCTGCTGAAACATCGCCGTAGCTTCCTTCAGGTGCAAAATTGTGAGCCTCTTCAAGGACTATAAGTCTTTCTTTCTTATGTTCCTTGTTCTGATTGAAGAGCTCCTGCATGGCAAGGCCTGCAATGTTTACCCTCGTAACGGGATCGGTTACGCGGGAAAAGTTGAAAATAACTACCTTTTTAGAGCTTTCAACGGCCGAAATAAGCTGATTGTAAGTTTCTACCTGAGTGGTTAAAATTTTTTCTCCAAAAATCTCTGCTGCCTCTTTCTCAACACCTGCAGAAACACGCTTTTTAACCTTTTTCGGTTTTCCGTTTGAGGTTTCTATTTCTTCCTCTACTTCATCTTTTACTTTTGAAAGAATGTCCAAAAGATTTTCATCTTTAAACACAGTTCTTTTAAGTGATGGCTTTATAAGATTTGAAAGGTAAGCTTTATTGTCTCTTGCAAGTCCGGAATTACCGCTTACAAGATAGGAAAACCCTGCCTCTTTCACAAGCCATTCCACCTCATCAGGGTGGATGGGAAAGAGGGTTTCTTCAAAAACAACATGCATAATGTCTTCCTGAGAAATGGAGTCTGAAAGTTCATCGTAATACTCGCCGTGAGGATCAAAAATAAAGGTTTGAACGGGATAATCTTTTAAAAACCGTGAGAGGAAAATTTTTGTGAAGTGGCTCTTTCCCGAACCTGTTGTACCTAAAATAAGCATGTGTTTCGTTATTACCTCTTTGCCGTCAATAAAAACTTCCTGCTCACCGTCTTCAAACGTTCCCACTTTAACGGGATAGGTCATACTTTTACCTGAAAAAGTCCTTTTTACAAGGTTTCTCAGAGTATCTGAAGATGCAAGGTAAACAGGTTCCCCCACGTCAAAAGGTTCCATGTTCGTCTCAAGTTTTCCGTTCTTTACAATTCCTAAAACCTCTGCAACGGCAACTTTTACCCTGTCGCTGTTCTCGTTAAGGTAAGACCACACGGCAGCCTTCTTCCACTCTTTCCCTTTCCTCCCTGTAAACAGGGTCTTAAACGTATCAACAGAACCAAAAACCGGTGATTCACCGGCAGAGAAAGGATTGGCAAAAAATCCCATATCATAGGAGTAGATTGTTACAATCTTGGCAAGGATTGTACCTTCACCATGCTTAACTTCAACATAAGATTGTTCTTTTACATCAGGTTCAATGAGAATAAACTCAAAAGAGCGGGATTTAACAGGATTTATCGCAAAACCTAAAAGGTTCTCGTCAAACTTTGCAGAATCACTTTTTATCTGTTCAAAGTATGAAAAAAGCTCTTTTACTTCTTCTTCATCGTCATCAATATCATAGTAAACGGCAGCTTCTATATTACCTGAATCGTAGCCTGAAAACCCGGCACCTGTAAAGTTTGCGGAACCTACAACCGCCCTTTTCTCGTCAACAAGGATAAATTTTGCATGAAGCCTGTTGCTTAAAAAAACCTGCCCTCCCTTTTCTTCTATCTTCCTAAAGACGTAATCGTCAGTTATGAGAAGATCCTGAAGCTCAGAAGCTCTAAGGATAACTTCAAGTTCCACACTGTCAGGAAGATTTGAAAGCAGCTTATCAACGATGCTCCCTTTTAACCAGGCAGAGGAAATTTTTACACTTCTTTCAGCCTCCTTAACCATTGATTCCACGCAAGAGTATATCTCATCACTTTTTAATGTTTTCATAATTTCTCCTCCCCGTTAAAACTTTTTAAATTATACATTCAACGATGCCAGATAGTTGCCCCATAACCGAAGATAAGTTCTATCAGATCTTTCGGAAAATCATCATCAATCTCGTATAGAAAAGCCCCTTTTTCTATATTGTGAAATCTTATCTCGTAGAATTTTTCGTAATCTCCTGTAGATGTAACAAACCTCATCCAGATTTTCTTTTTCCCAAGGTACGGCGTTCTTGTTTTTATAATCATCAATCCTCCCTCATCAAAGTCTTAATAGAATAATAGCCTTAAAATAGGACTGTATCTGTCGCATAAACCAAAACTTGACGAAAATACAAAAAAGCCAACAAATAGACTTTTAACAGTATCTGATATATTTCTATAAAGAGCACTTTTGGGGACGCAATGATCGTAACGGCAAACGAGCTTAAAAGAAGAGGTATCTCTTACATATCTGAACTTTTAAAGAAGTTTGAGAACGTTTTTATCTCCGTTAGAGGAAAAAAGTTCGTAATACTAACCGTGGAAGAATACGAAAAGCTAAAAGAACTTGAACATGCTATAAGAAAGGTTGCAATTAATTATGGTAAATTATTATAGCTGGAGGAAAAATGGATCCTTCGATAGTTACAATTAACCGTGCATACAGAAAAGGACTAACAGAGGAAAAGCTTGCGGAACTTATAAAGGGGCAAATTTTCCCAAAAAGCTATCCTTTAAACGAACAGGTAGAGGTTTTCTTTTCCGAAGTTCCTGTTTCCATGGTTGTGTCGTTTTGTGAAAAACACGGAATAGACATGAAAGAGTTAAAAAAATATTACGAGAGATATATAAAGCCAAAGTTCCGCAATGAAGAGTTAGAGGAATTATGGAACATATTCTAAAGTGGAAATTAGAAATTCTTGATTTACTAAACAAGGCAATAAGCTGTCTAAAAACTGCCGGAATTCCTTATAATGAATGGAGTTTCGGAGGCGGCAGTGCTTTAATGTTCCGGTACTGGCACAGAGAAAGCAAAGATGTTGATATATTTCTTACAAATCCTCAATACATCACAATGTTATCTCCAAGACTTAACGAATACGCCGAAAGCATAGCTACCGATTACAAGGAATCTTCCGTTTTTATAAAAATATTAGTGGAAAACAGAGAAATAGACTTTATAGTTGCCCCAAATTTAAGCGGGAAACTGCCTGTCAAAAAAACATTGGATTCAAACATGGAAATATTTGTAGAGCAACCGGAAGAAATACTTGTCAAAAAATTCTTTTACAGAACAGAAAGCTTAAAAATAAGAGATTTTTTGGATGCTTACATCGTTTTAAAAGATCCATTAAAAACCGAAAGCACCAGACTGATCTTTAGGAATTTCTTAAAAAGAAAGGAAGAAACCTTAAGAAAAAGGGCAGCTTACTTGCAGAAAGTTGTAAAGAGCGAAGGGATATTAAATACCTTACAAAAACTTTCGGTTTCTCCGTTCCTGATAGGAAAGGTTCCCGAAAATTTCATACAAACAGTAGTAAAAGAAATCTTTGAAAAAAAGCCGACTTAAACACCTTGCCTTAATTTCCAAGCTCTGCGGGTGCCTTCTTCTCAGCCGCTCTCAGCTTTGCACTCCTTGCGGCAGGGTTTGCTGCTATCTCTTCCTCAGTCGGCAGAACAGGTTTCTTGGCAATTATTTTAAGGTCTTTTCTCTCTTTTAAAAGTTCCTTTACTATTCTATCTTCAAGAGAGTGAAAGGTTATAACAACAATCCTTCCACCGGGTTTTAACCTGTCAACTGCTTCGGGAATTGCCTCTTCAATGCTTTCAAGCTCCTTGTTAACGTAGATTCTTATCGCCTGAAAGGTTTTGGTGGCAGGATGCTTCTTTCTTCCAGCCCAGAGTTTTTTAGGTATAACAGATTCAACTATTTTCGCAAGTTCAAGGGTCGTCTTTATCGGCTTTTCTCTTCGTCTCTTTACTATTTCTCTTGCTATCTTCCTTGAAAATCTCTCCTCGCCGTAGCGGTATATGATGTTCGCCAGTTCTCTCTCCGGCAGAGTATTAACAACATCAGCAGCCGTTAGCTTCTGGCTTCTGTCCATCCTCATATCAAGAGGATCGTCCTTCCAGAAGGAGAAGCCCCTGTCTCCCCTTAACTGGAAGTGAGAAACGCCAAGGTCAAAAAGGATACCGTCAACAAAATCTATCCCTTCTTCATCAAGAACAACGCCTATTTGCGCAAAGTTTGCGTGATAAACGGAAAACCTATCACCAAACCGCTCAAGCTTCTTTATAGCCCTATCTATTGCCTCTTCATCTCTATCTATGGCTATGACTCTGTTCTGAGGGTTTGCCTCAAGTATCGCCTCGGTATGGCCACCTCCACCGAGTGTAGCGTCAACAAAGACTCCCCCTTCTTTAGCCTTTAAAAACTCAATGGATTCATTTAAAAGAACCGGCGGATGAAATATCTCTTTCATTTTTCTCCTTTCAGGCAATCATCTGTATCGTGAAGGCAGGAATCATCAGTCGGGTCAAGGTGTATCGTAACCTCCCACCTCTTATCGGGATCTATCTGTTTTATCCTTTCCTCAACCTGATCAGATATATCATGAGCCTCTTTCAGTGAAATCTCAGGATTAAAGACAAGGTGAACATCAACAAAGTTAAAAGGGCCCGCCTTTCGCGTCTTTAAAAAATGGTAGCTGGTTACTTTAGGCGTTGACTCTATAATTTTCACTATTTTTTCAACCGTTTCATCTTCAAGGGCAACATCCATCAATATCAAAATACCTTCTTTTATTAACTCATAAGCAGAATAAATGATATAAAGGGCTATGGCAATGCCGAAAAATCCGTCAACTGCGTAAAACTTTGTGAAATATACAATGGCAAGGGATAGAAGAACAGCAGAGTTTGAAAGGAGGTCTGTTTTATAGTGAAGGGCGTCCGACTTTACAACAAGGTTGCCGGTTTTCTTAGCAACGTATTCAAGGAAAACGACAAGCCCCCCTGTTAAAACAATGGAAACAACCATAACAAGAAGAGAAGTCCCAAGATGCGTTATCGGCCTGTTATGAATTATTTTCGTAATACCCTGATACATTATGAAAAGACCGGACATCGTGATAATCAAACCTTCTATAACGGCTGCAAGTGCTTCTATCTTCCCGAGCCCGTAGTTAAATCTCTCGTTAGGTGGCTTTTCGGCGTTGTGTATGGCAAAGTAATTGAAAAGAGAAACAAAAATATCAAGAATCGAATCAATTGCAGAGGCAAGAACGGAAACGGAACCGCTCACAACACCCACAAAGAGTTTTATTACGACAAGCACCGCCGCAACGGAACTTGCCACAACGGTGGCTTTTTTCTGAAGAGACATACTTACTCCTTGAACCCTTTTGGATATGAACCTAAAATCTTCATGAAGGAAGTGCCCTGGGCTACCTCTTCAAGAGCCTTTTTGAGCTTGGGTTCAAGCCTGTGGCCGTCCATATCAACAAAGAAAACGTATTCCCAGGGGCGTTTCTTTGTAGGTCTTGACTCTATTTTGCTAAGGTTAACATCATAAAGGGCAAACGGCTTTAAAGCGTGGAATAAAGCACCTGCAACGTGCCTTGTGCTGAACATTATGGACGTTTTATCGTTCCCGGTAGGTGACTCGGAATCTTTCATACCGACGACAAGGAATCTCGTAAAGTTCTGGGAAATTTCCTGAATGTTCTTTTCAAGGATATTTAAATCGTAAAGAAGTGCTGCTGCTTCACTTGCAACAGCGGCAACGCCTCTTTCCCTGCTTGCCAGCTCCGCGGCTTTTGCAGTGCTTGAAACTTCTTCAATCTCAGCATGAGGAAGATTTTCAGTCAACCACTTTTTAGCCTGAGCGATTGCATGACGGTGGGAATAAACCTTTTTAATGTCCTTTAAAGAAGCTTCCTGACTTAAAAGGTGAAGGTTAACGGGGACAAAAATCTCACCGCATATCTTAAGTTCCGTATCAAGAAACATGTCAACGGTGTAGTTAACGATGCCCTCTATTGAGTTTTCAACCGGAACAACACCATAATCAGCCCTTCCTTTTTCCACCTCCTCAAAAACGTCGGTTATTGAAGCCATCGGCCTTAAGTCTGAAGAGGTACCAAAATGTTTAAGAGCCGCAAGGTGAGTAAACGTTGCAAAAGGTCCCAGAAAAGCAACTTTTGTAGGCTCTTCAAGAGCACGGCAGGCAGATATTATCTCCCTGAAAATAGCCCTTATTGACTGAGGCGGAAGAACACCGTACTGCTTGTTCATCTCCTCAAGCTTTATAAGAATCTTTGCTTCCCTTTCAGGAACGTAAAACGGCAGTCCCTTTTCTCTCTTAACTTCTCCAACCTCTTTTGCAAGCTGCGCCCTTTTGCTTAAAAGCTCTATCAACTGCTTATCTATCCTGTCAATCTGCTTCCTGAGCTCTTCCAATCTATCCATCTACTTTCTCCTTCTGTTTAAAGGACATCCCTTCCTGCTGCACTTAGAACACTTTCCAGTACTTATCCTGACAGTTGCAAAAAGAGAAATTAGAAATATTATAACCAAAAAAAGATTCTCAACCACTTTACAAGCCCCTTGCACCTTTAAAGAAGCAAAAATATAATCATGCACAAATTCTCAGAGGTAAAGATAAAACGATGCTTGATAAAAGGCTACTAAAAGTCGTAAGAGGAAGGCTGAAAACAGAGGGCAAGGTTACCTGTTCAGGGCTACCGGGCGGAGCAAAAGCCCTGTTTTTAAAAGAACTTCACACAGCGACTAAAGAAAAATTCATCCTCATAGCACCGACAGAACCTCTATCTGAAGCATTACACGCAGACCTTTTAAGAGAAGGAATTAACGCGGTTTATCTACCGCCGTGGGATTCTTCACCTTTTGAACCTGCATCACCCTCTCCATCTGTTCAATACAAACGATTCTCTGCCCTTTTCAGGCTGCTTGAAGAAGACTTTGAAATTCTGGTAACAAGCGTTAAAGGTTATCTTCAAAAAGTCCTTTCACCGGAAGAGATAATAGAGTACTCTCTAACCATTGAAAAGGATAAAGAAATCCCAAGGGGAGAACTTGAAAAATTCCTGACAAAAGGCGGTTTTACAAGGGTTGAAGCAGATGCAGAAGAGGGCGAATTCCTGCTAAAAGGTGATACTCTCACCATCAACACACCTGAAGAAAAGGTAACCGTTGAGTTTTTTGGCGACACTGTTGAGAAGATAACGGTAAACGGAAAAGAAAAAGAACGGGTTACAATCTTTCCTCTATTTGAGATGGTACCTGACAGAGATAGGCTTAAAAGCCTTGAAGATATATATCCAGAAGTTTATGAGAAACACTTTCTCTTTCCTTCTTTAAGCGGTGCGGAAAAGCTCCTGCCGGATTTTTTCAAGTTAGTGCCTTTAAAGGAGTACATTGAAAGCTACCGTATTGTTACGGTTGAACCTTTTCAGTGTAAGGCAATAAAGGAAGATTTCATAAGAGAACTTGAAAACGAAGCGAAAATCCTCGAGCGGGAAGGATATCCCCATTCAAAAGTTGAAGGTTTTGTTTCGGATGAACTTCCTGAACCTTCAATTACGATAGTGGAAAAGGGGAAAAGTGACGCCGACTTTGGTTTAACACCGCTCCCCAACCTTGACGTTGTTGAAGCTGAAGAAATCCTTAAATCCGTTTCTAAAGACACGATAAGAATAATCCACTCAACAGAAAGCTTGAAAGAAGAAATTGAGAGACTCCAAAAAACGTTGAACCTAAAAATTACCCTCGAAAAAGGCATTTCCGCAGGCGGATACAGGATAAAAGAACAGTCGTTTTCCCACCTGTGCGAAATAGAGGTCTTCTCACCGTTTAAGGAAAAGTCCGTTCTAACTCTTTCACCGGGTGAACTTGTTGTTCACAGAGACTACGGCATAGGAATATTCAAAGGAATAACCAGCAGAAGGATAGCAAACAAAAAGTTCGACTTTGTTGAAATAGAGTATGCAGGCGGCGAAAAACTTTTGGCCCCGTTTACACAGATAGACAGAATCTATCCGTATTCAGGTTACAAAGGAAAAAAGCCAAAACTTGACAGGTTAGGCGGAACATCCTGGAAAAACCTTGAAAGACGGATAAAAGCCTCTCTTATAAAGTTTGCCAAAGAGCTTGCAGAGCTTTACAAAGAGAGAAAAACGGTAACAGGTGAACCTATCGTTGGAAATCCAGAAATAGTAAAGGCGTTTGAAAAGGCATTTCCGTTTAAAGAGACAGAAGACCAGCTTAAAGCTATAAGAGACGTTTATCGGGACATGGAATCGGAAAAGCCGATGGACAGGCTCATATGCGGTGATGTCGGTTTCGGAAAGACGGAAGTTGCCATGAGAGCCGCGATGAAAGCGGTATCCGCAGGAAAGCAGGTTGCGCTCCTTGCACCAACAACGATACTTGCAGAACAGCACTACAGAACGTTCAAAGAGAGATTTAAAGACTTCCCTGTAACGATCGAGCTTCTATCAAGATTCAGAACCAAGAAAGAACAAAAAGAAATACTTGAAAAACTTAAAAACGGTGAAATAGACATAATCATCGGTACCCACAGGTTAACCTCTCCTGACGTTGAATTTAAAAATTTAGGACTTCTGATAATAGATGAAGAACACAAGTTCGGCGTTAAAACAAAAGAGAAACTAACATCCCTAAAGAAAAACCTTGACGTTCTTTATCTGTCCGCAACTCCGATACCAAGAACCCTCTATTCGGCCATATCAGGTTTCAGAGACATATCGGTTATCGAAACACCTCCCGTCGGCAGAAAGGGAACAAAAGTTGCCGTGATGAAATACACGGATAAAATCCTGAAAACGGCAATTGAACGGGAGCTTGAAAGAAACGGACAGGTGTTTATTGTCCACAACGACATATCTTCCCTTGAAGAGATTAAACAGAAAATAGAATCCTTTTTTCCTGAGGTTCCTTCAGAAATCATTCACGGACAGATGAGGGCAGACAAGATAGAGAGAATTATGCACCGTTTTGTAAACGGCGAAACGAAAATTCTGATAGCAACCTCCATCGTCGAGTCTGGACTTGATATACCTTCAGCAAACACTTTAATCGTCATCGGTGCGGAAAATTTTGGACTATCTCAACTATATCAGCTAAAGGGAAGAGTCGGAAGAGGCGTAGAAAAAGGCTACTGTTATCTCCTCATCTCACCTAAAGCAAAGCTTACAAAAGAGGCTGTAAAAAGGCTTGAAGCTGTTAAAAAGGTATCCCAGCTTGGCGGTGGATTCCAGTTAGCACTAAAAGACCTTGAGATAAGAGGCGCTGGGAACCTTTTAGGACCTCAGCAGAGCGGCTACATCAACTCTGTGGGACTTGACCTGTACTTAAAACTTTTCTCAGAGGTCGTAGAAGAAAGGGAAAAAGAGAAAGACGTTAAGCTAAACATCCCTGTTGAAGCTTTCATCCCTGAAGACTATATAGAGGATTCAAAAGAAAGACTAAAGGTGTATGCAGAACTTTCATCAACAGAAAATCCTTCAGAACTCCTTGATAAGATGAAAGAACTCTACGGACCAATCCCTGATCCCGTTGTAAATACGTTCAAACTATTTAAAATCAAAAAGCTGGCAAAAGAGTTGGGTGTAGCGGAACTTTCCCTTACCCCTTCTGGAAGGTTGATACTTAAATTTAGTGATGAGGTAAACATATCACCTGACCAGCTGGTGGAATACGTAAAGGAAAAAGGAGCAACGTTCACACCGGATAAAACACTTTACGTTGACGCAGGAACAACACTTGAAAAGGTAGAAGAAACACTTAAAGAGCTTAAGGAGAAAACCTGTGATAAAGAGAATTGAAATAGAGCCAATTCCACTTACCGAAGGATGCTCAAAGCTGGTTTTAAAGGTTGAAAGGGGCATTATCGTTGAAGGTTACTACTACGCTCTTGTTCCTATTAGAGGCTTTGAAACTCTCCTTCTTGACAAGGAAGCTCCCTTTGCGACGGTCGCTGCAACAAGAATATGCGGCATGTGTCAGGCAGTTCACAGCATAGCGGCGGCTAAAGCAATAGAAGACGCCTGCAACATTGAAGTTCCAGAAGCTGCAGAAAAGTTGAGAGAGGCTCTTAACCTTGCCGTAAGAGTCTATAATCATCTGCTCCATCACATTGTCATATCGGGAAACATGTTTGAAGACAAAGACGAACGATTCGAATTTATAAAAGGCGTTCAGCGTATCAGAAAAAATATCTCAACGATAATGGAAATAATCGGCGGTGAGTTCGTTCATCCGCCAAATGTGGTCGTGGGCGGTATCTCTTCATCAATAGATGAATCTGTCAGAGAGAGACTTATAAACCTCGCTGATGAAAGTATTCCCCTTGCAGAGAAGGAAACTAAAAGATTTATTGACTATATAAATCACATATGGAAGAAACGAAACCTGCCTGATAATCTTGGCTCTCATAACCTTGATTTCTTTATAGCTGAAGACTTCCATTCAGAAGATATAGAAGAGCTGTATCCCCAGGAAGTTTTTCCAGAGTTCCCTTTTAAAAGAGAAGCAACAAACACCCTCGTAAAGGTAAAAGGAAAAGCCGTTGAAACAGGCGTGAGAGCAAGAAAAGTTAAAAAAGAAGGTTTTAAACCATCAGGAGGTATAAAAGAACTCCACATACTGAGAGCAGAAGAAATCATATCTGCTTTAAAGAAGATGAAAACAATACTTGAAGAAAACACTTTTAATAGAGAATTATGGAATAGAGAATTTCCTGTTTCCGACGGAGAAACAACGGGTACAGGAATTGTTGAAGCACCAAGAGGCGTAAATATTCACCAGGTAAGAGTTGATAAAAGCGGAAAGATTACATATTATAAGATTGTTGTACCTACTGCTATAAATATGTTAGCCATTGCAGAAGCACTTAAAGGTGAAAAAGTTGAATATGCTGAGATGGTGGTGCGGGCGTACGATCCCTGTATCGCCTGTGCAACACACTAACGGGGAGAAAGTTGGTTTATTCATTTGATAACTTTGAACTTGAAGAAGACATAAAAGTTAAAGTTGGCTTTTTCCATCTTTCAAGCTGTTCAGGATGCCAAATAGCTTTCCTTGATATGTTTGATGAACTTGCAGATGTTCTTGATACCGTAGAAATAGCCTACTCAAATCTTCTTACAAATAACAAAGAAATTCCTAAAATAAATGTTGCTTTCGTTGAAGGCACTTTCTCTATAGGTTTTGAACCCCACATCAGATTACTTAAAGAAATATACGAAAAAGCAGACATTATCGTAGCCGTAGGTGGATGTGCAGCTTTTGGAGGAATAAGAAGATTAAATACCGGTGCCCAGGCTCCACAACCTTCTCATCAGGCATCAATTCCCATAACAGAAGTTGCCTTTTTAAGAAACAAGATAAAGTATGTTATTCCGGGATGTCCACCGAATCCTAACCTCTTGTACAAGTTTCTCCTTGCACTACTTGAGGTAAACGAGGATTTTTTAAGACCGTTTGAATTCATGGTATTTTCAACATTTGCCTGCGGATATGACATCCTTACAGAAGTGGTAAACAAAGGACTCTGCACTGGTTGTGGTACATGTGTCTCCGCTTGCCCAACAAGAGCCCTTGAATTCAGCAAAAGAACGCAGAGGCCTCAATTCAATAGATTATTCTGTATAAGCTGCGGTTCATGTCTTGCGGCATGTCCTCAGTCATTCAAACCATATCCCCAGCCGGTTTATGGATAGGGAGGGACAATGCTTGGGCTTAACAGGCAATTCATACTGGGAAAATTTACAAAGGCATTCTTGCTCCGAGCTGGTAAGAACGCAACACCAAAAGACAATCTCAGGATTCTTCTTGAATCAGCATTTGATAAGGGGTTAATAGATAGTGTAATAGGAACAACCATCAAAGAGAAAAATGGTACAAGTGTAACAACTCCTGTATTTATAAAATCTAAAGAGGAATTAAAAGGCAATGAACAGTTTTTCTTCGTCCATGGTGGACAGAATTCTATATTAAAGGAAATAACGCAAAAATATTCTTTTGAGAAGGTGGCTGTTGTTGGACATTCTTGTGTCCTTGATGGAATAAATAAGATGCAGTATTTCGGAATAGGGTACAACTTTACCGCGTTGAAGTTCGCACTAAAGATTGGAATTTTCTGCATTGGTGCGGCTTCAATGGAAGGAATAAAGTGCCTCCTTAAAGAAAAAGGAGATAGTTCAGGAAGAATAAATGAAATTTTCATTAATAGAGGTAAAATTTATATAAAATCATCTAAATTATTTGCATTTTCACCCGAAGAGTATTATTTTTATGTTAACGAGGGCTGCAAGGTTTGTATGAACGTAAGTTCCCGGGGAAGTGACGTTACATTTGTCCCTTGCCTTGATAATGACTATTCTTTATGTTTTGTCAGGAGCAAAAGGGCTGAAAAGCTCTTCGAAGATGTTCCTTTTGAAGTCAAAGAGGCGGGGAAGGAAGAAATTTCAAGGGTTGAAAATATGGCAAAGGAGATACTAAAGAAAAACATAGAGACTACCCTTGAGAGAGCAGAACTTGGAATACCGTCAAACAAATGGGACGGGAACAGATATGGAAGATTCAGTGCGCTGTGGAACAATATATATGCTGAAGATATAGAAGAGGAGGTGTTTTAAAATGCTTCTAACAGAAGAACTAAGAATGAAGGCAGAGGTTATTAAGGTCCTCGGACATCCAGAGAGGCTCGCTATTTTGATGCTCCTCTCCGATGGTGAGAAATGTGTAAAAGATTTAAAAGAAGCTCTTGGCATTTCTCAACCAAAGGTTTCCCAGCACGTTGGTATCATGAAGGAGCTCGGGATACTCAACTTCAGAAAAGAGGGAACAAAAGTTCTCTACTCTATCGGAGACGACAGAATAAGAGAATTCCTCGATATCTTTGTTCTTGACTGATCAGGCAGGCGGGTAATTCCCGCCTTTTCTTTTCTCTCCTTTCCTTCTTTTATCAGCTTGCTCTGTAAAAATTCTTAATAAAACTGCCTTCATATTTATACTCCAATTATTTGTATAATAAACTTTAAAAAGAGCTGGAGGAAGCAGGTGGCTATAAAATTTGGAACTGACGGATGGAGAGGTGTAATCGCCGATGATTTTACATTTGAAAACTTAAGAAAAGTAACCCAGGCCCACGCAAAAGTTTTAAAAGAAGACGGCGCTAAGAGAATCGTTGTCGGATATGATATGCGTTTTTTATCACCGGAATTCGGAAAGTTTGTAGCCGAAACTCTATCCGGCGAAGGATTTGAAGTTGTTCTTGCAGACACGTTTTCACCAACACCAGCGGTATCTTTCGCAACAAAATACATGAACTTTGACAACGGTATCGTTATCACAGCTTCTCATAATTACGGAAAATACAGTGGTTACAAGGTAAAAGAATCATTCGGCGGTGCAGCAACGACAGCTTACGTAAAGAGAATAGAAAAGTACCTTCCCGATGTGGAAAGTGCGGAAAGAAAAGCTGGTGAAGTTAAAACAGAAGATATAAACACTCCCTACATTGAAGCTGTGAGAAATCAGATTGACCTGTCACTTTTTAAAGAAAGAGCGGTAAAGATTGTTCACGACCCTATGTTCGGTGCACAGCAGAACTTCGTTTCGCAAGCCTTAAAAGGAACAAAGGCAGAAGTTACAGAGATACACAGTTACAGAGACCCCTTATTCGATAATAAACATCCTGAACCCATCGTTGAAAAGAACATAAAATCTTTAATGGAAAAAGTAAGAGCAGTAGGTGCTGACATAGGCATAGCAAATGATGGAGATGGTGACAGGGTCGGCATAGTTGACGAGAACGGGAATTTTGTAAACTCACAGATAGTGTATGCCTTAATACTCCTCCACGTACTTAAAAACAAAGGACTTAGAGGCGGCTGTGTTGTAAAAACTGTATCAACAGGATACCTGGTCAATAGAGTCTGCGAAGATTTCGGAATAGAACTTGTTGAAACACCTGTTGGATTTAAAAACATAACAGAGGTGATGCTTAAAAGGAAAGTTCTCTTTGGCGGTGAAGAGAGCGGCGGTTATGCCCTCATGGATTATCTACCCGAAAGAGACGGTCTTCTCATGGGGCTGTTTATCGTTGAAAAGATGCTGGTTGAAGGCAAAAGTCTTTCCAAAATGGTAGAAGAACTATTTGAAAGGTACGGAAGCGCCTACTACAGAAGGATCGACCTTCCGGTTTCAGAAGAAGAGAAAGCTGTTCTTAATAAACTTAAAGAGAATCCACCGGAAGAGGTAGAAGGAAAAAAAGTTAAAAAAGCCCTAACAATAGATGGCTTAAAACTGATATTTGAAGACGATTCGTGGCTCCTGTTCAGACCATCAGGAACAGAACCGGTGTTCAGAACATACGCAGAAGCACCAACACCGGAAGAGGTAGAAAAACTGATACAGAAAGGCGTTAATCTGATAAAGGGACAGTAATCTGTCCCTTTACATCAGACAAGATTACTGTCTTCAGATTGCTCTTTTAAAAGCCTCAGATAATCTTCTGCGGAATATATCAGTAGCTTTTTTTCAGCCGCAGAATCTTTAAACAATTTTTTTCTGCTTTTCTTCCACTTGTCATACTTAACTTCTCGTAAAACCATAAAAATCAAGAGACACATAAAATATTCTGTGTGGCTCCAATCCGGATTCAATCAGGTGGTCTATAAAAAGTTTCATTATAGTTGTTTGTCCTGCCCTTCCAAGACCGGTCAAAAGAATCACATCTTTTGTATTAAGAGGAAAGAAAAGTTCGGAAGTGTACTTTTCTCTATCTACTTTTCCCTTAGCTGCCTTTTCTCCTTCCCATCAGGGATTAAAACGATAAAGTATAATTTCCGTCTTTACGCTACCATCGTATAAAACAAGCACCGTCTCTGGTTTATTTAAAATCCAGCTGAATATACCACTAATACTTGACAGAAAATCCAGTTTCACTACATTTTTAGAATGAACAAAATATCAAGGAGGTTGAATGCCGGTTTACGAGTTTAAATGCGAAGATTGTGGAAAAGAGTTTGAAAAGTTTGTTATTTCAGCTTCAAAGGTAAGCGAGGTAAAGTGTCCATACTGCGGTTCTCAAAACGTTAAAAAGAAAATTTCTGCATGCGGTATAGGTGGAAGCAGCTCAAGTTCAAGCTCAACAGGTGCAACCTGCTCACCGTTTGGCTGAGGTATTTAAACAGGGGCGGTCTGCCCCTTTATCCTTTCAAAGTAGTGAACAGGATCTCCCCATCTATCAAAAACAGGCGTGTATCCTGCCCTTTCTATTCTTTCTGCCATCTGAGAAACGGTCAGATTGTTCTTGTTCTCGTAAATTGAATAAGCTTTTTTGAAATCAGAAGGTGTAAAAACAGGCATAACAACATTTGCACCGGCTATTATTCCAGTTTCAAGGGAATTCTCACATCCGGGAATACTTTGAAGAGCAGTTGATGCAACTATGTTTACATCTTCCAGAATAACTCTGGCAAAAGCTATCATCTTCACGGAAAGCTCATAAGCCTTCCTGTAAAAACCTTTCTTCTCTATTTCTTTTCTGTACCACACGAAAAGAGGCGTATCTCTATGCTCTATGTAAGGCCCCATACCTACCATATCTACATCAAAACTTTTAAAAAATTTAAGGTCGTTGAGAAGATGCTTAATCGTCTGTCCCGGAACGCCTATCATAACACCCGTTCCAACCTGATAACCTATCTCTTTAAGCCACTCAAGACACCTTAATCTTGTATCAAAAGAATGGTCTTTATCCACAGGATGAAGTTTTTCGTAAAGCTCTCTATCCGAAGTTTCAATCCTCAAAAGATACCTGTGGGCACCGGCCTTAAAAAGCTCTTCGTAGTGTTCTTTCTCAAGTTCACCAAAGGATATTGTTATACCGGCACCTTCTGGTTGTTTTCCATTTTCTTCATCTATCTTTTTTGTCTCTTCTTTTATCCTTTTCACAATGTTTACAAGCTTTTCAACCCATCTGTCACTTTTTACTTCTCCCGACTGAAGGGCAAGTGAGGAAATACCGCTTTTATATATAGAAACGCCAATAGCAACTGCTTCATCCTCAGACAGGGCGTACCTTCTCAATTTCGTATTATCTTTCCTCAAACCGCAGTAATAGCAGTTTTTTGAGCAGATGTTTGATATTTCAACAAGACCTCTAAAATAGACAAAATCACCAACTTTTTGTTTTCTTATAAGGTCTGCAAGTGATATAAGAGAACCGCTGACACCATCTATTGAAAGTTCTTTAAGAATCCTATCGTCACTTATCTCCATCAAAATACCCTTTGAGAATCCTGACTATCTCTTCTGACTTACTTTCATCTATACTACCGTCAAAAATGGAAACACCGTAACGTTCATTAATTTTGATCCTTTTAACAAAAGGAGAAAGCTCCATAGAAGAACCACAAAGAAAAGACCAGCGCCTCCCCAAAAGTTCACACAGGGCAACGTTAACATCGGGAAACTTCTGCTTAATCTCTTTTTGAAACGCTTCAAAACGTTTTATCACTTCTCCTTTTTCCATACTTAACTCCATAAAAATATGGGGGAAAATATCCCCCTAAAATTATACGTAAAGGTCTCTCTCACCGTTTTCTATCCTTTTAAGGTACTCTTCAAC
The DNA here is from genome assembly GCF_000421485.1 of Desulfurobacterium sp. TC5-1. Taxonomy (NCBI): domain Bacteria; kingdom Pseudomonadati; phylum Aquificota; class Aquificia; order Desulfurobacteriales; family Desulfurobacteriaceae; genus Desulfurobacterium; species Desulfurobacterium sp. TC5-1. The sequence continues at coordinate 73,490 of NZ_ATXC01000001.1, read as the reverse complement.
AATTTCCCTTAATTTTGGATGGTTAATGGCTTCAAGTTCTTTCTTTATAAGCTCCTCACCAACCTTCCTCGTTTCAGGAGAAGCGTAGTCAAGGAGATACTCTTTAAACGTCAAAATGGCGTTAGGCATGCAGAGGTGATGAACCTTACCGGTTTTTGCTATATCCATAAAGTAATTTCCTGTCCTTCCACATCTGTAACCTGCTGTACAGAAGCTTGTAATCCTTCCAGTGGAAGCAAGCCACCTGATACCTTCGTCAAGTGAACGGTTATCGTTAATGAGAAACTGCTGTTTCTCAGGGTCAAAGGCACCTTTGCTGTAAGAACCAACACCGATGTTTGTTCCAAAGTCAAGCTGAGTAACACCAAGAGGCAGAACCTTTTCTCTTATTTCTGCAGGTTCTCTTGCCGTTAAAATCATACCTGTGTAAGGCACGGAAAGCCTTATAACCGCAACCAATTTCAGGAAATCTTCGTCACTTACAAGATACTTCCTCTGCTTCTCATAGAATGGTGTTCCAACTGCCGGCTCAAGCCTCGGAAAGGAAATTGTGTGAGGTCCGACGCCGCCAAAACGCTTTTCAAGATCAATAGCGTGGTATAGAAGTCCCATTACCTCAAAACGCCAGTCGTAAAGGCCAAAAAGTGCTCCTATAGCGACGTCGTCAACACCTGCTTCCTGCGCCCTGTGAAGTGCGTATAACCTCCACTGATAGTTTGCTTTAAGACCTCTGTGAAGTTTCTTGTAGGTTTCGTGGTGGTATGTCTCCTGGAAAACCTGATATGTCCCAATTCCAATATCCCTTAAAAGTTCAAGGTCTTCAACGCTCATAGGAGCTGCGTTAACGTTTACCCTTCTGATTTCCCCGTGACCGACTTTCGTTTCATAAGTAACTTTAAGAGTCTCTGCTATAAACTTTGCATCTGAAAGGGGATGTTCACCGTAAACCATGATAAGCCTTTTGTGACCCTGCTTGACAAGTGCTTCCACTTCCTCTCTAAGTTCGTCCATTGTAAGGCGTTTTCTCTTTACCTTATCGTTGGAAATTCTGTAACCACAGTAGTCACAATCGTTCACACAGTAGTTGGAAACGTAAAGTGGCGCAAAAGTTACAATCCGTCTACCGTAAACTTGCTCTTTTATTTTTCCAGCCGCTTCAAAAATCTCCTGCCATAGTTCTTCATCTTTAACGTGCAAAAGTGCCGCTGTTTCATCAGGTTCAAGCCTTTCAAGTTCAAGAGATTTTGCTATAATTTCTCTTATACGGGAAGGTTCGGGATTACTGTTTGCCTTTAATTTTTCCCATATCTCCTCATCGTTGATGAAATCCCTGCCGTTTTCCATGTACTTCTCATACTGTTCTGGCTTTATAACGTTAGATATCCAGGATTTTACAGCCTCTTCGGTTAACATTTCTCTTCCTCCTTTTAACGCTGTTTCTAAAAGCCCTCAAAGCTGATGGGAAAGGTTCAAGCACCCTCTCTGCCACCCCTTGAGTGAGGGATATTGTCATCCCGTAGTTTGTTATTGGTACGCCGGCCCTTTTAGCAGCTTCTATCCTTGAAAGCATCTCCCTTCTATTTAAAGTGCAGGCTCCACAGTGAACAACAACATCGTAACCGGATAGGTCCTCCGGATAACTTCTTCCTGCGTGATGGTGAAACTCTATATCCTTTAAACCGGTAAACTGCCTTATCCATCGGGGAATCTTAACTCTACCGATATCGTCCTCTATTGGATGGTGAGTGCAGGATTCAGCGATAAGAACCCTTGCACCTTCTTTAAGATTTTTTATTGCTGCAAGTCCTTTTGCAAATTCGGTAATATCACCTTTATACCTTGAAAAGAGCACCGAAAATGTCGTGAACTTAACACCTGAAGGAACGTCAGCAGAAACCTTTAAAACTACCTGAGAGTCACAAATAACAACGTCAGGCTTCCTGTTTAAGATAGAAAGCATGAATGGAAGTTCCCTTTCCTTAACAACAATTGCCGTTGCATCACTATCAAGAACATTTCGTATCGTTTGAACCTGAGGCAGAATCAGCCTCCCTTTAGGTGCTTCAAGATCTATAGGAACAACAAGGACAGCTATACCGCCTGGGGGAACAAGGTCACCAATAAGCTGAGGTTCTTTTAGAAACTCTGAAGGAACAACCTTAAGCAGAATCTTCTTGAATTTTGAAAGTGCCTCTTCCCTTGAATCGCTCTTTGCAGAAATTTGAATAACAGGTGCTTTCTCTTCAAGCTTCTTTACAAAACTTTCAGACGGTTTTGAAAAATCCACTTTATTGACAACAAAGGCAAAAGGAATCTTTTTCTCCTCCAACTTTTCTATCAACCGCTCTTCAAAATCGGTAAACCTATCAGGTTCAAGAACTAAAACGGCAACATCACACCGCTTGAGTATCTCCATTGCTTTTCTTATTCTCTCTTTCCCAAGTAGAGACTCGTCATCTACACCGGCAGTATCAAGAAAAAGCACAGGACCTATAGGGAGAATCTCCATCGCCTTTTCAACAACATCTGTCGTGGTGCCGGGAACGTCGGAAACTATAGAAACTTCCTGACCGGTCAGAAGGTTTATAAGACTTGACTTACCCACATTTGTCCTGCCAAAAACGCCTATGTGAAGCCTCAATCCTTTAGGTGTTGAATTCATCTAAAAGCTCCTCTAAGTCCTCTTCATCATAGCCGAAGGCGTTAAGGTATTCTGGTGAGAGAAGTTTTTCAACAACTTTCCTGCCAAACCTCTGTGTCAGATAATCTCTAATGTTTTTCACTCCCTTCTCTTTTATCTCTTTAACTACCTCTGTCGCATTTTCATAACCTATAAGGGGCAACATAACCGTAACAAGGGAAAAGCTTCTATCAAAGTATTCCTGACACTTTTCAGGAACAGGCCTTATCTGGGCAACGTGCTTAGAAAGAATCTCAGAAATATTAATAAGAAGTTTTAAAGCCTCTATTAAAGAAAAAGCAAGCAGCGGCATAAACTCTACTATTTCAAAAGAAGCGTGAGATGCACACTCTCTAACCGTTGAAAAATTGGCTTTAACTCTAATTGCAACCTGCATTGCAGCTTCCATGATAACCGGATTAACTTTTCCCGGCATTATGGAAGAACCTGGCTGAACAGGTTTTAAGTTTATCTCTTTTAACATGTTCATGAGCCTCAAATCATTCGCTATCTTAAAAACGTTTGATGCATATGCGTCAAGAATTCCTGCCACTTCCACAAAGTCGTCAGCAAAAGCGGTGACAGAAACGGGATTTTCATGCCTTGATATGTTCAGGCCTGTAAGCTCTCTCAAAACTTCTATGACTTCAAAAATGTAATCTCTTGGAGCTGCCAAACCGGTGCCGATGGCAGTTCCGCCGATATTAAGTGTCCTTATCCTCTCCATAGCCTTCCATATACGCCATCTATCCCGGGAAATAGCATCAGCATACCCGGAAAACTCTCTGCCAAGCGTTATGGGAACAGCTTCCTGAAGCTCTGTCCTGCCTATTTTTACGATGGAAGCAAACTCTTTCTCCTTCTTCTGAAGGCTCCCCTGAAACTCGGCAACTTTTTCACTGAGCTCCTTCAGAAGAAAGAGAGAAGCAATCTTAAGAGCCGTTGGATATGTATCGTTTGTTGATTGATGAAGATTTACATGTTCAAGGGGGTGAACGGGAAAGTACTTTCCCTTTTTACTGCCTAAAATTTCATTTGCCCTGTTAGCTATAACTTCGTTTACATTCATGTTTGTGGAAGTACCGGCACCACCCTGAAAAGCATCAACTATAAAATCCTCTTTAAACTTCCCATCTAAAATCTCATCGCAGGCCTTAACTATCGCCTGAACAATTTTCTCTTCCAGATAGCCAAGCCTTCCATTTGCAATGGCAGCAGCCTTTTTAACAACTGCAAAACCTTTTATAAGCTCGAAAGGAACACGATACTTAGAAACAGGAAAATTCCCCGCCGCCCGGGCGGTATGAATGCCGTAGTACCGGTCAGCGGGGATAGATACCTCTCCTAAAAAGTCTCTCTCAATGCGAAATTTCATCAGTGGTGATGTCCCTCCGGAATATCCTCTGGAATATCAATTTCTACAATTTCATTTTCAACCCATTTAGGGTTGTGATGAGCCGCAACCTCTATAGGTACAGTTCCAGGTCCAAATCCAAACATAGCTTTAACGTCGTCCGGGTGAATAAGGGCAAGTGGAACGTGGCCGAACGTTGCCATTGCACTAACAAGGATTGAACCCCAAACGTGAACGTAGAACATAACAGTAAAAAGACCTTTTCCAAGGGCATGCTTAAAGAGGAAAAGTCCCCATCCTGTTACGATAAGAATCGCAACAAAGAATACAAACATTGGATAACTTAACTTCTGACCTGCGTTGTACTTGCCTTGAGGCGCAACTTCCTCAGGACCAAAAGGAATTCCAAGCATCCTCGGATAACCACCAAAGTTTTTAAACCATGCAAATGTATCTCTATCCCAGGTAAAGAGTCTGTCAAGCATCATGTAGAATCTGTGGGGCGTAATGAATACAAATGCAATAAAGTTAAGCGTAAAAATAACAGCTGTGTAGATGTGAATCTTCATCATAAGAGCCATCGTTTGCGGCGATGCAAGCTTAAAGTAAGCAATAAGGCCTGTTATAAGAAGAATATACCAGGTCACGGCATTCACATTATGAAAAATCTTATTTGGAAGAGGAAATTTTAAAACTTTGTTTGTGTAATCATTAGCCATTACGCACCTCCCTTTTTGCTAACTGCCACCTTTCGTAGTAACGATGCGTGTGGAGAAGGTGATGGGATTTCTCACTTAAAGGATATTCTCCAAACTGCTCGTAATACTCCTTGACTGTCGGGTTTTCCTGAGAAGCAGCAAGTCCCTCTCTCTGATGAATCTTATCATCTTTGTAAAGACCTTCCTGCCTCGATGTAAGGTAATCGTGCCTTTTTCCATAGAAATACCCTATAACTGCCTTGCCAAAAGCCACAAACGCGGCAAGGATACCTGTAACTTTGAGAAATCCCCTCCTTGAAACAACCATAGAAGCAGGACCTTCTTCATACTTGTAAGGTAGCCTCCTCATACCTCCTTACCTCCTCAAACTCAAATTAAATACTGTTTCCAACTTCTTTTGGAATTGGGAAAAGCCCATCAATCCAGCCTGTTCCCATACCGTTAACAGGCTGTCCACCACCATCAACACATCCACCAGGACAGTTCATAACCTCTATCCAGTGGTACTTGGAACTTCCATCCAGTACCTCTTCTATTATTGTCGGAAGATGGTTCCTATTTCCGTTAACAACACACACATGAAGATCAAACGTCTTTCCACCAAGAAGCTTAACTGGAATTGGAATAACCGCTTCTCTGATACCTGTTGTGTAACCACGAACAGGATAGATATCCCATTTTGGTGGCCTTTCACCGGAAAGAACAAAGTAAGCCATACGGAGAGCAGCTTCAGTAACTCCACCTGAAGTTCCAAAAATTGTTCCACCACCTGTATAAATCTCCGTAGGTTCAGGATTTTCAATTTTTTCAGGCATTTCAAGAGGATTAATACCGTTTCTCCTGAGAAGCTCAGCCATATCTCTTGTCGTAAGAACAGCGTCAACGTCAGGGAATGGCGGTGTATCCTCTGGAATCTTACCGTTTTCCTTAAGATACTCGTAAGCAGCCTTGAATTCCGGTCTTGAAGCCTCAAAAATCTTTGCAGTACACGGCATTATTGTAACGTTATAAACGTTTCTTGGATCAACATTCCAGACATCAAGAGCAGCCCACGTTTTGGCCGACGGACCGAATATCTGCTGTGGGGATTTTGTACCTGAAACATGAGGACGAACGGCAGGAGCATAAAGTTCCATCCATCTTATCCATCCAGGACAGCAGCTTGTAAAGTGAGGAAGAGGATGGTGCTCACACCACTCGAGATTAATCGTCACAGGCTCAATTCCAAGAGCCTTTGCCATTTCCTCATCTATCTTCCATTCTTTCAGACCAACAACATGATAGAGAACTTTACAGATAAACTCCACTCCCTCTTCCCAGATAGTCTGATCAGCAGCAAGGTTGATGTCGTAGATTTTCACGTTGTTTCCAAGCTTCTTAAAGGCGTTGTACATTCTGCCCACGGTAAGCTCTCCCGTTTTTCCACCAAATTCCTCTGCGAGAGCTACTCTTACCGCCGGGGCAGGTGCAAAAACAACTACTGTGTTTGGATCTTTTAACTTGGCAGAAACCTCGTCAATTTGAGACATCTGCTCAATAGCCTGAAATGGACAGTTAACAAGGCACTGACCACAGGCTATACAGCGGTCAACATCGATTGAATGAGGCTCGCCAAGTTTCCCATTGATGGCGTCCGCCGGACAGTGAGGCCTGCAGGTATCACACGCCACACACCTGTCTTTGTTAATCCTGATGATACCCTTAAGCTCACCTGGAAGGTACGTACCACCTCCACTTCTTGCATCCTTGGGCGGAGCAAAGGTTGTTATTCTTTTCGTTCCAAATAAAGACATCCCTTTTACCTCCCTTCTGGGTTAGTATCACTTATGTGTAGTTTAGTGAAATTAAATTACGATGTCAAGAACCTACAGTAACAAATACTGCATAAAAATTTCGCAAAATATTAACACTACCGGATACAAAGAGAAGCTTATGTAAAATAATTTTTATTACCGAATAGAGAGTCCTCATCTGAAACTGGACTGAAAGACTGTTTTTACTTAAAATAAAGAACAGAACAAACGTCAAGAGAGACAGTATGGACAGACTGAACAAAAAACTCACCCCTGCCCTTAAACAGTACTTTGAAATAAAAGAAAAGTATAGAGATACACTACTCCTGTTCAGAATGGGTGACTTCTATGAACTCTTCTTTGAAGACGCCAAGATAGCTGCAAAAGAACTTGAAATAACACTAACATCCCGCGGTTTTGGAAAATCGGTTGAGAAAGTTCCTATGTGTGGCGTTCCCTATCATAGTGTTGAACCCTACATAGAAAAGTTAGTAAGAAAAGGGTACAAAGTCGCCATCTGCGAGCAGATGGAAGAACCAAAACCGGGCAAAAAGGTCGTAAAAAGAGAAGTCGTAAGGATTGTTACACCTGGAACATACTTTGAAGATGAGAAAGAAGACCGTTTTCTTATGGCAATTTATCCTGAAGGAAAGAACTTTGGCATCTCATGGACTGAACTTTCCACCGGAGACCTATTTTTCACAACAACAGATAAAAGTGGCCTTTTCAATATAATAAGCAAATTTAAACCTAAAGAAGTCATCGTCCCGGAAAAACTTAAAACGCTTTTCAAAGAGGTAAAAAGTTTATCACCTGAAACATTTTTCCAGACAAAAGAAGAGTTCTATTTTAAAGATGAAGAGACAATAGTTACAGAACGCAAAGGAGAAGCAAAAAGTCTTTCCGCACTTAAAAAATTTATAGAAGAAACACAAATTGAATTCATACCAAAGCTAAAACGACCAAAGAGATACTCCGAAGATTCATTTATGCACATTGACCCTCACACCTGCAGAAGTCTTGAAATTGTTGAATCAATGAACAACGGCAGAAAAGAGTACTCACTATTTGGGACCCTTGACAAAACACTAACAGGAATGGGAAGAAGATTCTTAAAATTCTCTCTGCTTCATCCTTTAAAAGAAAAAGAAGAAATAGAGGCAAGACTCGATAGCGTAGAAGAGCTAATGAACTCATTTCTCGTAGCTGAATCAATAGGCAATATCCTGAAAAATGTATATGACATAGAAAGATTGCTTTCCAAAATAACTTCCGGAGTCGCCTCACCAAAAGATTTAGCAGCCCTTCGCCGCTCTATTAAAAACCTTCCAGAACTGAAAAAATACCTCCTATCCATGTCATCAAAACTTTTAAAAAGCCTCGGAAAAGATTTAGATACATTAGAAGACATCTATTGCGAACTTGAAAGAACGATAGTGGAAAATCCACCTTTTTCATCCAGAGAAGGTGGAATAATAAAAAGAGGTGTCAATAAAGAGTTAGATGAATTAAAAACCATTCTTGAAGAAGGCGAAGAAATAATTAAAAGAATTGAGGAGCGGGAGAGGAAAAGAACGGGCATTGCAAGTCTGAAAATCAAATTCAACAACGTTTTTGGCTACTACATAGAGGTTTCAAAGGCAAATCTCCACCTTGTTCCTGACGACTACATGCGAAGGCAGACCCTTGTAAACGCTGAGCGATTTATAACACCTGAACTAAAAGATTTTGAAGAAAAAATCCTATCGGCAAAAGAGAAAGTAGAAAAACTGGAATATACAATATTTGTAAACATAAGAAAGTTCATAACCCAAAATGCAGAAAGAATTCAGCATACGGCAGAAATAATCGGCAAAATTGACTTTTTACTGTCTCTTGCAAAAGTGGCAGTTGAGAGAGGATATACAAAACCCGAGATAGACGATGGTTACAACCTGAAAATAGAGGAAGGGAAACACCCTGTTTTAGAAAAATTTTTAGAAGAAGACTTTATCCCGAATTCCATCAACCTTTCAAAGGAGAAATTCTTCGCAATTGTAACAGGACCAAACATGGGTGGTAAATCGGTATTTTTAAGACAGACCGCTCTTATAACACTAATGGCACAGATAGGATCATTTGTTCCAGCCAAAAAAGCAAAAATTGGAGTCGTAGATAGAATCTTTTCCCGCGTTGGTGCTTCAGACAACTTAAGCAGAGGACTTTCAACGTTCATGATGGAAATGGTGGAAACGGCAAACATCCTTCATAACGCCACAGAAAAAAGCCTTCTCATTTTAGATGAAGTTGGAAGGGGTACAAGCACATACGATGGAATGAGTATAGCAAGAGCTGTCGTTGAATACATAACTATGAAAATAGGAGCAAAAACCCTCTTTGCCACCCACTACCATGAACTTACAGAACTTGAAAAAGAGATAAGTGCTATTTTTAATCTTCACGTAAGCGTAAAAGAATTAAACGGAAAAATCGTATTTACTCACAAGGTTCTTTCAGGAGCTTCTGAAAAATCTTACGGTATTCATGTAGCAGAACTTGCAGGTTTACCGGAGGAAGTAATCGAAAGGGCAAGAGAAATTCTTCTCTCAGTTGAAAAAGAAAATCAAATAAAAGAAGATTTTGACCTTCCCTTATTTAAAATTTCAGAAAAAAAGACAGAACTTACTCCACCTCAACAGGAAAGTGAGATTATCAAAGAGCTTGAAAATATAGATATATCAACCACGACACCTCTTGATGCTCTTATGATACTTGCCAGACTAAAAAAGATGATAAAAAAGGTTTAAAAAATGGAAGTAAAAGTCACAAATGAACACAATAAAAAGAGGCTCGATGTTTTTCTTTCCAATATCGCAGATATTTCACGAAACCAGGCAAAGCTTCTTATAGAAGACGGTGAAGTAAGCATAAACGGGAAGATTATTAAAAAACCGTCCCACAAAGTTAAAGAAGGTGATATTGTAAGTTTTGAAATACCGGAACCTGTACCTTTAAACGTAGAACCTGAAAACATACCCGTTGAAATCGTTTACGAAGATAAAGACGTTGTAGTTGTCAACAAACCAGCAGGAATGGTAGTTCACCCTGCGCCGGGACATTACACGGGAACTTTAGTAAACGCTCTACTATACCACTGTAAAGATCTTCAGGGAATAAACGGAACCATAAGGCCCGGCATCGTTCACAGAATAGACAAAGACACAGCAGGGCTTTTAGTAGTTGCAAAAAATGACACCGCTCAGAACAGCCTGATAGAGCAGTTCAAAAAAAGGAGCGTCGGAAGATTCTACAGAGCTTTTGTGCACGGAACAGTTAAAAAAGATAAAGAAAGAATCGTTCTGCCAATAGGAAGAGATAAATTTAACCGAAAGAAGTTCTCCCCAAATACAACCTCGCCAAAAGAGGCCATAACCAACTATCAGGTAATCAACAGATTTGAAAAACTCAACTTTACAGACATAAGGTGCAAGTTAGAAACAGGAAGAACTCACCAGATAAGAGTCCACATGTCCTACCTCGGACACCCGCTCCTTGGTGACGAAATTTACGGGTTTAAGCTATCAAGAATAAAAGACGAAACACTTAGAAAACTTATAAAAGAAATGAACATGCACGCTCTATGCGCCTGCTACCTTGCATTTGATCATCCATCAACTAAAAAAAGAATGGAGTTCGAAATTGATCTACCAGAAGGAATGAGAAAAATCCTTGACTATGCAGAAAAGCAAAGATAGTATATAATACATTCTTAAATTATCATAAAGCAAGAGAGAAGATAATGACCGGTGGAGAGGGAGTTCTCGTTTTTGCCAGTAAATATTCTAAGGGAGAAATAAAAAAACTCATAAACTCTCTAAATAGTTACGACTTTGTTTGTGGCATGACAACAGCCGGAGGGATAAACGGTGCAAACATAACTTCTGAATCTGTAAATTCCACCTTTCCACTAAAAGACTTAGAATACATGATATTGGAAGAGGAAAACTTATCTAAGGAATCCGCAACTAAAGCTGCTGTCAAGCTTAAGTCTTTTAAGCCAAAAGTCATTATTATGCTTGTAAGCGACTTAGATGGTAACGTAGAAGAGTACTTAAATCAGTTTGGCCGCATATATCCAGAAGCTCCCCTCGTCGGTGGTTTAGCTTCCAACCCGAAAGGATTCGTAAATACGTATGTATTCACAAAAAACAAGATAATCTCCGAAGGTATTGTATTCCTGGCTATAAAAGGTGAAAGTATAGAGACCTTCAGAGATTACGCTTTTGGCTGGAAGCACCTTGAAAAAAAATTCAAAATAACAAAGGCTTTCAAAAACAGAATTTACGAAATAGAGGATAAACCGGTTATTGAATTCTACCGCCACTACCTTGGTGATATGTTTCTGAAAAACCTTGAAGCCGTTACACTATGCTTTCCTTTAATGGTGAGGAGGAAAGGCATCCTCGTCGCCAGAGCCTGTATAAGAATAAACGAAGATGAATCAATGTCCTACACGGGAAACTTTAGAGAGGGAGAATACGCCTACTTTGGTGTTGGCGGTGAGAGAAAAATTCTCCTCGCTTCAAGGGATCTATGGTGGAAAATGACAAAATTTTCACCGGATAAAATCATTATTTTTTCCTGCCTTGGCAGGAAGACATTTTTAGGAAGAAAAACTCTTATAGAAATTTCCCCTTTTGACTCAATAGGTGAAACAACAGGTGGATTTGTTTTTGGTGAAATATTTGGAAGGAAAAAACCTATCTTACTAAATCATTCTCTAACAGCCATAGGCATAAAATACAAAAATGAAAAAAGAAAGGGAAGAAACTTTAAAAAATTCTGTCCATACCACCAGAAAACCGAAAACGATATCCAGCACATAATAATAGAGATGCTTGTCCATCTTGCTAACACCGTCATGAAAGAACTTGAGAAGAAAAACAGAGAAATTAAAAAATTGGCCGATATAGATTGTCTAACTGGTATATACAACAGACGAAAAGTATTAGAGGAACTTGAAAAAGAAATAATGAGAACGCAACGATATGGCAATCCTCTATCAGTAATCATTTTTGACATAGATTTCTTCAAAGAGGTAAACGATACCTATGGTCATCTCATGGGTGATAAAATTTTGAGAGAAATAGCGCAAATCATCAAGAAAAATATAAGAAGGCCAGATATTTTTGGCAGATATGGCGGTGAAGAATTCCTAATCATACTTCCTGAAACAGACATAACGGGCGGCGTGAAATTCGCCGAAAAGATAAGAAAACTTATAGAAAACCATTCATTCCCTATAGATAGAAAAATAACAATATCTCTTGGCGTAACAGAATACAGGTACGGAGATACCGTAGATACCATTCTTGCAAGAGCGGACAAAGCGCTATATTCAGCCAAAGAGTCGGGAAGAAACAAAGTGTGTAAATTAACTTAAAGTTTCTGTGATAAAATAGGTATTCGCAAACTTTCCTTAGGTCTTTGCTCAGGAGGCAATCCAGAAAATGGAACAGATTATTCCCATTCCCATAGAAGAGGAAATGAGGCAGTCTTACTTAGATTACGCAATGAGCGTAATCGTTGGAAGAGCACTGCCGGATGTAAGAGACGGCCTTAAACCTGTCCACCGCAGAATACTCTATTCAATGTACCAGCTCAATCTATATCCTGACAAACCGTACAAAAAAAGTGCAAGAATCGTCGGTGAATGTCTCGGTAAATTTCACCCTCACGGTGACAGCGCTGTCTATGATGCACTTGTAAGAATGGCACAGGACTTTTCTATGAGGTATCCCCTGATAGACGGTCAGGGGAATTTTGGCTCTATAGACGGCGACAGTGCCGCTGCAATGAGATACACGGAAGCAAGACTTTCAAAAATTTCAATGGAACTTCTCAAAGACATAGAGAAAGACACTGTTGATTTCAGACCAAACTTTGACGAAAGTTTAACAGAACCGGAAGTTCTGCCTGCAAGATTCCCAAACCTTTTAGTTAACGGCAGCTCGGGAATCGCTGTCGGTATGGCAACAAACATACCACCTCACAATCTAACAGAAGTGTGCCAGGCAATCAAATATCTTGTTGATCACGAAGACGCAACAGCTGATGAGCTTCTAAAATTTGTAAAAGGGCCGGACTTCCCAACAGGTGCTGAAATAATAAACCCTGAAGCAATTAAAAAGATCTACCAAACAGGTAGAGGAAGTGTTACACTAAGAGCAAAGCACACAATAGAAGAGCTCAAAAAGAGAACAGCTATTGTAATAACAGAGCTTCCATATCAGGTAAACAAAGCTTCACTGATAAAGCACATAGCAGAACTCGTAAAAGAGAAAAAAATAGAAGGAATTGCCGACATAAGAGATGAATCAGACAGAGAAGGAATACGCGTGGTAATTGAACTGAAAAGAGATGCAACTCCTGAAGTTGTTTTAAACAAACTTTATAAATTTACGCCTATTCAAACAAACTTTAACTTCAACATGATAGCTCTTGTCAACGGCCAACCTAAACTTCTCAACCTAAAAACCTATCTAACAGAATTTATAAAGTTCAGAAGAGAAGTTATACTGAGGCGCACCGCCTACGAACTTAGAAAAGCTGAAGCAAGACTCCACATACTGGAAGGATTAAGGGTAGCCCTTGAAAATATAGATAGGATCGTTGCTATCGTTAAAGGTGCAGAAAGTCCAGAAGTCGCGAGAAACAAACTTCAAAAAGAGTTTGGACTATCCGAAAAACAGGCAAAAGCGATATTAGACATGAAACTCCAGAGGCTTACAGGCCTTGAAAGGGAGAAAATAGAAGAAGAATACGCAAAACTCAAAAAGGATATTGAATACTACCATTTCGTAATAGAATCAGATGAAGAGCAAAAAAGACTAATAAAAGAAGACATGGACGACATTATCAGGCATTACGGCGACGAAAGAAAAACAAAAATTGTCGCAAAAGAGGCAGAAATTGATATAGAAGCAATGATAGAAGATGAAGAAGTTGTAATATTCCTCACCCATAAAGGATTCGTTAAAAGAGTATCTGCAAGCACCTACAGAACACAAGGGAGAAGTGGAACAGGTATAAAAGGAATAAAAACAAGGGAAGACGACTTTGTAAAAGAGATAATTACCGCCTCATCCCTTGACTATCTACTCGTATTTACAAACAGAGGAAGAGTTTACTGGCTGAAAGCATATGAAATACCAAAATCCGAAAGAGCTACAAGAGGACAGTCAATCAGAAGCCTTTTACAGGGACTTTCCGGAAGTGAAAATGTCTCAAAAATCATTCCTGTTAAAGATTTTAACGAAAATCTCGCTCTATTCTTCGTAACAGCAAAAGGATACGTGAAGAGGACGCACCTTTCAGACTTCTCCCATCCCCGCTCAACAGGCATAACAGCAATAAATATGGAACCTGGCGACAGATTGATATACATCGGAACAGTATCTGAAAAAGACAACGTGATACTTATCTCAAGGAAGGGAAGAGCTATAAGATTCCACGTTCAGGATGTCAGGCAGATGGGAAGGAGCGCAAGAGGCGTAAGAGGCATGCTACTTGACACAGATGATGACGCAGTGGTAGCGGCAACCATTATTCATCCGGATGACAGATACCTTCTCGTAGTAACAGAAAAGGGATACGGTAAAAGAGTCCTGATTTCTGAGTTCCCTATTCAGAGAAGGGGTGGAAAGGGCGTCATAGCGGCAAAACTTAACGAAAAAACGGGAAAAATAGCAGATGCAATAACATTAAAAGACGACGAAAACATCGTAATCGTTTCGAAGAAAGGCAAAGTGATAAAGATAAACGCAGGTAGCATAAGCATAATAGGAAGACACACAAGGGGCGTAAGGGTGCAGAGACTTTCCGACGACGACAGCGTAGTTGCGGTATCAAAGGTAGAGGAGGAAGCAGAAGATGCTTGACATAAAAGCAATCCGCAAGAATCCTGAAAAGATTAAAGAGCGTCTTTTCCTGCGAAATCCGGAACTGACAGAAAAAGTTGACGCCCTTCTTGAAGTGGATAAAAAACGGCGTGAGATAATAACAGAATTAGAATCTCTAAAAGCCCTAAGAAACAAGCTTTCAAAAGAGATAGGAAAACTATTTAGAGAAAAGAAAATAGAAGAGGCAAATCAGAAAAAGAGAGAAGCAGAAAAAGCTTCCGAAAAGAGCAAATCGTTAGAAGAGCAACTTAAAGCCGTGGAAGAAACATTTAACAGCCTCATTTTATCAATCCCCAACATTCCCCACGAAACAGTACCTGTCGGAAAAGATGAAACAGAAAATGTCCCGGTTAGATACTGGGGGGAAAAGCCAGAGTTTGACTTCGAGCCTATTCCTCACTGGGATATAGCCGAAAAACTTGACATATTAGATTTTGAAAGAGCAACAAAGCTTGCAGGCTCTCGTTTTGTAATATACAAGAAGTGGGGGGCTAAGTTAGAAAGGGCACTGATAAATTTCATGCTTGACCTCCACACACAAGAGCACGGGTACGAAGAGATTATTCCACCTTTTATGGTAAATACAAAGACACTAACAGGAACAGGACAGCTTCCAAAGTTTGCTGATGACCTTTACAAAATAGAAGGTGAAGATCTATGGCTCATACCAACAGCCGAAGTACCTCTCACCAACATCCATTCAGGAGAAATCCTGCCGGAGAAAGAGCTACCGAAATACTACACGGCATACACTCCCTGCTTTAGAAAAGAAGCCGGCTCCCACGGAAAAGATGTAAGGGGGATAATGAGGTTGCATCAATTCAACAAGGTGGAACTTGTAAAAATTGTCCACCCTTCAGAGTCCTACAATGAATTAGAAAAGTTAGTAAACGAAGCGGAAAAGGTTCTGCAATTGCTTGACCTTCATTACAGAGTAGTTGCACTTTGTACAGGAGACCTTGGATTTTCAGCGGCAAAAACCTACGACATAGAAGTATGGATACCCTCACAGAACAGATACAGGGAAATATCTTCCTGCAGCAACTGTGAAGACTTCCAGGCAAGAAGAGCAATGATAAGGTTTAGAGATAAAGAAGGAAAAACAAGGTTCGTCCACACACTGAACGGTTCAGGTCTTGCCGTTGGAAGGACAGTAATAGCAATACTTGAACAGTATCAGCAAAAGGACGGTTCTGTAATCGTTCCTGAGGCTTTAAGAAGCTATCTGAAAAAAGACGTCATAGAACCGTAATTTTAAGGGGAAGGGAATCCTTCCCCTTAAATCACAGCATAGAAATAGAAGTCAGCAAAAGGACAAGAAGATAAACACCAAATATAGCGAAAAAGAGATTTCTTAAAGTATTATCCTGAACTTTTTCCATACTCTGCCTCCCTACAACGCCTTATTTTTTTCAACTCTTCTTCAAACTTTTCTCTTCTCAAGAAAACAGAAACAAAATGGCCAACAAAACCTTTAAGGGTCGCCATGGCAGATAATAAAAGAATAAGTCTATCAATGTAATAAGCAGTTCCTGTCAGGTTCCCGGCTTTGAGCAGAACAGTCGAAAATACAAGAACGGGAAGGCCAAAAACAAAAAAGTAGGTAAAGTAAGAAAACTTCGTAAACGAAAGGTCCTTACCATACTTTTTCTCCAAATATTCTCTTACCTCCAAAGGTGATAATCCCTGACAAAGCAACTGCTCAATATCTTTATCGAGATTTTTCATGCCGCGACTCCTTAAACCTTAAAGGAAACTGGAGGATCAACCCTCCAGTTTCGCCTGTGCTATCTTAATCGTTGCTATAGCAAGCACCGCATACCAGACAATTGAAAGGAAAAACCACATGGTTACCTCCGGTATTAGTAAAGTTCTGCCTCCTCGCCTTCAGCCTTAAGCTCTCTCTCAAGGCTTTCCGGTGAAATCTTAAAGAGGAAGACTCTGTATGCCCAAACCTGATAGGCAATAACAATGGGCACGAAAATGAGCGCTGCTATAAGCATAACGGTGAGAGTTAGTGTACTTGAAGCAGCATTGTAAACAGTAATGCTGTTTTCAACACCAAGAGATGATGGAACCATAAACGGATAAGCACCGATAGCTGCACCGAGTGTTGCAAAAGCAACCGTTAAAGCCGAAAAGAGGAAAGCTCTCTTTCCGTCAGACTTTTGAAGAGATAGGAAGTAAAGAACCGCACACACAACAGCTGCAAGAATCATTACAATCTCAAGAGGCATACTTCTAAAGAGTGCATGCTCAACAACACCGTTGTTTATATGAGGCTTAATGGCCTCTATAAGATTCTGTGGAAGACCCAAAAACGCAAGCTTTGAAGCATCACCTATCCTGAAAGAAATAGTGTAACCGAAACCAAGACATAGAACGTAGAAAATGACAAAAGCAAACCAGAGTTTTGTAGCTATTGATTTTGCTCTTTCTGCTACCGTTCCTTCTGTTTTCCACAGGAGCCAAGAAACGCCGTGAAGCGTAAAGAAAAGGAACGTCGTTACACCAACAATTAGTCCGTAAAGACCGTGTGTTGTAAAGGGATTAATGAGATTTAAAAAGCTAACCGGGAACTTTTCAGCGTAAACAAAACCTGAAAGAGAATCTCCTTTTGCAAGACTGTTAATAACAGGAAGGCCTCCTAAAACGTTACCTATCGCAACACCAACCAGGAGAGCCGGCGCGGCGCTTCCAAAGAAAACCATCCAGTCCCAGAAGTTCCTCCAGGAAGGATTTTCCTCTTTGCTTCTAAATTCAAAGGCACATGCTCTCATAATCAGCGCAACAAGAACAACAAAAAGCGCTATGTAAAGAGAACTAAAGAGTGCAGCGTAAAGTTCCGGAAATGCAGCAAAAACTGCCGCACCTGCAGTAATGAGCCACACCTCGTTTCCGTCCCAAACAGGACCGATAGAGTTAAGCATCGTTCTCCTTTCAACATCTGTCTTAGCAACAAATGGGTGCAGAATACCAACCCCAAAGTCAAAGCCATCAGTTACAAGGTAGGCAATGATAAGCACCCCTACAAGGAGAAACCAGATTGATTGTAAATCAAAATTCATAGCTACACCTCCACCAGATTAATGATTTTCAGGTGCTTTTGAAGCATATTTTGCAAGGAGGTAAAAGTCTGCAATTGCAAGACCCGTAAATATCACAAGGAAAACAACATAACTTGCCAGAATCTCAAAGTTCGTAATCTTAGAAACAGCTTCTGCCGTTTTAAGTGCAACGGAAGTATTATCCTTCCAGTTAAGAGGATACACTATCCACGGTTGTCTTCCTACCTCTGCCATTGCCCATCCAAGCCAGTTTGCAATGTATGGAAGAGGCAGAGAAAAAAGAGCAACTTTCAGATAAGTCCTGCTATTTTCAAGATTTTTAAACTTAAGAAGTCCAACAGCAAATAGAAGGACAAAGAACATTCCAAGATATATCATAAGGTGGAATGACCAGAAAGTAATGTTAACAGGCGGGATATAGTTTCCAGGTCCCCAGATTTTTTCAAATTCCTTCTGGAGGTCTTTAAGACCTTTCACCTCAGCAGACGGTGAATTGTACAGCATCATGCTGAGCGTTCCTGGAATTGAAGGAATTTCAAAAACGTTGCGCTTTCCATTCTGGTCAGCCCACGCAGCAATTGCAATGGCAGGACCTTTTTTCGTTTCCCATAAAGCCTCAGCAGCTGCTATCTTGGTGGGCTGCACTCTTGCAACCTCTATTGTATGAGCGTGGCCAATACCCATTTCAGCAACAGAAGCCATCAGTCCAAAAATAATCGCAATAAACGCTGACTTTTTGAACAATTCAATATTCCTTCCTTTGAGCAGGTGATAGGCACTGATACTGAGAACAAAAACTGCAGAAAGAATAAATCCGGCAGTTATGGTATGCATGAACTTTGTATCGGCAACAGGATTAAATACTATGCTGGCAAAGTTTGTAAGAACCGCCTTCTTACCTGCAAGGCCTTCAACGAGCTTTGAACCAACAGGATGTTGCATCCAACCGTTAGCAACAAGAATCCAGAAAGCAGAAATATTACTGCCAATAGCTGTGAGCCACGCAGCCAACAGGTGAACTTTTTGGGGCACTCTATCCCACCCAAAGATAAGAATACCTATAAAAGTTGACTCTAAGAAGAACGCCATCAGTCCTTCAAACGCAAGCGGTGCACCAAAAATATCACCTACAAAACGGGAATAGACCGACCAGTTCATACCGAATTCAAACTCATGAACAATACCTGTCGCTACACCAATGGCAAAGTTGATAGCAAAAAGTTTTGTCCAGAATTTGGCCATATCTTTATAAACTTTTTTACCCGTCTTGTAGTGAAGAGTGAGCATAATCGCAATAAGGGTTGAAAGGCCAAGTGTAAGAGGAACGAAAATAAAATGGAAAAAGGCCGTCATCGCAAACTGCAGACGGGATAACGTCAGGAGAAAGTCCATCTTGTCCTCCTTAAAGTTTTTTGTCGTCTTAAATCTTTTACTTTTAAAAGCAAAGAGAGATGGGGATTTAGCTCCCATCTCTCTTTATAAACTTCTAATACACTTTTACTCTGAAAGAATTTCATCAATGGTTACTACACTTCCAACATTACCTGCAATGTCAGGACCTGGCTTAAGTGTTGTTTTACCCGGTCTCCAGTTAGCAGGACATGCTTCATCAGGATGTTCATAAACATACTTCCAGGCATCAAGCTGCCTGAGGAGTTCCTTAACGCTCCTACCAACCGGTGGATTAAGAACTTCCTCAGCAACAATTACACCGTCAGGGTTGATAATAAATCTTCCTCTTCTTGCAATTCCTGCATCTTCCATGTAAACGCCATACTTCCTTGCAGTTTCACCCGTTGGATCAGCAGCAAGCAGGAATTTAACATCCTTCATAAGAGGTTCCACCTTACAGAAAATCTGGTGACTAAACACTGTGTCTGTTGAAATAGCAATAACTTCAGCACCACGCTTTTTGATCTCCTCGTGCATAGCTGCGACCGCAGCTAATTCTGTTGGTCAGACAAACGTAAAGTCTGCCGGATAGAAGCATACAATTAAAAACTTACCATCATTGTTCGGAACATAATCGGCAAGTTTCACTGAAGTGTAGCTATCTGTTGTTGGGTCGTACGCCTGAAGCTCAAATTCCGGCGCCTTCTGTCCTACCAGAGCCATACTCCACCTCCTTATTGGTAATAAGAATTATTTGCAGTAAAATTGTAACGAAAAGAAACTTTAATGTCAACGCACCTATCATACTTTTTTCTATTTAAAGAAGTTTCCTTTACTTTTTTCATAACCCCTTCTCCCAGAAATTATTAGATATTCCCCGCTCTCCCACACTTCTCAAGAAGCTTCACTATATTAATATATCCTTTCATCGTCGCGATGGAAAGAGGAGTAAGACCCTTTTTAGTTTTAAGAGAAACATCTGCTCCAGAGTCTAACAATAACTTCACAATTCTGTAGTTACCATTTTTAGCAGCAAGATAGAGAGGCGTCTCACCTGCTCTATTCTGAACATTAACATAAGCCCCTTTAGAGAGAAGATACCTCACAATGTTTAATCTGTTCATGTAAACGGCATAATGTAAAGGAGTATTACCCGCTCTATTCTTGACATTAATATTTGCCCCTTTTTCTAAAAGAATCTTAACAATGTTAAGTTCTCCTTCTCCGGCAGCAAAATGGAGGGGCGTTTCACCAAGGGAAGTTTCAACAGAAACGTCAGCACCGTTATTAATAAGAAACACCGCTATTTTGTTTCTATGCTTTATTATAGCTTTCAAAAGAGGAGTCCACCCATGAACATCCTTCTCATTAACATCAGCCCCGTGCTTAACAAGAATTTTCACAATATCAAAATTTCCCTTAAAAACGGCAAAATGCAGTGGCGTAAATCCCATAAAGTTTTTTGCATTTACATCTGCACCTTTTGAAATTAAAAATTCAAGAATACCGGGATAGTTCTTTATAGAAGCGTAGTGAATCGGCTGATAACCACCAGCATTCTTACAGTTAATATCAGCTCCTGTTTTTATCAAATACTTAACAACGTCAAGATTACCGTTCAGAACTGCCCTATGAAGAGGTGTAAATCCTAAACGATCCCTGCTGTTTACATCCGCTCCATTCTCTATTAAAACCTTAAGAGAGTTAAGAGCATCATTTTCCGCTGCAAAGTGAATCGGCTGATAACCCTCCCTATCCTTAACATCAATCCTTGCCCCGTGATTTATCAGGTATTTAACAATATCTGCTTCGTCAAGCGCCGATGCATAATCAAGAGGTGTCATCCCTTTTGAATCGCGAACATTAACGTTCACACCTTCCGAAACAAGTTTTTTTATTGTTTCTAAATCGTTCCTCAAAACCGCTTCATGAAGAGCACTCTTTTTCAGGTGAGCCGTCTCCCTCAAAAAAAGCCCTCTATACATTTCAAGATTTGAAACACCCGCATAACTTCCAGTTGTTAAAAAGAGAAGAATTACTGCAACACTCAGAACCTTTCTCACCTTCACCTCTTTTTGAAAAAGATTATCATTAGCATAACTCTTTAAACAAACGCTGTCAAGGAAGATAATCCTTAAACTTTTGACGAACATCAATGAAAGAGAGAAAATTAAATGTATCTTTAAACACAGACCATTTTACATGGAGGAAATATTGAAAAGACTTTTACCAGTACTCGCCGTACTGCTTCCAATAACGGCATACGGGCTTACGATGGAAGAAGCAGTGAACACCGCACTCAAAAATAATTACGATATACTTATAACACAGAGAAAAGTCCGCTCTGCACAAATGAACATAAAAAGCAAAAAGAGAAGCAACTTTGGAAAAGTTATATTCAAAGGAAGTTACACAAGATACAACATCCCAAGAACACTGACCCCCATTGTTCCTCCTATTATTTCACCGGTACCTTCAGACAGAGATATAGGAAACCTGGGAATTGCTTACACTGTAAACATATTCTCTGGATTTTCAAAAATTGAGGATGTCAAAATAGCCAATCTGGAAAAGAAACTTGCAGAAGATTATCTTCAGCTCTCAAAATCCCAAATTGCTTACAACGTCCGATCAATATACCTGAAAATTCTATCCCTAAAAGAAAATAGAAGTGCTTTATCTTCCTATATTAACGCCCTTAATACTTTGAAAAAAAATATAAAATTGGGTATAAAAACCGGAAAGAGACCTGAAATTGATCTCCTGAAAGTTGAAGCAGAGATAGAAAGAATCAACACTGAAATAGAAACTATAAACGGAAACATAAAAACTCTACGTTCAGCGCTTGCCTTTCTGATGGGCAAAAAAGAGATAGGAACACTTGAACCTGTTAAAAAAACTCCCGATGTAAGACCCGACACAAATATCTCCAAAAACATAAGAATAAAAATAGCTAAACTTCAATTAGAAAAGAGTAAAAAATACACAAAAAAACTGAAAGCATCCTACTTTCCATCAATCAACCTTGACGCTTACTACGGCAAAAACTACGGAGCAGGAGAAAGTGCAAAACTCTGGCAGATAGGCATAAGCTTCAATTGGCTTGTATTTGATTTCGGAAGCAGAGAAGCAAAACTGGAAATGGCAAAAGAAGTAACACTTTCATCAAAGCTTGAAGTGGAAAGAGAGAAACTATCTTTACAAAAAAGTTTAACAGAAGCACTGGCAAAAATAGAAACCGCAAAAGAAAGGATAAAAGGAATAGAGAAAGAGCTGGAATTCGCCAGGAAGGTGAAAGAAATAGAAAAGGTAAAGTATGACACAGGAGCAGGAACAATCTACGACCTTTTAAACGCGGAGGCAAAGTTTGAAAGCGCTAAAAGCCGCCTGATAACAGCAAAGTACGACCTGCTTGACGCAATATACTATCTGAAGTTTGTAAAAGGTGAGGTGAAATAATGAGAAAAATCCTGACTATTGTCGTGGTAGCAGCAGTTGTGTTTGCAGGAATCAGACTGGTAAAGAAAAGAAAAGCAGAAATGGAAGCTGCTTCCTTACCTACCATTCCTTCAATCACCGTCAAAACTGTTCTTCCGAAAACAGGAACTGTGACCGAAAAGACCGTTTTCACAGGAAGGGCACTGAGAGAGAACACCGTTCTTGTTTCCACAAAACTTTCCGGATATATAAACCGGGTTTATGTTACTGAAAACCAGAAGATCCGCAAAGGAACCCTTCTGGCAAAGATAGACGGCAGTGAGATTGAAAGCGGGATAAAACAACTAAAAGAAAACCTCCAGGCTGCAGAGAAATCGTTAGAAGCTCTCAAACTATCACTTCAAGCTGCTCAAACAGAAAAAACATTTGCAGAAGATAAGTTCAAAAGAGTAAAGGCACTCTACGAAGCTGGAGGAGCTTCAAAAGAACAACTTGAAGGAGCTCAAACAGAACTTAAACTCAAAACGATAAAAGTAGAAAGCACGAAAAAATTAATTGAAGCAAAGCAGAAGGAAATATTGGGTCTAAAAGAAGCTATAAAAGGAAAAGAAAGTCTATTAAACTATACAACTATAACCTCACCGGTTAACGGCATTGTAGGAAAAGTTTTCCTCAAAGACGGGAATCTTGCAGTTCCGGGTAAACCAATCCTTTCAATCCTGACAGGTTATGAAAAAGTAGTATTCACATTTCCTGACGATATCCGTTTAGAACCAGGACAACCGGTGATAATACCAAAGTACGGAATCGGAAAGATAACAAAAATCTATCTGGAAGCAGAAAACGGACTACCAACAGCGGAAGCAGTCTTAGAAAATGGGAAAGAAATTCCCCAGGGCAGCCTTATCAACGTAATAGTTATTCTCAAAAAAGTCAGAGGAACAACCGTACCTTTAAATGCGTTAGTTCATAAAGACAAAGGTACTTACATAGTTGCCAGAGAGAACGGCAAATTTAAGCTCAAAAAAGTAACTGTGGTAGCAGAAGACAACAAAAAGGCCGTTATAAAGCCTTCTATAAACGAGCCCGTTGCTGTCGGCAGCGAATCAAAATTAATAAGACTCGTGGCAGGTGGTGAAGAATGATTAAGAGTTTACTAAAAAGACCTTATTTTATTTACTCATTCCTGGCATTGTTTCTGTTTTTAGGTATATTCGGCTACAACAGCATAAATAGAAAACTGTTCCCGAATTCAAACCGGCCCGAAGTTGCTGTCGTAATAGTAGAGCCAGGGGCATCAGCAAAAGAAATTGCATCTAACGTTGCTGTGCCCGTTGAAAGAGAACTTTACACCCTCGACAGGATAAGGCGTGTTTACTCAACAACTATCGACGAAGTTACAGTTATTCATGCAGAATTTAACTACGGTAAAAACATAGATGCCGCCACCACGGAAGTTACGCAGGCTCTCTCAAAAATTAAAAATGACCTTCCCCCCGATATCAGAGAACCTCAAGTTTACAAGATAGATGACACACTGCAACCAATCGTAGTCATATCAGTGTCCTCAAAAAAACTTCCCCTGACCGATGTAAGGGAAATCGCCGAAAATGATATTAAAGACACTCTTTTAAAGATCGACGGTGTTGCAAACGTGGATGTTTTTGGAGGATACAGGAAAGAAGTAATCGTTACACCGGACAAGAAAAAACTTGATAAGTATGGACTATCTCCTTCAATGGTCATCGCCGCACTATCCAAACACGACAGAGACTTTGCAATAGGTTCAATAACAGGCAATTACAGTAAAGTACTGCTGAAAATAAAAGGAAAGAGAGACATCCTTGATAAGATAAAAAACATTCCAGTAACAAGAAATATAACCATAGGAGATATCGCAAAAGTCTATTTCGGTCACTACGAAAACAGTGCACTCTACTACGGTGACAGAGAACCTGCGATAGCCCTTGCCGTCCAGAGAGAAACAAATGCGGACGTGATAAAAACAATAGATAAAGTTGAAAAAACCCTAAAAGTTATAAAGAAAAAATATCCTGCACTCAACTTTCACATAACTGACACACAAAAAGATACAATTCTTCAAAGCACCACCAACATGTTTGAATCACTGAGAGATGCAATTGTTATGTCAACAATTGTAGTTTTCTTCTTCCTCGCAAGCTTCCGGCAGGTTCTTGTTGTTCTATTCACAATTCCCCTTGTATATGCGACAACCGTAGCTCTCATGTGGCTCACAGGAATAGAGTTCAACGTTGTTACACTTACCGCAATAATCCTGGCTCTGGGACTCCTTTTAGATGATGCCGTGGTTGTAATGGAAAACATAGAAAGACACTACAGAGAACTTAAAAAGCCTATTAGAAAAGCAGTAGTGGAAGGAACTGAAGAGATTATGTTCTCAGACCTTGCAGGAACAATAACAACAATGGCCGCTCTGTTTCCGATTATGTTCGTAGGAGACTATCCACAAACAATATTCAGACCCCTTGCAGGAACACTGCTCCTTGCACTTGCAGCATCCTATGCAATTTCCATAACAGCAGTTCCTTTACTTTCACTGAGACTTCTTGCCATAAAAAATCCCCTTATTCTGAAAGCAGAAGAAATATTTGAAAGCATCATTTCCAGAATTAACAACATTTTCAGAATGTTTTTCCACAACCTTGTTAAAAAAGGGCTGGAAAGCAAGAAAGTTGCAGCAGGATACGTTTTATTTTTAATTTTCCTTTTTATAATGAGCGTAAAAGGACTAATGCCCATCGTCGGTAAAGAACTAATGCCCCCCATGGATACAGGCATTGTCAAAATTGGAATAACAGTTGATCCCAATCTGAAAATAAAAGATAGCGAAGATGTGCTGAAAAAAACTATAAAAGCAATATACTCAAGTGGTAAAGTTTTGAGAGTTTCTTCCTCCATTGGAAGCGAACCGGGCATACTATCTATCGGAAGCGGCGGAGGTATAGATTCCATAAGCATCACAGCAACCTATGTTAACCGGTTTGAGAGAAAGAAATCAATCTGGCAGATAGAAGATGAGTTAAGAAAAAAAATAGCCAAAATACCAAACATAGAGCAGTTTACAGTTTCAGACTACGGTGCAACTGCCCTATCCAGCATCAAAGGAAACATTGACGTTACACTATATTCCTCAAATTTTGATTCCCTTGAAAAGGCAGGAAAAATTATAGAACAGGCAGTATACAACACCAAAGGTATAACCTGTGTTGCAAAAACATGGAACAAAAATAAAAAAGTTTACGTCCTCAACGTAGATGAGAAAAAGGCGGCAGCATACGGTTTAACACCTGAAGATATAGCCATGCAATTAACAACTGTTTTAAGAGGCATAAAAGCAGCATCTTTTCCCGTAGTAAATGCAAAAGATTTCACGATAAGAGTATGGCTTGAAAAAACAGACAGAGACTCTGTAAAAACACTTGAAACCACTTTGATAAACAGTAAAGCCGGCAAAATCCCTCTTTCAACAGTTGCAAGGATAAGCTATGTTTATGAACCTAACGTAATAACAAGAGAAGGCCTTCAGTACACCCTTGATGTTTACGGCTTCAGAAAAAAAGCAGCAATAACTCACATAATGGCAAGCTTTGAAAAAGCATTCAAAGGGAAAAAGCTTCCGCCAGATGTAAAAATGGAACAGACAGGCGACATAAAGCAGTTTACGGATTCTGCCAAAAGAATGCTCAAAGCAATAGGATTCGCCGTTTTACTCATTTTCTTCGTTCTTGTTCCCATGTTCAACTCGGTAAAAGCACCGCTGCTTATAATTGTGTCCATTCCCCTTACACTTATCGGAGCAGCATGGTCACTGCTTATTTTCGATTATCATATATCAATGCCTGCAATGATGGGATTTGTTCTCTTGAGTGGTATCATCGTCAACAACGCAATTCTCCTAATAGATTTTGCACTTAACGGAATAAAGAACGGAATGAACCCTGAAGAGGCAATCCTTGAAAGTATAAAAATCAGAACAAGGCCGGTTCTTATGACCGCATTCGCAACAACTGCAGGAATGTTACCCGTTGCCATGGGGAATGCCATAGGACTTGAAAGACTGGCTCCACTTGGCGCCGTGGCAATTGGCGGTTTAATAGTGGGGACATTTTTAACCCTTGTATTCATTCCGCTCCTATTTGTTTACACATACGGCAATACGAAAAAGGAACTATCAGAGTGAACAAACTGCCGGGTTATTTAACCCGGCAGATGTTATTCTTTAAACCAAATCTCTTTGAATAAAAGAAACAGTTAGAAACAACCCTCTTCACATAATTGCGCGTTTCGTCAAGGGGAAGAAACGCATCAACAAAAAGGACAAACTCACCATTAGAATCAACGCCACCGTAAAGTTTCAAAAGCCTTGCTATACGTCCGGGACCTGCATTGTACGCAGCTGCCGCAACAGGTAGAGAGCCAAACTCTTTAATAAGCTTCTTTATGTAAAACGCCCCATAAGAAATATTAACCTTCTCATCATAAAGGTCAGAAACGTTAAAATCATCTCCCATAACAGAAGCTATATGTTTCCCTGTTGAAGGCATTATTTGCATGTAACCTATCGCACCACTTCTTGAAAAAGCACCGGGATCAAAAAGACTTTCCTGCCTCGCTATAGAAAGAGTCACAACACTGTTTTTGAACATAGAGGGTGCCGGATACAAAATTGTATAAAGCACATTTCTCTTTTCAGGAGAAACTGAGGCAACAGCTTTTGAGGCAAATTTTATTCCATCTCTAAATCTTCCTGCAAAATAACAGGCAACTGCAGAATCAAAGGGAGAAAAGCGAGAAAGATCAAGAAAGTTCAGTAAAAAATACTTCTTACTCTTAATTATATACCTCAAGCCTTCGTCTTTTATCATTGAAACAGAAGGCTTCTCAAACTTAACTGCAGGCCCTTTTCCTGTTAAAATGAATTTGTAAAAACTGTTGTTAGCAAGCTTTACCTCTTCGCCTAAAACTGTTTTTTCTATAGCTGCAGAAAGACCTCTTCCAAACTCCGTATTTAAAGTTTTCAAGATAGAAAGTGCCTTTATGAACTGTCCAACATTGATGTAATATTTAGCAAGGTACTCTTTGTACAGGTTATAATCAAAACTTTTAACACCCTCAAGGGCCAACTTAAATAGCGGCAGGTTAGTAACAAGAAGTTTATTAAGAGTTATCCTTATACCTGAAATCTTAAAATTCCTCTTAGCATCTGAAGCAATTAATTTTCTTAAAAGCTCTATCTTTTTAAAAGGATTCCTCTCAAGGAGAAGGCGAAAAAAGAGAGCTTCCGGAATGGAAGAGTTCTCAAAACAGAAAACGGCCTCCCTGTACTTACCGGTTTTATATAGAATCACTCCTTTAAAGTAGAGATAGAACCTGTTATCTGGAGGGAGAAGGGAAAGATAAAACCTGGCAATTTCAAAATTCCTGCGCTTTATCGCAAACCAGATTTTATTGGCAATTACAGTCTGGTTACCTGTTAAAAACGCCGTGTTTCCAGCATTATCAATTAAAATCTGCTCATCGTAGCTGTTCGTCCTTGAAAAAACCTCCCTGTAAATCTTCTGCGCTTCTTCCTCTAAACCTCTCTTCCTGTAAATCCTGGCAAGCTCAAGTTTATAGAAATCGTCAATATCATCAAAACCAATATCGGCAAAGTCAGAATAATTTCCACTTTGAAAGATAGAATCAATAAACATCTCTTTCACTGTCTTTTCAAAAGGCGAATCGGGATACTTCTGAAGAAACAGCAAGTAAGATATAGGAGAAGATGGACTCAAAGAGGTAAAAGATTTCACCTCTTTCTCGGTCATTGCCAGTGAAGGAGCGGCAAAAGAGAGAAAAAATAGAAGTATAATTACGGAAAATCTTTTCATACTTTTATTATAGCAGTTAAAAACTTTAACAGGAGAAGAAATGTTAAGCTTTGAGATAGTCGAAACAGATGGAAAGGCACGAACCGGCATTTTAAAAGGCACTCATGGCACGACAGAAACACCGTGCTTCATGCCAGTGGCAACAGCAGGTGCAGTAAAAGGTGTAAGATGGGAAGAGATAAAAACTTCAGGATACTCACTCGTTCTTTCAAACATCTATCACCTCTATTTAAGACCGGGTATTGATCTGATAGAGGAAGCCGGTGGTATTCACAAATTTACAGGATGGAACGGATTGATACTAACAGACAGCGGAGGCTTTCAGGTTTTCAGCTTGGGCGACCTGATGAAACTCACTGAAGAAGGTGTCTATTTCCGCTCACACATTGACGGTTCAAAACACTTCTTTTCACCGGAACTTGTCGTTGAATACGAAGAGAGAATCGGCGTTGACATCGGTATGGTTCTTGACGAATGCACACCCTACCCGGCAACAAGAGAATATGCAAAACACTCCCTTGAAAGAACGTACCGATGGGCGAAGAGGAGTATTGAAGCACGAACAAGCGACAAAACAGCCGTTTTTGGCATCGTTCAGGGTGGAACATTTGACGACCTGAGAATACTAAGTGCAAAGCTAATTTCAGGCTTACCTTTTGATGGCGTTGCAATAGGCGGACTCAGCGTCGGCGAACCGAAAGAGGACATGTACAGAATAACATCCCTTGTTACTCCTCTTCTACCCTATGCAAAACCAAGGTATCTTATGGGTGTTGGCAAACCAGAAGATATCATCGTTGCCGTTGAACATGGCGTTGATATGTTTGACTGTGTAATGCCAACAAGAAACGCAAGAAACGGAACTCTCTTTACATGGAACGGAAAACTCAACATAAAAAGTGCCAGGTATAAAAATGACGAAAGACCCGTCGATGAAAACTGCGACTGTTATACATGCAGGAACTTTTCAAGAGCTTATTTAAGGCACCTCTTCGCATCAAAAGAGATAAATGCATTGATACTAAACTCAATACATAACCTTCACTTCTATGCAAAGCTGATGGAAAAAATGAGGGAAGCTATAAAAAACAAAAAGTTTAAAGAATTTAAAAGAGAATTCTTTTCAAAGTATAAAGCAGACGAAGAAAGCCCTTACTACTTAACATAAGCAGCTATTAAGTCTGGACGGTTGGTAGAGATGGAATCCACTCCAAGGGCTTTAAACTCTTTGGCAAGGTAAGGATTATCCACCGTCCAGACATTCCAGAAAAGCCCTGCAGATTTAAAAACCTCTGCGGCTTTTTTCCCGTGCCGTAAATCTGCACAAGTTGAAACACCGTCAAGGGAAGCGCCTTTAACCGCCAGAGCAATAGCAGCACAAACGCCTTCTCTATCAGGAACATTGTAACCGTAATCAACGACAAAAAGAACCCTGTTTTCAGGAAAAAACCTCTTTAGAGTTTTAACAACCTCAAAGTCAAAGCTAAAAAATAAAAAATTTTTAGAAAAAAGAATCTCTCTTGAGAGAGATAAAAAGTAAGGAATAATTTCTTTTCCAGTTTTTATTTCAATGTAAAGTTCTTTATCAGGGAAAGCCACCATCACATCCCTTAGCCGGGGAATCTTTTCTCCTTTAAACTCCCTGTCAAAGTATGAACCCACATCTACTTTTTCTAACTGACTGTAAAGAGCTTCTGAAACCGTTAAACTTTTGTTTCCTGTTCTACCGGTAGTTTCATCGTGAATAACAACAATCTCACCATCCTTAGAAAGCCTAACATCCATCTCAATACCGTCAGCACCCATTTTAAAGGCTAAATTGAACGCTGAAAATGTATTTTCCGGTGCGTAGAAAGAAGCACCCCGGTGGGCTATTATTTTCAAATTTCCCCTCTTTTACAGGTGGTGCCCACGGGCGGAGTTGAACCGCCGACCTCACCCTTACCAAGGGTGCGCTCTAACCTCCTGAGCCACGTGGGCAGAAAAATCACAGAGAAAAATATATGATCGAAACATAAAAAGGCAAGGGGAAAAGCCCCTTCACCTTAAACGCCTTTCTTATTTTTTATAAGCTCTTTCAAATATTCAATCCACTCATCAAGCCCTTCACCGGTAACCGTCGAAATTGTGAAAATCTTAAGTTTTGGGTTGAGAGAAAGAGCTTCTTTTTTCACCTTTTCAATATCAAAATCAAAGTAGGGAAGAAGATCTATTTTCGAAATTATAAAAACATCTGAAGTTTTAAAAGCTTTTGGATACTTGGCAGGTTTATCAGGACCTTCCGGCACAGAAACCAGAACCACCCTAACATGCTCGCCAAGGTCAAAAGAGGTTGGACAAACAAGGTTTCCAACGTTCTCTATAAAGAGAACGTCAAGTTCTTTCCCTTCAAGCTGATGCTCAAGAGCGTGAAACCCTTTATGAACAAGGGGCGCCTCTAAATGACAGGCACCTCCTGTCGTAAGCTGAACAGCGTAAGCGCCCTTAGCCCTTACCCTTTCAGCATCCCTCTCTGTCTCAATGTCTCCCTCAAGGACACCAATAGTAAACTCATTCTTCAACCTCTCAACCGTCTTTTCAAGAAGTGTCGTTTTACCTGAACCGGGAGAGCTTATCAGATTAATAGCAAGTAGATTTTTCTCGTCAAAATGCTTTCTGTTCTCCTCAGCATATTTATCATTCTGCTTAAAAAGACTCTCTTCAAGCCTAACGGTTTTGACACTTTCATGGCTGTGCTCATGAGTATGTTCATGTTCGTGAGAAGGCGTTCCACACCCGCAAACGTCACACATAATCTCCTCCTAAACATCAATCTCTATATCAACAACTTCTAACTCCTCTCCAGAAATCATCATAACATTTAAAGAACCGCACTTTGGACATTCAGGGAAATAGGCGTTATCAACTTCAAACTCTTCACCGCAGTCAAAACACCTGTAAACAGCAGGAACTTCCACTATCTCCAAAACTGCGTCCTTCATATAAGGATACTCACCTTTCAAAGAGTCAAAGGCAAAAATGAAAGAATCTATCACAACACCTGCCAATTTCCCTATTTTTACTCTGACCTTTAAAACCTTTTTGGCATTCTCTTTTTCTGCAACCTTCACGATGTTATCAAACATTCCCATTACAAGAGAGGTTTCGTGCATCAGCCAGTCTCCTGATCCATAAATTCAATAAGCTCATCTAATGCTTCCCATATTTCGCTAGCCGCTTCTTCACTTATAACCTCTATGGCGCTACCAACATGAACCATTACATAATCCCCAACCTTAACCTCATCTTCGGGAATAAGCATCAAATTTATATTCCTCTTAACACCTTTTGCTTCTGCAACAGCCATAGGATAGTTTATCTCCACTATCTTCATAGGTACGCCAACGCACATACTAAACCTCCTTTTTATCCCTTTCCCACCATATCCGCTCTTCCTCGCCAGATGCTGCCTTTGGTTTAACTTTAACCCCAAGAGCCTCAAGTTCTTCTATCACAAGTTTTTCAACATCTTTAAGTTTCTCTTTTAAAATAGGTGAAAGCTCTGTATCAGGCTCAAGAGACGCAGGAACAACACCTATAAGTTTCACATATTCAGGACATGAACCTTTTATATCGTTAAGCAGTAAAACCTCCTGGAGTCCTATCTGGTGGGGAGAAAGCTTAAGAGGAAGATTATCTATATAAAAATCCTCTTTATCATAAGTAAAGAGAGAACCGGGCTCTGCATCAACAGCTACAACATCTATTATTATGAGCTTTTTTATGTAATCTATCAAAGGTGAAAGAAATATTCCAGCCGTTCCACCATCTATAAGTTCAACATTCTCCGGAACATCATACCGCTTTTTAAAGTACTCTATAAAATGAACACCAAAACCCTCATCACCAAGAAGGATGTTGCCAACACCCATTATGCCAATCTTTTCCATGCTCTCTCCTTTAAAAGTTGATAGTCTTACCAAAAGGGTCTCTCCCCTTTAGTAAAACCACCAAAAAAATAAGGGGGAGAAAAATCTCCCCCCTTATTATATACCACTTTCAGCAATCAGTGATGATCCTTAGGGAAGAACTTATACCCTGAGAAGATAGACGATATAAGTCCCTCAGGATTTCTAATATCATTCCAGGAAGCGATGTAGATGTGAACAAGCGCAAAGATTGCGAAATACCAGTTGAGAATGTGGTGAATAAATCTTGCAGTTTGCTGAGTCCCAAAAATAGAACCGAGGCTTACAAAGAAACTGTTTTCAGGATAGAGGAGGTAGAAACCTGTAATAAACTGAACCACTGCTAGGAAAATAGTCATAACGTATGACATACCTGCCATAGCGTTGTGACCTGTTCTGTGCTCGTGGCTGTCAGTAAGGTAAGCATAGTAAAAGGATGTAGTTATCATGTTCTTAATATTCCTCGGCGTAATAGGAGCAAAGTCCCACACCTTTTCATGCTTATTACCGAAAAACCACAGGTAAATTCTTGTAATAACAGCCATTGTAAAGAGCATTCCTGCAACATAGTGAATGTATCTAGCCATAGCCATAGGCCACTGATGGCTTCCTTCCATCCATGTATTTGTCCACGGCCAATCTATGTAAAGGCCCGTGGCAATCAGGACAAATATGGAAAGAGCAAACACCCAGTGGTAAACCCTGAGCAGGACGCTCCAAACATACACCTTTTCATAATCTTTTCCATGACCTGCCATTAGTTCCCTCCTTGAGGAAGTTAAGGGGGCAAAAGCCCCCACAAATTACAGAGCTTTAACTTTAACTATTTCCTTACCCTCTGGATCAATCATGTGAACAGCACATGCGATACATGGGTCAAATGAGTGAACAGTTCTGAGAACTTCAAGAGGTTTCTCAGGATCGGCAATTGGATTACCGATAAGAGCATTTTCGTATGGTCCTCTCTGTCCCTTACTATCTCTTGGACCAGCATTCCATGTAGAAGGAACAACTTCCTGATAATTTTTAAGAATGCCACCATTGTGAACAACACACCAGTGAGAGAGAACACCACGAGGTGCTTCATGGAATCCGCAACCTCTAATTTCTCCCTGCGGATAGGATGGTGGATTGAAGATTTCAAGATCACCTCTTCCGATATTGTTAACAAGCTGCTCCCACTGCTTGATAGCAAGGTCTGCCATCATTGCAGCTCTGATTGCTCTCGCAAGGTGGCGACCCGGTGTTGACTTGAGGTTTTCAATTGTAACCTTTGTTCCAGCCATGCTGCTGAGCTGGTTCAGTGCGTAGTCAGCCCATTTCTTAGTAAGAGCATGCCCTTGAAGATATCCCGCAAGAACCTGAGAAAGAGGACCAACTTCCATAGGAACATATTCACCATTAACCTTAAATCTTGGTGCCTTAGACCAGGAGTATTTACCATTCTCATCAACCGTTCCGTCAGACTTAAAGCCGGTGTACTTAGGAACTGTCTCTTCTTCCCAGGGATGCCTTGTCCAGTCACCGTCGTACCAGGCGTGAGTAATGTTTTCAGCAACGTTATTAATAAAGTATGGATCGTAGAAGCTCTTAATAGGTGTAACCTTGTTGTTAACTACCGTTCCACCTGGAAGGTCAAATGTTTCTCCTT
Organism: Desulfurobacterium sp. TC5-1; assembly: GCF_000421485.1. Classification (NCBI taxonomy): domain Bacteria; kingdom Pseudomonadati; phylum Aquificota; class Aquificia; order Desulfurobacteriales; family Desulfurobacteriaceae; genus Desulfurobacterium; species Desulfurobacterium sp. TC5-1. The sequence continues at coordinate 39,596 of NZ_ATXC01000001.1, read as the reverse complement.
TTGTATCCTGAGGAAGATCAGGAACAGCAAGGTAGTATTCACCTGTCTTACCGTAAGCGAGCCAGTCTTTGTAGAAAGATGCAATAGCAATAACATCAGGAAGATAGCAGTTCTGAACAAAATCTTTGACATCATCAAGAAGTGTTTTAATGTACTCAAGTCTTTCCATGTTAAGTGTAGCCACATTGTCAGGATTGATAGCTGTAGAAACACCACCAACTGCAAGGTTCTGGATGTGTGGGTTCTTACCACCAAGAATAGCAATTGCCTGACATGCCTTTCTCTGGAAGTCAAGAGCCTGGAGATAGTGGGTAACGGCAATGAGGTTTACTTCCGGTGGAAGTATCATTGCCGGGTGTCCCCAGTAACCACTTGCAAATGGGCCAAGCTGCCCTGAAGCTGCAAATTTCTTGAGTTTTTCCTGAACTGCCCTGAATACAGAATCACCGTTGAGTTTCCAGTTCTGATAGCTGTCTGCTATTGCTGCAGCTTTCTTTGGATCTGCCTTGAGAGCTGAAACAATATCAACCCAGTCTAGAGCAGAAAGATGATAGAAGTGAACAATGTGATCCTGAAGTGCATGAGCAGCAATAATAATGTTTCTTACCATCTGTGCGTTGTAAGGAATTTCAAGCTTAAGAGCATTTTCAACCGATCTAACAGACGCAATAGCGTGAACTGTTGTACAAACACCGCAAGTTCTCTGAGCAAACATCCAGGCATCATCTGCCTTTCTTCCAATAAGGATGTTTTCAAGACCTCTCCACATCTGAGCAGAAGAAACAGCATCTTTAATTCTGCCGTTTTCTACCGCAACCTCTATACGTAAGTGACCCTCAATTCTCGTAATAGGGTCAACAACTACTCTCTTAGCCATAGTTTAACCTCCGTCTGGGGTTTTATTTAAAATTTATTCTTCCTCTTTTTTGCCTTTTGCCAAACTTTTAGCAACACCAATACCAGCGTGGATAGCAAGAGCTGCTGCTGTTATGCCAAGAGCCTTCTTACCAATGTTTGTGGCATTTGCAATTATTCCACCATTAACAGGTAAGCTTACACCTGGTAATCTTTCGTGGAATGGTGTCATAGTATCCCAGAAATTCGGCTCTGTACATCCGTAACAACCGTTACCAACGGAAACAGGCCATACTTCAACATCATTAAATCTGATTATTGAGCAGTTAGAGAATGTTTCTGGAGCTTTACATCCCATCTTATAGAGACAGTAACCACGCCTGTGTCCCTCATCACCAAACTGCTCAACATATCTTCCTTCGTCAAAATGAGGTCTTCTTTCACAGTGATCGTGAATTCTCCTTCCGTAAGCAAAGAGTGGCCTTCCGTAAATATCTGTTGGAGGAAGCTTCTTAAATGTGAGGAAGTAAAGAACCGCAGAAAGGAAGTTGTGTGGGTTAGGTGGACAACCAGGTATGTTAAGAATTGGCTTATCCTTAATAATATCACCGGTTCCAACTGCCTTTGTTGGATTCGGTCTTGCAGCAGGAAGACCACCATAAGCTGAACATGTACCGATGTTAATAATTGCAAGAGCGTTCTTTGCGGCTCTCTTAAGGTTATGAGCAGCAGAGTGGCCACCAATCATACAGAAATCTTCACAGTCACCGGTTGGGATAGAACCCTCAACCACAAGAATGTAGTTTGGCTCTTCAATAGCCTTTTCAAAAGCTTCTTCAGCCTGAGGTCCTGCACCAGCCATAAGAGTTTCATGATACTGAAGATCAATGAGGTCAAGTATTAAGGTAGCAAGGTCTGGATGTGAAGCCCTCAAGAGAGACTCGGAGCATCCTGTACACTCCTGAAAATGAAGCCAAACGACTCTCGGTCTCTTAGGGTCTTCTGCAGCTTCAGCCACCTTTGATACCATTTCCATTGGAAGCCCCATAGCCGCTGTGGCTATAGCACAAGCACGCAAGAAACCACGACGGGAGATTGTTCCTGGAAATCCCCCCGTGAACATGTTTCTGTCCATGTTTAAACCCTCCTTTTCTTGGATTGGACAATACTGTAATCTGATTATAAGAGTCTCTTTCGGACAAGTCAATACTTTCTTATATTAGTGGTATCTAATATAGATTTGGTGCTACTTCGGTTTTACTTTTATATCAAAAAGTTACATCTTTTTCTAAATCTCTTTTTCTCTTGATTTCTTGATTACTATTTTATTCAGCATCTATTATGTTTTTTTATGAAAGAATTGACATACATCTATCGGAAATATATACTACTTATTAAGATATTCACCTAAACAAATTATAAGGAGGCAAGCATGAAAAGGGCCCTAAAGACGTGCACCCTTATTACTGCCGGCTTTATGTTAATTACGGGTGCCGGGCACGCAGCTGTAAGGAGAAGCCTGTTCACCGATGCAGAGAACAGGTACGCAGACCACACAGAAGTCTTTAAAATGCTGGGAAGGACAAAGTACGAAGGGGCAAAAAGCTGCCTTCCGTGCCACAAGAAAGAAGTGGAAGACGTTTTTCACTCTTACCACTTCCAGATGAGCAATGACGAAAAGGATGTTGTGAACTTGCACAACCCTAAAGGCGGCGGAAGGCACAACTATAACGACTACTGTATGGCTATCTTCTGGAATACAACAAAAACTGTCAACTGGATTGGAAAGGTAATGCTTAAAAAAGCACCGCCGGGACACGAAGATAAGATAAACGGCAAATTACTGATGAGCGGATGTTCTATGTGTCACGGTGTCAGCATGGGTAAACCCGGCAGACCGGACATGACGTTTGAAGAGGCTGCAGCCGATATTGATTGTCTCGTATGTCACCTTGCAGGATACGGCGGTGGAAAAGGTGTCAAAACAGGACTGAAAGTTCCCGTGAATGAAAACGGCACATGGCACTATGAGGCAAATATTGACCTTCAAAAGGTGGCATCAAAAATAATGGCAAAACCTTCCAAAGATGTATGCCTTCTCTGTCACGCCTTTTCAGGTGGTGGAGATGGCGTCAAACGTCCAAATCTTTCATCTGCCCTCTTCACAAAAAAAGTAACGAAAGATATAGATGTCCACATGGCTGCTGGTATGGACTGTGTTGACTGTCATGCATTCAGAAATCACAAGGTTGGAACTGTCGGCGTTGATACTTTTTCAAGAGAAGCAAAACCGGTTTCATGTACCGATTGCCATAAACATCCCCATAAAGGCGTAACAGGCTGGTTCATAGAACACTTCCATACAGAACATATAGCATGTCAAACATGTCATATACCTGTAATTCACAAGAGCGAACTCCACAGAGACTGGCGTAAAATTAAATTTGAAGGTGTTAAATGGGGAGAGGAGAGGGAGATTAAAGAAAACATCATTCCAGAATATGCGTGGTGGAACGGTAAAAGAAAACTCTATCTTCCAACTGTTAACGGCAAGCTCAATCCGGCCAAGCTTGAAAAACCTGACGAAGGCGTTGAAGGCGTTTTAGGAAAAATCTCCTTTACAGAACCTGTGGGCAACATGGAAGATGGAAAAATTTATCCATTTAAATATCACTATGCCATTGTTCCATATGATACAAAGCACAATGTCCCAATACCTATAAAGGTAGGAATCATTTTTGCAACCGGAAACAGGGATAAAGCTATAAAAGCAGGCGCCAAAGCGGCAGGACTGTACTGGGATGGAAAAAGCTTTGTTGAAATCTCAAGGTACTTCCAGCTCAACCATGGTGTTCTACCAAAAGAAAAAGCTCTCCACTGTCTTGACTGTCATGGTCCATGGTGGTCAGAGCACAGACTCCCGCTCGTAGAACTCGGATATGGTCACTTTCCGGCAGTAGCGTTCGGACTTGGAATGATATTCACACCTATTATCCTTGCAGGTGGCGTCTATTACATCTATAGAAGGAAAAAGAGCTAACATAAACTTCCATGATTTTGAGGGGGGAGTACTACCCCCCTTTTTTCACTTTAACTTAACTACCCATCTTAAAAATTCTACCAGCGTCTAAAAAATTCACCTATATTTTAAGATGACGAACCGAAATTCACAGGAGGAATCAATGGTAGAACCAGGGAAAATAGCACCAGGTTTTTGCTTAAAAGACGACACGGGAAAAGAGACCTGCTTAAAAGACTTTAAAGGGAAATGGGTTGTTCTCTATTTTTATCCAAAAGATAATACACCAGGATGTACAAAAGAGGCAGAAGGATTCACTGAAAAGTTAGACGAATTTAAAAAGCTAAACGCGGAAGTCGTAGGTATAAGTCCCGATTCTGTGGAAAGCCACAGAAAATTTAAAGAGAAGAAAAATCTCAAAGTAACACTTCTAAGTGATCCGGAACATAAAGTAATTGAAGAATACGGAGTATGGAAACTCAAGAAAAGATTCGGTAAAGAGTATTACGGTGTGGTAAGAACAACCTATTTAATAGATCCTGAAGGAAAAGTGGTACATGTATGGAAAAACGTAAGAGTCAAAGGACATGTTGAGAAGGTTTTAGAAATGCTGAAGAAGTTAAGCGATAATTAAATCAAGTTCTCTCTACCGTTACTGAAAAGTTTCATAGACCCTTCGCTAACGCTCAGGGTGACGGAAAACATACTCAGGAAAACAGGAAGAAATTACACTTAAAGCCAAAAGAGAAATTCTGAAAGTTAATAGAACAGCAGAATCACTCATTGCCAAAAAAAGCCCTCCCCGAAGGGAGGGTTCCAGAAGAAAAGGAGGGAGGTTCCGCAGGATTAAAAGTTCCAGTGGAGACCCATGGATACGCTGTCCTGAGAATTTTTAGCTTCATAGGTTGGAGCCAAACCAGTGGTATCTTCAACTTTAAAATCACCTTCAAACGCGTGAACGTAAGCTACATTAACTGCAAAATGCTTGGTAAACTTATATCCCGCACCAAGTGTAAGGTGCGTTTCTGTAATGGCAGGAAATCCAAGGGCATTAAGAGCAGCAACATTATATTCCGGGAAAGGAACAGCAAAATCGGGAATATTTACACTCGGTGCAAACGAAGCTGCTGTTGCAGTGTAATCATCAAGAGGACTCTTAGCATAGTTAAAACCGGCTCTTAAAGTTAAAGCCTCTGTTGCCTGATACTCAGCACCTAAAGCGTAAACAACCTGATTGTTCCAGCCAAACTGTTTGTATCCGTCAGCACCAGCCCAGTTAATCCATCTAACATCAAAACCAACCTTTAATCCATCAATGGGCCTAACACCGACACCAGCGGCAACTTCCTGAGGCTGCTCAAGTTTCATGTCTTCAAATGTTCCATCACCATTTGAATCATACACCCTTTTGTAAGTCATTTTCACAGGAGACATATATGAGAAACCTGCCGTAAACATATTTGTTTCGTAAGAAAGACCAAGGCTTGCTCCAATACCAAAATCCTGAGAAAATCCCTGCCCCATATCAAGAGAACCCCATGTCATATGGACAGCCGCACCAAGAGCAATATTATCCGTTAGCTGATAAGAAATACCCGGCATCATTCTCATAAAAGAAAAGTTGGTATTTGTTGACTGTAAAACTCCAGCAGGGTCATTTGCATTTCTGTAATCTGTTCCCATACCAGAAACACCAAAAGCACCAACACCTAAAACGAGTTTATCACTAAGTCTCTGTGTAATCGCAAACTCAGGAATTACAAATGTGTCTGCTTTGCTGGTTTCATCTGCTAAAGTGGCATTTCCCATAGTAGCGGTTATCTTTACATCAGGCATAAAAAGCGTTGAACCAAAGCTAACTTCAAAATTTTTAGATTTCGACATCCATGCAGGGTTTCTGTAGAGAGCATCTGTAGCACATATCGGCATACCTACACCGATACCACCCATCGCTCTTGATACAGGTGATACCCCAATCATGTCGTCACCGTTGGTAGCAAATGCTGTTTGAGTCATTCCCCCTGCTACCACAGCTACTGCAAGCAGTGTTAGAAGTTTCCTTCTCATGTTTCCCTCCAGAAAAGTTAAGTTTTAAAGTCCCCCAATAGGGGGACGTTTATTAAGCTTTACCTGTCATGATGTATCTTTCCATGTAAGGCATAAAATGTTTGATAATCTGAGGTAAATGACCTGACATGTAATTTTTCATTACTTCCGGCATTAAATCCGGCATTTCCTTCTTTAAAAAGTCAGGCATCGGTATTCTCTCTTCCATACCCTTAAGGAATATCGGAAGAAGCTTTGGCATCATCTCATCAAGCATTGACGGGAATAGCTTTGGCATCATCGGTTTCATAGCTGCAAACATGGCTTTTCTCACAGCCATCGGTGCAGACATCATGAACTTCATCATACCCCTGTATGGTTCAGGCATCGCATCTATCATCTCAGGAAGATAGTCAGCCATAAATCTTGCCATACCAGGAGGATCCATTATCGCTATCATAGCCTCAAATGTCCCCCAGAGCTCTCTAACCCACGGCTCAGGACTTTTAAGGTCGTAACCTTTAGCATCGGCAAGAAGAGCAGCAAGATCAACAATTTGAAGTTCAGGTAACTTTCCTTTCTCAACAAGGTAGTCTCTATCCACCCTCATCTTAAATTCACAACAAGGACAGATTGTCGTAAGAGTATCCGCTCCAGCATCTGTTGCTTCTTTAAGCTTCTTAAGACCAATTTTATGAGCAACTTCAGGATTTTTAACAAGCGTTCCGGCACCACCACAGCAGAGAGTTTTATCCCTGTTATGTTTCATTTCAACAAGCTTAATACCCGGAACTGCTTTAAGAAGTTCCCTCGGCGGCTCTGTAATAGGAATACTCCTGCCGAGTTTACACGTGTCATGATACGTAACAACATCTATATTTTTCGGTTTTCTTTCAAATTCAAGCTTTCCTTCCTTAACAGCATCTGCGAGAAGCTCTGTAAAGTGCTTTATTTCAAAAGGATAGTCAACTCCCTTTTTCTCCGCTATTTCCTGATAGTAAATCTTCCATGTTTTGTAGCAGGAAGGACAGGAAGTAACTATAGTTTTTATTCCCATCTCCTTTGCAAGTTTTGTATGGTGGTCAAACATTCTCTCAACAAGATCCATTCTACCTGCAACAACCATCGGAATACCGCAGCAGGCCTCCTGCTTACCAAAGTTTGTAAACTTAATGCCCGCATCTTTCATAAGTCTCATAGCACCGATCCCGACATCCGGCTCAACATAAGCCGCGGTGCATCCTGCAAAGTAGAGGATGTCTGTCTTTCCTCTGTTTTCCTCAACGTACTTTTTAAGGTCTTCCGGCATCCATTTATCTCTCTCTTTTGAAGGACCCGCCCAGATGTTGTTCTCCTTTTTAAGTCCGGCCGCCATAACCTCAAGAGCAGGAAAAGCAGAAAATTTGTCTTTAAGAACAAATTTTTCTCTCAACCTGTCCCACGCATGAAGAATAGGAAGATCTATCTGACACTCAATATCACAGAAGTTGCAGAGAGTACAGCCCAGGAATATGTCAACAAGCTCCTGACTTTCCTCAAGTCTTCCCTCTACAAGCTCTCTTAAGAATATCCATTTACTTCTTGGTGTCGTTGATTCCCATTTATACCCGCCGTACTGAGTACAGTTGTCAACACAGTAACCACACTGGGTACATGAGTAAGCATACCAGAGAATGTCACCGGGAAATCCCTTTTTACTCTCAAAATGCTCCTTCAAGTCACACTTACTTGACATGTTGGCAAGAACCTTTGTAATCGGTTCCGTTGCATTTGCAAGTGCCATTATTTTTGCAGGTTTTCCTGCCTGAACAACTTTATACGGGTTCATAAGAGATTTAGGGTCTATTTGCTTTTTAAACTTCCTGAGTTTCTGGATTCTCTCCTTACCAAAAATCTTCTCAGCTTCATGGGCAAAGTAGTAACCTGGAGTAATTGCTCTACCACCGAGAGATTTCCCTATTTTTGAAACGGTAACACCAAGGCTGGAAACAAACTGGAAGTCTTTCTTTCTCATGTCGTGAGGTATAAAACCAAGAAGAATAACAGTGCCTCCTTTAACCGTAAACCCTTCAAAAACAACAGGATGCTTAATCTCTTTCTTTATCCTTTTGAGGAATTCAGCAACATTCTTGGCAGGGAGAACAACTTCAGCTGGAACAACAGAAGGGCCGAGTCTTTTTACTTTCATAGGTTTGAATCTTTCTTCCCACTCATGTTCAGCTATCTCTTCAGACTGAACTTCCCCCTTAAAGTTTTGAACCATGTAATCAATCGCCGCACCTACCTCTTTCTCTCTTGAAGCAGGATAGGCAAGAATAAGCATGTATTTCTCCGGAAGTGTCGGTCTGTGCTCGGGCTCTGGATGTCCGTGGGGCGCAGGAGGAGGAAAAATATTTTTAACGTGACATGCCGCAGGGTTTATAAAAGACACACTCCACACGGGGACATTATTGTCAAAGAGGAAATTAATCGCATTACCAATTCCATCTTCATCATCAAAGGCAATTACCTTTACTCTCTCTTCTTCAAGAGGCCTTACTTTAATCGTTATCTCTGTAATAATTCCTGTAATACCTTCAGCATCGGCAACATAATCAAGAAGTTCCTGCCCTTCAAAAACCCGAACCTCCCCGTTAGGCAGAACCACTCTCGCAGATACAACATTTTCTTTAAACCAGCCGTACTCATAGCTACCGATACCTGCACCACCCTGAGCAAGCCATCCACCAACAGTGGAAGAAGGATAGCTTGAAGGGTAAAGCCTTAACGTTAAACCTCTCGCTTTAAGCTCTTCGTCAAGCTCCTTCCAGACAACTGCAGGTTGAACAGTAGCAGTGAGATTCTCTTTATCTATTTTTATTATCTCTTTCATCCACGCAAGATCAGCAACAACGGTATCCTCTGTAACGGGTAAAACGCCACCGTAACCAGAAGAAGCTTTAGCTCTCGGAACAATATGAAAGCCGTATTTTTTAGAAAGCTCTATAAGTTTTCTGGCGTCATCCTCAGACAAAATTCTGACCACGGCATCAGGTTCCCTGATACCCATCATTTTCTTTACCGGAGGCGGGAATTCGCCAAGGTCGTGGCCGTAGGCAATCTTATTTAATTTGTCATTGGCAAAGTTTTCCTTAAATGTTTCCTTCAGAACTGAGATGTAACTCATCTCTTCCTCCTTTTACTTTAGACGTTTTAAAACCTTAAGAGCCTGCTCAAGCTCCTGTTTTTTTTCCGGATGTATAATGCCTTCTTTAACGAAACAGTGTTTTAAATAGGATTCCATAACTGCAACAGAAAGAGATTCTATGGCACTTTTAACAGCCGAAAGCTGAATGAGAACATCCTCACAGTGTTCCCCCTCTTCTATCATTCTTTGAAGTCCCCTGATCTGTCCTTCTATTCTTCTTAACCGCCGGATTACTCTTTTCTTTTCCTCGTTTACGTCGGATTTTATCATTCTTTTCCTCCAGTTTGCATACCCTACGGGGTATAGTATAATGACCGCAGAATAAAATGTCAAGCATATAAAGACAATAATCAAGTTTGAATGTTTGATTAAAGTCAAGGAAGTTAATACTATTTCTATCTATTTTTTATAAAAACCTTTTTTCACAGGAGAAAAAAATGATAGTCGCAATACCTACAGACATAACTGGAGAAAAGCTTCTTTATTCCTTTGGAACATCTCCAGCATTTTTGAAAGTTGACACTGAAACCGGGAAAATAGAAGTCATAAAGAATATCTATGCCTGCGGCGGATGCAGCATCGGCTGCACGGAAGGAAAAAATGCCGCTGACCTTCTCTGTGAAAACGGCATTGAAGGACTGCTTACAAAAGAGATAGCAGAAACACCATTTCTAAAACTTTTAATGAAGAAAATTGCGGTTTACAGAATACCCCCCGAGGTAAATACAATAGAGGAAGCAGTTGAACTTTTCATTAAGGGAAAAATCAAAATATCCTACTCTCATTTTTAAACAGAAGCGGGGATTTCCCCCGCTGAATCACTCTTCAACTTCCACCTTAACTTCTTCGCTGTGCCAGAGACCGTGAAGGTTGCAGTAAGCCTGAGCTGTTAAAACTGCATCCTTTTCAAGTTTAACTTTAAATGTAACTTCTGACGCAGCAACTTCAGGTTCAAGCGTAACTCTTCCAACTATAAAATCATCAGCCCAAAGAGAAATAAACTGTATCCAGTGCTCTTTGGTGTTCGGATGGGCAATGTCTTTTCCAACTACAACTTTAACATCAAACCATTCACCTTTCTTTACCTTTGCAGGTGCTTCAATTACAGGAGTATGTTTTCTTTTCCCTTCAGGCTCCGGACCAAAAACTTTCATCTTCTCCTCCTTTAATTACGGTTTTAATCTGCTATTTAAAATATATGCCAGAACACATTAAATGCAACTGATTTTCATTTACCTCAACATTCCCTGGACAATAACGTCAACTGCTTCATCCTCGGAAAGTCCCCTGGCCATAAGCGTCTCAAGCTGCTTTTTATCAAGACTTCCTATCGCCGCTTCATGAGTAACCTTTGCAGTCTCGTTGTTTACAACAACAATAGGAACAGCTTTTAAAACCACGTCTTTTCCCCTGATAACTTCTGAACAGTCTATATGTCCGCGGCTGTAAGAACCATTTCCGTAAGTTTCACCTACAAACTCAGCGTACGTTTTATCAAGGGCTATAATGCGGCTTTTTGAAATTCCCCTCGATTCTTCACCTTCAAGATTGATAATATCGGTCACTTTTATTTTATCATCTTTCTTTCCAAGAAGCTTGGTTTCAAAAACCGCCGTCGCCCTATCACCAACGGTTGCCTTTAAAGTTATCTCTGCATCTCCAACTCTTCCCTTTGCTCTTTTAAACGAAGAAAAATAGTAAGCTCCCTCTTCTATCTCTGCCTCTGTATAGTTTCTTAAAACGATAGAAGAATTTTCTCCATAGTAGTGTTCATCATCGTAAACAAACTTTGCATTTTTCTTAACGATAACCTTTGTTCTTGCCCTGTGGTTTACCGTTAAACCGTCCGCAACAACGCCGTAAACCTTAAACGTAACATCAGCGTCCTCACCAACAAGAATCTCCGTTGATATTTCCTGCTCACCTCCAACTTCACCCATAGTGAAGCAAACATTAACAGGCTCTTTTATTTTCGTTCCCGGCTCAATATAAACTTTTACCTCAGCACCTTTTTCCGTTTCTTTTGCCTCAAGCCTAATACCCGGTGCCGGCTCTCTAACAAGAACCCTATTTCTATCAACCAGCAGACCAAGTTTTCTCTGTTCTATAATTTCAGAAGGAAAGCCTATCTGTCTGAACTTACCCGCAAGTGTATTTAAAATATCATTATTCATCTTCCCCTCCAAAAAGTTCGGGATTTCTTATTTCACATTTAAGACACGTGCTTTTAAACTTCCTGCCTATCTCTCCCGGCTCACCAGTCTGAACTATTCTTCCCTCACACATTAGAGAAGCCCTGTCTGAAATTTCCGCTATCTCTTCCCTGTGCGTAATCATCAGAACTGTTGCACCATTATCCCTTAAAGCCTTTATCATTCCGGCAATATCCTCCATTGAAGCAAAATCTATACCGGAATCCGGCTCATCAAGGATCGCAAGTTTAGGCCTCATCGCAAGAACGGAAGCAAGCTCAACTCTCTTTCTCTCTCCACCGGAAAGAGACGTATCAACAAACCTTTTAAGGTAAAGTTTTGGATCAAGTCCAACCGCCAAAAGACACTTTTCAACATCAAGATCAGGATTGTTCCTGCCGGAAATCCTTAAATACTCCTCAACCGTTAATCCTTCAAATCTTGCAGGCTCCTGCCAGGCAAGTGTAATTCCGAGTTTTGCTCTTTCATATATTGAAAGACCGTTTATTATCTTATCTTCTAAAATTATTTCCCCGGACGTTGGAAATCTAAGGCCGTTAATTCCCATTATTAAAGATGCCAGCGTTGACTTCCCAGCACCGTTGGGACCCAGAATAGAATGAATTTCACCTTTTTTAATCTGGAGGTTAACACCCCTTAAAATCGGCTTTCCTTCTATTTCAAGCCTCACATCATTCAGTATAAGTATCGGCAGTTCCATCCATCTACCTCCCTCTGGTTTCCATCTTGAATTTATTAAAACATACTAATATGTCAAGCTTCTTCAGGCTGTTATTGATAATAATTACTATTAAATTTTAACCAAACCCTCTCCCCATTCTTCTTAACTTATGATAAATTATTGTTATAACAAAAGAACGGGAGAAAACGTGAAAATCATCATTGTCGGCGCCGGTCAGGTCGGTAAAGAATTAATAAAAAGAATAAAAAAGGAATGGTACATAACCATTATTGATAACGATGAAAACAAGCTAAAGCAGATAGTTGAATTTTTAGACAGCGGCGCTCTTAACAGGACTGTCCTTATTCAGGGAGATGGAACGAGTAAACTTATACTCAAAAGAGCAGGACTCGAAGATGCAAAAGTTTTTGTGGCATGTACCGGTGACGATGAGGCAAACCTTGAAGCATGCCGAATAGCAAAAGAACACAACGTTCCTTCAATATACGCCGTATCAAACCACATAGACCATGATGCATGGTTTGAGCACGAAGGCATAGAATGTATAAATAAAGCTGTCGCCACTGCATCTTTACTTGAGAGAAGAATTTCCTCAGGTGTAGTTACAGCAACCAACATCGGCCTTGGAAAAGGTGAAATTGTTGAAGTAACTATACTACCGACATCAATGCTTGTAGGTTACCCCGTAAGCAAGTTTACTTCAAGAAGGTGGAGAATAGTTGCAATATTTAGAAATAACAAGCTTCTGCTTCCAACAAAGAAAACTGTAATAAAACCCGGCGACAAAGTCTTAATTATAGGAGAACCTAAAATTCTCAAACATATTGTAGGACTTATCCGCTCCGGTGAAGCCCAGTTTCCCGTTCAGTTTGGTGCTGAAGAGGCACTTTTAGTTAAATCAGATGATCACATAAACATGCGCGCCGTGAAAGACGGTACATTCATGGCCAAAAGTACAAAGATAAACTCTGTATCTATATTCACCTGCTTTCCGGAATTTTCAAACATAAAACATATTTTTGAAACAGAAGCGCCAGACCAAACTATCAAGGCAGAACAGCTAAAACTGTGCGAAAAAGAATTCGCAGAAAAAGTTAAAGATGACGATATAGGTATAATCATACTGCCTGACCTTTACAAAGAGTGGCCGCTCTATTTTGGAATTAAAACATTACCTGTAGAAATAGCAGAAGAGACACTCTCACCTGTCCTTATAGGAAGAGGAACAACCCCTTATAAGAAAATTCTTGTACCTGTTTCCGGCTCATTTAACGGTTATAGAGCCCTTGAGATTGGTATAGAGATAGCTCTTCAGATTGAGGCAGAAATATCGGCAGTCTATGTAACAACCGATGCTTCTCTTGAGGAAGAAAAAATTAAAATTATCCAGGATAAAATTACAAAGTTTTCAAGCCTGTACAAGCAGGAAATCAATCTTATTGTAAAGGAAGGGAACCCTATATCGGAGGTGGCTAAACTCAGCAAAAAGTTTGACCTGGTTATCTTGGGAGCGAGGAAGGGCAAAAAGACAAACTGGTTCAGCCCGTATCCGCCCTACCACATGCTCCACAGAACAAAGTGTTCAACTCTACTTACCTGCGTGGGTGAATAATGGATAAGCACCTTGTAGTTTCTATCGTTCTTTTAACATCGGGAATCTTCCTGGCACCGTTTGCCAGCAATATGTTAAGGATACCCGTGGCAGTTGGTGAGGTTATCTACGGAATTATATTAGGCAACTCCTTTCTCCATCTAATTCATCAGTCTCAATGGCTTGATTTCCTTTCAAATTTTGGATTCCTCGTTCTAATGTTTATGGCAGGACTTGAAGTTAAACTGACAGAGATAAAAGAGTTAACACTAAAAGAAAAGCTCACCGTATTTTTTGTTCCCGTTCTGATATTTGCCGTCGCCTTTCTCTTTGGCAGATTTTTCCACCTTAAAACGATAATCTCCATAGCTATAGGAGCAGTTTCCGTTGGCATTGTCGTATCCGTACTGAGAGAAAAGGGCATACTGTCAACACACTATGGAAAGATCCTCTTTCTCACAGGCACGGTGGGTGAATTTTTGAGTATCTTTGTTCTGACAATCTACTCCATTATAGTTAAGTTCGGGGTCGGGCTTCTCTTTTTCATGAAAATAGCCCAGCTAATTGTCTTCTTTACCGTTGCAAGAATCATACTTCTGATTCTAAAAAGCTTAATGTGGTGGTATCCAAAAGAAATTAAGATATACTTTGAAAAGAACCCAACAGAAATAGGTGCAAGAATAAGCCTGGCCATAATGTTTGCACTATCGGCACTTGCAACACTCATTGACGTTGAACCAATTCTGGGTGCGTTTATAGCCGGCATGATTTTCTCAACTGTATTTCCCAACACTGAAAAGATAGAAGAAAAGCTATCCGGTATCTCTTTCGGATTTCTAATTCCTGTCTTCTTCATATATGTAGGCATCAAATTCCAGATGCCCCACATAAACGAACATTTGCTTGTCCTTTTAGGCCTCCTGACGGCCGGTAGTTACATAGCAAAAATTCTTCCTTCCCTGCTTCTTGTAGTTACAGGAATTGACCTTAAAAAATCCGTATCGGCCGGCTTTCTCCTATCCGCTCCTCTAACCCTTGTAATTGTTACGGCAGAAATGGGAAAAGCTATGAACCTGATAAACCACCATCAGGAAGCCGCCCTCATTCTACTTGCTATAATTACCGGCGTCATATCACCCGTATTCTTCAACATACTCAACAAGGAAAGCAAGGTTGAAAATAGCAATTCTTGACGGATACGTTGATGAACCAACATGCCTTGGCGTTCCACCATACCTATCCACCTACCCAAGGTATATCGCCGGTGCCTTAACTTACTGCGGCATACCGGAAGAGAGTATCACGTACACGACTATTGACGGGTTCAGAAAAGACGAAAGAGAGAGGGAAAAGGTAACAACGGCCGACATTGTGTTTGTCGTTGCAGGTTTAACCGTTCCTGGACGCTACCTTGGTGGAACCCCCATAACAGCTAAAGAGATAGAAGAAATAGGGAAACTTCCCTCTTTTACCATAATAGGCGGTCCTTTACAGTTTGGCTTTTCAATGAAAGGTGGCACACTGGCAAGGAAGCTGGACCTTTCAGGCTACAACCTCATAGTAAAAGGCGACATAGAGGCAGCTGCTGCTATCGTTGCAGAAAATATTCTAAACGAAAAGGTACTGCCCGAAGGAACAGTTAGATTTCAAAGAACCGCTAAAGAAATAGACAGGATAGCACCTGCCGGTGCGTTTATAGTAAAAGAACATCCGAACTTTCCATACATCATATGTGAAATAGAAACCTATAGAGGTTGTGAAAGGAAGAAACACTGTTCCTACTGTACAGAAAAGTTTTACGGTAATCCGGAATTTAGAACGATTGAAGGGATAGAAAGGGAAATTAAAGAACTTTTCAACTGCGGCGTTAAGTTCTTCAGAATAGGACGGCAACCAAACATTTTAGGTTACCTGGGGAAACCCTCTGATAGCGATTTCACAAAACCCTCTCCGGAAGCTATATGCACGCTGTTTTCACGTATAAGGGAAATCGGCGATATAAAGACACTCCACATAGACAATGTAAACGCTGGAACGATTGATGCCTTTCCTGAAGAGTCGGAAAAGGCTTTAAAGTGCATAGCTACCTACGATACGGAAGGTGATGTGGCAGCTTTTGGACTTGAAAGCGCGGACGAGACAGTTATAGAGAAAAATAACCTAAAGGTGGCTCCAGAGGGTATAGAAAAAGCGATAGAAATAGTTAATCGAGTAGGGGGATTTAAAGAGAGAAAAAATGGACTCTACAAGCTCCTTCCGGGAATAAACTTTTTAGTTGGACTTCCCGGCGAAACAAAAAAAACATTTGAAAAAAATAGAAACTTTCTGAAGAAAATTATGGATAAAGGACTTCTCCTTAGAAGAATAAACATAAGGCAGGTTATGGTCTTTGAAGGAACAGACATAGCAGATATGGTAAAAAAACCTAAAACAAAGTATAAGAAAGAGTTTGAAAGGTTCAAACAGTTTGTAAAAGAAGAAATAGAACTTCCCATGATGAAAAAGGTCTTCCCAACAGGCACTATAATCAAAGATGTTCTCCTTGAAGCTTACGATGGCGGCCACACCCTCGGCAGGCAGCTTGCAACGTATCCGATACTTATTAGAATTCCTGAAAAACTCCCGTTAAAAACGATGATAGATATAGCCGTTGTAGGCCATAGAGAACGCTCTGTTATTGGAATCCCCTATCCGCTAAACATAAACAAAGCATCGTTAAAACTTATCTCTTTCTTACCAGGGGTATCAAAGAGAACAGCTTCAGACATAATCCTGAAACGACCGTTTAAAAATAAAGATGAATTCTTAAAACTTTTTCCGGAACTTGAAAAGGTTGTCCAGTACATCACCTTTGAGTGAAAACATCAGCGGTTTTCTATATAATCCTTCCTGCACGGTTGCAAAGTAGATGTTACATTTTTAAATTTAAGTTGCAAATTATTCTCAACAAGGAGAGGAAATGAAAGAGAAATTTATAGCGCTTATAATACTTGACGGATTCGGATACAGCCCCGAAAAAGAGGGAAACGCAATTGCACAAGCAAACACACCTTTTTGGGATTACCTCTGGTCAACATATCCAAAGGCTCTCCTCATGGCTTCCGGCGAAGCTGTTGGTCTCCCGGACGGACAGATGGGAAACTCTGAAGTTGGGCATATGAACATAGGTGCTGGAAGGATCGTATATCAGGATATTGTAAGGATAACAAAAGCCATAAGAGATAAAAGTTTTTTTGAAAACAAAACACTTAAAAATCTAATGGAAAATGCAAAAGGGAAAAGACTCCACCTTGTTGGACTGTTGTCTGACGGCGGTGTTCACAGCCACATAAAACACCTCTTTGCCCTCCTCGAAATGGCAAAAAGAGAAGGTGTGAAGGATGTTTACATTCATGCCATCCTTGACGGAAGGGATACACCGCCCAGGTCTGCAGAAAAGTATCTGAAAGAACTTACAGAAAAGATGAAAGAATTAGGCATAGGCAAAATAGCAACTTTAGGTGGCAGATACTACTACATGGACAGAGACAAAAGGTGGGAAAGAACAGAAAAAGCCTACAACGCAATGGTGTTAGGCGAAGGGAAAAGGGCAAACGACCCGATTGAAGCACTCCATGAAGCCTACGAAAACGGTGAAAATGATGAATTCGTCATACCTTTTGTCCTTGACGAAAATGGAACGATAAAGGACGGGGATTCTGTATTCTTCTTCAACTTCCGCGCAGACAGAATGAGACAGATAGTATCAGCTCTTGGATTTGATAACTTTGACGGATTTAACAGGAAAAAGGTTGTAAAACCACTGATAGGAACAATGACACTTTATGAGAAAAGCTTCCCGTTTGACGTTGCATTTCCTCCCCAAAAGCTCACAAACGTTCTCGGTGAAGTTATCTCAAAGAGAGGATACAAACAGCTGAGAATAGCGGAAACCGAAAAGTACGCCCACGTAACCTACTTCTTCAACGGTGGAAGGGAGGAACCGTTCCCTGGCGAAGACAGAGTTCTCATTCCATCACCAAAGGTTGCAACTTATGACCTTAAGCCGGAAATGAGTGCATTTGAAGTAACGGAGAAATTTATAGAAAAACTGGAAAACAACGATTACAAGCTTTTAGTCCTTAACTTTGCAAATCCCGACATGGTTGGCCACACAGGAATAATGGAAGCAGCCATAAAGGCAGTTGAAACGGTTGATATGTGCCTGTCAAAGGTGGTAAAAGCCGTCCTTGCCAGGGGCGGAGCCTGCATAATAACTGCCGACCATGGAAACGTTGAACAAATGATTAACAGAGAAACAGGACAGCCACAGACCGCTCACACGACCAATCCGGTTCCGTTCATAGTTGTAAGAAACACCTGTAAAACTTACAAAATAGGCAGAAGAAAAAGCAAAGAAGTTGAGATACCTGAAAACTTTGGCGGTGTTAAAATTGCCGGCATACTTGCCGACATAGCACCCACAGTTCTCGCACTTCTTGGCGAAGAAAAACCTGAAGAGATGACAGGTGAAAATCTTGTCATAGAGGAATAAAATGATACGAAAGGCAATCTATCCCGGAACTTTTGATCCTGTAACGCTTGGACACCTTGACATTGTCAAGAGAGGACTTGAGATATTTCCTGAATTAGTAATAGGTATAGCGGAAAACCCGAGGAAAAAGCCCCTCTTTTCCATTGAAGAGAGAAAAGAAATGTTCATAGAGAGCCTCAAAGAGACAGGAATAAACGGAAGAGTAAAAGTAAAGACGTTTAACTCTCTCCTGGTTGAGTTTGCAAAACAGGAAAACGCCGTAGCAATAATAAGAGGGATCAGAATTATCTCTGACATGGACCACGAATTTACTATGGCATCAATAAACAGAAAGCTCTATCCAGAAATAGAAACTGTCTTCCTCATGCCATCCGATGATTACGCGTACCTTTCTTCCTCCGTTGTAAGAGAACTGGCATTCTACGGTGGCGATGTAGAGCAGTTTGTAACGCCGTTTGTAAAGCAAAAACTGCTTGAAAAGATGGGAAGAAAAGGTTGAAACTTACAGAAGAAACGGTAAAGAACAAAATAGTATTTTTAGGAACGGCCGGCGCCCGCTACGCCGCTTTTGGATTGATAAGACAGGCCGGCGGAATGTGGATTAACATTGACGGGACAAACTTTCACATAGACCCTGGACCCGGCGCATTCATCTATACTCACAAAAAAGGTTTAAACCCTCACTGGCTATCTGCGATAATTGTTTCCCACAGGCACCTTGACCACTGTGCCGATGTTAACCACGTTATTGAAACGATAACGTTAGGTGGAAAGAGGAAGAAAGGTATTCTTCTCTGCCCCGAAGACGCCATTTCCGAAGACCCTGTGGTTCTTAAATTCACAAGAAGCAACCTTCAAGAAACGGTTACTATAAAAGAAGGTTTTTCAAGGGCGATAGGTAACGCAAAAGTCTCATTCCCCATAAAGCACGTTCACGGCGTTGAAACCTACGGAATTGTAATAAAAAATAGCACTGAAACGATATCTTTAGGTTACATTGCAGACACAAAGTTCTTCGAAAAACTCATTGAAGCCTACTCAAAAGTTAAGGTTCTCATAATGAACGTAACTTTGAAAGACCCAAAACCGAACATTCCACATCTTTCCACCATTGACGCAAAAAGGCTGATTGAAGGAATCAAACCGGACATTGCCATAATGACCCACTTTGGAAGAACGATGGTTTATGCAAAACCCTGGGAAATCGCCCGGAGGTTAACAGATGAAACAGGTATTGAAACAGTAGCTGCCTGGGATAACATGATCTTTGATCTTGAAACACTAAAACCTGTTAGACAGCGATAACGGTAACACCAAACTTCCTGGCCTTCCTTATAAGTTCGTTTCTATCAAGAATAAAGGTTTTTCCCGCCTCAACACAGAGGGCACGACCGCCAAGAGAACCAATCTTTTCAATGGTATTTACGCCAATCGTTGGAACATCAATTCTCATATCTTGACCCTTCCTTGCCGCCTTACAAACGACAAAACCTTTTCCTGCAAGTTCGGCAGCCCTTTCAATACATTTATCGGTACCCTCTATTCCTTCAACGGCAATAACAACTCCATTCTTTACAACAACAGTCTGTCCTACATCAAGAGAAGCTATCTCTTTTGCAATTCTAAATCCAAACTCCACATCTTTCTCAAGATCTCTGTTAACCTTTCCGGTAAGAATACCTCTTTCAGGAAGAAGGTGTGAAAGAAAAGGCGTTGGATCAATGACCTCAACACCTAACTTTTCTATCTCCTTTATAATACCGCCTATTATCGCTTCAGCCCTTTTATCCTTAAGGGAAAAAAGGAAAGTGACAGCTTTAATGTCAAGATTTTTTAAAGATAAAGCTTCAGAATGTTCAACCTTGCCAAGAATCGCCATCTTATCGGGACGCTCTTTTTTAACAAACGACAAAAATTTGCCAAGTTTAAAAGGTTCTATTTCATAAACTTTATCAGCAAAACTGTAAACTTTGTTATCTGTTATCCCTCTAATTGCAAAGAGAACAGTCTCATTTCCCTTTTGTGAAGTGCTTTTTAAAAATTCAAGAGGCAGATTTCCACTTCCAGCAAGAAGCCCTATTTTCATCTTTCCTTTGCAATCCTGTCAAGAATGGCATTCACAAACTTTGGTGATTTTTCATCTTCACCATACTCTTTAGCTATCTCAACAGCATCGTTGATAATGGCCGGAACAGGAGAGAGAGAACCGTTAAGTATCTCTGTCGTTGCAAGACGCAAAATAGCTCTATCAACAGGAAGAAGTCTATCTAAAGTCCACCCTTTCTTAAGGAATTTTGAAATAACAGCATCAACCTCTTCCTGATGAGATACAGCAGTATCAAAAAGCTTTTCAGATAGAGAAATTACCTCTGAAGATTCCCCTTCAACCTCTTCTCTGTAAATAGATTTCACCTCTTCAGGCTCAAAATTTCCAATATCGTACTGATAAAGCATCAAAACTGCATGCTCCCTTGCCCGTCTTTTATCTTTATTTGAAAGCGGCATTATTAATCCCCATTTACTTAAATAGATTGACTATCTCTATCGCTGAAAGGGCAGCTTCCCAGCCTTTATTCCCTGCCTTTGTTCCAGCTCTGTCTATTGCCTGCTCAACTGTGTCAGTTGTCAATACCCCAAAGGCTACCGGTTTTTCGAGAGAAAGGGAAACATTCGCTATTCCCTTGCTGACCTCTGCCGCTACATAGTCAAAGTGAGGCGTCTCTCCCCTGATAACGGCACCAAGGGCAATAACGGCATCGTAATCTCTCTTACCAACCTTTTTAACGGCAAGGGGCAGCTCAAAAGCACCAGGAACTTTATAAATATCAATGTTATCTTCGCTCCCACCGTGCCTAACTATACAATCAATAGCTCCCTCTAAAAGTCTATCTGTTATAAAAGCGTTAAACCTGCTAACAACGATGGCAAACTTTAAACCTTCTGCGTCAAGATTTCCTTCATAAACTTTCATGGCATTTCCCTTTCAAAGGTTTGAGTTGATTATATCAGAGGGGAAGGCAAACACCCTTCCACTTTAAACTGAAAATTACTTTCCAAATCTATCACAGAGAACCTTTAACGTTTTCTCAGCACCTTCCATAACATCTTTTATTATCTCTTCAACAGTCTCTTCTTTATTAACATAGCCAACAACCTGACCTGCCATAACGGAACCCCACTCTATATCTCCCTGTTCCGCCGCAAGCCTGAGCCTTCCCCTTCCAAGTTCCTCAAGCTGCTCTTTGGGTGCACCGGAAAACTCAAGCTCTTCAAATTTCTTTGTCAGCTTATTTTCTATAAGCCTAACTGGATGCCCAGTTGTAAGGCCTGTTACGGTAACCTGATTAAATCTTGCCTTAAGAATTTTTTCCTTATACTTAGGATGAACATTACACTCCTTGGCAGCAAGAAACCGTGTTCCCATCTGAATACCTTCAGCACCAAGTGCAAAAGCAGCTGCCGCCTGTTCTCCAAGGGCTATACCACCCGCTGCAATAACAGGTATTGAAACGGCCCTTACAATGGCCGGAATAAGAACCATCGTCGTAAGCTTACCTATGTGACCTCCAGCCTCCATACCTTCTGCTATAACAGCATCACATCCTATCCTTTCCATTCTCTTTGCAAGAGCATCACTTGCAACAACAGGTATAACCTTTATTCCCTTTTCTTTAAAAGCAGGAATATACTTTCCAGGATTTCCCGCACCTGTTGTAACAACAGGCACCTCTTCGTCAAGGCAAACCTGAATGATCTCTTCAGCATTAGGCATCATTAACATTATGTTAACGCCAAAAGGCTTATCTGTTAAATCTTTACACTTTCTTATTTCCTGCCTCAACTCATCAGCAGTTCTGTTACCACCGGCTATAATTCCAAGACCACCGGCGTTTGAAACGGCCGCTGCCAACTCACCATCAGCTATCCACGCCATTCCACCTTGAAGAACCGGATATTCAATACCTAACAGTTCACATATCTGTGTTCTTATCATGCCGCCCTCCTAAAGTCTAACTATGCAGGAACCCCACGTAAATCCACCACCAAACGCAACCATTAAGACCAGATCTCCTTTCTCAACCTTCCCTTCTCTAACAGCCTCATCAAGGGCTATCGGAATGGAAGCTGCACTTGTATTTCCATAACGATTAAGATTTACGAATATTTTATCATCTTTAATTCCAAGCCTTTTAGCTACGGCATCTATAATCCTGATGTTCGCCTGGTGAGGAACCAAGAGGTTTATCTCATCGGCAGAAATACCTGTCTTTTCAAGAACCCTTTTGGCAGAATCGGTCATCGTTCTCACCGCAACTTTAAAAACCTCATTCCCTTTCATATAGAGGTAGTGGGGTGGCTCGCTGTTTGAACCGACACTCTCAACATAAAGAAGATCACCATAAGAACCATCAGCACCTATATCAAAACCAAGGATTCCTTCTTCTTCAGACTCCTCAAGAACAACTGCTCCAGCACCATCACCAAAAAGTATGCATGTTGTTCTGTCTTCCCAGTTTAAAATCTTTGAGAATCTTTCAGCGCCAATAACGACACCTTTTTTAATACCTTTAGAACGCATAATAGAATCTGCAATGTAAAGACCGTATATAAAACCGGTACAGGCTGCTGATATATCAAAAGCAAGAGCTTTTTTATTTTTAAGATTTGCCTGAACCATACAGGCGGTGGATGGGAAAAACATATCCGGGGTGGCAGTAGCTGTCAGAAAAAGCTCAACATCATCTGCTGAACTACCAGAAAGAGCATTTAAAACCGCCTTCGTTGCCATTTCAGACGTTGTTTCTCTTTCGGCAATACGCCTCTCTTTAATACCTGTCCTTGTTGTTATCCACTCATCGGAAGTTTCAACCATTTTTTCAAGGTCAAAATTCGTAAGCACCCTATCCGGAACGTAAGAACCTGTAGAAACGATTTTAATTCCCATCTATCTTCCCGTACTTTCCCATGTTTTCTTCTATATGCTCAACAACTTTTGTTTCAGCAAATTCAACACCTACACGGAGAGCATTTTTTATCGCTTTTGCATTTGAACTGCCATGAGCTATTATAACAGGCTTTTTAAGGCCAAGAAGAGGTGCTCCACCCCATTCTGCATAGTCAATACGTTTTTTAAAACCTTTTATGGCAGGAATCAGTGTTATTGCACCAAGTCTTGAAATAAAATGCTTCTCTATCTCTTCTTTCAATATTTTTGCAAGAATCTTTGCAACACTTTCACTTAATTTAAGACAGACATTGCCTACAAAACCATCACAAACAATAACGTCAAAATTCCCGTTGTAAATATCTCTTCCTTCTGCATTTCCAACAAAATTGAGACCCCTTTCCCTTGCCATTGCAAGAAGTTTAAACGTTTCCTTGGTAAGCTCGTTACCTTTTGTATCCTCTTCACCTATACTTAAAAGTCCAATCCTCGGATTTTCCTCTTTCAAAACGTACCTTGCATACGCTTCACCCATTATTGCAAACTGAAAAAGGTGAACAGGTTTACAGTCAACATTAGCTCCAACGTCAAGGAGAAATGTCTGACTTTTCAGATTGGGCAAAATAGCAGAGATAGCAGGCCTGTCTATTCCTTTTATCCTGCCAAGAGTAAAAAGGGAGACAGCCATAACCGCGCCGGTGTTACCGGCACTAACAAAAACATCACCTTCACCGCTCTTTAAAAGCTTTGTTCCCACATGAAGGGAAGAGTTCCTCTTCTTCTTTAAAACCTCAGAAGGCTGGTCTTCCATGGTCACCATATCTTCCGCATTAACAATTTCTATGGAAGACGCAGGAAAGGAATACTTATCAAGCTCCTTTTTTACAACCTCTTCCCTTCCAACAAGAATAACCCTATAACCAAACTCCTTTACCGCCTGAACGGCTCCCAAAACGGGAACATAGGGGGCTTTATCGCCCCCCATGGCGTCAAGGATAACTCTCATATTACTCTTCTACCTCAATTACCTGCTTACCGTTGTAGTAGCCACAATACTTACAAACCCTATGAGGGAGCTTTGGCTGGTAGCAGTTGGGACACACAGAAATTGCGGGTTTTGCAGCCTTCCAGTGTGTTCTCCTTTTATCTCTTCTTGTACTTGATACTCTTCTCTTTGGAACTGCCATCTCACTTCTCCTTTCTATCAAGTTTTTCTTTCAGCTCTTTCAGCTTATCCCAGCGTGTATCTTTCTCCTCACTATTCCACTCTCTATAACCTTCCACCTCACACGTTTCACTACAGAGAGGTTTAACCGGCAAATTAAGAAAAATCTGCTCTCTAACAACTTCAGAAAGGTCAATAACATCTTCATCAGAAAATTTAACATCAAGCTCACCGCGTTTTATCTGCCCTTCCGTTATCTCGGAAGTGGGCAGAAGATTAAAAGAGAAATCTTTATCTATCTGTTCCTGATACTCCTCATCGCAACGACTACACCTTAACGTCACGCTACCTTTAATGTGACCCCTCACATTATAACCTATGGCTCTCTTATATATCTCAACGTGAAGAGAAAACGGCGTTGACCTTACAACTTCATCCTCAGGAAGGTCAAGAACACTTTCACTAAACTCTGTATCAACCTTTAACGGCTCTTTAACCGTAATTTCTCTCAAATTAACGTAACGCTTCATAACTAAACCCATCTGTAATAAGGTTAAATAAACGGTCGTGTGGTATGATAACAAAATTACGAGAGGTAAAGTTATGCTTTCTGCTCCGAGATTGCAATTGACCTCAAGGAAAAAATTAATACTTTTAGTTAAACAACTTTAAATTGGAGGATATGATGAAGAAGCTCTTAACCGCTCTAACCATTATAACAGTTGCAGCATCACCTGTAATGGCAAAATCTAAAATCATTGCAAAGGTAGATAATGTAGAGATCACACAGCAGGATCTTAATGATCTTCTCAAAACCTTACCTGCTCAGTACGACAAAAACGATCCCAAAATAAGAAAAGAACTTATCAAGTTCTTAGTTGACCAGGAAATCCTTGTCCAGGAAGCAAAAAAGGAAGGCATAGATAAAGACCCTAAAGTAAAAAAACAGATTGACGATGCCATCAAACAAATTCTTGCAACAGCGCTTCTTAACAAAAAAATTCCAGCAGATAAAATCAAGGTTACGGACAAAGAACTAAAGGCATTCTATGAAAAGCACAAGAATGAACTCAAAGGACTTGACGGAAAACCTGTACCTTTTGATCAGATAAAAGCCTTTTTAAAAGCTCAACTTATAAAACAGAAGCAGCAACAGGCGGTTGAAGAATACATAAACTCTATAAAGAAAAATCATAAAGTTGAAATAGTAGGAGAAGGGAAATGAAGTGGCTTGTCCCTCTCTTCCTGATTTTTACAATAGTAACCACCACCACCAAAGCCAGGATTTTGGACTATGTAGAGATAACCGTTAATGGCATTCCCATCCTTCACAGTGAAATTAAGAAATACCAGATAGAAAATAAAGTAAGTGAAAAGGCTGCAGTTGAGCAGCTAATTGACAAAGCCCTCCTCCTATCGGAAGCAAAAAGAGAAAGAATATCGATAGACGACAAAACACTTGAAACGGCACTTGAAAACCTCGCAAAAGCAAATGGTTATGACACCATAGAGAACTTTAAACGTGCCGTAGAAAAGGAGGGAATCACCTGGGAAGATCTGAAGAAAAAACTCAGAGAGCAACTCCTTATACAGAAGCTAATAGCTCTAAAAGTAAAGAGAAACGTAAAAATCTCCGACCGGGATATAGAGAAGGTCTGTGAGGCAGAAGGTTCAAGGGCAAGAGAGGTTTACTACGCAGTGACAGATAACGCAACTATAGCAAAAGAAATTGAATCGTCTTTAAAAGAAGGACTTTCCTTTGAAAATGCAACAGAGATATGCACACCTGAGAACCATTGTAAAAGTGGTTTTATTGGAAACGTAAAGAAAGGAAACCTTGTAAAACCAATAGACGAAATTGTCTGGAATTCACAGATAGGAACTCCCGAAACCGTCACAATCGACGGAAAGATCTATGTAATCTACGTAAAGTCTGAAAAACAGCAACCCTGTGACACGGAAAAGGTAAGGGAAGAGCTCATGAAGAAAAAGTATGAAAAAGCTCTTAAATCTCTCATTGAAAAGTTAAAATCAACCGCCCACATTGAACATTTCAAACCGTGAGGACAGTGTAGATGGTAGTTGTTGAACTTAAACCTTTCAATGAAATCCTTAAAACGATATCCCCCTTTAAACGAGTAACAGTCATAGGGTGTGAAATAGGCTCAGGAAGATGTATGCAGGGCGGCTTAAAAGAAGCCAAAGAAGTCGCCCAATTCCTTGAAAACAACGGCAAGGAGATAGTTGAAGTCTTAACAATAGGTGGTACCTGTTTGATAGAAAAGGTACGAAAGCTTGAATTTAAGGAAACAGATGTCATTGTTTCCCTTGCCTGCGGTGCAGGCACACAGGTAATAGCTGAAGAGACAGAAATACCCGTTGTAACAGGCGTATCGACTCTTTTTATCGGCGCCGATTGCCACAAAGAGTGGTTCTACGAATACTGCATAGCCTGCGGTGACTGCATAATTTCTGAAACGGCAGGTATCTGCCCAATAACAAGATGTCCAAAATCCCTAAAGAATGGACCCTGTGGTGGCGCAATCAATGGAATGTGCGAGGTAAATAACGACACTGAATGTGTCTGGTTCACAATAGACAGAAAGCTTAGAAGCTCTGGAAAAACATTCAAAATCGAAAATCTATCTTTTCGTGACTTCTCAAAATCAAACCATCCGAGGCGGTTTGAAAATGAGCTTTAGTGAAAAGATAAACAACGGCAAATTCATAATAACAGCCGAAGTGGCACCACCAAGAGGAACAGATTACCGGACAATAATTGAAGGAATTAAACCTCTAAAAGGCTACGTTGATGGATTTAACGTAACAGACAATCAACGTTCAATGGTAAGAGCCTCATCTATTGCAATGGCCAAGATACTCCTTGACAGTGGTTTTGAACCGATATGCCAGTTCACTGCAAGGGATAGAAACCGGATAGCTCTCCAGTCGGACCTTTTAGGAGCTTACATGCTTGGTATCAGAAACATCTGTTTGATGACCGGTGATTTTACAACCTTAGGTGACGAGAGGGGAGCAAAACCGGTATTCGATGTTGATTCTCTGTTAATGTTAAAGATAGTTAAAACCCTTGAGGAAGGACACTTAATAAACGGAAAGGAACTAAAAGGCAAACCCTCTTTTAACGTCGGCGCAGTGTTTAATCCGTTTGCAGGACCAGAAAAACTGCAGATTGAAAAACTGAAAAAAAAGGTGGAGTTGGGTGCAAAATTCATACAGACACAGCCCGTTTACGACATAGAAACTGCTAAAAGAACTCACGAAATAATCAAAGAAACAGGGGCTATACCCATAATAGGAC
This sequence comes from Desulfurobacterium sp. TC5-1, assembly GCF_000421485.1. Lineage (NCBI taxonomy): Bacteria > Pseudomonadati > Aquificota > Aquificia > Desulfurobacteriales > Desulfurobacteriaceae > Desulfurobacterium > Desulfurobacterium sp. TC5-1. The sequence goes on along the minus strand of NZ_ATXC01000001.1, from coordinate 12,037 downwards.
TACTTCCCATAAAATCTCTGAAGATGGCAAACTTCATAAAAAAACTTAACCCTGAATCTGTTCCTGACACCTTTATAGAAAAACTGTCTAAAGTAAAAGATCCCCACGCTTACGGCTGGGAATACACACTTGAAATTGCCCACGGTATAGCCGAATTTGGGAAAGGCATACACTTTATGTTAGTCGGAAAAACTTATGAGCTCGCAAAATTTATAGACTATCTTAAAAATGAAAGTCCTTACAACCACAAATTCTAAAACCTTTAGGAGCCTGTCCATGGATAAAATACCTGTTCACGTTGGCGTAATTATGGACGGTAACGGACGGTGGGCACAAAAAAGAGGTCTGCCAAGGATTGAAGGACACAGAGTCGGCGCAAATGTCACCGTCGAAATTGTAAAAACGGCAAAGAGACTCGGCATAAAATACCTCTCTCTGTACGCGTTTTCAACGGAAAACTGGAAGAGACCAAAAGAGGAAGTAGAATTTCTGTTTAACCTCATGTACGAGTATGTTAAATCAAAACTTCCACTATTCCTGGAAGAAGACGTCCAGTTCAGAGCAATAGGAAGACTCTGGCAGCTACCCGACTACTTAAGAGAAGGTTTTAAAGAGATTGAGGAAAAAACTGCCCATTGCAAAACCATGAAAGCTGTATTTACGGTGAACTACGGTGGTAGACAAGAGATAATAGATGCCGTTAATAAAGCTTTAAAGGAAGGAGCAAAAGAAATAACAGCAGAAACGATAAGACGCAACCTTTACATGCCAGAACTTCCAGACCTTGATCTTCTCATAAGAACAAGTGGTGAAATGCGCATATCAAACTTTCTTCTTTGGCAGTCTGCCTATACGGAACTCTGGTTTACAAAAACACTGTGGCCAGACTTTACACCAAAGGAGTTTAAAAAAGCAATAGAAGATTATGGGAAAAGAGAGCGAAGATTTGGGGGCATAAAAAGTGAAGGATAGAATAATCGGTGCTCTCATAGTAGTAGTTTACGCCCTTCTTATGCTTAAAGCCACAGGCATTTTCTACCTCTTTCTTGTTCTCTTTTTAGGCCTACAGATAATCGGAGAGCTGTTAGACATAACAGGCCTTTCTGAATACAGATTTATTCCCTTTGTAATCTTTGCCTTCTCAATAGTCCTTTTTAACCACCTCCACTACCGGGAAATCATCATTCCCCTTACCGTTTTAGCCCTTTTCTTTTATCTCACAATAATTGAAGAGATAGAAAGCAAAACATTCTTTCCGTTTACATTAACTTTCATATACGTTACGGTAGGAATAGGAAGTATATCTACCTTTAACTGGAAGTTTTTAGTTTTTCTAATTTCCATCGTCTGGTCTGTTGACACATTAGCCTATCTTACAGGACGGTGTTTTGGAAAGCGTAAACTTGCTCCGTCTATCAGCCCTAAAAAGACTGTTGAAGGATCTATTGGCGGCAGCTTAGGGGGAACTGCCATATCCCTTTTTGTCGGTGTAAAATTAGGTATAATAAACCTATCTCTTCTAACTATAGGCATCCTGTTTGCCCTGACAATCATTTCTCAAATTGGAGATCTGTTTGAAAGCTATCTTAAAAGATACTTTGGCGTGAAAGACTCAGGCAGCACCATTCCTGGACACGGTGGTGTGTTTGACAGGCTTGACAGTTCTATTGCCGTTGCTCCATTTCTCTTAATGTTCTTGAACAGTGGCATAAAGCTCTTTTAATGTTAAAATGTCTGTTTGACTTTAAAATGGAGGAAGACAGATGGAAAAGATTGAAATAGCCCACGGAAGCGGTGGAAAACTTACAAGAGAACTCATAGAAAACCTCTTTTTAAAATACTTTGACTTTGAGGAACTTAAATCTTTACAGGATGCCTCTTACTTGCAACTTTCCTCTCAAAACGTTGCAATGACAACAGACTCCTACGTTGTTAAACCGTTCAAGTTTCCAGGGGGGAACACAGGAAAACTTTCCGTATGCGGAACAATAAACGACCTTACTGTAAGCGGGGCAGTTCCAAAGTATCTATCCCTTGGACTTATCATAGAAGAAGGATTTCCGCTTAAAGAACTTGAAGAGATAGTAGCAACAATAGCAAAAACGGCAAAAGAATCAGGTGTTGCAATAGCTACAGGCGATACAAAAGTCGTGGAATCGGGAAAGTGCGATGGCATATACATAAACACTGCTGGCATTGGAGAAGTAAAAAAGAGTTTATCCCCGGAGTATGTCAAGCCAGGAGATATTATCATAGTAACCGGATACATAGGTGATCACGGAATAGCAATATCTTTAGCAAGAGAAGAATTTGACATGGAAATTCCCGTAGAAAGCGATTGTGCACCATTAAACGCCCTTCTTGTTCCCCTCTTTGAAATTTCAGGACTCAGATGGATGAGAGACCCCACAAGAGGTGGTGTTGCAACGGTAACTGTTGAACTGTCGGAAATGAGCGGATACGGGATAAAACTATTTGAGGATAAAATTCCTGTAAGGGAAGAGGTGAAATTCGTTTGTGACATGTTAGGATACGACCCTCTCTACCTGGCAAATGAAGGAAAGGCACTTATAGTTGTAGATAAAGAAGACGCTGAAAAGGTTCTAAATGTGCTCAAAAGCCATCCCCTTGGAAGGGAAAGCGCTATTATAGGAGAAGTTACAGACAGATTTAAAGGCGTAAGACTAAAAACGCGAATCGGTGGAGAGAGACTCCTTGACCTTCTTGAAGATGATCCCTTACCAAGGATATGCTGATGGTTATTGAAACAGACATATTGAAGTTTTTGGCTCTTTCCTACACTTTTGTCCTTTTTGTCATTCTGTTTGACAGAAAGATGGAAATAGGACTGTGGAAAGAGCTTGCCGTCAACTCTATCCTTTCCCTCATCCAGCTCATAGGGATAGGTGCTATCCTGATATTTCTATTAAAGTTTAACTCCAAACTGATGACATTATCAATAATCATCGTCATGATTTTTAACGCCTCGTGGATAGCTTTAAGCCGCTTTAAACTTAAATCTTATGGCAAGAAAAAAATTTTCTGCCTGATATTTTTAACCATTCTTGTAGTAACGCTAACAGTCGTAGGACCACTGCTGAGCATTGGATTTGTAACGTTCAAACCAACAAAAATTATTCCTATGTGCGGCATCATAGTCGCAGGTGGAATGAGAGCTCTATCACTCTCTTTTAACTTTTACAAAGCAAGACTGAGAGATTTAGAAGACTTCATTGTATCTCTTGCAGCTATCGGTGCTTCTGATATGAAAATCTTCAGCATCATCTTCAAGGAAATACTAAGAAACGCAACCATCCCTATGAGAGATATGATGAAAGCAGCAGGTATCGTTCACATTCCGGGCATAATGGTTGGACTTTTGATGGCTGGAACATTCCCTTTAAAAGCTGCAATCATACAATTTACAGTCCTGTCATCAATGCTGTTTGAATATACACTTGTACCAACAATGTTTATGCTTTTGTGGATAAACATTTTCGGATTAAAAATCGAAACAGTCTAAGGAGGGATCATGAAGGTTAAAGAGTCTAAAGAAATAAGACTTCAAAAAGTGGTTACAAAAACCGGTGCTGAACTTTACAGAATAGTAATTTCACCATCTCTATTCTATCTCGAACAAAATCCGGCAAAAGAATCAAAATACGGCGTTGCATATAGAGAATTAAAAAAATTGTATCCTGACTTCTATATGTTCTGGGAAATAAAAAACGGTAAATTTACAGGAAAACTCCTAACGGCCACATTCCTTGACAGAGATGACATAGATAAATTCATAGATTCCATAATCACAGATGAACGCTACAAAGATTATGAAGATATAAAGGACGAATTTTAAAAGCAATGCGACGTTACCAAAGACTATCGCTCATGTAGAAAGATTCATTAAAACGACAGAGAACGAATTGTGGATGCTGGAAGGTACAGAACTTTCTGTTGATGATAAAGAACAGGAAGCTGTTTGAATATTTGAAGTTCCACAATTTTGTGAGACCTCATTATGCTTTAGGTTATATGACTCCCGCTGAGAAATGAGTTTGAATTGGAGAATATCCGAATGTCCACCGTGTATTGAACTCGTACAATCTTGACATCTAAGCGTAAAAAACCTATCTTTCTATTCGCACCTTTTTGGAGGGGTGGCCGAGTCTGGCTGAAGGCGGGTGACTTGAAATCACCTGAGGGCCTAACCAGCCCTCCGGGGGTTCGAATCCCTCCCCCTCCGCCACTAATGGGCCGCTAGCTCAGTTGGTAGAGCAACGGACTTTTAATCCGTAGGTCCCAGGTTCGAGTCCTGGGCGGCTCACCATGTTCTTACTAATGCCCTGGAGAGGTGGCCGAGCTGGCTGAAGGCGGCGCCCTGCTAAGGCGTTGTACCGGCTAAAACCGGTACCGCGGGTTCGAATCCCGCCCTCTCCGCCACTTTACAGGGATTTAACAATGAAAACACTCCTCCTCATTCTTTTCCTCACATTAACCGCCAGCGCCCAAACCTTTACAAGAGTAATTTCCCTTTCACCAGCTATCACAGAAATAGTCTATTTCACGGGAAACGGAGAAAAGCTAATAGCTGATACACGATACTGTACCATTCCCGAAGAGGCAAAGAAAAAAGAGAAAATCGGCGGCATCATAAATCCCGATATAGAAAAGATTATCTCCTTGCGTCCCGACCTCGTTATAGGTATGAACGGCAACCCAAAATCCATCATAGAAACCCTTAAAAAATTCGATATCACCGTAATAACCTTCAAAATAGAGAAAATAGAAGACATTGCAAAAGCTATAAAAGAAATTGGAGACACTTTAAGCAACAATGGCAACAAAAAAGCTAAAGAGTTTTTAAAAAATTATAAACAGGCCGAGAAAAAACTTTCTCACTGTATAAAAGGAAAAAGAATTCTTATCATATTTTCAACAAATCCCATCTATACTGCGGGAAATCAAACCTTTTTAGGCGAAATAATAGAAGATGCTAAAGCCATAAACATAGCTGGGGACGGTAGATATAAAACAATCTCACCGGAATTTATTCTGAAGCACAAACCCGATTTGACAATTTTTATCTCTATGACAAAGAATAACAACTCTCTGCTAAATTTCCTCAAAACAAAAACAATTCACATCAGCGGTAAATACCTCCTTAAGCCGGGACCTTATATAATAAAGGGAATAAAAGAGCTGGAGGAAAAAATTTGTCAAGAAAATTAAACATAGCTACTGCCATTCTCATTTTCTCCTCCATCCTCTTTGTAGTTACCGGCTTTCCAAACATAAAAATAGTAAAAATCATAAGATTTCCACAGCTTTTAACGGCCTTTGCCGCAGGAAGTATCTTATCTATGGCAGGCGTTATCTTCCAGAATGTTTTATCAAATCCCCTTGCAGACCCTTACATTTTAGGTGTTTCTGCTGGAAGTGCACTTGGAGCGGTAGCAGGATACGCTTCCAACATTAATCCTGAAATAAGCGCTCTCATCGGAGGACTCCTCACAATAGCAGGACTTGCAATATCTGGTAGAGTGCTTGAAAGCAAACTAAAACTTATCCTTTTTGGCATTGGAATAAACGCAACACTCTCATCACTGATAGTCATAACAACAGCCCTTAAAAGTCCGGAACAGTCACCTTCGGTTCTCTTTTTTCTTTTAGGATTTATACCGATTCTGTCCTTAAAAGAAAGCATATTTTTATCATTACTGCCAGGAATATTCCTTTATATTTTTCATAAAAAAGCTGAAAGGATAGACGCACTTTCCCTGGGAGACCTTTTTGCGTATCTATCCGGAATAGGTCCTGAAAGAGAAAGAATCGTCTATTTAACAATAGCTTCTCTTTTCACAGCCATTATCGTTTCACAAACAGGCATAATAGGATTTATAGGAATAGTTATTCCCCACCTTGGAAGACTGTTAAAGATACAGAAAACAAAAGAACTTTTAAAATTTTCCCTCCTTGCCGGCGGTACAGCTTTAATACTCTCAGAATGGATAATTAAAACTGTATTCGCTACTTACGATATCCCTGCAGGAACTGTAACAGCACTCGTTGGAGCACCTGCATTTATCTTCATTCTCTGGAGGAACAAAAACCTTGCTTGAAGTGAAAAATGTCAGATATAAAAACATCCTCAGACAAATCACATTTTCAGTAAAAGAAGGAAACATAACAGGCATCATCGGAAAAAATGGAAGCGGGAAAACAACGTTGTTAAAAGCTATTACCGGTTTTTTAAATTACCAGGGTAAAATAGTTCTAAATGGAAAAGAGGTAAAAAAACTTCCCCTGACCAGTAGAATTAAACAGATAAACCTACTGCCTCAAGAATTTCCACAGTCATTACTTACAGTTGAAGAAATATTAAGAATAACATCTCATCTCACATATACCTGCGAAAAAAAGATATACGAAGCAATGGATAAATACCACTTGCAGAACCTTAAAAAACAACCGCTGCTGACGTTAAGCGGAGGAGAAAAGGTTCGCCTATTCCTTGCAAGACTTGAAGTAATAGATCCAAAAGTTGTCCTTTTAGATGAACCCAGTGCTTTCCTCGACATTTCTGTGTTAAAACTTTTAAAAGAGTTTGTCTTAAAGATGAAAGAACTGCAGAAAATTGTTATAATTGTGTCTAACGACTTGAACTTTATACTAAATACGGCCGATTCCATTGTGGGAATAAAAGAAGGGAGAACTGCAGAACATTCAGAAAATCTTGAACAGTTTCTTTCATACCTCTACGATTGCAACATAAACATCAAGAAAGTTGACAGTAAAAATCAGATTGTAATATAGAGGAGGGAAGTCTGTATGAAACAGTTGTTAAAACTGACAACCATCATACTGACAGTTTCAACCATCCCGATCGCAGTAAAAGCAGAAACACCATCGATAATTGTTCAAAGTACCAAAATTCCCGTAACAGAAGAAAAGACAGGTGATAACATCATTATCATAACTAAAAGTGACATAGAAAAACTGGAAGTGAAAAACATAGAAGATGTCCTTAAAACAGCAACTGGAATAGCCATTTCAGACAACGGATGGGGAGAAGTGTCCAACGTTTACATATACGGACTCAATAAAAAATATATCCTTTTCCTGGTTAACGGAATTCCTGTTAACGATCCTTCTACACCTGACGGAACTGTTGACCTATCCCTTTTAAACCTATCAGACGTGGAAAGGATAGAAATTTTGAAAGGACCACAGAGCGCCCTTTATGGTTCTGAAGCCGTGGCAGGTGTTGTGAACATCATAACAAAACCCGACGGAAAAAGCTCTATACATCTTGAATACGGTTCATATAACACGTTGAAAAGCACAGTAAAAGCAGGACTGAAAAAGGGAACTTCCCTTTTTGATATATTTTTCACCAACTTTAGAACAGATGGTTACGACATAAAAGGGGATGGCGATAGGGAAAGTGCAAACTACAAAACCATCGGTTATACGTTTTCCTCTTTTCTGACAGAAAACCTAAAAGTTAAAAACTACTTTAACTACAAAACAGGAGAAAGTGAATACGATAACGGTCTTGAAAAATATCACCGTCTAACAACAACACTTAACGGAAAGCTCCTATTATCACCTAAAACCATTGCCAGAGTGGACTTAGGAACATCGCAATCTCAGAGAAACTTTGACGATTATGACTTCGGTACCCACACATACTATTCAGGAAGCACCTATTACGCAGATGCAAACATAAAAACAGAAATTTCAAAGTTTCTTACACTTGTACCGTCAATTAGCCACAGAGTTGACGTAGCGGACACAACAACCTATTCAGACAAAAGTCAGCAGACCGATTCTGCATCGCTAAACGGTTATGTTAAACTGCACAATCTGAACATACTCACAGGTGTAAGAAAAGACCACTTCTCTTCATTCGGGACGTTCACTTCCTATAAATTGGCCGGAAGTTACACAGTAAAAATGACAAAAACAACTCTCAAATTACAGTACGGAAAAAGCTTTAAGGCACCTTCCATAGACCAGCTTTATGGTGAATATCCAAACTGGAACTTCTACGGCAATCCAAACCTTCAACCTGAAAAAAGCAAGAGCTTAACGGCAGGTATAGAGCAAAAATTTGGAAACTGTGGAACAGCTGGCGTAAGCTACTTTAAAACAGAAATTAACGACGTAATAACGACAACCTACGATCCAGCAAAAGGCTATTTAACCTACATAAACGGAAACAGAGGAAAAACTGAAGGCTCAGAATCATTCGTCAATTTAAAACTTCCGTTAAAATCGAATTTAAAAGCCTCCTACACTCATACCCACTCTATATGGAACAACGGTTATGGATGGGAACCAACCTTGAGACTTCCTGAAGATATGTATAAAATCTCCTTCAGTAAAAATGTACAAAAAGCTTCAATAACCCTCTCTGCTATTCATTACGGGAAACGGTACGATTACAATTTCAGTACATGGCCGGCAAATAAAGTAACACTTCCACCATTTACCATATACAACTGCTACATATCCGTGAAATTCAGGAAAAACCTGACGGGTTACGTTAAGTTCATAAACATCACAGACAAGGACTATCAGCTCGCTTATGGATACAACGAACCGGGCAGGAGTATCTTCGCCGGTCTAAAATTGGTCTTTTAAAGGAGTTTTAAAGGAGTGTGAAATGGATATAGAAAAGTTTTTTGAAACAGCTGAAAAGGTAGTAGAAACGGGAAACATTGAAGAGTTAAAACCTTTCGAAAATCCCGTTAAATATAGAGAACCTGTCAGGAAACGGTTTATCCGCTCTGCCATTTTGGTTTCAGGCGACAGAGTTAAACATCTGAGAAAGATCTTTGATAGAGACGTTGACATAATCATATTCAACTTAGAAGACGGTGTTGCAGATTCAAAAAAACAGGTTGCAAGAAAAATTATTAAAACCCTGCTTTCCCTGAGAAACTCTCAGGACAAAGAACTTGTTGTGAGAATTAACTCTATAGATTCCCCATTTTTTTACGATGATATAACGGAAATCCTGCCATCTCTTCCCCATGCCGTAAGACTCAGCAAAGTGGAATCTGAAAACGACGTAATAGCCCTTGACACAATTATAAGCGGATTTGAGAAATCAAGGGAACTCCCTGAAAGAACGATAAAAATACACTTATCAATAGAAACTGGAAAAGGAATAAAAAACCTTGAAAAAATTCTCACTGCTTCAGAAAGAGTCGAAACTGCATACCTTGGTATTCTTGACCTTTTTAGTGACCTCAATTTGCCGCAAAATCTCATAGAAAAATCACCTACAACAACCTACATAAAAACGCGATTCGTGACAGCGTGCCGGACATTTAACGTGAATCCTGTAGCTCCAGCTTATCAAAACTACAAAGATTTAAAAGGGTTTGAGAAAGAGTGCAAAGAAGACAGAATGATAGGATTCAACGGAAAATCGTGCATATCTGTAAAACAGACAGAAATAGCTAATAGCATATTTCTGCCGGATAGAGAAGAGATAGAGAAAGCCCAGATGATAGTTAAACTTTACGAAAAAGCCTTAAAAGAGGGAAAAGGCGGAATTACCTGCGGTGATCTTTTTATAGACCAACCAATATACAAAGACGCGCTCAACCTCCTTAAAAACTTACATAAAGAGTGACGAAAACAAACCTATCAGGGGAAAGGTGAAAAGACTCTACTTGTCCTATACGACAATATCGTATAAAATTGAGCAAATCTATACGATGGTGACGTAAAGATGGAGACTATCCTTTACCGTTTTAATCCATGGTGGGAAGGAAACAAGGCAGCAGAGGGAAAAATAGAAAGAGAAAAGTATACTTCTAAACTTTCTCGGCTTCTTGATACAAAAGATGTGGTTCTTTTAACCGGTCTCAGGAGAGTGGGTAAAACAACCATAATGAAACTCTTTATAGATCATTTAATTGAATCTGGAGTAGAACCGCGCAGGATATTTTACGTGTCACTTGATTTCTACGGTCTTGAAAAGTTTTCAATTCTGGAAATAGTTGAAGAATTCTACAAAACCCAATCTATCTCTTTTTCTGACAAAACATACATATTCCTTGATGAAGTAGCCTACAAAGAAAACTTTTCCTTGCAACTTAAAAATCTTTATGATTTATATAACACAAAAATTTTTGCATCTTCCTCCTCATCATCAATTTTGAAAGATAAAAAAGCCACTCTAACAGGTCGGGAAAGGATAGTAGAAATTCTTCCTCTTGATTTCTTTGAATTTTTAAAGTTTAAAGGAAGAAAAATTAGAAAGTCCGATGCACACCTTTTAGAAAGTTACTTTGAAAACTACATGAATATAGGAGGCATTCCCGAATACGTATTAACAGAAGATGTAGAATACATTAAACAGTTGATAGATGATATTCTCTACAAAGATATAGCCGCTTACTACAACATAAAGGATAAGAGTGCATTAAGAGAGATTTTCTGTCTTCTTATGGAAAGAGCGGGTAAACAAATAAGCATCAACAGGTTGGCTAAAATTCTTAGTATTAGCCCCGACACCGTTAGAAGGTTTGTTAGCTACTTCGAAGAAACTTTCATGGTTAACCTTGTAGAAAGATGCGGAAAGATAAACGAAAGGGTAAAATCTCCCAAAAAGCTATACGTTGGAGACGTTGGTATAAGAAACGCCGTAACAGGATTTAGAGACAAAGGTGCAGTATTTGAAAACCTCGTTTACATAACTATAAAAAACCGTAAACCCTGCTATATTTACCGGAACGGTATAGAAATAGATTTCCTTACAGAAGACGGAATACTTTTGGAGATTAAGTATAAAGACCAACTAAGAGAAAGACAAAGAAAGTTATTTGAAAGTTTAAAAGCAAATAAAAAGCTGCTAATATCCTCGGTAAAAGATTTTTTAAACCTAATTGAAAAAAGGGGATAACCCCCATCAATTAAACAACCTTTTGCAGCTTTTAACCCAGTTAAGGTAATTTTCAGCAGCCTTTAAAAGATCTTTTTTAGCTGCCCTTAATTCCCTTTTAAATCTTCTTCTCTCTTTTTTAGAACCGTTAAAGGCAAGTATTTGAGGTGACTCTTTGAACTTTTCAAGGAGTGCTTGATAGATGGCTTTTAAAGAACCTTGGAGCTTTACCTTCTCATCACCAGCCCTTACCCAGAGTTCCATAATCCACCTCCGGAACAGAGCTTTTAAAGAAGGCATAAAAAAAGCCTGGCACCGCCCTACTTTCCCACCCCGTCTCCAGGGCAGTATCATCGGCGCTGGCGGGCTTAACTTCCGAGTTCGGAATGGGATCGGGTGTTTCCCCGCCGCTATGGGCACCAGGCTATCGCTTGCTTTCTCACATTCAATTGTCAGCTTAACAGCTGAACAGGGAAGCCGGATTACTCAAGTAGATAGAAGGCCGAGGCTCTCGGCCGATTAGTACTGCTCAGCTCCACCCGTTACCGGGCTTCCACCTGCAGCCTATCAACCTGGTAGTCTCCCAGGGGCCTTACTGACCTTACGGTCAAGGGAGGCCTCATCTTGGGGTGGGCTTCCCGCTTAGATGCCTTCAGCGGTTATCCCATGGGCACTTGGCTACCCAGCGGTGCGGTTGGCACCACAGCTGGTACACCAGAGGTGCCCCCACTCCGGTCCTCTCGTACTAGGAGCAGCTCCCCTCAAGCCTCCTGCGCCCGTGGCGGATAGGGACCGAACTGTCTCACGACGTTCTGAACCCAGCTCGCGTGCCGCTTTAATGGGCGAACAGCCCAACCCTTGGGACCTGCTTCAGCCCCAGGATGCGACGAGCCGACATCGAGGTGCCAAACCGGTCCGTCGATGTGAGCTCTCGGGACCGATCAGCCTGTTATCCCCGGAGTAGCTTTTATCCGTTGATCGACGGCCCTTCCACTCAGAACCGCCGGGTCACTAGGCCCTGCTTTCGCATCTGCTCGACTTGTCAGTCTCGCAGTCAAGCCCCCTTATGCCCTTGCACTCTACGCGCGATTGCCGACCGCGCTGAGGGGACCTTTGGGCGCCTCCGTTACCTTTTAG